>NZ_JAMQYE010000001.1:1300641-1950961 GCF_023721795.1 Zeimonas sediminis
GCGCGCCGGCGGCTATGCGGGCCTCAAGATAAAGGCCGGCTTCCCGAGCTTCGCCGAGGACCTGGC
The DNA here is from genome assembly GCF_023721795.1 of Zeimonas sediminis. Classification (NCBI taxonomy): domain Bacteria; kingdom Pseudomonadati; phylum Pseudomonadota; class Betaproteobacteria; order Burkholderiales; family Burkholderiaceae; genus Zeimonas; species Zeimonas sediminis. Next base: position 1,300,708 of record NZ_JAMQYE010000001.1, read on the forward strand.
CGCGATCCGCGCGGCGCGCCGCGCGCTCGGCGACGGCCTCGCGCTGATGATCGACTACAACCAGTCGCTGAGCCTCCCGGAGGCGATGGCCCGCTGCAAGGCGCTGGACGACGAAGGCCTCGCATGGATCGAGGAGCCGGTGGCGGCAGACGACTTCGAGTCCTGCGCGCGCATCGCCGACGCCGTGCGCACGCCGATCCAGATCGGCGAGAACTTCAACGGACCCGGTGAAATGCGCGCGGCGATCGCGGCACGCGCGATGGACCTGGCGATGCCCGATCCGCAGTACATCCAAGGGGTGACCGGCTGGCTCGAGGCCGCGGCCCTCGCGCGAACCGCCGGCATCCCGATGTCCTCGCACCTGTTCGCCGAAGCCGCAGCGCAGTTGCTTTGCGCAACGCCCACCGCCGATTGGCTCGAGGTGATGGACGCGGCCGGGGGCCTGCGCCGCTCGCCGCTGGAACTGCGCGACGGCTGCGTGGTGCCCTGGGACGCGCCGGGCCTGGGCATCGAGTGGGACGAGACAGCGGTGGCGCGGCACCGGGCCTGAGGCGACCTGCAGGGATCCGCGCGCCACATTGCGCCTTCTCGGGCAGGCCGACTTTGCCTATCATCGGCCCTGCACGACGCGGCCCACGATCGCCGCGGGGAGGCGGCGGGCGCTGCGCGTCTCGCCCAACCACGGGAATTCGCCACGCGATGTCACTGCTGTCGAAGCTGCGCTTCGTTCTCGCCCTGCTGGCCGGGCTGGCTGTCGCCGGCTGCGCCACGCTTCCCGACACCCTGCCGAGGGGCGCTCCCGGGCAGGCCCTGGCGCCGCAGCCGGGCGGGCTGCTCTCGGCCGCCGAATCGCGGCTGAGCGAGCGCGCGGGTCCGAGCGCCTCCGGATTCCGGCTGCTCGACTCCAACGAGGACGGCCTTCGCTGGAGGCTGGCGCTGATCGACTCGGCGCGTCATTCGCTCGATCTCCAGTACTACGTGTGGTGGGGCGACGAGAGCGGCAGCCTGCTGATGAAGCGCGTGCTCGACGCGGCCGATCGCGGCGTGCGGGTCCGCCTGATCCTCGACGACCTGTCCACCATCCTGAAAGACGGTGGCCATGCCGAGCTGCGCGACGACGTCGCGTCCCTGATCGACAGTCACCCGAACGTCGAGATCCGGCTCTTCAACGCCTGGCGCACGCGCGCCCTCGCGGGTCGCGTCTTCGAGATGGTCGGGCGCATGGAGCGCATCAATCACCGCATGCACAACAAGCTGCTGATCGCCGACAACCGCGCGGCGGTGATCGGCGGACGAAACATCGGCAACGAGTACTTCGGGCTGTCGAGCGACTTCAACTTCCGCGACCTCGACGTGCTCGGCATCGGCCCCGTGGCGCGCCAGGCCTCGTCGGTGTTCGATCGCTTCTGGAACAGCGAGTGGGTCGTGCCCGTCGCCGCGCTCGGCGTCGCCACGGATTCCGGCGAGCTGTCGCGCGTCCAGGCCCCGCTTCGCGAGCGCCTGAGGTCTGCGCCTTCGCTCTCCCGCTTCCCCGTCGACCCGGAAGACTGGAGCGACCGCCTGGCTCGCGCGGTGGCGAGCCTGCACGTCGGGACCAGCCGGGTCCACACCGACACCCCGGATCCCGACGCGCTCAAGCACCACATGCCGGCCGCGATCCGCGAACTGCTCGCGGGCGCGAAGCGCGAGGTCCTGATCACCAACGCGTACATCATCCCGGGCCCCCACGCCCTCGAGCGCATGCGAGACCAGATCGCGCGCGGCGTCAGGTACCGGATGCTCACGAACTCGCTGGCCTCGCACGACGTTCCGGCAGTCAACAGCCACTACAAGCAGTGGCGCCGCCCGCTGCTCGAGGCAGGCGTCGACCTGCACGAGATGCGCGCCGACGCGGCGGTGCGCCCCCTGCTGGCCGACACGGCCCCGACCGAAGCCGGGTTCATGGGCCTTCACGTCAAGGCCATCGTGATCGACCGGGAGAGGGTCTTCGTCGGCTCGATGAACCTGGATCCCCGCTCGTGGGACATCAACAGCGAGATGGGCGTCGTCGTCGACAGCCAGGGGCTCGCCCGGGAGCTTGCCGCGTCGATGGAGCGCGACATGCGGCCCGAGAACGCCTGGCGGGTCTCGCTCGGCGATGACGGCACGGTGCGCTGGACCGCCGGGGACCGGGTCCTGACCGCCCAGCCCGCACGAAGCTTCTGGCAACGTGTCCAGGACGTCTTCTTCATGTTCTTTCCCCGCGACCTGTACTGAAGGCGGGGCCGGTGACGCTAGCGGGCGCGGTCGCGCAGGGTCGCCGCGACGACGTCGATCGCCGCCCGCACGAGCGCCGCGCGGGGCACGTCGTCGTGGAAGGCTGGCGATAGGACGGGCAGGCTCTCGGAAAGCGGGATCGCGATCGCATAGTGGTCGGCATTCGCATAGCCCAGCAGGTGGCTGCGCGGGGCAATCTGGTCCGTCCACAACAGCTTCCCGTCGTTTCGGGGGTCGACCGTGGCAAGCCGCTCGTAGCTGAACCGCGTGATCGCCGAGACCCGTTCGGGCCGGGGAGCGGCGACCAGCGCGAAGATCGGCACCGACAGGGAGTTGCCGTATCGGCGCCACCACTCCAGGCGCACGTCGCGGCGCAGGTCCCGGATTTCCTCGCCGCTGCCGCGCTCGCAGCCAGGCAGCGGAAGCCGCGCACCGAGCCACCGGTACGCCCCCTCCACGCGCCCTGCCAGCGGACTGCCGTTCGCCGCACCGGCCACGGAAACGACTGCGGCGACCTGTCGCCCCGCGTCAGGATGCCCCGCAAGGAATTCGAGGACATCGGGCAGGCCCTTCGAGTACGCGAACACGATGACCGGGGGCTGCCCGCCGGCGCCTCGCGCGAAGTGCTCGGCGATCCTTCGCGCGTTCCCGGCGGAGGTGCCACGGCCCGGAACGTCGAGGAGGTCGACCTGGAAGCCCTCCGCCTCCAGCGTCGGCACCACGTCGCGAAACGGCTCGCCGACCTCGCCGAAGCACTCCGAGAAGAAGCCCGGGACGAATGCGATCCGGTAGCGCGCCGCGGCGTTTCCGACGACAGGCGCCGCGCCGCCCTCGCCCTCCCCCGGCAAGCGCAGCAGGACATCGTCGCACGCGTCGGCCCCGATCGGCAGGCGGCTGCAGACGGCGGCCCGGTAGACCGCGCGCATGTCCTTCACCCCGGCGTTCTCGATCGTCGTGAGCACCGTCGGGGGCGTCGCCTCGGAGAAGATCTCGAGCGGCGGAGAAGCGCAGGCCCCGAGCATGAGCGCGGCGCAGCACGCGGCCAGGCACCTCACGCTACTGCATCCCGACCGTGGCCTCGATCCTGAAGAAGTCCATCCGGCGCCGGTTTTCCTCGCCACGCCCGACCCGGCGCGAGTCCGGGGTCAGGTCGTAGTCGGTGCGGGCGGCAACCACGGCACGACAGGCCATGTAAGCGCGCACGCGAGGATCCTTCAGCCCGTCGAACTGGTGGTTCAGCGCATCGACCAGCCCGGCCTTGCGCCTGAACAGTTCGATCGTGCCTTCCAGGTCGCGGGGGGTTTCGCTGCGCAGCCCGACGATGCAGGCCGGGAGTGATTGCGTTCCGCAGGTCGACGGCACGCGCATCGCCGCGACCTCCGGCAGGCGATCCGAGAAGTCGGCGTGCAGCTGGTAGGCGGTCTCGAGCAGCGCGTCCTGGTAGCGCATGCCGCTCTCGTAGAGCGCCTGCTGGCAGGGCCGGCACCATTCTCCGAGTCCCTCGAACAGCCACTCGAGCAAGGTGCCCCGGGCGTCCCGTTGCGCCTTGACGACGTGCAGGCTCTCCAGCTCGGCGACGAAGGCCGAGTAACCCGATGCCGCGCACACCTGCGACTCCCAGGCGCGCAGGATGTCGACGTCGCTTTGGACACCGCCCCCATCGTTGGGCATGATCTCTGCGCGGACCTTGAGCCGCTTCGCCTTCTCGTCCAGGGCGAAGCTGACCCGCCGGTACGCGATCGGCCAGTCCGACAACGAGCTGACGTTCAGCTCGAGCAGGCTCCGTTCCCCGATCCGGTGGGTGGCCCAGAAGCCCCGGTGCGTGTGCGCCGACAGGTACACCAGCGGGTGGTCCAGGTCGGAGACGAGCGCGGTGATCCGGAACTGCGAACCGAAGCTGAGCTGGTTCCAGTTGTGATGCCCGGCGAGAACGACGATGTCGCCCGCCCGCCTTGCTTCGTCCAGCCAGGGCGCGATCGCCTCGAGCTGGTCCGCGCGCACGTGGCCGATGTGTCCCGGGCTGATCGACCTCAGCGTGTCCAGGGTGCCGACCAGCACGTCGACCTGGTTCGTGTCGAAGCCGATCATCGTGACGCGCCGCGTCGCCCCCGGCGCGGCGGGCAGGCGCAACTTCTGGACGACGAACGAATTCGCATAGAAGCGCTCGTCGAGCAGCTTCGCTTCGATCGCCTGCAGGTAGGCCTCGGGATCGGGATTCCGCCACGAGACCCTGACTTCGCCGGAGGGTCCCGGCGCCGAGAGGCCGGGCGCCCGGCTCCGGGCGAGCGTCTCGAGATAGGCCGTGACGAAGCCCCGCTTGTCGACCGCAACCTCCTTCGGATCGAGCCGCTGTCCCGGGTCTCCCTGCCTTGCCCCGCGCACGCAACCGCGATACCACGCACGGCTGCCGCCGTCCGTCAGCGCGGCAGCCAGCGGCTGGTTGAAGATGCCGAACATCAGTCCGTCGTGATTGCCGGGAAGAAGCGCCGCAGCCTGGCCGGCATGTTCGAAGACGGCCCCGATCCGGGCGAGCTCGGACCTGCACGACATGTCGAGAACGTCGCCGAGATGAATGACCGGCTCTCCGGGATGGGCGGCAAGCGCCCACTCGAGGATCCGGCGCCCGAACAGTGGCTGCTCCGGCGGGCGCTGCGCGACCTCGACGTAGGAATCCACGGCGCCATCGTTGTCGTGCAGCGGAAAGCCGGTCGTCTCGTGCTCCTGGGTGTCGCCGAGCGCGATGATCGGCAGCGTGAGCTCCGCGAACTCGCCCGGCGGATCGGGCGGCGGAGGCACGGGGACGATGAACTGCGCGCAGCCCGCTGCCAGCCCGCCCAGCAGAAGGCTCGCGACCGCTCGAAACAGCCTGGCGGGTCGGCGCTCGGCGCCTTGGCGAATCGGCAGGTCGGGAACTGGTCGAACGTGCATCGGGGAACTCCAAGGACGCATGCGGCCCCGGGCAGTCCGCTCGACAGCCTCCCGGTTCCGGAGCGGCTGGCGCCGGACATCGGGGACGCGGCACCCGGAGTGTGCAATATCCCCGGGGCATCCGGCAATCGAGAGAACCTGCCGGCGACAGTCAAACGGAGGCACCAAAGCAATCGCTCGGCAGCGAGCGGCGCCGGCGGACGAGTTGGTGCGCGGGGGCCGCGCGCGTCGTGGTTGCGCGCTCCGGGCAGGCGAAGCCCGCTGTCGTTTCGGATGGAAACGCGCTGGCCGACGCTCGAGCGCGACGATCTGCCAAACGTCGGGTCTCCGCCCGGGCAGAGCACGCGACACTTTCGCGCCATGCAGCTTTCCGGCCCTCACCAGCGACATTGACAAAAGGCAAGGGGGCGAGCAGCCCAGGCCGAAGAATGTCAAGTGCCTGCTAGTTGGGGAGCCCTCGGGGTTCGTAAAGTCCGCTTCCACCGACTGGCCGTGCCGCCAATCGCATCCACCGAAGGCGTCGCGGCGGGCTCGGCCCTAAACCAAAGTTCTCGACGAGGAAACTCCGGGCATGTCTTCACGCTCCCGCCTCTCCCGATCGCTGGCGCTCGCTTCCGTCCTGGCCGTGCTCGGCCCGGTTGCGCACGCGGCGGCAACCGACGACATGCTCGCCCAGTGCCGCGCACGGGCGTCGAAGGAACTGGGCGTCGATCCCTCCTCGGTCCAGGTGAAGTACGAAGGACAGCGCACCGACAAGTCCCACGCGGTCAACGGATCGGCGGTCGTGAGCGGACAGACCCGCACGTTCCAGTGCTCCTTCGAGAAGACCGGTCACCGGATCAGCCGGTTCGTGACGAACCCTGCAGAGAGCGGGTCGGCACCGCAATCCGGGGACGCGGATCCCAGGATGTCGGCTTCGGCACGCCGCGCCGGCGAAGGCAGCTTCGATGCCAGGGGGCCGATCCCCTGCGCGCATGCCAGGGGCCAACCGATGACCCAATGCGACTTCGCGGCTGCGCGCGGCGGGGGTGGAAGCGCCACCGTGGTCGTGACCCACCCCGGCGGACGCAAGCGGACCATCTTCTTCAGTCGGGGCAGTGCCGTCAGCGCCGACACCAGCCAGGCCGACGGCTACGGCGCGTTCCGCGCCCGGAAGGAAGGCGACCTGCACTTCATCCGGGTCGGCGACGAGCGTTACGAGATTCCCGATGCGGTGATATTCGGCGGCTGATCGCCCCCCATTGCGCAACGAACGAGCGAAGGCACACCCTCAATGAAGACATTCGTCACCTTTGTCCTCGGGCTGCTCATCGGCGGGGGCGCCATGCTGCTGCTCGCGCCGGCCGCCGTCGGCGTCGGCGCGGGAGCCGGCATCGTCACCGGCATGAAGGCCGGCGCGTGCCTCACGGTCGAAGCAGCCAAGGATGCAGGGCTGATCACCGCGGAACAGGTGGACCAGGTTCTTAGAGCCGCGAGCATCCGGATCGGCGCCTCGGGATCCGGCGACGCCGCTTCGCAGGGCGGCAGCGGTGACGCCGAGTGCAGGAAGCTGCTTGCGGAGCTCGCCAGCGGCGTCGAGAAGTGATCCGCGTTGTTCCGTTCTTGTTGGACCAATCCCCTAACTTGCTGGAGACGAGCATGATCAAGAACCTTCTCGCCGCGGTCGCGCTGTCCTGCGCCGTCGCCGTGCCCGCGTACGCCCAGGGCGCAGCGTCCTCCACGGATCCCGTCGTGCAGATGCGGGCGGCGGAGCGCGAGGCCAACAAGGTCTATGCGCTGAGGTTGATGGAGGCCTGGTCGAACCGCTCCAAGAAGGTCAATGCGGCAGCCGAAGCTGCGACCAGGCGAGCAGCCGAGGACGGCAAGGACCCGCTCGTTGCCAAGCGCGACGCGATCGCGCAGGCAGAGAAGTCCACGCAGGGCGAATACGACGCCGCGTTGAAGGCGGCATTGGACGAACGCGACGCGGCGATCGCGGCAGCGAAGAAGAAGGGTTCCGGAAGCAAGGGTTGAACCTCTCGCAGTCCGGCACGCAATCTCGTCGTGCGCTCGGCCGCGGCGTCGATCGCCGACTGCACACCCAGGGAACAGAACATGATCGGCAAGCAGACCCCAGAGCAGGCGACGTCATCGGCGGCTCCGACCGCAAGGGGAAGATGGGAAAGAATCCTGGCCGCCCTCGTGTCGGTGGCGCTCGTGGCAGCGCCGCTCCAGGTGCGCAGCCAGGCCAGCGAGTTGAGCGACCTCGTCCACCAGAGCGATGAGTTCGCCTCTCGCGAACTCCCGAGAAGGGGCTACGTGCTCACGCACAGCGATGCGCGAAGCGGCACGATCTGGCAGTACTGGTGGAGTTCCGCGCGCGCCGACTGCGTGCGCGTCGCGGTCTCCCGAGGCCGCGTGTCCGGGGTTGCCGGTTCTGACGCGCACGACTGCAACCAGCACACCGGCGACTCGAAGGGTATGAGCGACGGCGCCAAGGTCGCCTTGGCAGCGGCTGCGATCCTCGGCGTGGCGGCACTCGCCCACAAGTCGCACGAGCGGGACAAGGAGCGCTCCTCGCAATCCCCGCAGGACGTCGCCGAATTCGAGCGCGGCTACCGGGACGGCCTCTACCACCACCCGTACCACAACTACAACAATCGTCAGGACTACAGTGAGGGCTACCAGCGCGGTGCGGAGAAGCGCGCCGCGGAGACCGCCTATCGATCGCCCCACGGCCATCACAGCGGTTACGCCCGGTATGTGAACGTCCAGGATCTCATCGGGGCTCGAGCATCGTCGGCCCTCACGGAACTGCGAGCCCGGGGCTTCGTCGACAAGGGCGGCTACCAGTCCGACGGGCGCGCCTTCACGACCTGGTGGCATTCGGGCACGCGGCAATGCCTGCAGGCAGTCGTGGGCGAGGGTCGCGTCGAGCGGCTCGACGCGATCTACGAAGGCAACTGCACCTGATCCTCCCGTCCCTTCCTCCAGGAGTGCCACATGACGATTCGACTTCGCGCAGCGATCGCCTTCACCGTCCTCCACGCAGCGAGCGCTCTCCTCCTCCTGCCGGCCTCGGCGCATGCCACCGAGCAGAACACCTGGGAGAAGGTGAAGGCCTATTCCCACGAAAAGAAGAACGAGGCGATCGAGCACGGCAAGGCCATCCTCGCGCAGACCGAGAAGAAGATCGACGAACTGGAGAAATCGGCGGCCGCCTCCGGCCGCGAGGCCAGGGCCGTCCACGAGGAGAACATGAAGGCCCTCCGCGCGAAGAAGAAACTCGCCCAGGAAAAGCTGGCCTCGATGGAGCGATCTTCCGGTCAGGCGTGGGAGGCCACGAAGTCCGGCTTCTCCGAGGCCTACGAGGACCTGCACCGGTCCTACGAGAAGGCGCACCGCGCGGTAACGTCCGGAAAGTAGTGCTCAGTGAAAGGCGCCACCAGCCCGGCCCCCGGCGGGCAACCGTCGCGGTCGCGCTGACCCTGGCGGCAGCCGGGGCCGCACTCGCGTCGGAGCGCGTTCGAGGCGAAGCCGTCCTCCGCGACGGCCGCGTGGCGGAGGAGCGGCCGGCTTGCGGCGCACCCTGACCCGCCGAAAAGTTCGCGAGGATGTCCGCTTCCCCTGCCCCCTCCCCGACCGCCGCATCCGCGCGCCTCGGACTGTCGGCCCGGATCCTGATCGGCCTTGCCGTCGGCGTGCTCGCCGGCCTGTTCTTCGGCGAGCCGGCCGCCGCCCTTCAGCCGATCGCCGACATCTACATCCGGCTTATGCAGATGACGGTGCTGCCCTACCTGGTGCTGACCCTGATCATCGGACTGGGCCGGATGGAAGCCGCCGAGGCGAAGCGGCTCGCGGTGCGCGCCAGCGTCCTGCTCCTCGTGTTCTGGGCCGCGGCCCTGGCGGTCGTCGGCGCGACGACCCTGGCCTTCCCCGACATGGAAACGGCGTCCTTCTTCAGCTCCTCGCTGGTCTCGGCGCGCGAGCCGCTCGCCCTGCACGAGCTCTACGTCCCGTCCAACCCGTTCAACGCGATGGCCAACGCGGTGATCCCTGCCGTCGTGCTCTTCAGTTCGGCCTTGGGCGTGGCGCTCATCGGGATCGAGAAGAAGGCGACGTTGCTGGGGAACCTTCAGGTTCTCGAGCAGGCCGTTTCCCGCGTCACCCGCTTCGTCATTTCGCTGACGCCGATCGGCGTGTTCGCGATCGCGGCCGTCTCCGCCGGCACGATGTCGCCCGAAACGCTCGAGCGGCTCGAGGTCTACTTCGCGGCCTTCGCGGTGGCCTCCCTGCTGCTCGCCTTCGTCGTGCTCCCGCTGGCGGTGGCGGCGGTCACGCCCTTCACATACCTCGAGATCGTGCGCGCCTCGCGCGACGCGCTGCTGACGGCCTTCGTGGCGAGCAACGTGTTCATCGTCTTGCCGATGCTCGTCGAGCAGGCCAACGCCTTGATGGAAAAGCGCGGCGTTCGATCGCCTCAGGCGAGCTCGACGGTCGAGGCTCTCGTGCCGATGGCCTTCACCTTCCCGAACGCCGGCAAGCTCCTGACCCTTCTCTTCGTGCCCTACGTCGCGTGGCTGAGCGGCGTCCCGCTCGAGGCGGACCGCTTCGGCACGCTGTTCGGCGCGGGGCTGCTCGCCTATTTCGCCAAGGCGCAGGTGGCGCTGCCCTTCCTGCTGGACCTGATGGACCTGCCCCACGACCACTTCCAGCTCTACATCCCGACAACGATCGTCACCGGCAAGTTCGACTCGATGGTGTCGGCAATGAGCCTGCTCGCGTTTTCGCTGATCGGCGCCGCGGCGATGACCGGATTCCTGCGGATCTCGGCGGCCAGGCTCCTCCTGACCCTCGCCCTGATCGCCGCCGCGGGGGCGGCGTCGGTGCTCGGGACTCGCGCCGTGCTCTCCGCGACCGTCGACACGAGTTATCACAAGGGAGAGGTGCTCAGGAAGATGCACGCGTCGAGGTCCGAGGCGCCGAACCTCGTGCACCGGGATCTCTCGAACCTGAAGCAGGACCCCGAGCTCGAGGGCCTGTCGCCGATCCAGCGGATCCGCGCCCGGGGCACGCTGCGCGTCGGCTACGACCCCGGCAACCTTCCGTTCAGCTTCTTCAACGCCGACGGAGATCTCGTCGGCCTGGACGTCGAGCTCGCGCAGGCCTTCGCGGAGTCGATCGGCGTGGTGGCCGAGTTCGTCCCGGTCGCGTGGCAGGAATTGCCTCGCATGCTGGCTTCGGACACGATCGACCTGATGCCGGGCGTCTGGTACCGGCCATTCTGGTTCTCGTCGGTGCGCCTGTCCGAGCCCTACTTCGAGGGCACCATGGGCTTCGTCGTGCGCGATGCCCGACGTCACGAGTTCGCGAGCACCGACACGCTCCGCCGTCGCCGGGGCCTGCGCATCGGCGTTCCGCTCGATCCGGATCAGGTCCGCGCCAGCCTCGAACGCTACTTCGGGAGCGCCCGGGTGGATTTCGTTCCGCTGGAGTCCGCGGCGCCCTTCCTCGAGGGCCGGCATCCCGAGCTCGACGCGTTCCTGATGCCGGCGGAGGCCGGCGCCGCGGCCACGCTGCTCCACCCCGAATACGCGATCGTGGTTCCCCAGCCGAATCCGGTCAGGGTGCCCACCGCCTTCGGCGCGGCACCCGACGCGCGCGACCTGATCGAGACCGTGAACGAGTGGATCGTCTTTGCCCAGAGCAGCGGCCGGATCCGGGAAGCCTACGACTACTGGGTGCTGGGCCAGGGCGCCGAGCCGAAAGGCCGGCGCTGGTCGATCCTGCACGACCTGCTCGGCTGGGGCCACGAGGCCTCGGACAGACCCCGCTGAGGGCGAGCGCGCCCAGGAAAAGGAGGATCACCCCTTGAGCCGACCATCTTCGCTCCGCGCGAAACGCGTCGCGGCCTGCATGCTGTTGTCGACGGCGCTCGCGAGCGGCGCCACGCTGGCGAGCGCCGAAAAGGAGGCCAGCGACGCCGGCGACCGGCATCGCGGCTGGATCGCCGACATGAAGGAGCGCCCCCGCGGCCCCTTCTCCGCGATCAAGTGGTTCTGCAAGGACGGCAGGGTGTTGCCGCCGAAGGACTACTCGTGCGCGAAGCGCGGCGAGGGGTGGCAACACGGCGAATGGAGCGATCGCACCAGGGAGCTTCGCTCGAAGGGATACGCGATCGCGACGCTGCTCGCGGGCATGGAAGCGAGCAAGGCGATCGCATCGCCGTCGTTTCCCGACACCTACGCGCAGATCCTGGTGGAGCGTTTCCTCGTGGCGGCCGACGATGGCTGGATCTTCCGCAAGGCGCGCTTCTACCGGGGCGCGATCCAGGAAGAGGACGAGCGCGAGGGGGCCCGCAACCTGCTGACCGCATTGGCCGGTCGCGACGACTGGATCGGATACCGGTTTCCCGCGCTGCGGGCCGGCGTGCGCCTGCTTCCGCACGGCGCCGAGACGGCGTCGGCGCAGCGGGTCCGGAACATGGCCGCGGCCCTGGCAGATGCCGACCCGGCCTTCCAGCCGCTCCGGGTCAAGATCCACGGCTCTCCCGATGCCTCGGATGCTGCGAGCGTTCGCGACTACGGTGCCCGGTCCGCGAACGCCGGTCTGCGGCAGCGGGCGGAGGCGCTCGCCGCCGAGATCGACCGGGTCTACGCGCCGCGGCCGATCGCCGACGCGCTCGAGCGGGCCGCGAAGGACCTGGGAAGTTCGCCCCGGCTGCAGGCGCGCCTGCGCACGGCCGGCAGCGCCCTTTCCGCCGAGCGCAGCGCTATCCAGCGCTTCGTGACCACTGCCGCCCTGCTCGCCGACCTGCGCGACTCGCTGCCCGGGCTGGGAGCGCCGGCGGCACGCCTGAAACTGCTCGATCTGTCGTTGGCGGTGGAACTGGAGAACTTCCGCGCAGCCACGGAAATGGCAAGGGAGTTGCCGTCGACGAGCCGGCAGGACGGCCTGCGGCTGCTGTCCGCAGCCGCCGACGCGGCGTACGGGACCGGCATGCTCCGCGCCCGCGAGCACGCCGAGCTGCGGAAGTCGTTCCGCAGCGTCGCGTCCGATGCCATCCCCCTGTCGGACTACCTGGCGGCGCTGCGCCACCTCGCGCTCGTCCCCGGCTGGGGAACGCAGGGCCTGCGGATGCACTTCGGCGACGCAATGGACAAGCTTGGCGAGATCGAACCGCTCGCCGGCCTGTTCATCCAGGACCAGCTTCGCGGCAGCCCGCTCCTGTTCTACTCCCGGCTTCTCGACGCCTTGTCGCGCGACGCGAATCGGCTGGCGGGCGTGCGCCACAAGCTTCTCGGACGCGACATCGGTTCGGGCTTCAGCGCGCTGAATCCCGGCCTTGCGCGCGGGATCCTCAGGGCTGCCCCCGACATGAAGCGGGTCGAGGAATTCCGCCCAGACGGCATCTACGTCCTGCCGGAAACCGTTTCGGATCTTCCGCCGCTTGCCGGGATCCTGACCGCCGGCGCCGGGAACCCCCTGTCCCACGTCCAGCTTCTGGCGAGAAACCTGGGGATCCCGAACGTGGCGGTGGACGAGTCGCTGCTGCCGGAACTGCGCCGGCACGACGGCAAGCGCATCGTGCTCGCAGTCAGTCCGGCGGGGCTGGTCGAGATCAACGAGGACGGACAGGGCTGGGATCGGGTGTTCGGCGAGCATAAGCAGGCCGAACCGGGGGTCATGTTCGAACCCGACCTGGACAAGCTGGATCTCCGCAGGCGGGGCTTCGTGAGTCTGGACGAACTGCGCGCGAGCGACTCGGGACGCATCGTGGGGCCCAAGGCTGCCAAGCTGGGCGAACTCAAGGCGAGCTTTCCCGACCGCGTGGCGCCCGGCGTCGCCATCCCGTTCGGCCTCTATCGGGAAACGGTGCTCGAGCGGCCCCACCGGAACTCCGGAAAATCCGTCTACGAGTGGATGGTCGAGAGCTTTCGCAGGCTCGAGTCGATGCCCTCGGGCTCCGCGGAAGCCACGGAATTCGGGGAGCGGCTGCGGGCCGAGATCTACGCGATCGTCCGGCACACCGACCCGGGGCCGCGCTTTCGGCAGCGCCTGCGACAGGCGATGGACAATGCATTCGGCCGCGGCTTCGACGGCGGCGTCTTCGTCCGCTCGGACACCAACGTGGAGGACCTGCCCGGGTTCACCGGCGCCGGTCTCAACCTCACGCTCTTCAACGTCGTCGGCTTCGAGAACGTCGTGCAGGCGATCGCCGAGGTGTGGGCGTCGCCCTATACCCCGCGGGCCTGGGCGTGGCGACAGTCGCACATGAAGGGACCCGAGCACGTCTATCCGGCGGTGCTGCTGCTGAAGACGGTTCCCTCCGAGATTTCCGGCGTGATGATCACGCAGGACGTCGACACGGGAGACCCGGACCGACTGTCGGTGGCGGTGAACGAGGGCGTCGGCGGCGCGGTCGAGGGGCAGGCCGCAGAGTCCGTCCGCATCGACCGCCGTACCGGCGTCGTGAGCCTGATGGCCACGGCGACCGCTTCGCGCCGGATGGTGCCGAGGTCGAACGGAGGCATTGCAAGGGTTCCCGTCTCCGGGGCCGATACCTTGCTGAACGAGGATCAGACAAGACAGCTGATAGCGTTCGCCGACGAGATCCCGAGGAAATTCCCTCAGCTGGGCGAGGACGGCAAGCCGGTGGCCGCCGACGTCGAGTTCGGGTTCGTCGGCGGGAAACTTTGGCTGCTGCAGATCCGGCCCTTCAATGAAAGTCGGGAGGCCCGGGGATCCGACTACCTGATCGGCATGGACATGGCGCTTTCGACGAGCCTCGGCCGCACGGTCGACATGAGGGAGTCATTCCGATGAAGGGACTTCGAATCGCACGGCCCCTCGTCCTCGCGGTCTGCGGGGCGCTGGCGGCCGCTGCACTCGCCTACCCGCTCGACGGCTACGAGGAAACCGGCATCCGCCGGCTCGAGGGCAGCCGTCTGGCGAACGAGGGAAAGGTCAAGGACGTCGGGCAGCCGCCGGGCGCGCTGCTGGGGCTCGACGCGGTCGACCTGCGGCTGCTCGGCCAGGATTTCGATCTTCCCGAACCGGACCCGGAATTCACCCGCCAGGTCAACCGAGTGCTGACGGGCAGCATGGACGCGTACGGCCTGGCGGTGCTCGACCTCAGCGACCCGTCCAGGCCGCGCTACGCGGAACACCGGGGCGATCACCGCCAGAACGTCGGCAGCGTGGGCAAGCTGGTGGTCGCGCTGTCGCTGTTCCAGGCCCTGGCGGACACCTATCCGGAGGATGTCGAAGCGCGCAGACGGGTGCTGGCGCGCACGGTCGTCACCGCCGACGGCTTCTCGCAGTCGGATCATCACACCGTCCGGATCTTCGATCCCGCGACCCGGACGCTGACCCGCCGTGCGGTGCAGATCGGCGACCGGGCGACCCTGTACGAGTGGCTGGACTGGATGCTGTCGCCGAGCTCGAACTCGGCCGCCGGGATGGTCATGCGCGAAACGATGCTGCTGCGGCAGTACGGGAAGGCCTACCCGCCGGCCGAGCCGGAGATCCGCCGGTTCTTCGATGAAACGCCGGCGAAGGCCCTGACCGAGCTCTTCGAACGCTCGTTCTACGAGCCGTTGACGCGAAACGGCCTGGACCTCGGCATGCTGCGGCAGGGAAGCTTCTTCACCGCCACCGGCAAGCGGAAGGTCCCCGGCCCGGGAGACAGCTACGGCACCGCGCGGGAGTTGATGCGTTACCTGTTGCGAATGGAGCAGGGACGCCTCGTGGACCCCTTTTCGAGCCGGGAGATCAAGCGGCTGATCTACGTCACCGAGCGGCGGATCCGCTATGCGTCCTCGCCGGCGCTGACCGAGTCCGCGGTCTACTTCAAGTCGGGATCCCTGTACGAGTGCGCGAAGGAGCCGGGGTTCGCCTGCCGCCCTTACGCAGGCAACGTCAGGAACTACATGAACTCGACCGCGATCGTCGAGCATCCCGCCGGAGATCGGAGGCTCTACTACATGAGCACGCTGGTCACCAACATCCTTCGCAAGAACTCGGCCGCGGAGCATCAGGCGCTCGCAACCCGCCTGCACGGGCTGATCGAGTCGATCCACGCGCCCAGGTGAACAGCGTGGACGCGCCCGTCCCTTCGCCGAGTGCCGAAGATGCCCCCGCCCCCCAGCGGGACCGGCGGCGCGAGACGCTAGCGTCCGATCGGGGCCGTGACGAGGTCGTGCAGCGGCGCCGCCAGCCGAAGCAGCCACTCGCCGCCGTCGGCATCGTCGGCGATCCCGACGAGGATGTAGCGATGCGCGCCGTGCTCGACCAGCACGCTGTCCGCGTGGTGATTGCGCCAGGTGCCGGACTTGCGGAACACCGCGCCGCCGGGCCGCGCCTCGAGCCCCGCGACGAACTTGTGCCGAATGCCCGGATTGGACAGGACATCCTTCATCAGCGCGTTCAGCGGCGGCGCGAGCAGCCTGTCGTTCGCGAGCAGGTAGTACAGCCGCGCGACCTGGAACGCCGTCGCGCCGTGCGAGAAGTTGTGCAAGGGATCGCGCCGGTAGGCACTCTGCCTGCCGTAGGACTTCCCGACCCACAGCCCCCCGCCGAGCTCCGGGTCGTACAAGCGGAATCGCGGCGACTGCAGGATCTCCAGCAGGCGTTCCTCGCCCACTTGCCTGAGCACGCGGGTCGCATCCTCGTTGCTGGAGTAGCGGATCATGTTGGTCATCGCCGCGAGCAGGTCGGCATCGATCGGCATGCGCCCGTCTTCGGCCTCGGCGAGCGCGCCGAGCAGGATCGCGATCTTCGGAAGGCTCGCGGCGTACATCATGTGGTCGCCGTTGATCATCGCGAGCCGGGGCGCGCCGGGTCGTGTCGCGTCGACCAGCGCAAGCGCGAGCCGGCGCGCCCGAACCGCCTCTTCCAGCCCGAGCTCCCGCACGACGCGCTCGAGACCGGCCTGCAGCGCGGCATCGCGAGCCTGACGAAGCTCGGGCAGGACGCCGCTCGCGGCGTGAACGGCCAGCGGCGCCGAGAGGGCCGCGAGAAGCAGCGAAAGCCGGCAGAGGATGCGACGCAGGATCAATACGGCTCGGCCCGGCGGCACGCGCCGACCTTCGCGCCTCGAAGCGAAGCGAGCGGCCTCGCCGGGCGGCAGGCCTTTGCGGCATCGGGAAGAACGGAAGACCACCACTGGAGCAAGGCGAAATGAAAGGCTCAATCTGGATCGGCGCGATCGCTCTCGCCGCCGCCGGTGCGTTCACCACGATCGCGGGTGCCGCGCCGGAATCCATTCGGACCGAGACGGTGCGCTTCGAACGCGGCGCATCCGGCGCAGTCGTCGAGGACACGATCACCGGCCGCCAGATCGTCGACTACGTGCTGCGCGCCCGGGAAGGACAGTCCATGAACGTCAGCATGGCGACGGACAACGGCGCGAACTACTTCAATATTCTCGCACCCGGCGAGGGGGAAGTCGCGCTCTTCAACGGTTCGACGTCGGAAAACCAGTTCGAGGGCGTCCTGCCCCGCAGCGGCGATTACCGCATCAGGGTGTACCTGATGCCGTCGGCCGCGCGTCGGCACGAGGCGGCCAGGTATCGTCTCGAGATGATCGTGTCCGGTCCGGCAAGAGCCTCGGGCGCGCGGGCCGGTGCGACGGCCACCGCCGCACCGTCGACGAGCGGCTCCGATGCCGATCTCGGTCGAGCGATCCGGAAGACGCTCGGTGGCGACTGGGAGGCGAACTACTTCGATGCCCGGGTGGACCTCGACGGCGACGGCACACCGGAGGTCGTGGCCATGGTCGCCGGCCCCATGGTGTGCGGCACGGGCGGTTGCCCGGTGCTCGTGTTCACGCCGTCGCCGGACGGTCTTCGGCTCGTCTCGCGGATCAGTGTGTCCCGTCCTCCGGTGGCGGTTTCGAGCCGGAGCTCTCATGGCTGGCGCAACCTCATCGTCACCATCGGTGGCGGCGGAATCCCCTCCGGCAGCGCAGAGTTGCGGTTCGACGGCAGGCGCTACCCGTTCAATCCGACGGTGCCGCCGGCCCTGGCGCCGGCCGATCTCGCGTCGGGGGAAGTCCTGATCCCCGAATTCCGCTCGTTCAGGGACGGCAAGCCGCTTCCCGCCGCTGCGGCCGAGTGAGCATGAGGCTGAAACCATGAAACTGCCGAAGGCCGTCAACGCCGCAAGCCTCGCGTGTTGCATGCTGGCCGCCGCTCTTGGCGCTCATGCGCAGGAGATCCTCGGCGACCTGAGCGCCCCCCTCGCCGGCCGGGTGTTCGGGAACGCCGTCCACGTGGCCGATCCGGACGAACTGCGCTTCGTGATCGTGCGGGAGCTGACGGACCGCTACGCCGCCGAGCGCGGAATCCGGGTCACGCAGACCGAGCGGGACGCGTATGTCGCGCATGTGGAGTCCTTCTTCCGGCAGGAACGCGCGCGCCGAACCGAGCAGCGCGACGTGCTGAAGCGTCGACTGGAAGCGGGTGCTGCCTCGACCGAGGAGCGCACCGCCCTGGCCTCGGAACTCGATTCCGCGGAGCGAGCGCTCGCGGCCCTCGCCGAGCCGACCGGCTCGCCGCAGGAGACCCGGGCGGCCCGGAACCTGGTCGCCGACGCGTTCATCCGGCAGTGGAAGATCAACAGCGCGCTTCACCGCCAGTACGGCGGACGGGTCGGGTATCAGCAAGGCGGCCCGGAACCGCTGGACGCCTACCGCCGCTTCCTCGAGGAACGGGAAGCCCGCGGCGACTTCGCGATCTACGACGAGAGGATGCGGACCGCATTCTGGCGCTACTACCTGACCGACTCGATCCACGACTTCTACGCGCCCGGCAGCCGCGAGGAATCTCGCGCCTTCGCAGCGCCGCCCTGGCGTCGCGACTGACCCGCGCGCGCCCCCGCCCCGGGGCGGCCCGGCGCCGCGACACGGCTCAGCGACCGGCCGGAATCGCCGGCGCGATCGCGCCGTGCAGGTGCACGTCGCGCTGCGGGAAGGGGATCGAGATGCCCTCTTCGTCGAAGCGCTCCTTGACCCGACGGGTGATGTGCCAGCGCAGTTCCCAGTAGTCTTCGGTCCGGCACCACGGCCTGACGATGAAGTTCACCGAGGACTCGCCGAGCTCCGCCAGCCGAATCAGCGGCTCGGGAGACGCCAGGACCCGCTGGTCCGCTTCCAGGATCTCCCGCAGGACGCGCTCGGCCCGGATCACGTCGTCGGAATAGCCGATCCCGAAGGTGAGGTCGATCCGGCGGGTCCGCTCGGCCGTCACGTTCCGGATGATGTTTCCCCAGATCTTCTTGTTCGGGACCAGGAGCCGCTGGTTGTCCCCCGTCAGGATCGTCGTCGAGACCAGGTTCATGTGCTGGACGCGGCCGAAGGCATCGGGCACCTCGATCCAGTCGCCGATGTCGTAGGGCCGATACGCGAGGATCATGACCCCCGCGGCGAAATTTCCCAGGATGTCCTGCAGCGCGAAGCCGACGATGAAGCCGGCGATGCCCAGGCCCGCCAGCATGTGTCCGACCTCGATGTCGAACTGGGACAGCACGACGAGGATGCCGATCAGCATCACCACCGTGCCCGCGGCCCTGACGGCGAAGCGCTGCATCAGCGCCGAGGCGCCGAGCCTGGGGCTTCTCAGCAGGCGCCGCACGGCCCGCCTCGCGAGCCCGGCCAGCAGCTTGAAACCGACCAGCAGGGCAAGGACCACCAGGATCCGGAAGCCGATCGCCGGGCCGCGCTCCCGCAGCCACTTCTCGGCCTGCTGCAATTGATGGGAGAAGAACGAGCGCGCGACCTCGGCGTCGAGGATCTCGGCGCTGATCTGCCCGGTCGCCCGGATCAGCAACTCGCCGTACTCCGCCTCGTCGAGACCGCGAGCCTTCATGAGCGCGACGAGCTTGCCCAGGCTCTCCACGGCGCGGTCCTTCTCGCGCTGGACCGCAGCGACGCGCCTGGACAGGGCCTCCTTGTCGGTGGCGGTCGCCCCGCCGAGCTGCTCGCGCAGGCCCTCGATCTGCTCGAGCGCCAGCTTGATCTCGCCGGCCACCGAGCTGGCGCGCGCGGCGATCTGCCGGTCGAGATAGGCGCCGTCGCCCGACGCGTCGAGACCGATGCGCCCCGCGAGAACGGTGTTCAGGTGGAGGTCGGCAAGAAGCGCATCCATTCTCTCCTGGCGCTTGGCGATCCGCTCCGCCCGAGCCGCCAGATACGCCTCGTCGCCCTTGGCGCGCTCCTGCCGAAGCGACGCGATTTCACTCCGCAACTCGTCGATCCCCGAGCGCAGGATCCGGCTCTCCGCCCTGAGGAGATCACCGGCGCGCGCGGCCAGAGCGGCCGCCTCGGGCCCGCCGCCCTGCGCCTGTCCCAGCAGCTCGGGCAGTTTCCCGAGCAGCTGCCGCAGGTCGGTCTCGACGTCGCGAAGCTGCAGCCGGGCCGCTTCCTGCTGGTCTCCCTCGAGCCGGCGAGTCTCCGAACTCAGCGCGGCCCTGCGCTGGCCGAGCTCGTCGATCCGTTCGAGCAACGCGCGCTGCGCGTCCGCCGGCTCGGCCCCGGCTGCCGCGCCGCGATCCGTCGCCGAGTAAGACGGATCGGGGACGGACTGCGCGCCGACGGCATGTGGCATCAGGAGCCACGAAGCAAGGAGAACGCAAGGCACGGTTCCCACGACGGCACCGTACGCCTTCGAAACCACTCTGGTGACAGATACCGGCATCCGGCCGTCTACTCCACGAGAAAAGGACTGAGGCACGCGCAGCGCACCGATGTCGCCGTGTCGCGCCTGACAGCGGCGATGCGCACCGGCTCGTTCATCGTCGCATCGGCCGCCAGCTGTAGATGCCCGCGTCGGCCATCAGTGACATGTGCAGGTAGCCATCGCGCAGCAGATAGCCTCGAACGTAGCCGAGATCCATGATCAGCTTCTCGTCCATCGAAGGTGGCGGACAGAGCGCACGCGTGCCGGCCAAGGGGCCGAAAGAGAGCCTGCCGGAAAGGCCGTCGGTCGCGGGACTCGCCTGCCAGGTTCCTCTGGCAAGATTGCAGTCGAGCCGGAACGAGGCGCTGCCGTCCGCACCGAACGTGACCGTGTACAGCGTCGGATCGGCGATCCGGGTCGTGCCCTGCGCGTCGTCCATCGACTGGAACCGGATGAGTTCCCACGACGTGCCCGCCAGCACCCCGATCGCCGAAGGCGACTGGGAAGCGCATCCCGCGACGACAGCTGCCGCGGCCGCCAAGATCAGTGAAGCCAACCTCTTCATTCGCGCTCCTACGGTCTTCCCTCTGCTATGGCCGTCCTTCGAACGCGGACGCTGCTCGACCGGCATGCCAGACCGGCCGCCTAGATGCTTCCGTCGACCCCCATTCTGGCAATTCCGCGCAGTCGTGGCAGGTCGAGAAGCTCGACGCGCCCGTACCGCCACTTCAGCAGGCCCTCCTCGCTCATCTCCTTCACCATCGCGGTGGCGGTCTGGCGCGAGACCCCCAGCATCTCGGCAAGCTTCTCCTGCGGCAGACGCGGCTTGATCGCGGTCGCCCCGCCGTTCGCGCACTCCCCGCGCGTCTCGGCTAGATCGAGGAGCAGCGACGCCATCCGGGAACGCAAGGAATCGAAGGCCAGACTCTTGATCTGGCCGGTATAGAGCCGGGCGCGCGCGCCGAGCTCCATCGCTATGCTCTCCCAGAGCCCCGGCGCCAGATCGAGCTCGGCGCGGATCGCGGCGTACGGAATTTCCAGTGCCAAGCTGTCCTCGGTGGCCAACACATCGTTCGGCATCTCGCGCCCGTCGACGAACGACAACAAGCTGGCGATCTGCCCCACGATGAACGGCCTGAAGGTGAACCGGCGACCGCTCGCGTCCGTGGAACTGGCCTCGACGTTTCCGCTCACGATCAGCTGCATCGCGGTCGCACGCCCCCCTCGCATCGCGAGCAGCGCACCCCGCGGATACTCCACGAGCCTCGACGCCTCCGCGAGTCGGGCAATTGCCGCATCCGGCCACGCGACGAACGGCGGAGTCGCAGCGATCAAGCCGGCGCGGACCGCCGTACTGAACTGCAACGAGCGTGAAATGCGGCCACTCATGTGAGGCGATATCCGACGATTCGGCAAGCGAATCCTATTCGGGGCGGCTGCGGCGATGGACAATTCCGAGTGCCCGATTCGGATAAGCCTGCCCGGATCGCTCCTGCGTCCCGGCGGTCGACCCGACGCACCCGCGCCACGCCGACAAGCAGTGTGTCCCGGGGCCGCGACGCCATCGGTTAGCATGAGGCGCCTGGAGGGCGAAGCCACGGCGCGCTCGCACGATCGATGAGGCCGGATTCGATTGCGGCCCCCGAGCGGGCAAGCCACCGTCACGCCCCCTCCGGAACCGCCGCCCGGCACACCGATGCTCATGCCCCGCCCCTTCCACCAGCTCGACGTCTTCACCGACACCCCGTACAAGGGCAACCCGCTCGCGGTCGTCCACGACGCGCAAGGCCTCACCGACGCCCGGATGGCCGAGTTCGCCCGCTGGACCAACCTGTCGGAAACCACCTTCCTGCTGCCGCCCGTGCATCCCGACGCCGACTACCGGGTCCGCATCTTCACTCCCGGGGGCGAGCTGCCCTTCGCCGGCCACCCCACGCTCGGCAGCTGCCACGCCTGGCTCGCGGCCGGCGGCCGCCCCCGCCAGGCCGACACGATCGTGCAGGAGTGCGGCGTGGGCCTGGTGCGCATCCGCCGCGACGGCAGCCGGCTGGCCTTCGCCGCGCCGCCGCTGCGCCGGACCGGGCCGATCGAGGCCGGCCTGCTGACTCGCATCGCCGGCGCCCTCGGCCTTGGCGACGACGAGATCGTCGCGCACCAGTGGGTCGACAACGGCCCCGGATGGTGCGCGCTGCTGCTGCGATCGGCCGAGCGGGTGCTGGCCGTCCGCCCCGACTGGGCCGTGCTCGGCGACGTCAAGCTCGGCCTGGTCGGCCCGCAGCCGGCGGGCAGCGACACCGACTTCGAGGTGCGCGCCTTCGTGCCGACGCTCGGCGTGCCCGAGGACCCGGTCACCGGCAGCCTGAACGCAGGCCTGGCCCAGTGGCTGATGGGCGCCGGCCTGGCGGCGCCGCGCTACGTGTCGCGCCAGGGCACCGCGCTCGGCCGCGCCGGCAAGGTGTTCCTGGAACGCGTCGGCGACGACGTCTGGGTCGGCGGCCAGGTCGCCGGCTGTATCGCGGGCACCGTCGAGTTCCCCTCCGAACGAGCTCCAGCATGACGAACGAAGACTTCTCGATCGAGCCGATTCCCGAGGGCGCCGTCTTCCGGATCGAGCGCCCCGCCAAGCTGAACGCGATCACCAGGCCGGTGCTGCTCGGCCTGGCCGCCTGCCTCGACGAGCTGGAAGCACGCGGCGCCCGGCTGCTGGTCGTGACCGGCGCCGGCGAGCGCGCCTTCTGCGCCGGCACCGACCTCGGCGAGCTGAAGGGCCTCGACGCCGAGACCCGGCTGACCAAGACCGCGATGGCGCGCGACCTGCTGGTCAGGCTGTCGCGCTCGCCGCTGGTCAGCGTGGCCGCGATCAACGGCCTGGCCTTCGGCGGCGGCCTGGAGCTCGCGATGGCCTGCACGCTGCGCATCGCGGCGCCGCACGCCACGATGTCGCTGCCCGAGGTGAAGCTCGGCCTGCTGCCCGCCTACGCCGGCACCCAGTTCCTGCCGGCGATCGTCGGCAAGGCCCGGGCGCTGGAGATCATGATGACCGGCCGCGTGCTGTCCTCGGACGAGGCGCTGGCTATCGGCCTGGTGCACAGGCTCGCGGAGCACGGCGCGCCCGTGCTGGACCAGGCGCTGGCCTTCGGCCGCGAGGTGGTCCGCTGGTCGCCGGGCGCGCTGGCGTGGATCCGCCGCTGCGTCGACGCGGCCGGCCCGGAGGTGACCGACGCCGGCCTGGCGGTCGAGGACGCCGCGGTGCGCGCCAACTTCAATTCGGCCGATGCGCGCGAGGGCATCGCGGCCTTCCTGGAGAAGCGCGAGCCGCGCTTCGGAAAGGGCTGACCGAATGAAACTGTTCTCTCCCCTCTACCGCCGCGCGATGACCTGGTCGCGCCATCCGCACGCGCCCTGGTACCTCGGCGGCCTGAGCTTCGCCGAGTCGTCGTTCTTTCCGGTGCCGCCCGACGTGATGCTGGCGCCGATGAGCCTCGCGAACCCGCGCCGCGCGATGGCCTTCGCGCTGCTGACCACGCTGGCCTCGGTGGCCGGCGGCCTGCTCGGCTACGCGATCGGACTGTTCGCGATCGACGCGATCCTGCCCTGGCTGAAGGAGAGCCGCTACTGGGGCGCCTACGAGACCGCGGTCGCGTGGTTCGGAGAGTGGGGCGTGTGGGCGGTCTTCATCGCCGGCTTCTCGCCGATCCCGTACAAGGTGTTCACGATCGCCGCGGGCGCGCTGTCGATGGCCCTGCTGCCGTTCACGATCGCGTCGATCGTCGGGCGCGGCCTGCGCTTCTTCCTGGTGGCCGGCCTGATGGCCTGGGGCGGCGAGCGGATGGAGGCGATGCTGAACCGCTACGTGGACCGCCTCGGCTGGGCGACCGTCGGCCTGGTCGCCCTGGCCGGAATCTGGTACGCGTATCGATAGAAGATCACGCCCGGGAGGGAGCCCGATGAGCCGCTACGACGAAGCCGTCCGCGACACCTGGCGGCACGCCGCGTCCCCCGCG
Source organism: Zeimonas sediminis (assembly GCF_023721795.1). Taxonomy (NCBI): domain Bacteria; kingdom Pseudomonadati; phylum Pseudomonadota; class Betaproteobacteria; order Burkholderiales; family Burkholderiaceae; genus Zeimonas; species Zeimonas sediminis. The sequence continues at coordinate 1,324,553 of NZ_JAMQYE010000001.1, forward strand.
GGCGCGAGCCGCGAGGCGCTGTTCCGGGAGCTGGTTCGCTACGCGACGCTGGCCCCGTCGAGCCACAACACCCAGTGCTGGAAGTTCCGGCTCGCCGGCGATTCGATCACGATCCTGCCCGACTTCGACAGGCGCTGCCCGGTCGTCGATCCCGACGACCACCATCTGTTCGTGAGCCTGGGCTGCGCCACCGAGAACCTGCTGCAGGCCGCGGCCGCCTTCGGCCTGCGCGCCGAGCCGCGCTTCGCAACCGGCCGCGATCCGGCGATCGAGATCGCGTTGACGCCGGCAGCGCCCGAGCGCTCGGCCCTGTTCGACGCGATCCCGCTGAGGCAGTCGACCCGCTGCGAGTACGACGGCAAGCCGCTGTCCGCCTCCGACCTGCGCCTGCTGGAGGCCGCCGGCGACGCACCGGGCGTGCGGCTGCGACTCATCACCGCGCGGCCCGAGATCGAGAAGGTGCTCGAGTACGTGGTCGCCGGCAATACCGCGCAGATGCGCGACCCCGACTTCGTTCGCGAGCTCGAGCGCTGGATCCGCTTCGGCGACGCCGAGGCGATCGCGCGGAGCGACGGACTGTTCTCCCGCTCGTCGGGCAACCCGGCCGCGCCGCGCTGGCTGGGCAGGCGGCTGTTCCGCATCTTCTTCCGGGAGAAGACCGAGAACGACAAGTACGCGCGCCAGCTGCGCAGCTCGGCCGGCGTCGCGGTGTTTTCCACCGAGTCGAGCGACCCTGGACACTGGGTGGAGGCAGGCCGTGCGTTCGAGCGCTTCGCGCTGCAGGCCACCGCGCTGGGCGTGCGCACCGCGCACCTGAACCAGCCGGTCGAGGTCGCGCAGGTGCGCGCGCAGTTCTCGGCCCACCTCGGCGTGGCCGGCGGGCGTCCCGACCTGGTGATCCGCTTCGGCCGCGGGCCCGAGATGCCACGATCCTTGCGCCGGCCGGTCGACGCGGTGCTGGCCTGAGCCGGCTGCGACGATCGGGGCGCCGGGTGCCGCACCGACGAGGCCGCGCGCGATGACGAGGGCGCTGGTCGCAGGGCTCGCGTACTTTGCCGCGGTCTTCGCGGCGGGCTTCGCGCTGGGGATCGTTCGAACGCTACTCGTGCAGCCACTGGCCGGCGCGACGCTGGCGGTCGCGATCGAGCTGCCTATCATCGTCGGCTTCGCGTGGTTCGCCTGCCGCGTGCTGGCCCTGCGCCTGCGCGTTCCGGCCGGCGGCGGGCACCGTCTCGCGATGGGCGGGCTCGCCTTCGGGCTGTTGATGATCGCCGAGCTGGCGACCTCGATGCTGCTGGGCGGGCGCAGCGCGGCGCAGCACCTGGCCCTCTACCGCGAGGCGCCGCACCTGCTCGGCCTAGCCGGCCAGATCGCCTTCGGGCTGTTTCCCTGGCTGCAGGGCCCGAGGAAAGCCCCCGCGGGCGCCTGACGTAAACTGCCCCGCACCGAAAACGACCGCCACTGTTCGCAGACGCCATGCCCTTCTCCGACCCCGCGCCCCGGCGCCACCTGCACACCCGCAAGGTCCACTGCGAAGGCTTCCTGCGCGAGGACGGCCTGTGGGACATCGAGGGCCGCATCCTCGACACGAAGACCTATACGTACACCGAGCCCTACCGCGGGGTTCGCGAGCCCGGCAGCGAGGTGCACCACATGGCGATCCGGCTCACGATCGACGACGACCTGGTGGTGCGCGCGATCGAGGTCGACATGCCTTCCACGCCCTACCCGACCTGCGTCGGCGCCAGGCCGAACTTCGACGGGCTGGTCGGCGCCTGCATCGCGCGCGGCTGGCGCAAGTCGGTCAACGAAGCCGTGGGCGCCACCCGCGGCTGCACCCACGTGCGCGAGCTGCTGTTCCCGATGGCCACAGTGGCCTTCCAGACCGTGCTGGGCTGGCCGGAGGACGGGCCCGAAGGCGTCTGCAAGCCGAAGCACGAGTCGACCGGCGAGCGCCCCCACTTCATCGACGGCTGTCACGCCTGGGCCGCCGACGGCGAGGTGGTCGCCACCCTGCATCCGCAATTCTCGACGCGACGGAAGAATCCGGGCGCCTGAAGAGGCGGCTCGGGACCGACCGGGCAGCGGTCCGGCGCCCCGAGCCGGTCAGTCGTTGAACTTCGCCTTGATCGTAGCGCTCGAACCCTCCGCCCCGAGCGTGACCGGAAAACTCACGAAGTGCCAGCGGCCGGCCACGTTGTCGTCGTGGATCGCGAAGGCGAAGCTGTAGTTCTGCTGGTCGGGGTTCAGCGAGTGGTCGTCGGCATTCGTCGTTTCCCGATCGCGTTCGAAGACCACGGTCCAGGTGCCGGCTTCCCACTTGCTGTAGGTCTTGACGTTGGTGCGACTGCCGCCGTTGTCCACCAGTGACTCAACCGGCTTGAGCACGCGGCGCGGCAGGATGGCCCCGCCCGGCACGGTCTGCGCGGCGTCGAAGGGCACCGCGTTCTTGCCCGGACCGTCCACGACCAGCGCCGGCAGCGTGTTCCCGAGATCCTCGGCGAACTGCTCGCGCGTCACCATGCTGAAACCGGTCACCGCCTTGTCGTACATCCAGAGCGGGTTGCCGTTCGCATCCAGGTTGTTGGTGCTGAACACGTCGGTGCCGGTGTCGCCGCGCCGGGCGTCGAGCACGTAGGCATCGGTGGCCGACTGCACGGCAGCAGCGCGCCCGCCGCGGAAGTGCCACATGTCCGGGAATTTGAGGGCGAGCTTCAGCGCGTCGAGGTCCAGCGCGGGGATGGTCGGGCCGCCTACCCGACCGTCGACGCGCGTATTGAGCAGGTACTTGCTCGCCGGAGTCGGCACGAAAGCGGCCGCCGCCATCCCGGACTGGTCATTGTGGCAGCTTGCCCAGCAGCCGACGGCGTGAAAGTCCGGAGCGCCGATCGCGGCATCGGCGGTCGTGACGCTGCTGGGCAGGAACAGCATGCTGACCCGGTCCTCGGCGCTGTAGACGTCGTAGTCGTTCGCCAGCGGCTCCTGCTTCTCGATCCCGGTGGTCAGCCACGCCCCCTGCCCCGCGTCGTCGACGACGTAGGTGAGCAGGTCGTGGCTCGCGCCCGGACGCGGGTACTGTGTCCGCCACGAGACTTTCAGGTAGAACTTGCTCGCCGTGTACGCGGCCTGCACCGTGACGTCTCGCGACCCGACCTTGCCCGCCACCGGATCGGCATCCTTGACGACCAGGCTGTCGCCCAGCGCAGCCGGCGCGGGCGCGGTCGAACCGTCGTGACACGAGGCGCACGCCGCCCCCGCCTTGACCGCATCGCTGGCCGACTGCGGGTGGGAGTCGCGAGGCGGGACCCAGTCGCGCACGACGTACTGCCAGCTTCGCTGGGCCGGCGCAAACGCGGTGACGTTCACCGCAGGGCCCCAGGCAAGCGCGTCGGGCGCATCCTTCAGGTAGTCGACGACGACCGACGGGGCCGGGACGGGGGCCGGATCGGGGAGCGGCACCTGCCCGTCGGCGACACTGTCGCTCGAGGAATTGCAGCCGGACAGTATCGTCCCGGCCAGTGCGGCGCCCAGGATCAGCCCCGCTCCGCGGCGACGAAAGAAACTTGCGCTCATGTGCCGTCCCCTCCTGACGAGCGGCCTCTCTCGGCCGCCGATGTTCGACATGCGCAGATCCTATCGGGGGATTCCCGCAAACGGTGCGTGATGACAGACGGGCTTGATGACAAATGTCAGTCCAGCGCCTCGGCCTGGAAGCCACCGCACGCCGAGAGATCCGACACGCCGCCGTCCGGCAGCTGCTTCGCCAGCGCGCGGAACGCGCCGCGCAGGCCCTCCTCGAGCACCGGGTGGTAGACCGGCATCCGCAGCATGTCGGCCACCGTCAGGCCCTGCCCGACCGCGAGCGCCAGCAGGTGCGCCATGTGCTCGCCGCCGGGCACGCACATCGCCGCGCCGAGCAGCCGGCCGCTCGCGCGGTCGGCGTACACGCGCGCGATGCCGCGGTCGCGACCGGTCATCCGCGCGCGGCTCTGGCGACGAAAGTCGGCCTCGCCGACGATCGCGCTCGCCTCGTCGAGCTGGTCGAAGCGCGCGCCCACAGTGGCCAGGTTCGGATCGCAGAAGACGACGCCCATCGGCGTGCGGCGCTCGAAGCACAGCGGCTCGGGGGAGACCGCGTTCAGCCCGGCGATGTGGCCTTCGTCGGCCGCCTCGTGCAGCAGCGCCCGGTCGCCGTTGGCGTCGCCGGCGAGAAAGACCGGCAGGTCGCCGATCCGCATCGTGCCCGGGTCGACCGGCGGCATGCCGCGGTCGTCGAGCTTCACGCCGAGGGCCTCGAGCCCGAGGCCTCCGAGATTCGGCCGCCTGCCGACGGCGGCCAGCACCTTGTCGACCACGATCCGCGCGTCGCCCGCCCGCACCTCGACGCCGTCGCCCGCCGCGGCGAGTTCGACCGCGACGCCGGTGCGAACCGGGAACTCGCGGCCGAGCGCCTCGCGCAGCGCCTCCTCGACTTCCGGATCGGAGAGCCCGGCAAGGCGATCGGCCGCGTCGAAGGCGGATACCTGGATGCCCAGCCGCGACAGCGCCTGCGCGATCTCGACACCGATCGCGCCGAGCCCGACGACCGCGATACGGGGCGGCAGCGACTGCTGCTCGAACAGGGTGTCGGTGGTCAGGATCCGATCGCCCAGCTCGCGCCAGGGCTTCGGCACGACGGGACTGCTGCCGGTGGCCAGCACGATGCTGCGCGCGCGGTATTCGCGGCCGGCCACCTCGATCCGGTCGGGCGCGAGCAGCCTGGCCCGGCCGGCGATGCTGCGCTCGCCGAGCCTGTCGGTGAGCTTCAGCGTGCCGGCCACGAAGTCGTCGCGCAGCGCGCGAACCCGCGCGAGCACCGCCGGCAGGTCGGCCGACAGGCCGGCCGCGCCGCGGATGCCCATCTCGTCGAAGACCACGCGCTTGTGAAAGGCGTTGGCCGCCTCGATCAGCACCTTGGACGGCATGCAGCCCACCCGCGCGCAGGTGGTGCCGTACGGGCCGTCGTTGACCAGCAGGAAGCGCTCGGTGCGCTTGCCGATTTCCCTGACCGCCGCCAGGCCGGCAGAGCCGGCGCCGACCACGATCGCGTCGAGCGATTCGGTCATCGTCGTCTCCCTGACGGGCCTGCGGAGGCAAGGGCGACCTGCGCCGCCGCCCCCTGCGCGCCCGGAGCGGTTACTTGAACACGGCGAGCCCCCCGGCGCCGTCGGCCACGTAGACCCTGCCATTGGCGACGGCCGTGGCCGAAGCGCTGCCGACCGTGTCCTGGATCGCCATCATCTGCGGGTTCGCCGGATCGCTCCAGTCGAGCTTGACCACGCCGGCGGCGCCGTAGGCGACGTAGAACAGCAGGCGGGGCGCATCGAGCGTGTAGGTGTTGCTACCGTCGCTCAGCAGCACGTTGGCCGGGAAATACTGCGGGGTCATGAACAGCGCCCCGCCGTCCGCGGTCTCGTACCCGGCGACGCTCTGCAGCCTGAACCGGCCCACCGACTCCGGCCGGCAGTCGACCGCGCGGCCCTGCTTGGCCGACAGCGCGGTCACGTCGGTCACGTCGGCGCAGGCGCCCTCCGGCTGCCCGACCGGCTGGAACTCGACCACCGGCTGGATCAGGTCGGCGATGCTGTAGGCCACGAGACCGAAACTGTCGTAGCTGAAGAACACGTGGTCGCCGACCACGTGCACGTCGACGCTCTTGCCGTCGGCCGAGCCGACCTTGTCCTCGTCGTACTTCTTCGGCTCGAAGGTCTTGATCAGCTTCAGTCCGGGCACGACGCCGTTGACCAGCAGGTCGGTCACCTCGACCACCGACACGCCGTAGGCGCCGGCCGCCACGAAGGCATACATGCGCGCCGTCTGCGGGTCGGTCCAGAGCTTCACCGACGAGCTCCGGCCCAGCGGCGGTCGCCCGGGTTCGGTGCCGCCGATGTTGGCCACCAGGTGCGCCGAGGTCCCGGCGGCGGGATCCGCCGTCACGTCGTACACGGTGAGACCGTTGCCGCCATCGGCCACCAGCGCGTACTTGCCGTGGAAGGCCACGCCGTACGCATGGTCCTGGCTGTTCACCGCGGTGATCTTCTTGTCGACCGTGTACAGATCGGTGCTGTGCTCGAAGATGTCGCTGGCGGTCAGCGTGAGCAGCGTCGGCGCGCCCGGCGCCGCGAAGGGCACGCCGGACACGTCGACCCGGCGCATGCCCAGGCTCTGCGACATCACGTAGGCCTTGCCCGGTTCCTCGCCGAAATAGACCTTGAACGCGTGCGGCGTGGGCAACACGCCGTTGACCGGGTACTCGGCCTGCAGCGTGTTGGCGACCAGGCGCAGATCGTCGGTCGGCACGCCGCCGGAGGCGATCCGCCAGACGCTTATGCCGTGCGGCCCGTCCGCCAGGTAAGCGTGCTCGCCCGACACGGTCACGCCCTCGGCGTGGCCGATCGCGATCGGCTGGGTCGCCGAACCGTCGGCGGCAGCGCCGACCTCCGCGGTGCTCACGTGCCGCACCGGCACCTCGAAGTAGTCGGTCAGCGCCGTGCCCGAGAAGCCCTTGATGTCGATGAAGTTCAGGCCGCCGCCTCCGGTCGCCTGCACCACGTCGACCTGTCCGGCGGCACCGGCGTCCATGCCCGGCATCAGGAACAGCGCCCCACCGTGGCCGCTGATCTCGCCGGAGACCAGCTGCACCGGCCCAATGAAGCTGCTGCCGTCCAGCGTGACGAACTTCGGCATCGACTCGTCGGAGCCGGACAGCGTGACCGGCGTCATGTCGTAGGACGTGACGAACTCGTAGTCGGGCCAGTAGGGCTCCGGGAAGATGTCGTTGTCGAACGGGGCGCCGGCGTTCCGCCAGCGCGCACCGGGATCTTCGGCACCTTCGACGACCACCAGCCCGGCGAAGTGATCGGAGTAATAGGCCTTGTGGCCGCCCGCGTCGGCGACGACCCGCACGTCGACCACGCCCGCTTCCTTCAGCATGCCGGACCCGAAGTGCGGGAACAGGCTGCGGGCCTGCGTGCCCGTCGGCCTTTCGGCGCCGTGCGCGGGAACCGCCGCCACGTAGCCGGCGTAGCTCGGGGCGGCGTTCTCGGGGTCGCTGACGTCGACGGCGACCAGCCCGCCGAGCGAGTACGCAATGTAGGCCATCGTGCGCGCCGGTTGGCCGCCGGCCGCCGGCAGATTGACGATGTCCAGCGCCCGCGCCTTGTAGTAGTACTTGCCGTAGCGGTCGAAGCTGGCCCACGGCGCGCACCAGTCCGGGTTCTTGCAGATCGAGGTGTCGATGCCGCTCTCGCGCCACAGCGTGTTGATCTCCCACTCGGCCTGCTGCCAGGTCGGCATGCCGGTGTCCGGGTCGAGGTAGGTCGGCGCCGCCACCGAGGCGCTGAGGCTGCGCGCGCCGAACCAGTCCTCGCTGACCGTTTCGTCGGTGTACAGGTTGTACCGCGCGGGCCTCACGTAGCCCGCGTTGGCGGGGTCGTAGACGGTCAGGTCGGCCGGATCGTAGATCGCGATGCCGAGAAAGCCCAGGGCCGCGTAGAGCCTGAGCTTGCCGGCCCCGTCCTGGTGAAGCTTCAGGCTCTCGGGGCCACCCCACGCGATCTCCCCAGCGTACTGCAGCGTCCACAGTTCCGAGTCGACGAGCAGCGTGCCGTCGGCCTCGGTGACCGGCGCGGGCAGCAGGTTGGACAGGCGGGTCTTGTGGATGCCGAACGCGCCGTTGGCGATCAGCAACTGGTTCACACCCGCTTCCTCGTAGACCGCGAGATCGGTGATCGATCCCGCAGTGCCGGCGATCGTCGCGCCGGCCACCGGGTTCCCGCCACCGTCCACGTAATCGACCCCGGTCTTCTCGTAGTTCACGTTGATCACGTGCACGAGGCTCATCGCGGCAGGGTTCGACAGGTCCACTACGCCGATGCCCTTCTCGCCCATCGACAGCAGCGCATAAGGCGTTCCCTCGTGCGTGACCGGCGTGATGTGCAGGATGTAGCCCGGCACGGTGATCTCCGCGGCGGCGGCCTTGGTCGTTCCGATCGGCGTCGCAGCGAAGCGGTTGGCCATGCTGAACAGGGCCCACTCGGTGCCGGCGGCGTCCTTGTAGTAGCTCGTGGCAGCGGTCGCGCCACCGATCTGGGCAACCTGCGTGTCGAGCTTGGCCTCGATGATCACGGTCGGCGCGACGCCGTCGGAGCCGGAACCGCAGCCGGCCAGTCCGAGAACGGTCAGCGAAGCGGCCAGCAAGGCAAGAGGCCGCAGCTTCGATGCGGCAGCGAACGCGGTCGGGAGGAACTTCATTGGCGTCTCCAGCGGTGAGCTCTGGCATCGCCTTGCATGGCAATGCTCGGTCACCCCGAATTTAAGGGCCGCCCCTACGACTTTCCCTGCGCTCGATCAATTTCCGGGTATCCGGAGGCCCCGGAAGGCGCACCAGGTTCACCCCGAATGTGACGATTGATACGCTGCGCGCCGGCTCAGTGCTCGCGCCAGACTCGCCCCCAGCCCGGCTCCGCATTCGGCCTGGACTTCGGCGATCGCCTCGTCGAGCCTGCCGCCCTCGTCGCGGGTCCATTCGGCAATGTGCAGGAACGCGCCGTCGAATGCATCGACCGCGCACCCCTCGTGCCAGGCCGCGGTCGGCAGGTTCAGCGCCCCCTCCCCGCTCAGCACCTGCCCGAGGGGAACGATCTTCGCCACGATCCCGGCCTGCAGTCGATACCGCCACAGATCCGGCGGAAGGCGCCGGTAGACGAGCTTCCAGGTGGCGTGCAGGAACAGCACCGGCTGGGCCGGATCGAGGCGCAATGCACCGACCTCCCGGCCCACTGCGATCCCGGTCGAGCCGTTGGCCAGCAGCGGGTTGGCGGCGACGATTCGCTCGGCGACGCCCATCAGCGGGCGGACCGGATCGAAGCGCTCGACCACCGGGTCGCCCCGCCGCTCGAGCCCGAGAACCTTCAGTTGCTCGTCCATCCGAAAGCCGGCGGGCGCGAACACGACGAACCGGTGCGGCTGCGCCAGGAAGGCGTCGAGCATCTGCCGACGCGCGGCCGGCTCGCCGATCGTGGCGGCGCAGCCGGTCAGCATCGCGAGCGCGCCGGCGCAGAGCGCCAGCCTGGCCAGCCAGCGCACTCAGGCCTTCCCGGAGGCCCCCAGTTCGCGCAGGTCGGCGACCGGCTGCTCGCCGAACGCATCGCCCAGCAGGTGCCCGACGATCCGCCCCGCGCACTCGTCGGCGCTGACCAGGACCCCGTCGCGCTTCATCGCCTCGAAGCGCTCCCGCACCGGAAACCGCTCGAGGTCGGTAGAGCGGATCTCGGCCTGCATGTCGGTGTCGATCACGCCGGGCGCAAGGCTGCAGATCCGCAGGCCGGGGGTCTTGTCCAGCACGACCGCGCGGGCATGATGATCGAGCGCCGCCTTCGTGGCGCAGTAGACCGACCAGCCCGGATACACGTGCCGCCCGGCCCCGCTGGAAACGTTCAGCACCCGGCAGTCCGTGCCCGGCCGGCAGCGCGCGACGAATGCGGCCGACAGCATCAGCGGCGCCGCCACGTTCAGCGCGACCGCCTTCGACACCGCGGCGGCGCCCTGCGAGGGCAAGGGACCGATCGGCTGGACCGTGCCCGCGTTGTTCACCAGCAGCGCGGTGCCGGCGTCGGCCAGCCACGCGTCGAGCGCGCCGCCGTCGATCCACTGCGCCAGCGCGGCGGCGTCGGCCAGGTCGATCTCGACCTGCTCGAGCAGCTCGGGGTGGTGCCCGGCCAGGTTGTCGTTGCGGGCTCTGGCGAGCCCGAGCACGGCGATGCCGCGCCCGAGCAGCTTCGAGGCGATCGCGGCGCCGAGGCCGCGGGAATGTCCGGTGACGATTGCCTTGATCATGTCCGAAGGATAACGTCTCCCCGCCCACGAACACCATCACCGCCGGGACGACCCGGCACCACGCTCGGCACGCACGCCGAGCCGATCGCAGCCGCGCGCGCCCCGCCGGGCGCACCGCCCAGGACTCCTGACCGACCCACGGAGCACCGATGAACTGGAAGACCGCCTACCGATCGATCTACTACCAGGGCGCACCCGAGCCGGCAGACCCCGCGCTCGACCCGCGAACGACCGCGCTGCTGGTCATCGACGTGCAGAACACCTATCTGGAGCGCCCGGACAGGGCGAGCCTCTCCGAGGAAGGCCGGCGCGTCTACGACGCCTGGACGCCTTTTCACGAACGCATGAACCGGCAGGTGATCCCCCGCACCCGGCGGCTGCTCGACCTGTTCCGCGCGCGGGGCATCGAGTGTCTGTTCGCGCGGATAGCCTGCCAGACCCGCGACGGCCGCGACCGCTCGCTGAGCCAGAAGAAGCCGGGCTGGAACAACCTGCTGCTGCCGAAGGACGAGCACGCTTCGCAGATCGTGCCCGAGCTGGCGCCGCTGCCCGACGAGATCGTCGTCACGAAGACCACCGACTCGGCGCTGACCGGCAGCAACCTGCGGCTGATCCTGCACAACCTGGGCATCCGCACCGTGGTCTGCTGCGGGATCTTCACCGACCAGTGCGTGTCTTCCACCGTGCGCAGCCTGGCCGACGAGAGCTTCGAGGTGCTGGTGCTGGAAGACTGCTGCGCGGCCGCTTCCGACGAGCTCCACCGCAAGGAGCTCGAGATCGTCAACATGATCTACTGCCACGTGATGTCGAGCGACGAGCTGCTCGACCTGATGAAGCTCGGCTGAACCGCGGGCGGCTCCGCCGGCTGGCGGACCCGGCGCGCGGCGCCTTCTTCAGCGCCCGCGCCGGATCGCGGTGCCCGCCCGCGCGCCGGTGTGCCCGCCTGCGGTCCAGCTCTCGACGCCGTTCACGAACACCGACACGATGCCGGCTGCCGGGCTCACCGGCTTCGCGAAGGTAGCCGTGTCGGCGACCGTGTCGGGGTCGAAGACCACCAGGTCGGCGGCGTAGCCGGGCCGCACAAGGCCGCGCCCGGCCAGCCCGAAGCGCCCGGCGGAAAGCCCGGTCATCTTGTGCACCGCAGTCTCGAGCGGGAACAGCTTGCGCTCGCGGGCATAGTGCCCGAGCACGCGCGGGAACGCGCCCCACAGGCGCGGGTGCGGGAACAGGTCGTGCGGCAGGCCGTCGGAACCGACCATGGTTTCCGGGTAGGCCAGGATGCGCTCGACATCGGCCTCGTCCATCATGAAGTAGATCGCGCCGGCTGGCTGCAGAAGCTCGACTGCCGCGGCGGGCGCCACGCCCAGCTCGGCGGCGATCGCGTCGAGGTAGCGGCCCGCGAACTCGGGCCGCGGCGTGGACCATGTGACCAGCGTGCTCGCGGCGATGTTGGCCGCATCGGCGCGCAGGATCGTCGACGAGGCCGCGTACGGATAGCAGTCGAGGCAAACGTCGGCGCGCTTGCGGGTCTCGTCGAACAGCGCGAGCGTCTCGGAGGAGCGGCCGAAGTTGGCCTTGCCGGCGAGCTTGTGGTGCGAGATCACCTGCCGAACGCCGAGTTCGGCGGCGATGCCGAAGGCCTCCCGCATCGCCTGCAGCACGCCGTCGGTTTCGTCGCGGATGTGCGAGGCGATGAGCGCGCCGCTGCCGCGCAGCGGCTCGAGCACCCGGCGGATCTCGTCGGCCGTGGCGGCCGACGCCGGCCCGTAGTAGGTGCCGGTGGACGCGCCGATCGCGCCCGCCTCGATCGCCTCCGCGACCAGCGCCTGCATCGCGGCGATCTCGGCGCCGGTGGCCGGGCGGTCGAGCGCGGCCATCGTCCGCACCCGCAGCGTGGTGTGGCCGACCAGCGCCGCGCAGTTCACGCTGGGCGGGCTCGCGTCGAGCGCGGCGAAGTAATCGGCGAAGGAGCCGAAGCGCCGGCCGTCCTCGACCTCGGCGACCAGGTTGATCGGCGGCACCGCCTCGGCATCGCCGAGCGGCGCCAGGCTGATGCCGCAATTGCCGGCGATCACCGTGGTCACGCCCTGGCTGAGCTTGGGCGTCATCGACGGATCGGACAGCAACAGGCGATCGTCGTGCGTGTGGACGTCGATGAAGCCCGGCGCGAGCGCGAGGCCGTCCAGGTCGCGCACGCTCGCCGCGTCGCCGGGATCCAGCCGGCCGACCGCCGCGATCCGCCCGCCGGCCAGCGCCACGTCGGCGCTGGCGGCCGGCGCGCCGCTTCCGTCGATCAGGTGCGCACCGCGCAGCAAAAGGTCCCAGGCAGCCATTCTCACCTCGTCCGGTTGGTCGATCGCCCGCCAGTCTGGGCTCGCCCGGCGCGCGCCGCAAGCCGGCCGGGCCCGACCGGGGTCCTGCCGTTCCGGTCGGCACCGAATGCGTGCTCCGCGCACCGTTTCCGGGACAGGCTTTCCGGCACTCCCGTGCCTCGTCTGGACTTGCCGGCCCCGGCGCACTAAAGTGGGGCCCGCACGCGCGGAGGAGGCACGACATGCGTGCACAAAGGAGGCCGAAGGCGGCAAAACCGGACCCGGAACCACCGGGCACGCGCCTTGCTTCACCAGAGTCTCCGGAAAGCTCGGGCCCTGTCGCGTCCGCGTTCCATCAAATCCTGGGGGAATCCATGAATCAGAAGTTCTCGTCCCGACCGATCGCGGGCGCGCTGGCTCGCGCGACCTTCTCGCTGGTCGCCGCCGCCACCTTCGCGGTCGCCGCGCCGGCCTTCGCGCAGCAGAAGGTCCTTAAGTTCGTTCCCGAAGCCGATCTGCGCAGCCTCGATCCGATCTGGACCACGGCCTACATCACCCGCAACCACGGCTACATGATCTACGACGTGTTGCTGGCGGTGGACGAGAACTTCAACGTCAAGCCCCAGATGGTCGACAAGTGGGAGATCAGCGCCGACAAGCTGACCTACACCTTCACGCTGCGCGACGGCCTGAAGTTCCACGACGGCCAGCCGGTCCGCTCGGCCGACTGCATCGCGTCGATCGAACGCTGGGCCAAGCGCGACGTCTTCGGCCAGAAGCTCGGCGAGATGACCAAGAGCTGGACCGCGGTCGACGACAAGACCTTCAAGCTCGAGCTCAAGCAGCCCTTCGCCTACGTGCTCGACGCGCTGGCCAAGCCCTCGTCGAACGTGCCGTTCATCATGCCGGAGCGCCTGGCCAAGACCGACGCGTTCACGCAGGTGACCGAGGCGATCGGCTCGGGCCCCTTCAAGTTCGTCAAGGAAGAGTGGGTCCCGGGCAGCAAGGTCGTCTACGTCAAGAACACCGACTACAAGCCGCGCTCGGAACCGCCGTCCTGGGGCTCGGGCGGCAAGGTGGTCAAGGTCGACCGCGTCGAGTGGATCTACATCCCCGACTCGGCCACCGCGGCCGCGGCGCTGAACGCCGGCGAGGTCGACTGGTGGCAGCAGCTGCCGCCCGACCTGATCCCGCTGCTGTCGAAGAACAAGGAGGTCAAGGTCGAGAACGTCGACCCGCTCGGCTCGATCGGCCTGATGCGCTTCAACCAGCTGCAGCCCCCGTTCAACAACGTGAAGCTGCGCCAGGCGGTGCTGTCGGTCGTCAACCAGCAGGACTACGCGCTGGCGATCGCCGGCGATCCGAAGAGCGGCAAGCCCTGCCCCTCGGTGTTCACCTGCGGCACGCCGCTGTCGAACACCGCGGGCTCCGAGGTGCTGACCGGCAAGCGCGACGTGGCCAAGGCCAAGCAGCTGGTCAAGGAGTCGGGCTACAAGGGCGAGAAGGTCGTGCTGATGACCGCCACCGACCAGCCGATCGTGCACGCCCAGGCGCTGGTCACCTCGGAGCTGCTGCGCTCGATCGGCATCAACGTCGAGCTGGCCGCAAGCGACTGGGGCACGCTGATCACGCGGCGCTCGTCGAAGGAGCCGATCGACAAGGGCGGCTGGAACATCTTCCACACCTGGTTCGTCGGTCCCGACCTGGTCAACCCGGCGCTGAACACGCCGCTTCGCGGCGCGGGCGAGAAGTCCTGGTTCGGCTGGCCGAACGATCCGAAGCTCGAGGAGCTGCGCGACGCCTGGTTCGCCGCAGGCTCGGCCGCCGAGCAGAAGAAGCTGGCCGAGGAGCTCCAGAAGCGCGCGTTCGAGACGGTGCCGTTCATCCCGACCGCGCAGTTCATCATCCCGACCGCCTACCGGACGAACATCACCGGCATCATCAAGTCGCCGGTCACGTTCCTGTGGAACGTCGAGAAGAAGTGAACGTGATCCGCTGAGGCAGTCTTGATCTACTACATCGTCAAGCGACTGCTCGCGACCATCCCCGTCATGGGGGTGGTCGCGCTGTTCGTGTTCTCGCTCCTCTACCTGAGCCCCGGCGATCCGGCGGCGGTGATCGCCGGCGACATCGCAACCGAGGAAGACATCGCCCGGATCCGCGCCTCGCTGGGCCTGGACCAGCCCTACCTGGTGCGCTTCGGACACTGGCTCGGCGCGCTGGCGCAGGGCGACCTGGGCACCTCGATCTTCACCAACCTGCCGGTCACGCAGCTGATCGCGCAGCGGGTCGAGCCCACGATCGCGCTCACGCTGTGCACGCTGATCGTGTCGATCGTGATCGCGGTGCCGCTCGGCGTGATCGCCGCGGCGCGCGCCGGCGGCTGGATCGACCGGCTGGTGATGGCGGTATCGGTCATGGGCTTCTCGGTGCCGGTGTTCGTTCTCGCCTACGTGCTGATCGCGGTGTTCTCGATCCAGCTCGAGTGGCTGCCGGTGCAGGGCTACAAGAGCATCACCGAAGGCTTCGTGCCGTTCATCCGGCACATGATCCTGCCGAGCGTGGCGCTGGGCATCGTCTACATGGCGCTGATCGCGCGGATCACCCGCGCCAGCATGCTCGACGTGCTCTCGCAGGACTACGTCCGCACCGCGCAGGCCAAGGGCCTCGCGCCGCAGACCGTGCTGGTCGGCCATGCGCTCAAGAACGCAGCGGTGCCGGTCGTGACCATCATCGGCATCGGCGTCGCGCTGCTGATCGGCGGCGTGGTCGTCACCGAGACCGTGTTCGCGATCCCGGGCATCGGCCGGCTGACGGTCGACGCGATCCTGCGCCGCGACTACCCGATCATCCAGGGCGTCACCCTGCTCTTCTCCGCGGTCTACGTGATCGTGAACCTGCTGGTCGACCTGTCGTACACGCTGTTCGACCCGCGCATCCGCTACTGATCCGCCACTGACCGAGTCCCGATGAGTTCCGCGACCGCAGTTCCCGCGGCTGCCTCGGCGCAGCCCGATTCGCCCCGCAAGAGCCGGTTCCGGGATGCGCTGCGGCGCCATCCAACCGCGATCTTCGGCGGCGTCGTCCTCGTGCTGATGGCGCTGGTCGCCATCCTCGCGCCCTGGCTCGGCACCACCGACCCGCTGGCGCTGTCGCCGATCAGGCGGCTTCGCCCGCCCGGCGAGCAATGGTGGTTCGGCACCGACATGCTGGGCCGCGACGTCTACAGCCGCGTCGTCTACGGCGCCCGCGTGTCGCTGTCGGTCGGCCTGGCGGTCGCGATCCTCAGCTCGATCGTCGGGCTGGCGATCGGCCTGTTCACCGGCTTCGTGCGCTGGGCCGACGCGATCGTGATGCGGGTGATGGACGGGCTGATGTCGATCCCGTCGGTGCTGCTGGCGATCGCGCTGATCGCGCTGACCGAGGCGAGCCTTCAGAACGTGATCATCGCGATCACGATCACCGAGATCCCGCGCGTGGTGCGGCTGGTGCGCAGCCTGGTGCTGACGCTGCGCGAGCAGCCCTACGTGGAGGCCGCGATCGCGTCGGGCACCCGGCTGCCCCGCATCCTCTGGAAGCACATCCTGCCCAACACGATGGCGCCGCTGCTGGTGCAGGCGACCTACATCTGCGCGTCGGCGATGATCACCGAGGCGATCCTCAGCTTCATCGGCGCCGGCACGCCGCCGAACATCCCGAGCTGGGGCAACGTGATGGCCGAGGCGCGCAGCCTGTTCCAGATCGCCGGCTACCTGATCTTCTTCCCTGGCCTGTTCCTGTCGCTGACGGTGCTGGCCGTGAACCTTCTCGGCGACGGCATGCGCGATGCGCTCGACCCGCGCCTGGCGCGCCGGATGTGAGCATGAGCGAGACCAAGCCCCTTCTCCGGGTCGCCGACCTGAAGACCCACTTCGAGAACCGCGACGGCATCGTTCGCGCGGTCGACGGCGTCTCCTTCGACGTGATGCCCGGCGAGACGCTGGCAGTGGTCGGCGAGTCCGGCTGCGGCAAGAGCGTGACCTCGCTGTCGATCCTGCGGCTGATCCCGACGCCGCCGGCGCGCATCCTGCCCGGCAGCCGGATCGAGTTCGACGGCCGCAACCTGCTCGAGCTGTCCGACGCCGAGATGCGCGAGATCCGCGGCAACGAGATCTCGATGATCTTCCAGGAGCCGATGACCTCGCTGAACCCGGTGCTGACGATCGGCCGGCAGATCTCCGAGGCGCTGGTGCTGCACAAGGGCATGACCAGGCAGCAGGCCACCGAGCGCGCGATCGAGATGCTCAGGCGGGTCAACATTCCAGAGCCGGCGCGGCGCGTCACCCAGTACCCGCACGAGCTGTCGGGCGGCATGCGCCAGCGGGTCATGATCGCGATGGCGCTGGCCTGCGAGCCGCGCCTGCTGATCGCCGACGAGCCGACCACCGCGCTCGACGTGACGATCCAGGCGCAGATCCTCGACCTGATGCGCGACCTGCGCGACGACACGCACGCGTCGATCATCCTGATCACCCACGACCTGGGCGTCGTCGCCGAAATGGCGCAACGGGTCGTGGTCATGTACGCCGGCCGCAAGGTCGAGGAGGCGCCGGTGAGGCAGCTGTTCGCGGTGCCCCGCCATCCCTACACCCGCGGCCTGCTCGACTCGATGCCCAAGCTCGGCGAGTCGCTGGCCGGCCACGACCGGCAGCGGCTCACCGAGATCCCCGGCATGGTGCCCTCGCTGAAAACCGAGATGCCGGGCTGCCTGTTCGCGCCGCGCTGCGCCTTCGCCACCGAGCGCTGCAGCCGCGAGGTGCCGCCGCTGAAGGACTACGGCGACGGGCACCTTTCGGCCTGCTGGGAGTCCGATCGCGTTGCCGAGCTCGCGTCGGCCAGCGCCACGCAAGGGAGCGCCGCCTGATGAGTGCCGTGATGAAAGAGCGCACTGCCGCGGTCGGCGTCGCGCCGTCCGACGCGCTGCTGGAGGTCCGCGACCTCTGCAAGCATTTCGACGTCAAGCAGGGCCTGTTCGGCCGCGGCGGCGCCAAGGTGCGCGCGGTCGACGGCGTGAGCTTCTGGATCCGCGAAGGCGAGACCCTGGGCCTGGTCGGCGAGTCGGGCTGCGGCAAGTCGACCACCGGCAAGATGATCCTTCGGCTCACCGAGCCGACCAGCGGCACGATCAGCTGGCGGGGCCGCCAGATCGAGAAGCTGCCCGCTTCGCAGGTGCGGCCCTTCCGGCGCGAACTGCAGGCCGTGTTCCAGGACCCGTACTCGTCGCTGAACCCGCGCATGCGCGCCGCCGAGATCGTGGCCGAGCCGCTGCGCAACTTCGAGTCGCTGCCGCAGAAGCAGATCGACGAGCGGGTCGCGGCGCTGTTCGACCGGGTCGGCCTGCGGCCCGACCAGCTGGTCAAGTACCCGCACGAGTTCTCGGGCGGCCAGCGCCAGCGCCTGGGCATCGCCCGCGCGCTGTCGGTGCAGCCGAAGCTGATCGTCTGCGACGAGCCGGTCTCGGCGCTCGACGTGTCGGTGCAGGCGCAGGTGATCAACCTGCTGATCGACCTGCAGGAAGAGTTCAGGCTCTCCTACCTGTTCGTGGCGCACGACCTGGCGGTGGTCGAGCACATCAGCCACCGCGTGGCGGTGATGTACCTGGGCAAGATGGTCGAGATCGCGCCCAAGCGCGAGATCTTCGCCGCGCCCCGGCATCCGTACACCGAGGCGCTGCTGTCGGCGGTGCCGGTGCCCGACCCCACCGTCGAGAGAAAGCGGATAATCCTGAAAGGCGACGTCCCGAGCCCGATGAAACCGCCGTCGGGATGCCGCTTCCACACCCGCTGCCCGTACGCCGAGGAGCGCTGCAAGGTCGAGGAACCCGCGCTGCGCGAGATCGAGCCGGGCCACTTCGTCGCCTGCCACCTTCGCTGATGAACACCCTTCCCGACAAGATCGAACCGGGCGCCCAGGCCCGGGCCGTCGCCAACCCGAATGCGGCCCCGCCGTCCGAGCCCTACGGCGCGGCGCGCTCCGAAGTGATGAGCGCCGCGCAGTTCCGGGCCGCGCTGGCCGAGATCTCCAGCTGGCCCGGCTACGCGCGCACGCCGCTCACCGGGCTGCCCGGCCTGGCAGCGGCGCTCGGCCTGGCGCAGGTCCACTACAAGGACGAACGCGGCCGCTTCGGCCTGCGCAGCTTCAAGGCGCTGGGCGGCGCCTACGCGGTGTCGAACGTACTGCGCAGGAAGATCGCGGCGGCCAAGGGGCTCGCGGCCGTCTCGTCGGCCGACCTGCTGTCGGGCGCGCACGACGACGTCATTCGCGGTGAAACCGTCACCTGCGCCACCGACGGCAACCACGGCCGCTCGGTCGCCTGGGGCGCGCAGCTGTTCGGCTGCGGCTGCGTGATCTTCGTGCACGAGGCGGTGAGCCAGGGCCGGCGCGACGCGATCGCGCAATACGGCGCGCAGGTCGTCGAGGTCAAGGGCAACTACGACGACGCGGTCCGCCACGCGGCGCAGCAAGCCGCCGCCAACGGCTGGACCGTCGTTTCCGACACCTCCTACCCTGGCTATCGCGAGATCCCGACCGACGTGATGCACGGCTACGGCGTGATGGCCGCCGAGATCGCCGACCAGATGCCGGGAGGCGAGCCGCCGACCCACGTGTTCGTGCAGGCCGGGGTCGGCGCGCTGGCCGCCGCGATCTGCGCCGATTTCTGGATACGCTGGGGCGAGCGACGGCCCTGCTTCGTCGTGGTCGAGCCGCTGTCGGCCGACTGCGTCTACCGCAGCCTGGAAAAGGGCGAGCAGGTGGTCGTGCACGGCTCGCTCGACACGGTAATGGCGGGCCTGGCCTGCGGCGAGGTGTCCGACCTGGCCTGGGCGATCCTGCGCGGCGGCGCGAATGCGGCGATCGCTGTCGACGACCGCTACGCGCTGGCCGGCATGCGGCTGTTCGCGGATCCCTTGCCCGGCGATCCGGCGATCGTTTCCGGCGAGACCGGCGCGTCGGGCCTGGCCGCGCTGCTGGCCGCGCGCGACCACCCGGGGCTGGCGGCCACGCTTCGGCTCGACGCGAACTCGCGCGTGCTGCTGCTGGGCAGCGAGGGCGACACCGACCCGGCGATCTACCGGCAGGTCGTCGGCCGCGCCGCCGAAGAGGTGGCGCCGGCATGAGCTGCTGCGAGCGTCACGGTGCCGCGGGCCCGGTCGCCGTCGACCCCGCGCTGGCGGGGCTGAGGATCCGCCCCGAGCGCCTGCTCGGCCGGCTGGAGCAGCTGGCCGCGATCGGCCGCACCGACGAGGGCGCCTGCTGCCGGCTCGCGCTGACCGACGAGGACAAGGCGGGGCGCGACCTGCTCGTGTCCTGGATGCGCGAGCTGGGCCTGGAAGTTCGCGTGGACCGGATCGGCAACGTGTTCGGGCTGCGTCGCGGCACCGAGGACCTCTCCCCGGTGATGAGCGGCTCGCACATCGACACGGTGCGCACCGGCGGGCGCTTCGACGGCAACCTGGGCGTGATCGGCGCGCTCGAGGCGATCGAGACGCTGAACGACGCCGGCGTGCGCACCCGGCGGCCGCTGGTCGTGGGCGTGTTCACCAACGAGGAAGGCGCGCGCTTCGCCCCCGACATGATGGGCTCGCTGGTCTACGTGGGCGGCCTGCCGCTGAAGGAGGCGCTGGACACGGTCGGCATCGACGGCAAGCGCGTGGGCGACGAGCTGGCCCGGATCGGCTACGCCGGCGACGCCGGCCTGGGCCTGTACCGCCCGCACGCCTTCGTCGAGCTGCACATCGAGCAGGGCCCGGTGCTGGACATCGAAGGCGTGCGGATCGGCGCGGTCGAGAGCCTGCAGGGCATCTCCTGGCAGGAGGTCACGATCACCGGCCAGTCGAACCACGCCGGCACCACGCCGATGCGGCTTCGCCACGACGCCGGCTACTGCGCGGCGGCGATCGGCACGAAGCTGCGCGAGATCGCCCGCGAGCTGGGCGGCGACCAGGTCTGCACGATGGGCCTGGTCAAGCTGCACCCGAACCTGATCAACGTGATCGCGGCCCGCGCCACGGTCACCGTCGACATCCGCAACACCGACGAGGCCACGCTGCGCGAGGCCGAGCGCCGCTTCGCCGCCTTCCTCGAAGAGCTCGCCGCCGCCGAGGGCGTGAAGATCGAGACCCGCCGCCTGGCCCGCTTCGAGCCGGTGCAGTTCGACGACGGCATCGCACACCTGGTCGAGCACCACGCCGGGCGGCTCGGGCTGTCGTGCCGGCGCATGACCTCGGGCGCCGGCCACGACGCGCAGATGCTCGCCCGGATCTGCCCGACCGCGATGATCTTCGTGCCGAGCATCGGCGGCATCAGCCACAACCCGGCCGAGGACACCCGCCCCGAGGACCTCGCCGCCGGCACCGACGTGCTGCTGCACACGCTGCTCGAGCTGGCGAGCTGAGCGCGGCTCAGCCGGCCGGCGCATCCCGAACCGCCGCGAACCTCACCATCAACGGAAGACAAGGCATGTCCCGCATCGTCACCGTCGGCGCCGCACAGCTCGGCCCGATCGCCCTGAAGGAATCCCGCGCCGAGGTCGTCGAGCGCCTGCTCGCGCTGATGCGCCAGGCCAAGGCTCACGGCTGCGACCTGGTCGTGTTCCCCGAGCTCGCGCTGACCACCTTCTTCCCGCGCTGGTACTTCGAGCACCAGGAAGAGATCGACGCCTTCTTCGAGCGCCGGATGCCCGGCCCGGAAACCCAGAAGCTGTTCGACGCCTCGCGCGAGCTGGGCATCGGCTTCTACCTCGGCTACGCCGAGCTGACCGAGCAGGACGGCCGCCCGCGCCGCTTCAATACCTCGATCCTGGTCGACAAGGCCGGGAAGATCGTCGGCAAGTACCGCAAGATCCACCTGCCGGGCCACCACGAGCACGAGCCCTGGCGCGCCTTCCAGCACCTGGAGAAGCGCTACTTCGAGCGCGGCGACCTCGGCTTCCCGGTCTACCGCGCCTTCGGCGGGCTGATGGGGATGGCGATCTGCAACGACCGACGCTGGCCCGAGACCTACCGGGTGATGGGCCTGCAGGGCGTGGAGATGGTGCTGCTCGGCTACAACACGCCGGTGCACAACCCGCCTGCGCCAGAGCACGACGCGCTGTCGAACTTCCACAACTCGCTGGTCATGCAGTCGGGCGCCTACCAGAACGGCACCTGGGTGGTCGGCGTGGCCAAGGCCGGCCGCGAGGAAGGCGTGGACCAGATCGGCAACTCGGTCATCGTGGCGCCTTCGGGCGAGATCGTGGCCGCCTGCTCCACGCTGGGCGACGAACTGGCGATCGCGCGCTGCGACCTGGACCTCACCAAGTCCTACAAGAACACCACCTTCAACTTCGCACGGCATCGCGAGCCGGACCAGTATCGGATGATCGTCGAGCGGAAGGGCGCGGAGCCGCCGCCCGAGGGGAACGCGTGAATAAATCTACTGCGCGGCCCGATCTCGCACCTGCGATGCTCGCCGTACTCCTCCGTACGGCTGCGCTTCTCGGCGCGACCTCGGGCCGCTCGCTACGATTTCTTCACGCGTTCCGGGTTGCTTCCACTTAGGTCTGCGAGCCGCTCGGGAATTCGCGCGGCCAGGAAGTCGTAGACTCGCCTGACCACGCGGTTGCCGCGAATCTCGCGGTGCACCGCCAGCCAGCAGGGCAGCGGCGGGATCCTCAGCTGCGGCAGGATCCGCCGCAGCCCCTGCTGGCCCGCCACCGTGTAGTGCGCGAGAAAGCCGATTCCCGCGCCTTCGGCCACCAGGCGGCCGTAGGCGATGTGGTCGTCGGTGCGCAGCGCGAAGGCCTCGCGGGCGATCGGCAGGCCCAGCGCGGCGAACCCCCGCAGGATCGTGTCGTCGCGATCGTGGCCGACCAGCCGATGCGCAGCCAGGTCCTCCGGGCTGCGCGGCTCGCCGGCGCGGGCCAGGTAGCGCTCGTGCGCATAGGCGCCGACCCCGATCTCCGCCAGCTTGCGAGCCACCAGCGAGCCCTGGGCCGGCCGAACCATCCGGACCGCGATGTCCGCCTCGCGGCGCAGCAGGTTGCTCAGTGCGTTGGACGCGACCAGCTCCACCTGGACGCCGGGCTCGGCCAGCTGCAGCTCGGCCAGCAGCGGCGGCAGCAGCCAGGCCGCGGCCACCTGGCTCGCGGTGACCCTGACTACGCCGGTGGCCATGTCGCGCTGCCGGGCCAGGGCGCGCTCCAGGCCGAGCGCGCCCTCCTCCATCTGCCGCGCGGCATCGGCGATCGCCAGCGCTGTGGCGGTCGGCACCACGCCGCGACCGGTGCGCTCGAACAGCGGCGCGCCGAGTTGCGCCTCCAGTTCGGCGACGTGCCGGCTGAGCGTCGGCTGCGTGGAGCCGATCGCGCGGGCCGCACCCATCAGGCTGCCGGCGTCGAGAACGGCGAGGAAGCTGTGGACAAGGGTCCAGTCGAAGCGTTGCGTGCCCATACCGAATCGTATGGCTGGAATACGCTGCCAGGCAATTGTCGGATGGCCTTCGGGCGACGACACTTCGAGGCGTCGCAACACCGATCGCCCGCCGGGCGAACCGAAGGAAGGCCCGTCATGAACCCGAATGCCAAGGTCCCGGACACCCGCACCGTGCTCGTCCTCGGCGCCAACGGCCGCTTCGGCGCCGCTGCCTCGAAGGCCTTCGCCGCTGCCGGCTGGAAGGTGCTCGCCCAGGCGCGCCGCGCGCCGGCCGCGCTTCCGCCCGGCGCCCGCCACCTCGCCACGCCGCTGGCCGACCTCGAAACCATGGCCGCCGAGGCGCGCGGCGCCGATACGGTCGTCTACGCGGTCAACCCGCCCTACACCCGCTGGGCCGAGCAGGCGCTGCCACTCGCGCGCGCCGGCCTGGCGCTGGCCGAACGGCTGGACGCGCGCCTCATGATCCCGGGCAACGTCTACAACTTCGGCGAGGCGATGCCGCCGCTGCTTCGCGAGGACACGCCGCAGGACGCCACGACCCGCAAGGGGCGGATCCGGGTCCTTATGGAGCGCGAGCTGGAGGGGCGCGCGGCCGCCGGCCTTCGGGCGATCGTGATCCGGGCCGGCGACTTCTTCGGGGGCGGCACCGGCAGCTGGCTCGACCTGGTGATCGCGAAGTCCTTGCGCGCCGGGAGGCTGGTCTATCCTGGGCCGACCGACCTGCCGCACGCCTGGGCCTACCTGCCCGACCTGGCGCGGACCTTCGTCGCGGTCGCGGAGCGTACGGACCTGCCCGCCTTCGAACGGCTCCATTTCGGCGGGCACACGCTGACCGGCGCCGAACTGCTGCGCGCCATCGAGCGGGCTGCCGAGGCGGGCGGCATTCGGCCGGCCAAGGGCTGGCGGCACGGCGCCGTGCCCTGGCCCCTGCTTCGCGCGGGCGGCTGGTTCGTCCCGATGTGGCGGGAGATCTCCGAAATGGCCTACCTGTGGCGCGTGCCGCACGCGCTGGACGACTCGCGCCTGAGGCACACGTTCGCGGCGCTGCCTGGCACCCCGATCGACGCCGCCATCGGGAGCGCGCTGGCCGCGCTGGGACTGATCGGCAGCGGACCTGCCACGAAATGCCCGGTGGAAGCCGCTCTTTCTTGACCGATCTTTACGGAAAAGTCCAAACTCCTTAGGCGATTAGGTACTTTTTCGGCGGAAATCGAGCCGCTATTCTTCGTCACAGGAGAATGCCCATGGCTCGATCCCCCGATTCCTTCGCCGCAGTGCCGATCAAGGCCGTCGTTTTCGACGCCTACGGCACGCTTTTCGACGTGCATTCGGTGGCGAGCCTGGCCGAGCAGCTGTTCCCCGGCAAGGGCGACGCGCTGTCCCAGTCGTGGCGGCAGAAGCAGCTCGAGTATTCGTGGCTGCGCGCGATGTCGGGCCGCTACAAGCCCTTCTGGGACATCACTCGCGACGCGCTGCACTTCTCGGCCGAGCGCCTCGGGCTGCCGCTGCCGGCCGAATCCGAGCGACGGCTGATGAACCAGTACTCCAGCCTGTCGGCCTTCCCCGAGAACCTCGGCGCCCTGCGCGCGCTGAAGGCGGCGGGCCTGCCGCTCGGCATCCTGAGCAACGGCAACCGCGACATGATCGAGGTTTCGGTGCGCAGCGCCGGCATGACCGGCCTGTTCGACCACCTGCTCTCGTCCGAACAGGTCGGCACATTCAAGACCATGGACAGCGTCTACGCGCTCGCGCCCGAAGCCTTCGGCTGCCGCGCGCGCGAGATCCTGTTCGTTTCCTCGAACTGCTGGGACGCGATCGGCTCTCGCTGGTACGGCTTCACCAGCTTCTGGATCAACCGCGGCGGCGCGCCGCTGGACCGGCTCGACACCGAGCCGGACCACACCGGAAGCCTGCTCACCGACGTGCTGCCGGTGGCGAAGCCGGCCGCCGCCTGATCCGCCGCCATCCGAACTGCCTGCCCGACCCCCTGGCCCGGCACCCCGTCCACCATCCATTCGACTCCCGGAGACATCCCATGACCGACCGCATCGAGAAATTCGGCCTGCAGGTGGCCCGCCCCCTGTACGACATGATCGAGAACGAGGCGCTGCCGACGACCGGCGTGTCCTCGGACCAGTTCTGGAAGGGGCTGTCCGACCTGGTCCACGAGAAGGGCCCGAAGAACCGCGCGCTGCTCGCGAAGCGCGACGAACTGCAGGCGAAGATCGACGCCTGGCACCGCGAGCGCCGCGGCAAGCCGCACGACGCCACCGCCTACAAGGCCTTCCTGGTCGAGATCGGCTACCTGGTCCCCGAAGGTCCGGCCTTCGCGGTCGACACCGCCAACGTCGATCCCGAGATCGCCAGCATTCCCGGCCCGCAGCTGGTCGTGCCGGTGATGAACGCCCGCTACGCGCTGAACGCCGCGAACGCTCGCTGGGGCAGCCTGTACGACGCGCTGTACGGCACCGACGCGATGGGCGATTCCCCGCAGCCCGGCGGCTACGACCCGGTGCGCGGCGCGCGCGTGATCGCCTGGGCCAAGCACTTCCTCGACGGCGCGGCGCCGCTGGCCCGCGGCAGCCACGCCGACGCGACCGGCTATCGCGTGGCCGGCGGCAAGCTGGTCGTCGACACCGCGGCCGGCGAGACCGGTCTGGCCGACCCGTCGCTCTTCGCCGGCCATGCCGGCGACGCGGCCGCCCCGTCCGCGATCCTGCTGCGCCACAACCGGTTGCACGTCGAGATCCGGATCGACCGCAAGCACCAGATCGGCAAGACCGACAAGGCGGGCGTGGCCGACGTGATGATGGAAGCCGCGGTCACCACGATCATGGACTGCGAGGACTCTGTCGCCGCGGTCGACGCCGAGGACAAGGCGCTCGCCTACCGCAACTGGCTGGGCCTGATGCGCGGCGACCTGGTGGAAACGGTGGCCAAGGGCGGCGGCAGCTTCGAGCGAAAGCTGAACCCCGACCGCGCCTACACCGCGCCCGACGGCTCCGCCCTCTCCCTGAAAGGCCGCTCGCTGATGCTGGTGCGCAACGTGGGCCACCTGATGACCAACCCCGCGGTGCTCGATCGCGACGGCAACGAGGCCCACGAGGGCCTGCTCGACGCGATGTGCACCGTGCTGATCGCGATGCACGACCTCAGGAAGACCGGCGGCGCGCGCAATTCCACGCAGGGCTCGGTCTACGTGGTCAAGCCGAAGATGCACGGCCCCGAGGAGGTCGCGTTCGCCGACGAGATCTTCACGCACGTGGAGAAGGCGCTCGGCCTGCCGCAGAACACGGTGAAGATCGGCATCATGGACGAGGAGCGCCGCACCACGGTGAACCTGAAGGAATGCATCCGCGCGGCGAAGTCGCGGGTGGCATTCATCAACACCGGCTTCCTCGACCGCACCGGTGACGAGATCCACACCTCGATGGAGGCCGGCGCAATGGTCCGCAAGGCCGACATGAAGGCCCAGCCCTGGATCGCCGCCTACGAACTGGCCAACGTGGACATCGGCCTGGAGTGCGGCCTGGCCGGCAAGGCCCAGATCGGCAAGGGAATGTGGGCGATGCCCGACCTGATGGCAGCGATGCTCGAGCAGAAGATCGGCCATCCGCAGGCCGGCGCCAACTGCGCCTGGGTGCCCAGCCCGACCGCGGCCACGCTGCACGCGACCCACTATCACAAGGTCGACGTGCTGGCCCGCCAGGCCGAGATCGCCAAGCAGGGGCGCCGCGGCGAGCTCGACCACATCCTGATGATCCCGGTCGCGAAGGACCCGAACTGGACCGAGGCGGAGATCACCGCCGAGCTCGAGAACAACGCGCAGGGCATCCTCGGCTACGTGGTGCGCTGGGTCGACCAGGGCGTGGGCTGCTCCAAGGTGCCCGACATCAACAACGTGGGCCTGATGGAAGACCGCGCCACCTGCCGGATCTCGTCGCAGCACATCGCCAACTGGCTGCACCACGGCGTGGTCGCCAAGGACCAGGTCATGGACGTGATGAAGCGGATGGCCGCGGTCGTGGACAAGCAGAACGCCGGCGACCCGCTGTACCGGCCGATGGCCCCGTCCTTCGACACGGTGGCCTTCAAGGCGGCCTGCGACCTGGTCTTCGAGGGCACGACGCAGCCCGCGGGCTACACCGAGCCGATCCTGCATCGGCGCCGGCTGGAGTTGAAGGCGTCGATGGCTTGAGCGTCGTTCGCCGTTCAGAGAAAGAGCCCGCTCCGGCGGGCTTTTTTTCGGCCATCATGGTCAGTGTGGCCTGGAGAAACCGAATGATTGCCCGGCGCCTGGCATGCCCGGCCGCCTTCGCCGCGGCGATGGCACTCTTCGCCGGCTGCGCGCTGCCGCCGCCGCCGGGCGCGTTCGTCGAGGTAGCGGTCGTGCGACCGAGCGAGATCCCGGCTTCACGACCCCTGGTCGCGGTGCCGGTCCGGTGGGACGCCCTGCTTCACGGCACCGCGCCGGCCCAGGATTGCGGCATCGAGCGCTGCGCGAGCGATCCCGGCGGATGGCACGCGCGCTGCCTGGCACCGCGCGCGACGGACGCGGCCCGCCAGATTCGAAGCCGGCTGCTCGCAGGCGACCGCTGGCACGCCGCGGCCCTGGCCAGCCTGGCCGGCGTGCCCGCGGACCACGGCCCCGCATTGCCGCCTTTATGCGACGAGGATCGCCTCCTTCAGCAGGCGGCCGCCGCGATCGTGCGGGCAGTGGGCGAGCTCGCGGCGACCGAGGCGACGGCCGCATGCCCGGCGCTCGCGCTTCGACGCGTCGTGTTCGGTCTTTACGAGATCGACCGGTCGAAGGAGAGCTTCGGGGAATGGCTCCGGTACGACTATCCCTCCGTCGTCGGCGGGAGCTTTCTCGGTATCCTGACGGGCGCCGTCGCAATGCCGGCCGGCGACATCCTCAGCCGCGTCGCAACGCTGGAGCTGGCCCTCGCTCGCAGCGGACCCGGCCGTGCGCAGCTTCCCGACCTGGAGCTGGCCGTGAGAGGCGGCGCCAGCGTGAGAATCGCGTCGGGCAAGGTGCTCGACGCGAGCAACCCGCCTCCTGCGGAACTCGTGCCGGTCGCGCTGGGCGACGCGATCGGCGAGCTCTCCCGCGCATTGCGCGCCTTCGCCGACGCCGGCTGCTGACAGGCCACGCGCGCCGCGGCGCTGGACGCCTGCGGCAGCCCGCAGCGCGCGTCGGTACGTGCTCGCGTGCGGACCTCAGGCGGTGCAGGAAGCGGTGCCCGCCACGATCGCGTCCCACTCCTCCTGCGTGATCACCTGCGACTGGTAGCTGACGCCGTTGGCGCGCAAGGCCTTGTCGAAGGCCTGCAGGTGCTCGTAGGAGCCGCACAGCAGGTTCTGGTAGACCTGCAGGATGCTGGCCTCGTCGGTGTCCTCCATCTTCTCGCGGATGTCGACGATGTCGGTCTCCTCGATCAGCGCGCCCACCTTCAGGCCTTCGATCAGGCTGACGCTGCCCATCGCGATCAGCTTGTCGTACAAGGCCTGGAGATACGGGTCCTCGAACACGCCGACCGGATTGCCCTCGGCGGGATCCTCGATTCCGTAGAGCTCGATCTGGCCGAGCACCGCCTCGGTGTGCGCGGTCTCGCTGGCCGCGATGTTCGAGAAGATCTCGGCACCCCAGGTGTTGAACAGCGTGGCGTAGACGTCGTGCGCCAGCTTCTCTTCCTCGCGCATGAACTTCAGGCCCGCGATTTCGATCTCGTCCAGCCCGGTCGAGGTGAGCGTGGTGTCGCCGGTCACACCGGCCTCGGCGATCGTGTTCAGCGAGTCGTCGCCGCCGCTGCCGCAGGCGGTCAGCACCGGCCCGAACACCACAGCGCCCAGCATGGCGCTCATGCCGCGGATGAAGTGCTTGCGATCCATGGCTGCTCCTTCTGTCTGTATGAGTCAAGGCTCATATTGCGCCGAATGCGACAAGCCGTACCCCTGGCGGAAACGCGATTCGAATCAATTGCTTGCAACGGATCTCCAATTCGGGCAGAGCGCGGCAAGGACCCGCTTTCGCCGCGGCGCGAATCGGGCAGACCCGGGGCAGCTCAGGCGGTGGGCCGCTGCATGAAGCCTTCGAAGGACGAGGCCTCGTCGGCGCGCTCGACGACGTCGACCCGCGCGACGCTCGCAGCGGGCGGCCCGCGGCGCGCCCATTCGACGAGCGCCTCGACCGCCGGCTCCGGCCCCGCTGCCAGCGCCTCGACCGAGCCGTCGAGCCGGTTCCTCACCCAGCCCACCACGCCGAGCCGCCGCGCCTCGCGGGCCATGGCCGCGCGGTAACCGACGCCCTGCACGCGTCCCTCGATCCGCAGCAGAACCGACCTCATCGATCGCTCCCGGGGCGAATTCGTTGCAGCTTCGCCGCGAGCGAGGCCTCGGACAGCGCGCCGAGATGCGTGTCCACCAGCCTGCCCTGCGCGTCGTAGAACAGCGTGGTGGGCATCGCCCGCGAGCCCACGCTGCGCGCCAGCGCCCCGCCCGGATCGAGCAGCATGTTGCCGAGGTCCAGCTTCTGCGCGGCGACAAAGCGCTCGACCTGCCCGGCGCCCTCGCCCTGGTTCGCGAACATGAAGACGATGCCGGTCTCGCGCTTCTGCGCGGCCGCCAGCACCGGCATCTCGCGCACGCAGGGCGGACACCAGGTGGCCCACAGATTGACGACGGCCGGCCGGCCCTGCACCAGCGCCCCCAGCGAAATCGGCTCGCCGGCCAGCGAACGAAGCTGCGTGTCCGGCAGCGCGGGCGCCGACTGCCTGATCTGGTGGATGCCGACAGCCAGCCCGCCCCATGCGAGCGCGCCCGCGACCAGGGCCGCGGCCAACGGCCTGCGCAGCGCCTCGCGACGCCAGGCCCGCCACGCTCCGAAGGCCAGCGCCGCGGCGACGCCCGCCCAGGTCTCGAAACCGCCGTCGCGGATGTCGAGCATGGACAGCGGTTCGCCACGGTACTGGTCGAACCAGCGCGCGACGAACGCGACCCGTGCGACGACGAGCCCCACCAGCACCATGTCGGGCAGCACCGCGCCGATGCCCGCGCCCTTCGGCGTGCCGAGGCGGCGACCGGCGAGCCAGCCGGCGACGAGCGCCACGAAGATCGCGACGATCATCAGCAAGCGATCGACCGAGAGGCCCAGCGGACCGAGATTCACCGAGAGCATGGGCGAGAGCCTAACGGATCGGGGCGGCGATGCGGCGATGCGGGGCGGTGACGCGCCGACGCGCGACCACGATGCGACGGCGCCGCGCGCGCTTCAGCCGAACCAGCGCGCGAACCAGTCCGCAGCGTGACCCGCCGCCTGCGCCAGCGTGCCCGGCTCCTCGAACAGGTGAGTGGCCCCGGGCACGATCACCAGCTCGTTCTCGCAGCGCATGCGGGCCATCGCCTTTCGGTTGAGGCCGATGACCACGTCGTCGAACCCGCCCACGATCAGCAGCGTCGGCGCGGCGACCGCCTCGAGCAGGCCGGCCCGCGCCAGGTCGGGGCGTCCGCCGCGCGAAACGACGGCCGCGACCCGGCTGCCCGGGGCGGCTGCTGCCTCGAGCGCCGCCGCCGCGCCGGTGCTGGCGCCGAAGTAGCCGAGCGGCAATGCCGAGACCGCGTCCTGCCGCGCCAGCCAGTCGGTGGCGGCCAGCAGGCGCTCGGTGAGCAGCGGGATGTCGAAGCGCGCCTCCGGGTCTCGGTCTTCCTGCGGCGTGAGCAGGTCGAAGAGCAGCGTGGCGATGCCGCGCTGCTGCAGCACCTCGGCAACGTAGCGGTTGCGCGGCGAGAGCCGGCTGCTGCCGCTGCCGTGGGCGAAGGCCACGATGCCGCGCGCCGAGGCAGGCACCGTGAGCGTGCCGGGCAGGCCGCGCTCGAGCGCGGGCACGTCGATCAGGATCTCCATCTCGCCTCCCCGATGAATCGGCTCGAGACTTGCGACATCGGCCCGGGCCACGGCGCTTCGAGCCGCAAGGCTCGGCGCTCGGCGCCCGTCAGCCGATCACGCTGGCAACGTCGAGCGGCTGCGTGATGTCGACACCCGGCATGACCGCTTCGAGCAGCTCGGTCAGCTGCGCCGCGCTGACCGGCGCCAGCGCCCCGCCCGGGTGCCGGACGGTG
Organism: Zeimonas sediminis; assembly: GCF_023721795.1. Classification (NCBI taxonomy): domain Bacteria; kingdom Pseudomonadati; phylum Pseudomonadota; class Betaproteobacteria; order Burkholderiales; family Burkholderiaceae; genus Zeimonas; species Zeimonas sediminis. Next base: position 1,355,310 of record NZ_JAMQYE010000001.1, read on the forward strand.
CCGGTGCCGAGCAGCCCGCGCCGCCGCAGCAGCTCCTTGCGTACCGCCACGCCCGGTTGCTGCTCGAACACGATCAGCGGCAGGAAGTGGTTCCAGATCCGCCGGGCGAGCGCCTTGTCGCCGTGCTGCCAGGCCGCCACGTGGGCCTGCAGCACCTCGGGGAACGCGAAGCCGGTGTTGTAGCCGCTGGATCCCTGCTCCAGGTCGAACTGGCCGTACAGCGCGCCCAGGCCGGTGAGCATCGGCAGTTCGCGAGACAGCGCAGCCTTCATCGCCGCGATCTTCGGCGCCGAGGGCACCGCCTCGGCCTTGATGCAGGCGATGCGGGCGTTGTCGGCGACGATCTTCGCGATCAGCGGCACGCCCATGTGCACGCCGGTCGACGCGGGATGGTCCTGCAGCACCACCGGCAGGCTCACGCCTTCGCAGACCCGGCCGAAGTACTCGGCCACCCGCGCATCGTTGGGCGCCGGCTCGGCCGACGGCGTGACCATCAGCGCGTCGGCGCCCAGCTCGGCGGCCATTCGGCCGAGCTCGACCGTGGCGCGGGTGCCCGGATGCGAGATGCCGACGATCACGGTCATCGTTCCGCCGACCGCGCCGACGGTCGTTCGCACGATCGCCTCGCGCTCGCGGTCGCTCATCCGGTTCGCCTCGCCGAGCACGCCCAGCACGGTGACGCCCTGCACGCCGATGCGCTGCATGAACGCGAGCATCCGGCGAAGCGAGTCCTCGTCGAAGCTCTCGTCGTTTCGGAACGGGGTGGCCAGGATCGGGTAGACGCCCTTGAAATCGTGCATCGCTTGTTCTCGTGGTTTTCTCGGCAAGTTCGCAGCGCGCCGGGTGGCGCGTCGAGTCAGGGCCTCATTTTGCGCCAAGGCTCATCGCTTCGCACCGTGGCAGGCGCAGGCTTCGCCCTGGGCCGCCGACACCAGCTCCTGCAGGATTCCGCATTCGCGGGCCGCGTGGGGCTCGCGGCACTGCGCGCTCAGCGAGGCGAGCTGGCGCTCGAGCGCGCGCAAGCTGTCGAGCCTGGCGCGGACCCGCGCCAACTGCTCGTCGATCAGTTCGTTGATGTCGCCGCAGTCCGCGTCCGGATGGTCGACGAAGCCGAGCAGCCGCCTGACCGCGTCGAGCGGCATGTCGAGCGCCCGGCAATGCCTGACGAAAACCAGCCGCTCGACGTGCGCCGGGCCGTAGGAACGGTAGGCGTTGGACTCGCGCGCCGGTTGCGGCAACAGGCCGCTCTTCTCGTAGAAGCGGATCGTCTCCACGTCGACGCCGGTCATCCTGGAGAGCTCGCCGATTCGCATCGCCACCTCCGTGCGGGGAGAACGTCTCGATCTTTCGATGATAGCCCTTGACTCCGTAGCGACTCCAGGCTTTTGAATGACGGCCATGACAACGCACGACGGAGAGGCCCTTGTCCCACTGCCACGATGATCACTGCACATCGTCGGAATTCGATGCGGCGAACCCCCGGCTGCGACGCGTGCTGTGGATCGCGCTCATCCTCAACGCCGCGATGTTCGGGATCGAGATCGTGGGCGGCCTCAAGTCCGGATCCGTGTCCTTGCTCGCCGATGCGGTCGACTTCGCAGGCGATGCGGCCAACTACGCACTGTCGCTGGCGGTCCTGTCGATGGGATTGCTGTGGCGCGCGCGCGCCGCCTGGATCAAGGGAGCCACGATGGGCGCGTGGGGCGCATTCGTGCTGGGCAAGGTCGCCTGGGCAGCTGTCCTCGGGGAGGCGCCGGAACCTTTCACGATGGGCGCGATCGCCTTGCTCGCGCTGGCGGTGAACGCCGGGGTGGCGGCCATGCTGTTCTCGTTCCGGGAAGGCGACGCCAACCTGCGTTCGGTCTGGCTGTGCAGCCGAAACGACGCGATCGGCAACCTGGCGGTGGCTGCGGCTGCGCTGGGCGTGTTCGGCACCGGCACCGTCTGGCCCGATCTGCTGGTCGCCATCGCGATGGCCGGACTGGCCCTGAGCGCCTCGATCTCGGTGCTCAGGCAGGCTCGTTCGGAAATCGCGCTGGCGAGATCGGGCATCTCCTGAGACCGCGCCGGCCCGGCCGGCGCGGCTCGGGTGCGCCGGGGCTTCAGCCCAGTTTCTCGTCGGCCTGCACGCCGGCGTGATAGGTCTCGTAGACGATGACCGGAATGCCCAGGTCGCCGAGGTGCTGCTGGACGACCGGCTTCACGTCGGCCCACTGCAGGCCGCCGACACCGGTAGCCAGCCGCGGCAGCGCCAGGCTGCGAACCTTCTCGTCGCGCGCGAACTTGGCCAACGCCTTCAGCACGCGGCTCACGTTCTCGACCGTGGCCTTGCCGGGCCTCGCCGAGCCGCCGGATCCGATCATGTCCTGCGTGAGCAGATTGACCACGCCGCGGGCGCTGCCGTCGGCATCGACGCCGGCCCAGGCCCAGATCTCGCCGGCCGCCAGCGGATGGTTGCGGGTGGCCTGGCGGTAGTCGCGCACCATGGCCGGCCAGCGCTCGCGCAGCGCGAGCGCCAGACCGTTGTCGAAGTGGTCCTGCGGCGCGATGCCGTGGGCGATGAACTGGGCCTTGCTGAGAAGGATGTCGCCTTCGGTTTCTCGAATCATCGGGGGTCCTGGACTGGGGTTGAACTGAAGCGGGAACGATCGGAACGGCGTGCGCGACACCGTTCACTGCCGATGTCATGATTGTCCGGCTTGCGGCCGGTTCCGGTGATGACGCCGGTCAAGCAAGCACGACGGCCGGCCGCGGGCAGCGGGACCGGCCCGCAGGGTCGGCATCACCCGCAACGCACTGCGAGACCATGGACAGCACCGATCTCTCGGTCCTTCGCGCCGCGATCGACTGGCTGCGCGCCGGCCGTCGCGTGGCGCTGGCGACCGTCGTGGAAACCTGGGGCTCCGCGCCGCGCCGGCCGGGCGCCTGGCTGGCGATCCGCGACGACGGGCAGGTGGTCGGCTCGGTGTCGGGCGGCTGCGTCGAGGACGACCTGATCGCGCGGGTCCGCGAAGGCGCGCTGCAGCGCGAGCTTCCCGAGCTCGTCGTCTACGGCGCGACCCGCGACGACGCGAGCCGCTTCAACCTGCCTTGCGGCGGCCGGCTGCGCATCGTGGTCGAGCCGCGGCCGCGGCCGGACCTGCTCGAGGCCCTGCTCGCCAGGACCGCGGCCAAGCGGATCACCACCCGGTCGCTCGACATGGCAACCGGCGCGTCCAGCCTCGCCGACGCCGCGCGCTCCGACGTCTTCTCCTTCGACGGCCGCACGATGCGCGCAGTCCACGGCCCTCGCTGGCGCCTGGTCGTCATCGGGGCCGGCCAGCTGTCGCGCTGCGTGTGTGAAATCGCGCTGGCCGCCGACTACGAGATCGTGGTCGTCGATCCGCGCGAGGAGTTCGCCGAAGGCATGACGATCGAGGGCGTGAGCCTGCTGCGCGAGATGCCCGACGACGCGATCCTCGCGCTCGGCATCGACGACCGCACCGCGATCGTCGCGCTGACGCACGATCCGAAGCTCGACGACATGGCGCTGCTCGAGGCGCTGAAGTCCCCGGCCTTCTACGTGGGCGCGCTGGGCAGCCGGGCGACCACTGCGAGCCGCAGGGCGCGGCTCGCGATGTTCGACATGACGCCCGAGGAAATCGACCGGCTGCACGGACCGATCGGCCTGTTCATCGGCGCCCGCACGCCGCCCGAGATCGCGATCTCGATCCTGGCGGAGATCACCGCGGTCCGCCACGGCGTTCCGCTGCTGCAGCGGCGCCGGGAGGCACCGGCGGGCGCCGATTGAGTCCGACGATGCGCGCGGGCCCCCTGGTTGCGTCGATGTGCGCGGGCCAGCTCGGCAGCCTGCTGCCGCACATGGCCTTCTCGGCGCTGATCCCTCGCTTCGCCGAGCTCTGGGGGCTGAGCGCGACCGAAAGCGGCGCGATCGCCGGCGCCTACTTCATGGGCTACGCGGTCATGGTGCCGCTGAGCACCACGCTGACCGACCGGGTCGACGCACGGCGCATCCTGGTGTCCGGCACGCTGCTCAGCACGGTCGCGACCCTGGCCTTCGCGATGTTCGCGCAGGGCTTCTGGTCGGCGGCGTTCCTGTGGGCGATCGCGGGCGCCGGCTTCGCGGGCGCCTACATGCCGGGCCTGCGCGCGCTGACCGACCGGCTGCCGCCGGGCGACGCCTCGCGCAGCATCACGCTGTACACCTCGAGCTACTCGGTCGGCGTCGGCCTGTCCTTCCTCGGCGCGCAACTGGTCGAGCGCCAGTTCGGCTGGCAGGCCGCCTTCGTGGCCGTGGGCTGCGGCCCGCTGGTCATGACCGCGGTGGCACTGTCGCTTCCCGCGCACCGGCCCACGCCGCGCGCGGGGGCCAGGCTGCTCGACTTCCGGCCGGTGCTGGCCAACCGGCCCGCGCTGGGTTTCGTGCTCGGCTACGGCGCGCACTGCTTCGAGCTCGCCGCGATCCGCGCCTGGATCGTGTCGTTCTGGCTGTTCACCGCAGCGCGGGAGGGCGCGCCCGCGTGGATCGACGCGGTCGTCGTCAGCGTGGCGGTCACCCTGATCGCGATGCCTGCCAGCATCCTGGGCAACGAGATGGCCCTTCGGATCGGCAGGCGGCGGCTGATCGCGGCCGTCATGGCGGCGTCGGCGGCGTTCGCCGTCGGCCTCGGGCTGGCCTCGGCCGGCCCCTGGCTGCTGGTGCTCGCGCTGCTGCTGCTGCACGGCTGCGCGGTCCCCGCGGACTCGGGCGCGCTCACCGCCGGCATGGTCGGGGCCGCCGACCCCGACTATCGCGGCGCCACCATGGCGCTGCACTCAACGGTGGGCTTCGCGGCGTCCTTCGTAGGGCCGCTGGCGGTGGGGCTCGCGCTCGACGCCTTCGGCGGGCCGGCCAGCGCGACCGGCTGGCAGGCCGCCTACTTCGTGCTCGCGCTGGCCGCCGCGGCGGGCCTCCCGGCCATCAGGCTGGGCAAGGCCCGCGCGGCCTCGGCGGCCAGCGCCCCGGCCCAGACGCGGTAACCGGCCGGCGACGGGTGGAAGCCGTCCTCGGCCATCAGCGATCGGTCGGCCAGCGCGGGCAGCGGCAGGTGGCGCATCGCCGGCTGCCCGGCGCAACGTCGGGCGAGGGCCTCGTCCAGGTGCCGGGCGCGCGCCCCCAGGTACCAACGCAGCGGTTGCGGCAGCAGCGGGAAGCGATGCATCGGCGGAAGGCCCGAGACGATCACGCAGGCCGCGCCGTGGCGGTGCTGCAGCGTCGACGCCAGTCGCTCGACCACGCGCAGCCAGCGCGCGGGCGGCGTGGCGCCGGTCACATCGTTGACGCCCACCGCTACCACGGCCAGGTCGCAGCCGCGCGGCGCCAGCGCCTCGATCATGCCCAGCGCCTCGGCCGCGTTCGCACCGGTGCGCGCTGCCAGCGACCATTCCACGCGATCGGGAGCGACCGGCGGCGCGGGCCCGGCGGCGCTCTCCGGGTTCGCGCCGAGCAGCGCCCGCGCCAGGTTCCCGGCCAGCGCATCGTCCTGGGTCGGCGCGCCGACGCCGGCAGCCGAAGAATCCCCGACGACCAGCAGCCTCAGCGTGCGGGCAGCACGCTCGGGAGATCGCCCTGCGGCGCCTTCGCGCGGGCCCGCCGCCTCGGGCAGGCGCAGCGCGATCCGCCGCACCCGCCTCCCCTGAACGACCAGCAGCGGCGCCAGCGCGAGCCCGGCGGCGGCCAGCTTCATCGGCGCACTGGCGCCTTGGTTCGCGCCGGCCGCGCGGGTCGCGGCGGTCGCGCCGACTGCACCGGCTGCGCCGGCGACCCCTCGCCCCCTTGCTCGAGCGAATGCCGCGCACCGTCGTCCTGTCGAAGCGCGGCGGTCAGCCACGGCAGGCAGGCCCGCAGCGACTCGTGCAGCGTCCACGGCGGATTGACGACGAACATCCCGCTGCCGTGCAGGCCCAGGCCGTCGGCGGCCGGATGGCGGACGGCCAGCGTGACGTGCAGCCAGCGGATGCCGGGCTGGTTCGTCAGCCGCCGCGCGAGGTCGGCAGGCTCCGGCCGCTGCACCAGCGGGTACCAGATCGCGTAGCAGCCGGTCGCGAATCGCTCCAGCCCCTCGCGCAGCGCGGCGAGCGCCCGCGCGTAGTCGCGCTTGTCCTCGTACGACGGATCGATCAGCACCAGCGCGCGCCGCGGCGGCGGCGGCAGCAGCGCCTTCAGGCCCGCGAAGCCGTCGCCGGGCGAGACGATCGTGCGCCGCTGCGCGTCGCGCCCGGCCTCCTCGATGTTGCCGGCCAGCACCCGGCTCTCGTTCGGGTGCATCTCGAACAGCCTGAGCCGGTCGCGATCGCGAAGGTGGCGCAGCGCGATGAAGGGCGAGCCGGGGTAGTGGCGAAGCCGGCCCTCCGGGTTGACCGCGCGCACCTCGTCGAGATAGTCGGCCACCGCCGGCGGCGCGTCGGCCCGCCCCCACAGCCTGCCGATGCCGTCGGCGAATTCGCTGCGCTTGGCCGCCCACTCGCCCTCGAGCGAATACAGGCCCGCCCCGGCATGCGTGTCGATGACCCAGAACGGCGTCTCCTTCAGCGCCAGGTGGCGTAGCAGCTGAACGAGCACCACGTGCTTGAGCACGTCGGCGTGGTTGCCCGCGTGGAATGCGTGACGGTAGCTGAACATGCGACGCCTCTTTCAGGACTTCGGCGAGCGCCGGCGCAGGCGCACGAGCTTCGCCGCGAGCAGCGCCCACGGCAGGCCGTGCAGCAACAGGTCGAACACGTCGACCGGGCGGGAGAGCGCGCCGGCCGCCAGCATCTTCAGCTTCTCCCAGACGTGCGGTTCGGGCAGGTAGGGCGCAAGGCCCAGCGTGGCGCAAAGCAGCGCCACGATGCTGAGCGGAAACCGGTCGAGAAGGCGGGTCGGGCTGTTCGGCATGGCGAGATCATCGCAGATCGACGGGGGGCCGGCCGTGGGCCCGGGCGCCGGGGGCCGGGCGGTCTGGGCGAGGCGCCGCCTTTCCCGCGCCGCCCGGCCACCCGCGCGCCGCGTTACGATCGCGCAGATGAGCTCAACCGACACGAATGCCGCCAGCGAGGGCTACCTCGAGGAAGCCCGCTCGGCCCGCCTGTACCGCGCGCTCGCGCAGATCGAGACGGATGCGCGAATCTCGCGCATGTACCGCGAGCTCGGCGCGGCCGCCGAGCAGCAGGCCGGGTTCTGGGCCGGGCGACTGCGCGAGGCCGGCCGGCCGGTGCCTGCCGAGGTGCCGCTGGGCTTCCGGGCGCGGGCCGCGCTGGCGCTTGCCCGCCGGCTGGGCGTGCGGCCGCTGCGACCCGCGTTCGCCGCGCTGAAGGTCAGGGGCTTGTCGGTGTATTCGGCGCCGCCGCCGGCAGGGCACCCGCGGCCCACCGACGTCGAACAGATCGGCAAGCGGCACCACACCGGCAGCGGCAACCTGCGCGCGGCCGTGTTCGGCGTCAACGACGGCCTGGTGTCGAACGCGAGCCTGATCCTCGGCATGGCCGGCGCGGCGGCCGAGCCGCGCACGCTTCTGCTGGCCGGCGTGGCCGGGCTGCTGGCGGGCGCCTTTTCGATGGCGGCCGGTGAGTACGTGTCGGTGCGCTCGCAGCGCGAAGTCTTCGAGTACCAGATCGGGCTGGAGCGCGAGGAGCTCGAGGAGTACCCGCAGGCCGAGGCCGACGAGCTCGCGCTGATTTACGAGGCGAAGGGCTTCCCGCCCGACGACGCGCGCCGCATGGCGCAGACGCTGATCGCCGACCCGGAGCGCGCGCTGGACACGCTGGCGCGCGAGGAGCTCGGCCTGAATCCCGACGAGCTCGGTTCGCCCTGGGGCGCGGCGATCTCGTCCTTCCTGGCCTTCGCGGCCGGGGCGGTGATTCCCTTGTTGCCGTGGCTGCTGCTCGGCGAGGCGATCGCGCTGGGCGCGTCGATCGGACTGGCCGCCGCGTCGCTGTTCGCGGTCGGCGCGGCGCTGTCCTTCTTCACCGGGCGCGGCGCGCTGCTGTCGGGCCTGCGGATGCTCGCGATCGGCGCGGCCGCCGGCGCGGCCACCTACGGAATCGGCGCGCTGGTCGGCGTGAGCGTGGGCTGAGGGCGACGAAGCCAGGTTCCCGCCGGCCGACTCCGGGTTTCCCGCACCGGCGATGCCGCAAACGGAACCGTCGGGCGGCCTTGCTTAACAAATGTCAACGACCCTCCTTCGGGAAAACCCGTAATTCCGCCCTGCGTTGGTAAAGTGCAAGTCGCTGTTTTACCCCCGCAGGAGACCTTCCCCGTGCAGCTTCCCTTCTCGAGCAAGACGCTCGCGCGCTGTGTCGCGCTGGCGCTCGTCGCCGCGCCGGCCTTCGCCGGCGAAATCCAGTCGATCGATCTGACCAACCTGAAGTCGAGCGACACCGCCCCCATCACCACGATCTACGACCGCGACGTGACCGCCGGCACCGACGGGGCGATCACCTACGGGGAGATCGGCTGGGACGTGGTCAAGGCCGTCGCGCCTGGCATCACCGTCTTCAACAACGTCCCGCCGCGCAACGCCAACCAGATCTACGCCGACTGCGTGATGGCGCCGCGGACCGACGCACTGAAGTTCGCCAACGGGCACACCTACGACTGGGCGTGCAACGACACCTTCCAGTCGCACAAGCGCTACAAGATGAGCGCCAATGCAATCGGCCCGATCGACCTGGTGTTCAAGGTCAAGCCGGGCGACTTCTACGCGCCCATCGTCGACAAGGACGGCAACGTCATCGATCCGCAGGCGGACCAGGATCCGACCCTGAACGCCTACCGGATGATCGGCAAGCTGAACAACCACACCGGCAAGCGGCTGGCCGGGTTCAAGATCGAGCTCGGCTTCAACATCGGCGGCAACTTCGTGAAGTCGACCAGCGGCGACGGCGTGAAGATCCGCCTGTACGAGGAGATCGCCGACCCGATCGCCAATCCGCCGACGCCGCTCGGCACCAAGGACATCGCCGAATTCCCCGGCGGGCTGTTCTACGGCCCGGCCGACGACAAGCACTACTGGGGCTTCTTCAGCAGCACGCGCGCCTATTTCGAGGTCGACACCTCGACGCTCACCAGCGACGAGGACATGCTGACCAGCGGCATGCTGTCGAAGAACTACACCGACAACTTCGGTCAGTGGCTGCCGATCAACTGGGTGCCGCCGGGCTGGCTCTACGACGCCGACGGCAACCCGGGGACCGACGACGATGTCGTTGCATGGTTCAACGGCACGAACTGGATCACCTACGACGTCGACCCTGTGACCGGCGACCGGACCGAGCGGATCGTCGACGCCGCCACGATCGCGATGTACGAGTCCACGCCGACAACGGTGTGGCTCGACGATGGCGACGTCAACACGGCCGGCGGCACGTTGTACGCCACCTGGGACGCGGAGAGCTCGGTCTACACGCTGGCCGCTGGCGGCACGGCAACGAACGACGAGATCGCTGCGCAACTCGTTGCGAACCCGCTGCTGGAGCGTCGCGCCGGCTACCAGAGCGGCCCGATCGAGGATCTGGCGAACCTCAACCTGAACTACTACATCGAGGTCAAGGATCCGACCCTTTGGACCACCTACGACGCCAACACGGGTGAAGGGACGTTCACGCTTCGGATCACGCCGATCGAGGCCGCGGACAACACGCCGCCGGCCTGGCTGCCCGCCGAGGAGACGCCGGTCACCACCTCCGGCGACGGTGGCTGCACGATGGCCTCCGGCAAGGCGCCCTTCGACCCGACGCTGCCGCTGCTGCTGGCGGGCGGCATCGCGGCGATCGCGCTGCGCCGTCGCGCGTCGCGCTGAGTTTCGGGGGCCTTCGGGCCCCTGCCGCAAGGGCCGGCGCTCCCTCGGGGGCGCCGGCCTTTTCTTTTGACGCGCCGGCCCTCTTCCGTGTCAGCGCGCCGGCTGCGCCGCCGGCATCGCCCTGACCTGCCTGAGCTTGCCGCTGACCGGGTTCGCCTCGGGCGGCTGCGAATCCAGCGCGAGCTTCACCGGGCGGGCCCCTTGCCCCTTCAGGAATCGCGCCACCGCCCGCCTGACGCTTGCGAAGGCCGCGGCGCGGTCGGCCTCGTCGGCCAGGTCCAGTCTCAGGCTCATCGCGCCCGGGGCGGTCTGGGTGAGCTGGAAGCGGTGCACGCCCGCTTCTTCCTCGATCACGGTCTCGATCGCCAGCGGCAGGATGCGCACGCTCGCCACGCCGTGCCCGGCCGCCGGCAGGACCAGCACGTCGTCGCGCCGGCCCTCGATGCGCACCGACGGCTGCCGGCGCCCGCAGTCGCAGGGCGTGTCGTCGACCGTGACGCTGTCGCTCAGGTCGTAGCGGACCAGCGGCTGCACCCGGTTGGCCAGGTTGGTGATCAGCACACTCGCCGACGGCTGCCCGGCCGGCACCGGCCTGCCCTGCTCGTCGATCGGCTCGAGCACGACCCAGTCGTCGTTCACGTGAAGCCTGCCGTGGCGGCAGGCGAAGGCCATGTTCATGCACTCCGAGGCGCCGTAGTCCTCCACCACCGGGCAGCCGAAGGCCTGCTCGATCGCGGCGCGATCGGCCTGGGTCAGGCCCTCGCCGCCGCACCACAGGGCCTGCGGCTCGATCGCCAGCCGGCCCTCGCAGCGCTCGCGCGCGAGCAGGGTCAGCATCGTCGGGTAGGTGGCCACGAAGGCCGGCCGCCACGCGTTCAGCTCGGCCACCAGCCTCGGCAACGGCTGCAGGATCGAGAAGGCGCGCGAGCTGGCCGCGATCGCCGGATGCAGCCGTCGCTGGCGCTCCCACGAGACCACACCGGCGAAGTGACCGTCGATTGCCGCAACGAAGGCAAGCCGCGCCGGCTCGGCGAGCGAGCGGCCTGCCCCGCCGAAGCTCGCGCCGAGCTCGAAGCGGCAGGTCATCAGCGCCGAGTAGAGCGCCAGCGCGTCGGCGTCCTGAACGTAGATGCCCGGCACGCCGGTGGTGCCCGAACTGGTCCAGATCGCGTACTTGCCGAGATAGGGCTCGGCGATCCGCCCCGGATCCGCGACGAACTTCAGCAGCTCGGCCTTGCGCAGGTCGGGGTCGACGACCCAGTCGTCGAAGCCCGCCATCAGCAGCTTGCGGTTCACCGGCGGATACGCGGAAAGGTCTGCGCAGCCCGGCGGCACGTGACGCCAGTGGGCGCGATAGAAGGCCGAGCGGGTGCGCGCGTGCTCGATCATCGACGCGACGCGCTGCCTGCGGATCTCGCGGCGCGTGTCGTCGTCGGCCGCGTCGTAGGCCCAGATCGCCTGCGCGTGCACGCCCCAGCGCCACAGGTCGTCGACGCCGCGCCACCACTCCCAGGGATTCGCGGCGCCGATCAGCGCGGATATCGGATCGATCGACATGGCGTCAATCTAGCGCGGTCCGGATAATCCTGCTTGACCCGAATCACCGCTGCTCGCCGGCCCGCCCGCCGGCGCCCCCGTCGAATGGCCATCGAGGACTCGCGCCTGGGCGCAAACGCCGCGCCGCGCGCCGCCTGCCCCTGCGGCAGCGGCGCCTCTTACGGCGACTGCTGCGGCCGCTGGCACGCCGGCCCGCTGCACCTGGCCGCGCCGACCGCCGAGGCACTGATGCGCTCGCGCTACTCGGCCTTCGTGCTGGGGCTCGTCGACTACCTGCTCGACACCTGGCATCCGGACACGCGCCCGCCGGCGATCGCGCCGAGCGAACCGGGGCTGCGCTGGCTGGGGCTGGAGGTCAGGAAGCACGAGGCGCAGGACGCCGACCACGCCACGGTCGAGTTCGTCGCCCGCAGCAAGCTGGGCGGTCGCGCCCACAGGCTGCACGAGAAGAGCCGCTTCGTGCGCGAAGGCGGCCGCTGGTTCTACCTGGACGGCGAGCTCCCGTAGAGCGCCTGGCGCATGCGCAGCCAGCCGACCACTTCGGCTTCGGGCATCGGCCTGGCCAGGTGATAGCCCTGGATCTCGTCGCAACCGAGCCTCGCCAGGCAGCGCATCTCCTGCGCGGTCTCCACCCCCTCGGCCACCACCTTCAGGCCGAGCTGCTTGCCGAGCTCGATCGTGGAGCGAACGATCGTCATGTTGCCGCGGTCCTTCTGGATGCCGGTCACGAAGGAGCGGTCGATCTTCAGCTCGTTGACCGGCAGGCGCTGCAACTGCTTCAGCGTGGCGTAGCCGGTGCCGAAGTCGTCGACCGACAGCCTCACGCCGGCGCGGGCGATCGCGCGCAGGTTCTTCATCGAGGTGTCGGACTCGCTGACCACGCCGCTCTCGGTGATCTCCAGGCACAGCCGCCGGGGATCGATCGGGTACTTGCGCAGCACCTCCATGACGGTTCGGGCGAAGGCGTCGTTCTCGATGTCCAGCGCCGACACGTTGACCGACACGCACAGGTCCAGGCCCTCGTCGGCCAGCGCCTTCGAGAAGCGCGCGCCCTGCTCGACCACCGAACGGGTGATCTCGCGCATGAAGCCGGTCTGCTCGGCGAAGGGGATGAACTCGCCCGGCGGGACCCGGCCGCGCTGCGGGTGGTGCCAGCGCACCAGCCCCTCCAGGCCGGCGATCCGGCCGCTCGCGAGCTCCAGCTTGGGCTGGAAATCGAGCACGAAGGCCCCGTTGCGCAGCGCCTCGCGCATCTCGCCAAGCATCGACAGGTAGCTGCGCTGCAGCTCGCTGCCCTCGCCGTCGAACACGTGCTCGCCCGATCGGGCGCGCTTGGCGCGGTACATCGCCGAATCGGCGTGGCGCAGCAGCGTCACCTCGTCCTGGCCGTGCGCCGGGTACATCGCGATGCCGATGCTCACGCCGATGTCGATCAGCTGGTCCTTGTGTCGCAGCGGCGCGCGCATCGCCTCGAGGATAGCGCGCGACACGGTGCGCGCGGCCTCGGCGTCGCCCGACAGCACCAGCACGAACTCGTCCCCGCCGATCCGGGCGACGGTGTCCGCCTCCCTGACGGACCTGCGGATCCGCCGCGCGACCTCCTTGAGCAGCAGGTCGCCGGTCGAGTGGCCGAGCGTGTCGTTGACGAACTTGAAGCGATCGAGGTCCAGCACCGCCACCGCGAACTGGACGCCGGCACGCTGCGACAGCGCGATCGTCTGCCGGATCCGGTCGGCGAGCAGCGCGCGGTTCGGCAGGCCGGTCAGCGGATCCGACAGCGCCGAGGCGATCAGCCTGCGCTCGCGTTCGGCCACCGAGTCCGCCAGCTGCCTGACCGAGTCCGCGAGCCGGCCGATCTCGTCGCCGGCCGGCACGGCTTCGCCGTCCGCGGCGTCGGTCTGGCGCGCGCGATCGACGGTCACGCCGATCCGGTCGAGGCGGCGCGCCAGACGGTGCCCCTGCCACCATGCCGCCAGCACGGCGGCGGCCATGACCGGCACTGAGGCGGCGAGCCACGACAGCAGGCCGCCCTCGCCGCCCTGGAACATCGCGGCGACGCCGGCCACGGCCAGCAGCCCCTGGACCGTGACCATGGCCAGCAGCACGACCAGCGCCGTCCTGACGGCCAGGCCGATCGCGACGCGGTTCGAGAGCCGGGGGGAACGCCCTGCCGGCCGACGTTCGGCCGCCTGGCGCTTGGCCGCCGGGCGTTCTGCCCGGCGGCGTTCGGCCGAGCCGGGCTCCGCCGGGCCGGGTCCGGCCGACGGCGGTCGCTCACGGGCGCCGGGCCGCGCGGACCCGACCGGCGCGGCGCGCGCCGCCCCGCGCTCGTCGCGCGGGCGAACGGCGACCGGGACGGGCGGGCGATCGACCGCTGCGGCTTTGCTCATGAGCCGCACTGTGCGCGGCCACGCACCGGACCTCAGCCGGCCCGCGACGAACGGAAGGCGATGTCCGACGAAAGCCCCGAGGCGCCGGGCCCGTCCAACGGACAGCGCGGGCGACGATGCGCCGACGCTACATCAGCCCCATCTCGAGGCGCGCCGACTCGCTCATCATTTCGCGGCTCCAGGGCGGGTCCCAGACCAGGTCCACGTCGACCTGCTCCACGCCGCGGACGCCCAGCAGTTTCTCGCGGGCCTCGTCGGCGATCGTCATGCCCATGCCGCAGCCGGGCGCGGTCAGCGTCATCTTCACGTCGAGGCGAAACCCCCCGTCGGGCAGCGGCAGCGCCTGGCACAGGTAGACCAGGCCGAGGTTGACGATGTCGACCGGGATCTCGGGGTCGTAACAGGTGCCCAGCCGTCGCCAGGCCTCGGCCTCGATCGATTCGATCGTGGGCGGATTGTCCGGATCGTCTTCCTGCTGTCCCGTTCCGGGCGGATTGGCGTCGCCGGCGTCGGCGGGGTCCAGCCCCAGCGCATCGGCGTTCGCTCCGGCGATCCGGTACAGGTTGCCGCCGACCATCACGGTAAAGTTGCCGCCGAGTTGCTGGGTGATCTGCGCAAGGCTGCCGCCGGGCAGCGTGACCGGCGAGCCGAAGGGGATCTGCGTGGCCTCGCAATCGCGTTCGAGATACACCTGCCTGATGTCGCCGTGCCGGTTCATCGTCATCGCCTCAATCGGTATCGCCCGTTCTCACTCTGTCTTCGCCGTGCCCGCGCCGGTCAGCGCGTTGTGCAGCGTGTGCCAGGCCAGCGTGGCGCACTTGACCCGCGCCGGGAACTCGCGCACGCCCGACAGCACCTGCAGCTTGCCGAAGTCGCGGCCCTCGGGCGGTGCGTCGGTCAGCATCGCGTGCACGTCGCGGAACAGCGCCTCGACCTCCTCGACCGGCTTGCCCTTGACCGCCTCGGTCATCAGCGAGGCCGACGCGGTGGAGATCGCGCAGCCGTGGCCCACGAAGCTCACGTCGGCGATGCGGCCGTTCTCGATGCGCAGGTAGACGGTGAGCCGGTCGCCGCACAGCGGGTTGTGGCCGTCGGCCGCATGGTCCGCGTCGGGCATCTCGTGGAAATTTCGCGGCTTGCGGTTGTGATCGAAGATCACTTCCTGGTACAGCTCGCGCAGGTCGCCGCCGCCCATGTCGGACACGCTCATGCCGCCTCCTCCGTGCCGAACAGCTTCTGAGCCTTGCGGATCGCGGCGATCAGCGCGGCCACGTCGCGCTCGTCGTTGTACAGCGCGAACGAGGCGCGGGCGGTGCCGGGAATGCCGAAGCGCGTCATCACCGGCATCGCGCAGTGGTGGCCGGCGCGGATCGCCACGCCCTCGGAATCGAGGATCGTGCCAAGGTCGTGGGGATGGATGCCCGCGACCGTGAAGGACAGGATGCCGGACTTGTTCGCCGCGGTGCCGTACAGGCGGATGCCGGGCAGCTTCAGGATCTCTTCGGTGGCCCGGGCCAGCAGCGCATCCTCGTGGGCCGCGGCCGCTTCGAGGCCCACCTCGGACAGGTAGTCGATCGCGGCGGCCAGCCCGACCGCGCCGGCGATGTTGGGGGTGCCGGCCTCGAAGCGCGCCGGCGGCTCGGCCCAGGTGCTGCCTTCGAAGGCCACGGTCAGGATCATGTCGCCGCCGCCCTGCCACGGCGGCATCGCCGACAGCAGTTCTCGCCGCCCGTACAGCGCGCCGATGCCGGTGGGGCCGTAGAGCTTGTGGCCGGAGAACGCGTAGAAGTCGCAACCCAGCGCCCGCACGTCGACCGGCAGGTGGGCCACGGCCTGCGCGCCGTCGACCAGCGCGAGGGCGCCCGCCGCGTGCGCCTTCGCGATCATCGGGGCGACCGGGTTGATCGTGCCCAGCGAGTTCGACACGTGCGCGATCGCAACCAGCTTCGTGCGCGGGCCGAGGAGGCTCTCGTAGACGTCGAGCCGCAGCTCGCCGGCGTCGGTGATCGGCACGACCCTGATCTTCGCGCCGGTCTGCTCGCAGACCAGCTGCCAGGGCACGATGTTCGAGTGGTGCTCCATCTCGGTGAGCACGATCTCGTCGCCGGGCTTCAGGTTCGCGCGCCCCCAGCCGAAGGCCACCAGGTTGATCGCCTCGGTCGTGCCGCGGGTGAACACGATCTCGTCGGCCCGCGCCGCGTTCAGGAAGCCGCGCACCCGGTCGCGCGCGCCTTCGTACAGGTCGGTGGCGTGCTGCGACAGCCAATGCACGCCGCGGTGGATGTTGGCGTTCGACTCCCGGTAGAAGGCCGCCTCGGCCTCGATCACGCGATCGGGCTTGTGGGTGGTTGCGGCGTTGTCGAGGTAGGCGAGCCGCTTGCCGCGCACCGGGCGCGCCAGGATCGGAAAGTCGGCCGCGCGAGCGGCGATCGTAGCGGGATGTTCGCGGACGCTCATGCCAGGGCCTCCAGAAGCTCGCCTCCCGGCAGACGCGAGCGGACGGCATTGCCGGCGCGCTCGCGCAGCGCGCCGAGCTCGATCCGGCCGAGCACCTCGGCCGCGAAGGCCCAGGTCAGCAGGTTGCGCGCGTGGGCCTCGTCGATGCCGCGCGTGCGCAGGTAGAACAGGCTCGCCTCGTCGATCTGGCCGACGGTGGCGCCGTGCGAGCACTTGACGTCGTCGGCGTAGATCTCGAGCTCGGGCCGGGCGTCGGCCTCGGCGCGCGGCGACAGCAGCAGGTTGTCGGCGCGCTGCATCGCGTCGGTGCGCACCGCGCCCGGCGCCACTAGGATGCGGCCGCTGAACACGCCGCGCGCCTCGCCGTCGAGGATGCCGCGGTAGTACTCGTGGCTGGTCCCGCGCGGCGACAGGTGATCGATGCGGGTGTGGTGGTCCACGTGCCGCTTGCCGTCGACGTGGTACAGGCCGTTGAGCAGCGCCTCGCAGCCCTCGCCGCCGAAGCGGGTCGAGATGTCGTGGCGCGCCAGGCGCGCGCCGAAGGACAGCGAGTGCGAGGCGAACGCCGCGCCGCGCGCCTGCGCAGCGTCGATCGCGGCCAGGTGCACCGCCCGCTCCGACTCCTGCTGCAGCTTCATGTGGGTGACCCGGGCGTCGGCGGCCGCGTCGATGCGGGTGACCGCATTGGTCAGCGTGGCGGCGTCGGCCGAAGAGGCCACGTAGTGCTCGACGATCGTGGCCTGCGACCCGGCCTCGGCCCGCACCAGGTTGCGCACTTGCGCGGCGCTGCCCGTGGACCCGGCAACGAAGACCAGGTGGATAGGCTGCTCGAGCGCGACGCCGCGGCCCAGTTCGACGAAGGCGCCGTCGGTGGCCAGCGCGGCGTTCAGCGCCACCGGGCTGCCGCCCAGCGCAGCGTCGCCGAACAGCGGCTCCACCGACTCGGGCGCGCGCGCCAGCGCCTGCGACAGCGGCTCGATGCGCACGCCGGCGGGCAGCTCGCCGATGTCGCCGAGCGCCGGCGTGTGCCGGCCGTCGACGAAGACCAGCCAGTGCCCGTCCGCACCGCCCGCCTTCGCAGCGCCGCTGCGATCGGCCGGCGACGCCGCCTGCGACGCTCGCAGCGCCGCCACCGCCCTGCGGGCAGCCCCTTCGTCGACGCTGCCCTCGGCGGTCGGCGCGAAGCTCTCGCTGCCCAGGAAGACCAGCGAGGTGTGCCGCCAGGCCTCGAGCCTGCCGCTCGGCCAGCCCTCGGCCGCGAAACGATCGATCGCTTGCGCGCGGACGCGGTCGAGCCAGGGCAGCCCCGCGCCGGGCAGCGACGCTGCCCGCTGCCGGAAGCCTGCCAGCCAGGCGTCGGTCGCGCTCATCGCTTCGCCCCCTCGCGGGCCGCGGCCGCGCGCGCCGGCCCGGTTGCCGGGCCCGCCTTTTCGGCGGCGCCGGCCTGCGCCCCCTCGAGCAGCCACGAATATCCGCGCTCCTCGAGCTCGTGGGCGAGCTCCGGTCCGCCCGAGCGGATGATCCGGCCCTGCGCCAGCACGTGCACCTTGTCGGGAACGATGTAGTCGAGCAGGCGCTGGTAGTGGGTGATGACGATCATCGAGCGCTCGGGGCTGCGCAGCCGGTTCACGCCGTCGGCCACCACGCGCAGCGCGTCGATGTCGAGGCCCGAGTCGGTCTCGTCGAGGATCGCGAGCTTCGGTTCGAGCAGCGCCATCTGCAGCACCTCGTTGCGCTTCTTCTCGCCGCCCGAGAAGCCCTCGTTGACCGAGCGGTACAGGAACTCCTCGCGCATGCCCACCGCCTTCATCTCGGACTTGACCTTCGCGAGGAAGTCCATCGCGTCGAGCTCGGGCAGGCCGCGATGGCGGCGCACCGCATTGACCGCCGCCTTCAGGAAGTAGGCATTCGACACGCCGGGGATCTCGACCGGGTACTGGAAGGCCAGGAACAGCCCCTCGCGGGCCCGCTCCTCGGTGGCCAGCTCCAGCATGTCGCGGCCGTCCCATTCGACGCTGCCGCCGTCCACCGTGAAGCTGTCGCGGCCGGCCAGCACCTGCGCCAGCGTGCTCTTGCCCGAGCCGTTCGGGCCCATGATCGCGTGGACCTCGCCGTCGTTCACCTGCAGGTCGAGCCCGCGCAGGATCTGCTTGCCGTCCACCGAGGCCTTCAGGCCATTGATCGTCAACATTGGTGTTTTCTCCGTTATCTGCTCAGCCGACGCTGCCTTCCAGGCTCACGCCCAGCAGGTTCTGCGCCTCGACCGCGAACTCCATCGGCAGTTCCTTGAACACTTCCTTGCAGAAGCCGTTCACGATCATCGACACCGCGTCTTCGGCCGACAGGCCGCGCTGCATCGCGTAGAACAGCTGGTCCTCGCCGATCCGCGAGGTGGTCGCCTCGTGCTCGACGCGCGCCGACGGGTGCCGCACCTCGATCGTGGGGAAGGTGTGCGCCGCGCACTTGTCGCCGATCAGCAGCGAGTCGCACTGCGTGTAGTTGCGCGCGTTCTCGGCCTTCGGCGACATGCGCACCAGCCCGCGGAAGGTGTTGCTGCCGTGGCCCGCCGAAATGCCCTTCGAGATGATCGTGCTCTTCGTGTTGCGGCCCAGGTGGAACATCTTGGTGCCGGTGTCGGCCTGCTGCCGGTGGTTGGACAGCGCCACCGAGTAGAACTCGCCGACCGAGTCGTCGCCGCGCAGGATCACGCTCGGGTACTTCCAGGTGATCGCCGAACCGGTCTCCACCTGCGTCCAGGAGATCCGCGAGCGCGGCCCCCTGCAGTCGCCGCGCTTGGTCACGAAGTTGTAGATGCCGCCCTTGCCGTCCTTGTCGCCCGGGTACCAGTTCTGCACCGTGGAGTACTTGATGTAGGCGTCGTCGAGCGCGACCAGTTCCACCACGGCGGCGTGCAGCTGGTTCTCGTCGCGCATCGGCGCGGTACAGCCCTCGAGGTAGCTGACCGAGGAACCTTCCTCGGCGACGATCAGCGTGCGCTCGAACTGGCCGGTGTCGCGCGCGTTGATCCGGAAGTAGGTGGACAGCTCCATCGGGCACTTGACGCCCTTCGGGATGAACACGAAGGAGCCGTCGGAGAACACCGCCGAGTTCAGCGCGGCGTAGAAGTTGTCGCCCTGGGGCACCACGGTGCCCAGGTACTTTCGCACCAGCTCGGGGTGCTCCTTCACCGCCTCGGAGAAGGAACAGAAGATGATCCCGTGCTCGCCGAGCTGCTTCTTGAACGTGGTGGCCACCGACACCGAGTCGAACACCGCGTCGACCGCCACGCCGGCCAGCCGGGCGCGCTCGTGCAGCGGCACGCCGAGCTTCTCGTAGGTGCGAAGCAGCTCGGGATCGACCTCGTCGAGGCTCTTGGGGCCGTCCTTGAGTTTCTTCGGCGCCGAGTAGTAGACGATGTCCTGGAAGTCGATGGCCGGGAAGCTCACCTGCGCCCATTCGGGCGGCGTCATGGTCAGCCAGCGGCGATAGGCCTGCAGCCGCCACTCGAGCATGAACTCGGGCTCGCCCTTGCGGGCCGAGATCATGCGGATGGTGTCTTCGGACAGGCCCTTCGGAACCGAGTCTTCCTCGACTTCGGTCACGAAACCGGCCGAGTACTCGCGCTCGAGGAAGGCGTCGAGCTGTCGGGTTGCGCTGCTCATCTGCTGATGCTCCGTAGAGAACTCGTGTCGACCTTCACCTCGCGGGGCGGCAAGGGCCGGATCATGTCTGCCAGGGTCACGCCCTCGAGGGCGCGCCTGACCACGTCGCTGATCGATCGCCAGTTGGCGCGGATACCGCAGCCGTCCTCGATGTCGCAAAGGCCCGAGGTGGCGCTGCATTCGGTGAGCCCGAAGGGCCGCTCCTCGAGCGCGTCGACGATGTCGGCCACCGTGATCTGCTCGGGCGGCCGCGACAGCACGTAGCCGCCGCGCAGGCCGCGCACGCTGGTGACCAGATCGCCGCGCGCCAGCCCCTTCAGCACCTTGGCCACCGTGGGCACGCCCAGCCCGAGCGTGGCCGCCAGGTCGGCCGCGCTGAAGCGCTGGCCCGGCGAGCGGGCCATGTGGCTCATGACCATCGTGCCGTAGTCGGTGAGGCGGCTGACCCTCAGCATGGCTAGTCCCGTTCGTCGCCGGGCAGGCCCGCCTCGTGCGGCTGCAGGCCGAAATGGGCCGCGCTGAGTTCGAGGAACTGCTCGAGCGCGTCGGTCGGCTCGCAGGTCGGGACGAGGAGGTCGTTCTGTCGTTCGTTGGTCATGGCCGATATGGTACATTTTTTGTACTATTTTCTCAAAAGCCCACGGCAGCGAACGGGTCGAGCGCCTCCCGGCGCGGCCGCCGACGGAGGCTGCGCGGCCCGCCGACATTCGGCTATCGTCCGGGTCATGCCCGCCGCGACAGCACCATGACCCTCGCCCCCGACGCATCCCGGATGCGCCTGCTCGCCGAGCAGGCCTTCTCGCGCGCGGCCGGCGCGCCGCTGCTCGGCGGCAACCGGATCCGGCTGCTGAAGGACGGCGCCGAGAACTACCCGGCCTGGCTGGCCGCGATCGGCGAGGCGCGGCGGTCGGTCATGTTCGAGAACTACATCGTCCACGACGACGCGGTCGGCAGTCGCTTCGCCGACGCGCTGATCGACGCGGCGAGCCGCGGGGTGCGCGTGCGGATGGCCTACGACTGGCTTGGCTGCCTGCGCAGCGCATCGCGCGGCTACTGGGAGCGGCTGCGCCAGGGCGGCGTCGAGGTGCGCGTCTTCAATCCGCCCAGCTTCGACAGCCCGCTGGGCTGGGTGAGCCGCAACCACCGGAAGTCGCTTTGCGTCGACGATTCGGTCGCCTTCGTGAGCGGGCTGTGCATTGGCCGCATGTGGGAAGGCGATCCCGAGCGCGGCATCGCCCCCTGGCGCGACACCGGAGTCGAGCTGCGCGGGCCGGCGGTGGCCGAAGTCGCGCGAGCCTTCGCCCGGGCCTGGGCGACGACCGGCGCGCCGTTGCCCGCCGACGAGTTGCCCGAGGCCGACGCGATCGCCCCCGCCGGCGAGGCAGAGCTCAGGGTGCTCGCGAGCATGCCTTCGGTGGCGGGACTGTACCGGCTCGACCACCTGATCGCTGCGCTGGCGCGCGACACGTTGTGGCTCACCGACGCCTACTTCGTGGGCACTGCCAGCTACGTGCAGGCGCTGCGGCAGGCGGCGATGGACGGCGTCGACGTGCGGCTGCTGGTGCCCGGCGCGAGCGACATTCCGGCGCTGTCGCCGGTCAGCCGCGCCGGCTACCGTCCGCTGCTCGAGGCGGGCGTTCGGGTCTTCGAGTGGAACGGGCCGATGCTGCACGCCAAGACCGCGGTGGCCGACCGCCGCTGGGCGCGCGTCGGCTCCAGCAACCTGAACATCGCGAGCTGGCTCGGCAACTGGGAGCTGGACATCGCCGCCGAAGACGCCGACTTCGCAGCCGACATGGAAGCGGCCTACCTGGAGGACCTGTCCAACGCGACCGAGATCCTGCTCGGCCAGCGCAACCGGATCCGGCCGGCCGACCCCGGAGCCGACGCCCGGGCAGCCGAGCGTCGCCGGCGCCTGCGGGCCGAGCGCCGCGCCGAGGCACGGGCGCGTCGCGATCGGGGCGACACTGCGAGGACGCGCAGGTCGGGCGGCTCGGCCGGCCAGATCGCGGCCGGCGCGATCCGCGTCGGCAACACCTTCGGCGCGGCCCTGGCCAACCGGCGAGTGCTCGGCGCCGCGGAAGCGAAGACGATGACGATGGCCGGCACGGCGCTGGCCGTCGTGGCGGTCGTGGCCGCCCTGTGGCCCCGGCTGCTGGCCTGGCCGCTGGCCGCGTTCTCGGCCTGGAGCGCGATCGCGCTGCTTCTGCGCGCCTGGCGGCTGCACCGGCGCGGCCGCCCCGGCCCGGCCGGGAATCCGCCGGCGCGCGGCGGAGGCGCGGCCGGGTCAGCTCGCGAGCCGCCCGGCGAATAGCGCAGCGACGCCGAAGCCGGCGTTGTAGACCGCGTGCATCGCGACGGCCGGCCAGACGCTGCCGAAGCGCTCGCGAAGATGGCCGAAGACCAGCGAGGGCGCGACGACCGCCAGCGCCCACGCCGGAGGCTGCGCCAGCAGGTGCATCGCCGCGAAGGCAGCGGTCGTCAGCAGGTTCGCGACCGACACCGGGCCGACGCGACGCGCGGCCGACAAGCGCAGCAACTGCCCCTGCAGCAGGCCCCGGAAGACCAGTTCCTCGAGCAGCGGCTGCCAGGCCACGAACGCGAGCCACTCGAGCAGGCCGGCCGGTCGGTGGAGCGGCCCGGCCAGGCCCAGCCCCAGCAAGAGCCAGACCGGCAGGGCCACGACGATCGCCGCGACGAATTGAGCGTCGGCAAGCGGCAGCACGAAGCGCGCGAGGCCGCTCTCTGCGAGCAACGGTGCTCGCCCGTGAGGCGGCGGGGCCGAGGGCGGGGGGTCGGGAGAGGGCGGCACGAGCTGGATCGTCGCACGAAAAAAGGCGCCGCCCGTTTCCGGACGGCGCCTGCGCGGAGGCCGTGATCTTCGTTCGAAGCGAGCGCCTGCCTCATGGCGCCCGCTTCGCCGCTACCGGCCGCGCGCGGCGGCCGGCGCAACCGATCAGCCCTGCCGGCGCACGCGCCGCAGCGCGATACCGCCGAGGCCCAGCGCCGCGAGCAGCAGCAGGCTCGGATCGAACGGCGCCTTGCCGGTGGACATCGTGCAGCCGCCGTCGGCCGGGGGCACGACCGGATCCGGCACCGTGATCAGGTCCCCGCTCGCGTACTCCGCGGCGGTGGTCTTGGCGACCAGATCGGCCTGGTTCCAGACCCCGTAGAAGCGCGTGCCGTCCGGCCGTGTGACGACCTGCGATTCGTAGGCCGCCTCGTCGTCCTGGAACAGCGAGCCCATCGCCGTCGAATAGCGGACCGGCTGGTTGAAGTTCGCGCCGGCGTCGGTGCTCACCGTGATCCACACGCCGAGGTCTTCCGGGTCGGCCGTGTTGGTCTGGGTGCCCCAGGCCAGATACACGATCGACGTGTTCTGGCAAAGCGTCGCGTCGGTCGTGGTCGGGTCCGCCGGGTCGCCGCTCGGGCACGCGGTGACGCTGCTCTTGGGTGTCCCGAAGATCCGGGGCTCACGGACGTTGATCGCGGTGTCGGAGATGTTCGTGACGTTGCGCGGGCTCTCCCAGCCGACCCCCAGCGTGTACTTGCGCAGCCAGAAGTTGTAGTTGTCCTGCTGCACGGCGAGCTTGGCCAGATCGGACGCATACATGTAGCCGAGCCACAGCTCGCCGCCCCGCAACACGCCACGGTGAGCGAGTGCATTCTCGGCATTGTTCGCCTCCGTGTCCTCGAGCAGGTTAGCCTCGGTCGCGGTCGGCGTGCTGCCACTGACGTTCTCGGCGCGCTGGCTGGCGAGCAGGGCGACGCTGGCGAAGTCGGAGGTTGCGCAGTTCGGATCGACCGTCGGCACCATGTTGGCCGGCTGCACCCCGTCGATGCCGCGACGCAGGACGATGTCGGCCGCCCCGCCCTTGTTGGCCACACCCTCGCGCCAGAAGACGGCAAGCTGGATCCCGCCCGCACCCGCATCGGTCGGACCCTGCGTCAGGAAGCGAACCCTTCGCGCGTTGCGCGCCGGGTCGCTGAGCACGCAGCCGGGCGTGCCGATCTCTTGAGGTGCGCCGCCGACGTCGATCGTCGTCTTCTCCGGCTTGCTGTAGGGAAACGCGTGGAAGCGGACGAGCTTGCCCTTCACCGAACTGTCCGACGCGCCCTTGCCTTCCTCGTAGCCGATGATCGCCGTGGAGCCGACCAGGCCGTTGTTCGGGCGCGATGCGCCGACGACGCCGGTCTCGATCAGCGAAGGATCGACCAGCGCGCCCGTCGCGTCGACCACCTCGGTCTCGGCCTCCATCGAACTGCTGGGCCCGTACTGCCCCTGCCAGTTGTCCGTGACACGGATCGGGGACGCGAACGTGAGCGGCGTGCCGGCAACCGTCAGATCGACTGGCGCGAACGTGTACCAGACGTCGGTTCCGCCGTTCACGTTGGCGCCCGAGGCGCCGTCGCCCGGCCCGTCGCCCTCGCCCAGCAGGAGCCCGTGAGGGTCCTCCTGCCAGGTGACCACGACCTGGCCCTTGCGGGTCTCCGTGTTGAAGCCACCCCCGCTGGAATCCTGGATCGCGTCGCGAATCCCGGTATTCATCTGCAGCGGCTGGCTCCACTTCCCGCCGTTGTTCGTGGAGTAGGAGAGCCAGACGCACGAGAACGGGATGACCCGGTTGTCGCGGGTCAGGTACCGCACGGCGCGCTGCACCGGCGTGTCGTCGACGTCCCGCGTCGAGATGTCGCCATCGGGGCAATACTTGCTGACCCAGGTCAGCACCATGACCGGGCCGCTGGTCTTGATGTTCGGCTTGTCGATGTCGCCCGGGTATGCCATCAGCCCCGGCTCGAGCGTGCCCCGCCATTCCGTCGAGATGCTGGACTTCAGCGCCGAGTTCGAGATGTTCACCGCCGCCGACCAGTCGGCGACGTTGTCGCAGGTCTTGTCGGCCGAGGGCTTGCAGGTCCTGACGAAGATGTCGCGCGCCACGCGCTCGACCTGCGCCTTCACGTCGTAGACGAGGCCCGCTCCTTCCGGAGAGTCGCCGTAGGCGACCACGAGCGTGCCGTCACCGGTCCGCTGGATCTTCGGCTTGTCGCCGTTGCCGCCCGAACTCAGGGCAATCGGAGTGCCGACCGTGATCTGCGTCGCGGCGTATGCCAACCCGGCCACCGCGGCCAAGCCGGCGAGCACCGTCCATTTTCTCGTGATCACCGACCTCTTCAAGCCAGCCTCCATCCATTTCCTTTGCGACCCCGCGCCGGCGCGCACCAACGGAACGCCTGCGCGACACGTAAGGATCGGGCCCTTTCTTCGTGACCGCTCCTCCTCTGCTGGCATTAGGGATCGGCCTGAATCCCCGGAGATTGGCCGAAGTCAAGAAGCCCGAAGATTTCCCGCGCGAAGATCTCCAAACGATGACATTTGTTAAGAGCCGCATGGCTCGAGCATCGAAACCCCGGGCTCCTGAGCCAGGCTTGCGGCGAAGATGCCGGATTCCGCTGATATCGGAGTGTCGAACTTGACCGAAGCGAGCCGAACCGCGGTCTGCTCATGGCCCCTCCAGCACCCGCTTGCCGACACCCTGCTCGCGCGCGGCGCGGTGCCGGGCTGCGAGCCGATCCAGGTGCCGGGCGGCATACAAACGAATGCCACCGGTCGCCACCCGTTCTGCCTGATGTGCGACGTCGTCGATCACCCCGACGACGCGCCCGAGCCGGGCGAGCCCGGAGCGCGACCGGGCGCGGTACGCATCCCGCTGCTGGCCGGCGCGCGCCTGTTCGAGGCAGGCACCCTGGGCAAGGCGATCTACGTCGTGCAGAGCGGCATCGTGAAGGAGACGATCCCCTGCCCCGACGACTCGGTGTGCATCGTGCGGCTGGTGTCGCGCGGCGGCGTGGTCGGCCTGTCGGCATTGCTGGGCCAACCGCACGGCCACTCGGCCTACGTGATGCATCCGGGCACCGCCTGCCGGATTCCGGTGGCCCTGGTCGACGAACTCAGGGAGGAGGATCCGCGCGTCACCGATCGCCTGTTCCACGACTGGCACCAGGCCGTCGTCGATGCCGACCGAATCCTCGGCGAATTCGGCAAGGGGACGGCGCGCGCGCGGCTCGCGCGGCTGCTGCTGTTCCTGCGCAGCCGCCTGCAGCCCGGCGAGCCGCTGTGGCTGCGGCGCACCGACGTGGCCGCGCTGCTGGCGATCACGCCGGTCAGCGTGGCGCGGCTGCTCGCCGAGTTCAAGCGCGAGGGCCTGCTCGACGAGGAAAAGCGGCGCTGCGTCGGCATCGACGAAGCGCGCCTGCGAGAGATCGCGCGCAACAGCCGGGGCTGAGGCGGCGCCCGACGCCCCTGCCGCGCGCGGGTCAGGTCTTGCCCGGCTCCGCGCCGAGGATCCGCTCGACCTCGTCGTCCTCGACCTGGTCGAAGTGCAGGTAGAACTGCGACACCGCGCCGAACCAGTCGGGCACCTCCAGGCAGACCACCTCGTCGGCCAGCGGCTCGACCCGCGCCAGGCTGTCGCTGGCAGCCACCGGCACCGCGCAGATCAGCCGCGCGGGCCTTTGGGCACGCACCGCGGTCAGCGCGGCGACCATCGTGGAGCCGGTGGCCAGGCCGTCGTCCACGACGATGACGACCCGCCCCGCCGGGTCGACCGGGTGGCGGCGCGCGCCGTAGCGTTCGCGCCGCTTGCGCATCAGCTCGATCTGCGCCTGCTTCTCGCGCTCCAGCCAGCCCGGCGACGCGCCGGTCGGCCCCAGGCCCGGCGTCCAGTGCACATGGCCGCTCTCGTCGATCGCGCCGAGCGCGAGCTCGGGCTGGAAGGGCGCGCCGAGCTTGCGCACCAGCACCACGTCGAGCTCGCCCTGAAGTTCGTCGGCCAGGATGCGACCCATCGGCACCGCGCCGCGCGGGATCGCCAGCACCAGCGGATTCTTGCCGCGCCAGGCGGCGAGCGCCTTGGCGAGCCGGCGCGCTGCGTCGTCACGGTCCCTGAACATCGTCGGCCTCTCTTCGCAGGATGTGCAGCTCGAATTCCGGCTCGTAGGGCGGCACGTGCGCATCGACGATCTGCAGCGGCGCGACCTCGAGCGTGACGCCGACCACGTCGGCCTTCATCGGCAGCTTCGCGCAAGCGCGGTCGACCAGCACCGCGGTGCGGATCGCGGCCGGCCGGCGCCTGGCCAGCCACTCGACCGCGCGCAGCATCGAGTGGCCCTCGTACAGCACGTCGTCGACCAGCAGCACCGTGCGGCCGGCCACGTCGGCCGTCTCGCCCGAGGCACTCTCGCGCAGCCGGGTCTCGGGGAAAAGCAGCGTCAGGTCGTCGGCATAGCGCTTGATGTCGAGGTCGAGCCGCGCGATGCGCTCGACGCGCCAGAGCGCGCGCAGGTGCGAGCAGATCCGGTCGGCCAGCGGCGCGCCGCGGCGCAGGATGCCGACCACGACGAGATTCGCGGGGTCGTCGACCAGCCGGTGCGCCTGCCGGGCCATGCGCGCGACAACCGCTTCCAGCTCGTCGGTTCGATAGAAGGCGCCTTCGGCCATTGGCAAGTTCCCGTCGATTGCGAACCGCCAGTCTGTCGGATCGCGGCGCGTGCGGCCTGATCCGGGTCAAGCCCGCCGATCGTTCGGCGTCGTTGCCGGACGTTCAGCTTCGTTTCAGCGCCGCTCGTCGACACTGCGCCGCATCGACCGGCATCGCCGGTCCCGAACAGGAGCCGATCATGGATCGCGAGAACGAAGTGCGGGTCTGGGACCCGTTCGTGCGGATCTTCCACTGGGGCCTCGCGGGAGCGTTCCTGCTGGCGTTCGTCGTCGAGGACCACAACCTGGCCATTCACAGCTGGGCCGGGTACACGGCCCTGGCGCTGGTCGCGCTGCGGCTGCCGTGGGGCCTGGTCGGTCCCCGGCACGCGCGCTTCTCGGATTTCGTGCGGGCGCCGCGCGAGGCCTTCGCCTACGCGGGCCGCGCGCTGATCGGGCGCGCCGAGCGGCACCTCGGTCACAACCCGGCCGGGGGCCTGATGATCGTCGCGCTGCTGGCCGCGGTCCCGCTGCTCGCGCTGAGCGGCATGGCGGCGCTTGCCGTGGAAGAAGGCGCCGGACCGATGGCGGGGCTGCTCGCCGGCCTCGGCCACCGCGGCGGCGAATGGATAGGCGAGGTCCACGAGTTCCTCGCCAACGCAACGATGGCGCTGGTCGGCATCCACGTGGCCGGCGTCCTGGTCGAGAGCCTCGTGCATCGCGAGAACCTCGTGCGCTCGATGATCACCGGCCGCAAGCGGCGGCTCGACGCAAGCGAGCGCGAAGCGACCGAGCCCGCCTCTCCCGATCGCCCGGGCCCGCGTGTTTCCCACTAAAGTGCCACTCCAGGAGCTCATCATGAAGACATCCCGACTCCTCGCCATCGTCATCGCCGGCGGCCTCGCCGGAACCACCCTGCTGGCCGCGCTGCCGGCAAGCGCCGACAGCCGCCTGCGCCAGCAGGAGGTCCGCCAGTTGCGGGAAAGCGGCAAGATCCTCCCGATGGAGGACATCCTGGCGCGAGCGCGCAAGGCACAGCCGGGCCAGGTGGTCGAGGTCGAGCTGGAGCGCGACGGCGATCGCTACGTGTACGAGGTCAAGCTGATCGACCAGGCCGACAAGGTCCACGAGCTCAAGCTCGACGCCGGCAACGGCGAAGTCCTTCGCCGCAAGGAGAAGTGAGCCGGTGCGGCTGCTGATCGCCGAGGACGACGCCGAGCTGGGCGGCCGGCTGCGCGACCGCCTGGCCCGCGCGGGCTACGCGGTCGACCTGGCCGCCGACGGCATCGACGCGCATCACCTCGGCGCCACCGAACCCTATGACGCGGTCATCCTGGACCTGGGCCTTCCCGGCCGGCCCGGCCTGTCGATCCTGCGCGACTGGCGCGCGGCCGGCAACCGCGTGCCGGTGCTGATCCTGACCGCGCGCGACGGCTGGGCCCAGCGCGTCGAAGGGCTGCAGGCGGGCGCCGACGACTACCTCGGCAAGCCCTTTCATCCGGAGGAGCTGCTGGCCCGGGTGCAGGCGCTGCTGCGCAGGGCGGCGCCGGCCGGCGCGCCGGTGCTCGAGGTCGGGGGCTGGCGACTCGACGAGGCGCGGCAATGCCTGGTGTCGGGGCAACGCGAACAGTCGCTCACCGCTACCGAGTTCCGGCTGCTGCGCTACTTCATGCGCCACCCCGACCAGATCCTGTCCAAGACCCGCCTGTCCGAGCATGTGTACGAATACGACGCCGACCGCGACAGCAACGTGATCGAGGTCTACGTGCGTCGCCTGCGCGCGCTGATCGGCCCGGAGCGGATCGAGACGCGGCGCGGCCAGGGCTACGTCTTTCACGGCGACCCGCAATGTCCCGGCGACCGGCGATGAGATCGCTGCGCGACAGGCTCTCGCTGCTGCTCGCGCTGTCGCTGGTCGCCGCCGTCGCGCTGCTCGCGACCGGGCTGCAGTGGTTCCCCAGGCAACTGGTGGAGGGCTACGTGCTGTCCCGGCTCGAGCACGACGCGGACCTTCTCTACGCCCGCGTTCACGACGCGCCCGACCCGGCACAGGCCGCCTCGGCGCTCGAGCAGTCGGCGGGTTCCGTGTACGGCTTGCCCCTCTCCGGGCACTACTTCCGGGCGGTGCGCGGCGAACTCGTCCTTCGTTCCCGCTCGCTGTGGGACGAGGACCTTCCCGCCGGCCCGGCGCCCGGGTCCGGCGCGCCGGCGTTCCGGATCGCCGGGCCGGCCGGCCAGTCGCTGCTGGCGATCGAGCGTCGCTACGACGGTGCCGGCGGCAGCTGGCGAATCCTCGTCGCCGAGGACGTCGGCCGTCTCGACGCGGCGATCGCGTCCCTTCGCTTCTGGCTGCTGGCCGGCGCGGCGCTTGCCACCGCACTGCTGCTGTGGCTGCAACGCGCGCTGATCGTGCGCGGCCTGGCGCCGATCGGCGACGCGGTCGAAGCCTGCCGCAAGCTCGAGCGCGGCGAAAGCGCTCGCATCGACACCGAGGCGCCCACCGAGGTCCGCCCGATCATCGACGCGGTGAACCGGCTGGTCCGGCACCAGTCGCAGCGCCTGGCCCGGACCCGTCACGCGGCAGGCAATCTCTCGCACGCGCTCAAGACGCCGCTCGCGGTGCTCGCCCAGGCGGCCGACGACGCCGCCGCCGAGGGCCGCGCGGAGCTCGCCGCGACGCTGCGCGCGCAACTCGATTCGATGCGGGGCACGATCGAGCGCGAGCTGAGCCGCGCGAGGCTCGCCGGCGGCGGCACGCCCGGCGAAGGCTTCGACGCGAAGGCGCAGCTCGGGGCGCTCGCCGCTGCGATGCGCCGCCTGCACTCGGGCCGGGAACTTTCGATCGACGTCGTCGCCCCCGAACGACGGCTGCCGATCGATCGCGAGGACATGCTCGAGCTGTTCGGCAACCTGCTCGACAACGCCTGCAAGTGGGCGCGCTCGCGCGCGCGCGTCGAGCTGACGCTCGACGAGGCCGGCGCGGCGCTCGCGTTCCGGGTCGACGACGACGGCCCCGGCGTTGCGCCCGAGCTGCTCGATCGCCTCGGCGAAGCGGGCGTGCGCGCCGACGAGGCCCGCCCCGGTCACGGGCTGGGCCTGGCGATCGTCGGCGACATCGTCGCGCAGTACGGTGGAACGATCCGGTACGAGCGCTCGCAGGCCCTAGGAGGCCTTTGCGCCGCAGGCCGCCTGCCGCTCGGGGCCGGCGACGGACAGGCGAGCTGAGGACGCCGGCCTCGCCCCTCCTCCGATCAGTCCTCGGGCCGCCTCCACAGCCACACCGCCACCGAGGCCATCATCGCGGGCGCGGCCCACTTGACCCAAAGCGGCGCGGTCGACAGCAGCAGCATCGCGGCGCTGGCCGTCATCATCAGCGACGAGAACCACTTGGCCCTGCGCGGCACCGCGCCGCGCTCGCGCCAGCGGCGGATGTGCGGGCCGTGCTTCGGATGCGCCAGCAGGCGCGCCTCGAGCGAGGGCCAGCCGCGGCTGGCCGCCCAGGCCGCCACCAGCAGGAAGGGGACGGTGGGCAGCACCGGCATCACCGCGCCTGCCATCGCCAGCGCCACCATCGCCGCGGCGAACAGGCGCCAGAGCAGCAGCCTGGTGTGGCGGATCATTGCCGCGCCGGCTCGCCCTTGACGCCGAGGCGCCGCGCGAGCTTGTGCAGGTTGCTCGGATCGATGTCGAGCCGGCGCGCGGCTCGGGTCCAGTTGCCGTCGCAGGCGGCCAGCGCGCGCCTGATGAGCCGGCGCTGGCAGGCGTCGACCGCGTCGCGCAGCTGAACCGGCTCGTCGGCGGGCCAGTCGCCGCCCGGCTCTCCGATCGGGATGCCCTCGCCCGACAGCAGCCCGAAGCCCTCGACGCCCCGGCCGCCGCCGGACGCGATGCCGGCCCCGTTGCCCGCCGCCTCGGCCTGCGACGGCGCCAGGGCGACGTCCAGATCGAGCAGGCCCGCGTCGAGCGTGACGATGTCGTCGCGCGCGTCGCCGCGGCTCAGCGCCTTGAGCGCGGCCCGGCTGATCACGTGCTCGAGCTCGCGCACGTTCCCCGGCCAGCGATAGCGCGAAAGCGCGTCGCCGGCGCCCGGCGACAGCCGCAGGCTGCGCAGTCCGAGCCGGGCACGGTTCAGCTCGAGGAATCGGCCGGCGAGCAGCAGCACGTCGGGCCCGCGCTCGCGAAGCGGCGGGATCGGCAGCGGATAGACCGACAGGCGGTGATAGAGATCGGCGCGGAAACGGGCGTCGCGCACCGCCTCGCGCAGGTTGCGGTTGGTCGCCGCCACCACCCGCACGTCCACGCTGCGCGGGCGGTCCGCGCCCAGCCGCTGGATCTCGCCGTTCTGCAGCGCGCGCAGCAGCTTGGCCTGCACCGGCAGCGGCAACTCGCCGACCTCGTCGAGGAACAGCGTGCCCCCGTCGGCGGCCTCGAAGCGGCCCGGGCGCTCGACCCCGGCGCCGGAGAAGGCGCCTTTCGCGTGGCCGAACAGTTCGCTCTCGGCCAGCGACTCGGGCAGCGCGGCGCAGTTCACGTGGACCAGCGGCCGCTCGTGGCGGCGCGAGCGCGCGTGGATGCGGCGCGCGAAGAGTTCCTTGCCCACGCCGGTCTCGCCGAGCAGCAGCACCGGCAGCTCGGAGTCGGCCACCACGTCGATCTCCCGCAGCAACGCGGCGATCGGCTCGCTGGCGCCGACGATCTCCTCGGCGTCTTCGCTTGCCGCGCCACGGGCCGGCCCGGGCGACGCGCGCGCCAGGCGCAGCCCCCGCATCTCCTCCTCGAGCCGGGTCACCCTGACCGATGCCTCGACCAGCAGCGCGTAGCGGCGCAACTCGTCGCGCGCCGCGTCGTCGAAGGTGCCGGCGTTCAGCGCATCGAGGGTCAGCACGCCCCACAGAACGCCCTCGACGTACAGGCTCGCGCCCATGCAGTCGTGGACCGGCAGCGGCGCGCCGACCTGCGAATCGAGCAGGCCGTCGTAGGGGTCGGGCAATTCCGAGTCGGGTTCGAACCGGGTCGGCTCGCGCCGCGACAGGATCGCAGCCAGGCGCGGATGCTGGCTGACGACGAAGCGCCTGCCCAGCGCCTCGCGGACCAGTCCGTCGACCGCGACCGGCCTCAGGCTATCGCCCTCCAGTCGCAGCAGCCCCACCGCGCCGCAAGCGAAGCGCTCGCGCAGCGTGCACACGAGCCTTTGCAGGCGGACCGCGTGCGGCAGATCGGTGGCCATGTCGGCCAGCAAGGTGTCTCGCATCAGGTAATGATAACCAAACAATGTATCAATTACCCGGAAATCGTCGGGTCGAAACGACCCGGTTTCGGATGCTGCGGCGCGCAAATGCCTGATTCGCAAGCCATCCGGTAGCTGGCACGGCGGTTGCGAAGAACGGACACACGGCCTTGCCGTACGAACGGAGATGAGAAAGATGAGCACCCCATCCAGCACGCTGGACCAGTCGCTCGGATCGCTGGCCCGGAGCATTCCCGGCGCGACCGCCCTCTTCAACCACCACGACCTCGATTTCTGCTGCGCCGGCAACCTGAGCCTGCGCAAGGCAGCCGCCGAGCGCGGGCTCGACGCCGCCGCGCTGGCCGAGCGGCTCGACGCGATGCGCGGCGCGCAGCCGGTCGGCCGCGACTGGCGCGCCGCGGCGCCCGCCGAGCTGATCGAGCACATCGTCAGCCGCTACCACGCCCGGCATCGCGATCAGCTCCCCGAACTGGTCCGTCTCGCGCGACGGGTGGAACAGGTGCACGGCGGACGTCCCGACTGCCCGCTGGGCCTTGCCGAGCACCTCGAGGCGATGCGGCAGGAGCTCGAGAGCCACATGATGAAGGAGGAGCAGATCCTGTTCCCGATGCTCGCGCGCGGCATGCGCGAGCAGGCCGGCGGCCCGATCTCGGTGATGCGCTTCGAGCACGAGCAGCACGGCGACGCGCTGGAAGGGCTGGACGCGCTGACCGGCGGGATGGTGCCGCCGTCGGGCGCCTGCAATACCTGGCGGGCGCTGTACCTGGGGCTGTCCGCGCTGCGCGACGACCTGGTCGCGCACATCCACCTCGAGAACAACATCCTGTTCGACGAGAGCGCCGCCGCCGAGGCCAGCCATGCGTGAATACCGTCGCCTCTGGCTCCTGCTGATCGCCGTGCTGGCGGTCACCTTCTCGCTGCTCGGATACTACGGCGCCGAGGTCTACCGCAAGGCGCCGCCGATCCCGGCGCAGGTGGTTTCGGTCACCGGCGAGAAGCTCTTCACCCACGACGACATCCTCGACGGCCAGACGGCCTGGCAGTCGGTGGGCGGCATGCAGCTCGGCTCGATCTGGGGGCACGGCGCCTACCAGGCCCCGGACTGGACCGCCGACTGGCTGCATCGCGAGCTCGCCGCCTGGCTCGACCTGGCCGCGAAGCAGGCGCACGGCAAGGCCTGGGCCGATCTCGACGCGGCCGACCGCGAGGCCCTTCGCTACCGGATGCAGCTCGAGTACCGGGGCAGCGACGCGGCCGGCGGCACGGTCACGGTGTCGGCCTTGCGCGCCGCGGCGATCCGGCAGACCGCTGCCTACTACGACCGGCTCTTCTCCGACAGCCCCGACCTGCAGGGCACGCGCGAGAGCTACGCGATGAAGGAGGCCACGCTGCCGTCGGCCGAGCGTCGCGCAGACCTGTCGGCCTTCTTCTTCTGGACCGCCTGGGCCGCCGCGACCGAGCGGCCCGACAGCTCGGCCACCTACACCAACAACTGGCCTCACGAGCCGCTGATCGGGAACACCCCCACCGGCGAGAACGTGATGTGGTCGATCGTCAGCGTGGTGCTGCTGATCGCCGGCGTGGGCTTCCTGATCTGGGCCTGGGCCTTCCTGCGCAAGGAGGACGGCGAGCTGCCGCCGGCACCGGCCCGCGATCCGCTGACCGCGTTCGCGCTGACGCCCTCGCAGCGCGCGCTGGGCAAGTACCTGTTCCTGGTCGTCGCGCTGTTCGTGTTCCAGGTGCTGATCGGCGGGTTCACCGCGCACTACACGGTGGAGGGACAGACCTTCTACGGCATCGAGGTGTCGCGCTGGTTCCCGTACTCGCTGGTGCGCACCTGGCACATCCAGGCGGCGCTGTTCTGGGTGGCCACCGGCTTCCTGGCGGCGGGGCTCTTCCTGGCCCCGCTGATCAACGGCGGCAAGGACCCGAAATGCCAGAAGGTGGGCGTCGACGTCCTGTTCTGGGCGCTGGTGGCGGTGTGCGTCGGCTCGTTCGCCGGCAACTGGCTGGCGATCGCCCAGGTGATGCCGCCCGAGCTGAACTTCTGGCTCGGCCACCAGGGCTACGAGTACGTGGACCTCGGCCGGCTCTGGCAGATCGGCAAGTTCGTCGGCGTGGCCTTCTGGCTGGTGCTGATGCTCCGCGGCATGGTGCCGGCGCTGCGCCAGCCGGGCGACCGCAACCTGCTCGCGCTGCTGGCCGCATCGGTGATCGCGATCGGGTTGTTCTACGGCGCGGGCCTGTTCTACGGCGAGCGCACCCACCTGTCGATCATGGAGTACTGGCGCTGGTGGGTCGTCCACCTGTGGGTCGAAGGCTTCTTCGAGGTGTTCGCCACCACGGCGCTGGCCTTCATCTTCTCGACGCTGGGCCTGGTGTCGAAGCGGATGGCCACCACGGCAAGCCTGGCCTCGGCCTCGCTGTTCATGCTCGGCGGCGTACCCGGCACCTTCCACCATCTGTACTTCGCCGGCACGACCACGCCGGTGATGGCGGTCGGCGCCACCTTCAGCGCGCTCGAGGTGGTGCCGCTGGTGGTGCTCGGCCACGAGGCCTGGGAGAACTGGCGGCTTCGCGAGCGGGCCGCGTGGATGCAGAACCTGAAGTGGCCGCTCTACTGCTTCGTGGCGGTCGCCTTCTGGAACATGCTGGGCGCGGGCGTCTTCGGCTTCATGATCAACCCGCCGGTCTCGCTGTACTACCTGCAGGGCCTGAACACGACCCCGGTGCACGCGCACGCGGCGCTCTTCGGCGTGTACGGCTTCCTCGCGCTGGGCTTCACGCTGCTGGTGCTGCGCTACATCCGGCCCGCGCTGGTGTTCGACGAGAAGGCGATGAAGCTGGCCTTCTGGTCGCTGAACCTGGGCATCGTGCTGATGATCGCCACCAGCCTGCTGCCGATCGGCCTGTTCCAGTTCCACGCGAGCGCCACGGTGGGCATGTGGTACGCCCGCAGCGAGGCCTTCCTGCAGCAGCCCTTCCTGGAAACGCTGCGCTGGGTCCGCACCTTCGGCGACGTCGTGTTCATCGTCGGCGCGGTGGCGCTGGCCTGGCAGGTGGTGAGCGGCCTGGGCGGCAGCGCTGCCGGAACGGCGCCGATCCCCGCGCGGCCGGCCCGCGGCGGCAAGCTCGCCGAAGGCGCGCAGCAGTAGGGCGCGATCGCCTCCCTGGCGCCGTCCGGAAGGTCCCGGTCGGTGCGCTGGCCGCCGGTGCTCGCAAGGGCCCGGCGGCTTTTTCTCTCGCGGCAGCCCGGGCTACAGGAAGCGGTCGAGGATCTTCCGGCTGGCGCGATCGAGCGCCTTCGCGTCGCGGATCAGGAAGTGCACGCCGTGGCTGTCGGCGATCAGCAGCATGCCGCCCGCCAGCCGGCGGATGTATTCCTCACCCTCGAGCACGAAGCTCGCGCGCCCGCGATCGGTGTCGACCTGCCAGGTGCTCGGCGTGGCGAAGCTCGACACGGCCACGATCGCGCGGATCTCGGGCATGAACTCGCGCCGCGACAGCTCGTCGGCGATCAGCGCCGCGATCGCGGCCGGCAGGCCGGCCGGATCCTGCACCCAGGCGAGCTCGTGGCCATCGGCGCTCATCAGCGCCACGCCCTGTCGCGGCGCGGAGATCGGGAACGCGCGAACCGGCACGACGCCCTCGTGCGCGACGCCGTCGGCGCCGGTGAAGACCAGCCGGCCGTAGGCGTCCCGGGCCAGCTCGAAGCTAGCCGTCGCTTGCCCGCCACCGTGACTCGTCGCGCTCATCGCAGTTCCTCCCTCACCGGCGACTGCAGCGAGCGCGCGGCCGCCTCGGCCTCCGCCTCGGCCTGCCGGGCTTGCGCCTGGTAGAGCTTCCAGTACGCGCCTTCGCGCGCGAGCAGCTCGTCGTGCGTGCCGGTCTCGACGATCCGGCCGCGATCGAGCACGACCAGCCGGTCGGCACGGCGCAGCGTGCTCAGGCGGTGCGCGACCGCGATCGTCGTGCGTCCCTGCACCAGGTTGTCGAGCGCCTTCTGGATCTCCTTCTCGGTCGTGGTGTCGACCGACGAAGTGGCCTCGTCGAGGATCAGCACGCGCGGGTCGATGAGCAGCGCGCGCGCGATCGAGATGCGCTGGCGCTCGCCGCCCGACAGCGACTGGCCGCGCTCGCCCACGATCGAGTCGTAGCCGTGCGGCAGCCGCAGGATGAACTCGTGCGCGTGCGCGGCGCGCGCCGCGGCGACGATCTCGTCGCGGGTCGCGTCGGGGCGGCCGTAGGCGATGTTCTCGGCGATCGTCCCGAAGAACAGGAAGGGCTCCTGCAGCACGACGCCGATGCTGCGCCGCCAGTCGGCCACCGCGACCTTGCGCACGTCCACCCCATCGACCAGGATCGCGCCCTCGCTCACGTCGTAGAAGCGGCAGATCAGGTTGACCAGCGTGCTCTTGCCCGAGCCGCTGTGGCCCACCAGGCCGATCATCTCGCCCGGCGCGATCTCCAGGCTCACGCCCCGGATCACCGCGCGGTTGCCGTAGCGGAATCCCGCGTCGCGCAGCGTGATCCGGCCGCGCACGTCGGCCAGCGGCACCGGGTCGGCGGGCTCGGGCACGTTCGACTGGTGATCGAGGATGTCGAAGATCCGCTTGGCGCCTGCCGCCGCCTTCTGCGTGAACGACACGATCCGGCTCATCGAGTCGAGCCGCGTGTAGAAGCGGCCGATGTAGGCGAGGAAGGCGGTCAGCACGCCCACCGTGATCTCGTCGCGCGACACCTGCCAGATGCCGAAGCCCCAGACGATCAGCAGGCCGACCTCGGTCAGCAGCGTGACCGTGGGCGAGAACAGCGACCAGATCCGGTTCACGCGGTCGTTGACCGCCAGGTTGTGCTGGTTGGCGGCACGGAAGCGCTCGGCCTCGCGGCGCTCCTGCGCGAAGGCCTTGACCACGCGGATGCCGGGGATCGTGTCCGACAGCACGTTGGTGACCTCGGCCCAGATCCGGTCGACCTTCTCGAAACCGTGGCGCAGCCGGTCGCGCACCTGGTGGATCATCCACGCGATGAAGGGCAGCGGCAGCAGCGTGACCAGCGCCAGCCAGGGCTCGATCGAGAACAGGATCGCGGCGGTCATCGCGATCATCAGCACGTCGGTCGCGAAGTCCAGCAGGTGCAGCGACAGGAACACGTTGATCCGGTCGGTCTCCGCGCCGATCCGGGCCATCAGGTCGCCGGTGCGCTTGCCGCCGAAGTACTCGAGCGACAGCGTCAGCAGGTGCTCGTAGGTGGTGGTGCGCAGGTCGGCGCCGATCCGCTCGCTGACCAGCGCCAGGATGTAGGTGCGCGCCCAGCCCAGCGCCCACGCGAGCAGCGCGGCGGCCAGCAGCGCGCCGAGGTAGCCGATCACCAGGTCCCGGTCGATCGGCTGGCCGTTCTGGTAGGGGATCAGCACCTCGTCCATCAGCGGCATCGTCAGGTACGGCGGCACCAGCGTCGCGGCGGTGGAGGCGAGCGTCAGCAGAAAGCCGGCGAGCAGTTGCCAGCGATACGGCCGGGCAAAGCGCCAGAGCCGCAGCAGGGTCCAGGTGGACGGCGGCGCGGTGGACTCGCCGTCGCAGCGGGGACACTCCTCGGAACCGGGCGGCAGCGGCGCGCCGCAGCTCGCGCAGGTCGGCTCCGCCGCAGGCATCGGCCGACGCCCCTCGCGCAACTCGGCGCAGGCCCTGCCCCAGGCGTCGACGAAGCGCAGCATCGCCGCGTGCAGGCCGATCGTGTAGCGCCAGCAGGCGAGCCGCTGCCGGGCATCGACCAGCTCGAGCGAACCGACCCCGGCGTGGTCGTGGTGGCGCAGCGACAGCGAGGCATCGAGCGGCCACTCCCGCCATTCGCCGCCGGCCTCGCCGCCGGCGAGCAGGCGGCGATCGGTCAGCGCCAGGATGCCGCCGGCGAAGCGCAGCGACTCGTCGAGGTCGGGGGCGAAGCACGCGAGCAGCGTTTCGCCCTCGCCCAGTTGCCGGCCCAACGGTTCGCGCCAGGCTTCGGGAACGGCTGCGGGAAGGTTCTGTTCGGCGGAATGCATCGAGCTTCCTGGCGGCAATAGGCCGGAAGGGCGGCAAGCGTACCGCATCCGGCCAACTTTGAATCTGATCGAATCTGACAGATTCGGCACTCAATCCGGGCCCCTCCGAGGCTTGTCTCGGAATTGCGGCGTTTCGGTCGGTGGCCGGGGTCAGGCGGTAAACCGCGGCGCCGACTCGGCGTTGAACACCCCTCGGGATCCATCCCGCAAACCGGCCGCCAGGGCCAGATCCGCAAAAGTGAAAAAGCGCTACATCGACATCCTCCAGGTGACCCACATTCGCGGTCCCGGCATGTGGACCTACACGCCCGTCCTCGAGGCGTTGATCGACATCGGCGAACTGGAAGACTTTCCGTCGAACACCTTGCCCGGCTTCTACGAGCGGCTCTCGGACTGGCTGCCCGGCCTGATCGAGCACCGTTGCAGCTACGGCGTGCGCGGCGGCTTCCTGCGCCGCCTGCGCGAAGGCACCTGGGCCGGCCACATCCTCGAGCACGTCACCCTGGAGCTGCAGGCGCTGGCCGGCATGCCCGACGGCTTCGGCAAGGCGCGCGAGATTTCCGAGCGCGGCGTCTACAAGGTCGTGGTCACCTGCTGGCACGAGAAGGTCACGGTGCCGGCGCTGTACGCCGCCCGCGACCTGATCATGGCGGCCATCGAGGACCGCCCCTTCGACGTCTCGGCCACGGTCGACAAGCTCAAGGACCTGGCCGACGACCATTGCCTCGGGCCCAGCACCGGCTGCATCGTCGAAGCCGCCCAGGAAGAGCGCAAGATCCCGGCGATCCGCCTGAACGACGGCAACCTGGTCCAGCTCGGCTACGGCTCGAGGCAGAAGCGGATCTGGACGGCCGAGACCGACCTGACCAGCGCGATCGCCGAAGGCATCTCCCGCGACAAGGACCTGACCAAGCAGCTGCTGCAGACGGTCGGCGTGCCGGTGCCCGAGGGCCGCCTGGTCGCCGATGCCGACGACGCCTGGGCCGCCGCCGAGGAAGTCGGCCTGCCGGTCGTGGTCAAGCCCTACGACGGCAACCACGGCCGCG
Organism: Zeimonas sediminis; assembly: GCF_023721795.1. NCBI lineage: Bacteria > Pseudomonadati > Pseudomonadota > Betaproteobacteria > Burkholderiales > Burkholderiaceae > Zeimonas > Zeimonas sediminis. Next base: position 1,395,008 of record NZ_JAMQYE010000001.1, read on the forward strand.
GCGTGTTCACGAACCTGATGACCCGCGAGCAGGTCGCGCGCGCCTTCGAGGTCGCGGCCGGCGAAGGCAGCGGCGTGATCGTCGAGCGCTTCGTGCTCGGCAACGAGCACCGGCTGCTGATCGTCGGCGGCAAGCTCGCGGCGGCAGCCCGCGGCGAGCTCGCCTGGGTCGTCGGCGACGGCGTCAACACGATCGAGGCGCTGATCGAAAGCCAGCTGAACTCCGACCCGCGGCGGGGCCGCACCGAAGACGCGCCGCTCAACCCGGTGCGCATCGACTCGGCGGCCCGCATCGAGCTCGCCAACCAAGGCTTCGAGCCCGAGTCGGTGCCGCCGGCCGGCACCCGCGTGCTGATCCAGCGCAACGGCAACGTGGCGATCGACTGCACCGCGCAGGTCCATCCGTCGGTCGCGGCGGCCGCCTCGCTGGCGGCGCGCACCGTGGGGCTGGACATCGCCGGCGTCGACCTGGTCGCCGAGGACATCTCCCGGCCGCTGGCCGAGCAGGGCGGCGCGATCGTCGAGGTCAACGCCGGCCCGGGCCTGCTGATGCACCTGAAACCTGCCGAAGGCCAGGCGCAGCCGGTGGGCCGGGCGATCGCCGACCACCTGTTCCCCGAGGGGCAGACCGGCCGCATCCCGCTGATCGGCATCACCGGCCGGCGCGGCGCGACCGCGATCGCCCGGCTGGTCGAGCGCCTGCTGCGGCTGGCCGGCCATCGCACCGGCCTGGCCTGCGCCGAAGGCCTGTTCCTGGGCGATCGCCAGCTCGAGCAGCGCGACTGCACCGATTTCGAGTCCGGCCGCCGGCTGCTGGTCAACCGTGCGGTCGACGCCGCCGTGATCGAGCACACCGCGCGCACGATCGCCACCGAGGGCCTGTCCTACGATCGCTGCGCGGTCGGCGTCGTGACCAGCGTGGAACTGGCCGACGCCCTGCCCGAGCGCGACCTCCGCGAGCTCGACCAGGTCTACGACCTGCTGCGCAGCCAGGTCGACGTGGTGCTGGCCGACGGCGCCTCGGTGCTGAACGCGGCCGACCCGATGGTCGTGCGGATGGCTTCGCTCAGCGACGGCGAGGTGATCTTCTATGCCGCGAACCCGACGCTGCCGGCGATCGACGGCCACCGCGCCCGCGGCGGCCGCTCGGTCCACACGCGCGACGGCCTGATCGTGCTGGCCACCGGCAGCGAGGAGAGCATCCTGACCTCGCTCGCATCGGTGCCCGCCCTGCGCGAGCACGACGAGCCGCGCCGGCTGGAGGCCGTGCTGGCCGCGGTCGCCACCGCCTGGTCGCTGGGGCTGCCGGTCGAAATGCTTCGCGCGGCGCTCGAAACCCTCGAAGCCGACGCCTTCGGACGGACGGCCGAGCCGACGGCAGTCCTTGCCGACGAGCCCGCCGCCCACGCGAACCCGCTGCACGCCTGACCCCCCGGGAACCGACACCGCAATGAAGCTGACCCGTATCCGCGCGCTGCGCGGGCCCAATCTCTGGAGCCGTCGAACCTCGATCGAGGCGATCGTCGAATGCGAGCCGGGCGAGCGCTCGCTCGCGTCGATCCCCGGCTTCGCGGATCGGCTCGCGGCACGGTTCCCTGCCCTCGGCCCGATCGGCGGCAGCGCCGGCGCGGGAGCCGCCCCGGCCGGCCCCGCCTCGCTCGCCCATGCGCTCGAGGCCTGCGCGCTCGCGCTGCAGAGCCGGGCCGGCTGCCCGGTGGCTTTCAGCCGCACCGTGGCCACGAACGAGGCCGGCGTCTACCAGGTGGTCGTCGAGTACACCGAGGAAGCGGTCGGCCGGCTCGCGATGTCGCTGGCCCAGGAACTGTGCGAGGCCGCGCGCGACGATGCGCCGTTCGACACGGCGGCGGCGCTGGGCCGGCTGGCCGAGCTCGACGAGGACGAGCGTCTCGGCCCGAGCACCGGCTCGATCGTCGACGCGGCAGTGGCCCGCGGCATACCGTACCGGCGGCTCACCTCCGGCAGCCTTGTGCAGTTCGGCTGGGGCAGCCGCCAGCGCCGGATCCAGGCCGCCGAGATCGACCGCACCAGCGCGATCGCCGAGTCGATCGCCCAGGACAAGGACCTGACCAAGGCCCTGTTGCACGGCGCCGGCATCCCGGTGCCGCTCGGCCGCCCGGTCGAGGACGCCGAGGACGCCTGGAGGGCCGCCTGCGAGATCGGCACGCCGGTCGTCGTCAAGCCGCGCCACGGCAACCAGGGCAAGGGCGTGGCGGTCGACGTCAGCTCCCGCGAGCAGGTGCTGGCGGCCTATGCGGCCGCACGCGAGCACGGCTCCGAGATCCTGGTCGAGAAGTACCTGCCCGGCCAGGACTTCCGGCTTCTCGTGGTCGGCGACAGGCTCGTCGCGGCGGCCCGCCGCGATCCGCCGCTGGTCGTGGGCGACGGCGTCAGCACGATCCGCCAGCTGGTCGACCAGGTGAACACCGACCCGCGTCGCGGCGACGGCCACGCCACCCCGCTGACCCGCATCCGGCTCGACGACATCGCGCTGGCCCGGCTGGCCACCCAGCACTACACGCCCGAGTCGGTCCCGGCCAGGGGCGAGCGCGTGGTCCTGCGCAACAACGCCAACCTGAGCACCGGCGGCAGCGCGACCGACGTGACCGACGAGGTCCACCCCGAGCTCGCGGCGCGAGTCGTCGCTGCCGCGCAGACCGTGGGGCTGGACATCTGCGGCGTCGACGTCGTCTGCACCACGGTTCGCGAGCCGCTCGAGGCCCAGGGCGGCGGCATCGTCGAGGTCAACGCGGCGCCGGGCCTGCGCATGCACCTGACGCCGTCCTTCGGCAAGGGCCGCGCGGTCGGCGAGGCGGTCATCGACACGATGTTCGCCGCCGGCGACGACGGCCGCATCCCGATCGTCGCGGTCACCGGCAACAACGGCAAGACCACCACGGTGCGGCTGCTCGCCCATATCGCGGGCGGCACCGGCAAGCGGGTCGGCATGACCAACTCCGACGGCGTCTACGTGGCCGGCGAGCGCATCGACACCGGCGACTGCAGCGGCCCGCGCAGCGCGCGCAGCGTGCTGATGCATCCCGACGCGGACTTCGCGGTGCTGGAAACCGCGCGCGGCGGCATCCTGCGCGAGGGCCTGGCCTTCGACCGTTGCGACGTCGCGGTGGTCACCAATCTGGGGATCGGCGACCACCTGGGCATGAACTACATCAGCACCGTCGACGAGCTCGCGACGGTCAAGCGGGTCATCGTCGAGAACGTGGCGCCGCACGGCACTGCGGTGCTCAACGCCGCCGACCCGGTCGTCGCGAAAATGGCCGGCTACTGCCCGGGCTCGGTGACCTTCTTCGCGGTCGACCCCGCGCAGCCGGTGCTGGCCTCGCACCGCGCCGCGGGCAAGCGTGTCGTGTTCGTCGAGCGCGGCCACCTGGTCGCTGCCGAAGGCGACGCCATCGTCCGCCGAATTCCGCTCGCCGACGTGCCGCTGACCCGCAACGGGACGATTCCCTTCCAGGTCGAGAACGCGATGGCGGCGATGGCCGGTGCGTGGGGGGTCGGGCTGGAGTGGGACGCGATCGCGGCCGGGCTGCGCAGCTTCGTCAACGACGCGCGCACCGCACCCGGCCGCTTCAACGTGTACGACCACAACGGCGCCACGGTGATCGCCGACTACGGCCACAATCCGGACGCGATCGAGGCGCTGGTGCGTGCGGTCGAGGCAATGCCCGCGAAGCGGCGGCACGTGGTGATCAGCGGCGCAGGCGACCGGCGCGACGAAGACCTGAGGCGCCAGACGCAGATCCTCGGCAGCAGCTTCGACGCGGTCGTCCTCTACGAGGACGCCTGCCAGCGCGGCCGCGCCGAAGGCGAGGTGCTGGCGCTGTTGCGCGAGGGCCTGGCGGGCGCCAGCCGCACGCGCGAGGTCGACGAGATCCGCGGAGAGTTCCTCGCGATCGACACCGCGCTGGCCAGGCTGCAGCCGGGCGACCTCTGCCTCGTGCTGGTCGACCAGGTCGAGGAAGCGCTCGCGCACCTCGAGCAGCGGATCGCCGAGCAGCGGGTGGCGCAGGCGGCCTGACGCAGTTCGCCGCGCGGCCTGCACGGTTCGCGCGGCGCGTCAACCCCGGCAGAGGCAGTTCGCACCGCTCGCTTCCGCCGCCTTTTCGCGGCCCTTTCCTGGCCCTTCGCCGCGCCGGGGTATCCTCCGCACATGCCCGAATCCCGCTCGCCGCACAAGGGCACGACCGGCCTTCGCCGCGTGCTGAACGCCGCCCGCCACTCCGCCGACGGGCTCGGCGCCGCCTGGCGCCACGAGGCCGCGTTCCGGCAGGAAGCGCTGCTGGCCGCGGTGCTGGTGCCGCTGGCGCTGCTGCTCGACGTCACGGCGATCGGCAAGGCGCTGATGATCGGCAGCGTGCTGCTGGTGCTGATCGTCGAGTTGCTGAACTCGGGCATCGAGGCCGCGATCGACCGGATCTCGGAAGAAATCCACCCGCTCGCCAAGCGGGCCAAGGACCTCGGAAGCGCCGCCGTGATGCTCGCACTGGCGAACGTGGCCGTCGTCTGGGCGCTGGTGCTGCTCGGCTGAACGCCCCGGCCGGGGGGCTTGCTCAGGCCTCGTCGCGCGGGCCTTCCGACTGCAGGGCCAGCAGGCTCTCGCGCGCGCTTCGGTAACCGATCCCGATGATCTCGCTGGCCTGGTCGAACTCCAGGAATCGCACCGCGCCCAGCGGCGGCTGGATCAGGATCTCGGGTCGCTCGAGCAGAAGCGAGCACTGGGTGACCCGCGCCTGCATGATGTACATGGACGCGAGCATCACGTCGACGATGCCCGGCAGCGGTTCGCGCTCCAGCCATTCGCGGAACTGGATCAGCATCGGGTGCTCCAGCGGCTGCAGGCTCTCGAGCACGCGGGTGACCGCCTGAGCGAGCGGCTTGCCGTTGTCGGTGGCGGGTCGGGTCAGCCGATTCGTCACGATGTCGTGGTTCAGGTCGACCGCGATCACAACCTCGGCGCCCATCGCACGGACCGCGCTGACCGGCACAGGATTCACCAACCCGCCGTCGGCGAGCACACGGCCGTTGCAGCGCACCGGCGTGAACACGCCCGGGACCGCGATGCTCGCGCGCACCGCCTCGACCAGGTTGCCCGAATCGATCCCGACCTCCTCGCCGGTCGAGAGGTCGGTGGCCACGGCCCGGAACGGCATCGGCAGCGATTCGATGCCGGGTTCCGGCACGTGTCGCCGGACGAACTCGCCGATCTTATGGCCGTCGATCAGGCCCGAGCGCGGGAACACCGGGTCGACCAGCGACACGATTCCCTGCCAGTCCATCCCGAGGAACTCCTTCTCGAGCGCGTCGAGCTTGCCGGCCGCGAACAGCGCGCCGACGAAGGCGCCCATGCTGGTCCCGGCGACCAGATCGATCCGGACCCCGGCCTCGACCAGCGCGCGCAGCACGCCGATGTGCGCGAGACCGCGCGCCGAACCGCTGCCGAGCGCGAGGCCGACCCGCTTGCCGCGCAGCCTCGCCGAGAGATCGCCGCACGCGGTCGCGACCTCGCGAGGCTGGGGGGCCGGGCCGGCCGGCGCCGGTCCTCGGAGCGGCTCGTTCATCGGGTTCTGGGATCGCGGAAGGAGATGCCTTCATTCTAGTCCCGCCTGCGCTAGCGCAATCCCGCGCCTTCGCGTGGCTGGCATGATTGCGGGGTGAGCACGGAACGCAACACGAAGAAGAGCCGTCGCACGGGCCTGCGCGCCATCGCCGCAGCGCTGCTGCTGGCCGTCGCCGCGGCGGCCGGCTGGTGGTGGCGCAGCCAGCCGCCGCCGCCGCCCGACTGGCTCGTGAGCGGCAACGGCCGGATCGAGGCCACCGAGATCGACGTCGCCACCCGGAACTCCGGCAGGGTCCGCGAGGTCCTGGTGCAGGAGGGCGACTTCGTCGAGGCCGGTCAGGTGCTCGCCCGGATGGACACGCAAGCCCTCGAGGCCGAGCTCGCGGCGGCCCAGGCACAGTTGCGCCGCGCCGAAAGCGCGAAGGCCACCGCGCGGTCGGTCATCGCGCAGCGCGAGAGCGGGATCGAGCAGGCCGACGCGCTGCTCGCGCAGCGCCGCAGCGAGCTCGCGCTCGCCGAGCGCTCGCTGCAACGCTCTCGCGAGCTGGTCGAGCGCGGTTTCCTGTCGCCGTCCAGGCTCGACGCGGACAATGCCGCGGTCCAGGGCGCCCGGGCCGGGGTGGCGGCAGCCCAGGCGCAGCTCCAGGAGGCCCGCGCCGCGGTGTCGGTGGCCCGGATGCAGGGGATCGAGTCGGACTCGACGATCGAAGCCGCCGCCGCCGCGGTGGCCAGGCTGCGAACCGAGATCGCCGACGCCGAGCTCGAGGCCCCGCGCGGCGGCAGGGTCCAGTACCGGCTCGCCCAGCCGGGCGAGGTGCTCGCCGGCGGCGGCAAGGTGTTGTCGCTGATCGACCTGGACGACGTCTACATGACGATCTTCGTGCCGGAGGTGCTCGCGGGCCGCGTGGCGATCGGGTCGCCCGCGCGGATCGTGCTCGACACGGCGCCGGGATTCCCGATTCCCGCGAGCGTGAACTTCGTCGCGAGCGAGGCGCAATTCACCCCGAAGACCGTCGAAACGCAGGCCGAGCGACAGAAGCTGATGTTCCGGGTCAAGGTGCGGATCGACCGCGAGCTGCTGCGCAAGTACCGCACGCAGGTCAAGACCGGCCTGCCCGGCGTGGCCTGGGTCAGGCTCGGCAACGTGGACGAGCCCTGGCCGGACTTCCTCAGGAATCCGGCGCTCGACGGTGAGCGCTGAGCCCTTCGCCCGGCTGGCAGGCGTCGGCCACCGCTACCGCAAGCGCGACGCGCTGGTCGGCGTGGACCTCGAGCTGCCGCGCGGCGGCATCGTCGGCATCATCGGGCCGGACGGCGTCGGCAAGTCGACGCTGCTGTCGCTGCTCGCCGGCGCCACCCGGATCCAGCAGGGCACGGTCGAGGCGCTCGGCGGCGACATGGCCCGCGCGGGCCACCGACACCGCGTGTGCCATCGCATCGCCTACATGCCGCAGGGGCTGGGCCGCAACCTTTACCGCACGCTGTCGGTGCGCGAGAACGTCGACTTCTTCGCGCGCCTGTTCGGCCAGGACCGCGACGAGCGCGAGGCGCGAATCCGCCACGTGCTCGCGGCCACCGGCCTGCTGCCCTTCGCCGACCGGCCTGCCGGCAAGCTCTCGGGCGGGATGAAGCAGAAGCTCGGCCTGTGCTGCGCGCTGATCCACGATCCCGACCTGCTGATCCTCGACGAGCCGACCACCGGGATCGACCCGCTTTCGCGCCGGCAGTTCTGGACGCTGATCGACGAGATCCGCGAAGCGCGCCCCGAGGTCTGCGTCGTGGTCGCCACCTCGTACATGGAGGAGGCCGAGCGCTTCGCCTGGCTGGCCGCGATGGACGCCGGCCGCGTGCTCGCCACCGGCAGCCCCGCCGAGCTGAAGGCGCGGGCGGGCTCGGCGACGCTCGAGCAGGCCTTCGTCCGCCTGCTGCCCGAGGAGCGCCGGCGCGGGCACGAACCGGTGTCGATCCCCGCGCAGCAGCGCTCCGGCGAGGTCGCGATCGAGGCGCGAGGCCTCACCCGGCGCTTCGGCGACTTCGTGGCGGTGGACGACGCCAGCTTCTCGATCGAGCGCGGCGAGATCTTCGGCTTCGTCGGCTCGAACGGTTGCGGCAAGACCACGACGATGAAGATGCTGACCGGCCTGCTGCCCGCCTCGTCGGGCGAGGCCGAGCTGCTCGGCCGGCGGGTCGACGCGACCGATCCGGCCACGCGGCGGCGCGTCGGCTACATGACGCAGGGCTTCTCGCTGTACGGCGAGCTCACGGTTCGCCAGAACCTGGTGCTGCACGCGCGGCTCTTCCACCTCGCGCCGGACGCGATCCCGGCGCGGGTGCGCGAGATGCTGGACCGCTTCGGCCTCGCGGACGTGGCCGACGAGCTGCCCGAGCGGTTGCCGCTCGGCCAGCGCCAGCGGCTGTCGCTGGCGGTGGCGATGATCCACGATCCCGAGGTCCTGATCCTCGACGAGCCGACCTCGGGCGTCGACCCGATCGCGCGCGACATGTTCTGGCGGCTGATGGTCGACCTTTCGCGCCGCGACGGCGTCACGATCTTCGTGTCCACGCACTTCATGAACGAGGCCGAGCGCTGCGACCGGGTGGCGCTGATGCATGCCGGTCGGGTGCTCACGGTCGGCGCGCCCGCCGAGCTGGCGCGCCGGCGCGGCGCCGCCACGCTGGACCAGGCCTTCGTCGCCTGGCTCGAGGAGGCGCAGGCGGCGCGGGCCGGCGCGCCCGGCACGCTTCCCGCCGTGGCCGTCGCAGCGCCGGCGAGCCCGCCTGCCGCGCCGCGCGCGCGCCGCGTGCCGTTCAGCCTGCGGCGCATGCTCAGTTACACCTGGCGAGAAAGCCTGGAGCTGGTGCGCGACCCGATCCGGATCACGCTCGCGCTGGTCGGCGCGGCGATGCTGATGTTCATCATGGGCTACGGCATCAGCGCCGACGTGAACGACCTGCCCTTCGCGGTGCTCGATCGCGACGACACGCCGGCCAGCCGCGGCTACGCGACCAGCCTGGCCGGCTCGGCCTACTTCGTCGAGCGGCCGCCGCTTTCCGGCTACGCCGAGCTCGACCGCCGGATGCGCTCCGGCGAGCTGGCGATCGCGATCGAGTTCCCGCCCGGCTTCGGCCGGGACCTGGCCGGCGGCCGCGGCGCCCAGGTCGGCGCGTGGATAGACGGCGCGATGCCGATGCGCGCCGAGACCGTCTACGGCTACTTGCAGGCGATGCACGCGGGCTGGCTGCGCGAGCTGGCCGAGCGAGAGCCGGGCTCCCGGGCGAGCTCTCCCGCCTCGGTCGAAGTGCGCTTCCGCTACAACCCCGACGTCAGGAGCATCGTGTCGATGGTGCCGGCGGTGATCCCGCTGCTGCTGATCTTCCTGCCGGCCATGCTCAGCGCGCTGGGGGTGGTCCGGGAGAAGGAGCTCGGCTCGATCGTGAACCTCTACGTGACGCCGGTGACCCGACTGGAGTTCCTGATCGGCAAGCAGCTGCCCTACATCGCGATGGCGATGGCCAGTTTCTTCATGCTGGCGGCGCTCGCGGTCACCGTGTTCGGCGTGCCGCTCAAGGGCAGCTTTCTCGCGCTGTCGATCGGCGCCCTGCTGTACGTGAGCGCCGCAACCGCGATGGGCCTGCTGATCTCGGCCTTCACCCGCAGCCAGATCGCGGCGATCTTCGCCGCCTCGCTGGCCACGATGCTGCCCGCGGTGCAGTTCTCCGGGGTGATCGACCCGGTGTCGTCGCTGACCGGCATCGGCGCGGCGATCGGCAGCATCTACCCGACGACCTATTTCCTGACGATCAGCCGCGGCACCTTCGCCAAGGCGCTGGGGCTGGGCGACGTGTGGCCGGACCTGCTGCCGCTGGCGCTCGCGGTGGGGGTGTTGCTGGCGGCCAGCGCGGCGCTGCTGCGCAAGCAGGCGCGCTGACGGGCCGGCAACGAGGCGGAAGCGATGAACGGCGCCACCAACGTCCTGCACCTCGGGGTCAAGGAGCTGCGCAGCCTGATGCGCGACCGGATCCTGCTGACGCTGGTGGTCTATGCGTTCACGCTGAACCTGCTGGCGATCGGCAACAGCGTGATCGAGACGCTGAACAACGCGCCGATCGCGATCGTCGACGAGGACCGCTCGCAACTGTCGGCGCGGATCGGTGAGGCCTTCTTCCCGCCCCACTTCAAGCGACCCGAGTCGATCTCGCTGGCCGAGGTGGACCCGGGCCTCGACTCCGCGCGCTTCACCTTCGCGCTGATCGTGCCGCCCGGCTTCGAGCGCGACCTGATGGCCGGGCGCAATCCGGCGATCCAGCTCAACGTCGACGCGACCCAGATGACGCAGGCCTGGCTGGGCGCCGGCTACATCCAGACGATCGTGATGGACGAGGTCGGCGAGCACCTGAAGCGCCACGGCCATGCCGCGTCGGCGCCGCCGCCGGTCGAACTCGCGGTGCGAGTGCGCTTCAACCCGGCGCTGGTCAAGTCGTGGTTCATGGTGATGAACGAGCTGATCGGCAACGTGACGATGCTGTCGATCATCCTGACCGGCGCCGCGCTGATCCGCGAGCGCGAGCGCGGCACGATCGAGCACCTGCTGGCGATGCCGCTGACGCCCTTCCAGATCATGCTGGCGAAGGTCTGGTCGATGGCGCTGGTCGTGCTGGCGTGCTCGGGCTTCGGACTGACCGCGGTGATCGGCGGCGTGCTCGGCGTGCCGGCGGCGGGGTCGGTGCCCCTTTTCATGGCGGGCACCGCGCTGCACCTGTTCGCGACCACCTCGATGGGCATCTTCATGGGCACGGTGGCGCGCTCGATGCCGCAGCTCGGCCTGCTGGTGATCCTGGTGCTGCTGCCGCTCGAGCTGCTGTCGGGCGGCATGACGCCGCGCGAGAGCATGCCCGACATCGTGCGCACGGTGATGCTGGCCGCGCCCACCACGCACTTCACCAGCCTGGGGCAGGCAATCCTGTTCCGCGGCGCCGGCTTCGACGTGGTCTGGCCGGAGTTCGCGGCGATCGCGGTGATCGGCGCCGCCTTCTTCGCGGCCACGCTGGCGCGGTTCAGGCGGGCGGAGTTCTCGGGGTAGCGGGCAAGCCGGGCGCAAAGCCGTCCCCGTCCGGCCCGCGCAGCCGCACGTCGAGCTGGCTGAACGCGATCTCGATGCCCTGCTCGCGGAAGACCTCGTCGATCCGGCGGTTGATCTCGTCCGTTGCGCTGACCCGGTCCCCGAGTTCCCGCACGTGCACGCGCAGCTCGTGATCCAGCGTGCTCGCGCCGAACTGGGTGAACACCACCATCGGCTCGGGCTCCCGCAGCACGCGCCGATTCTCCTCGGCGACCCGCAGCAGCAGGCTGCGGACCCGTTCCAGGTCGGAGCCGTAGGCGACGCCCACCTTGATCGTTATCCGGGTCATCGTGTCGGTCAGCGTCCAGTTCACCAGCTGGTCGGTGACGAAGGTCTTGTTCGGGACGATGATCTCCTTGTGGTCGAAGTCGGTGATCGTGGTCGCGCGGATCCTGATCCGGCTCACCGTGCCCGACAGGTTGCCGACCGTGACCACGTCCCCGATGCGCACCGGCTTCTCGAACAGGATGATCAGGCCCGACACGAAGTTCGCGAACACCTCCTGCAGGCCGAACCCCAGGCCCACGCCCAGCGCCGCCACCAGCCACTGCAGCTTGTCCCAGCTCACGCCCAGCGTCGACAGCACGGCGACCGCGCCCACGCCGACGATCAGGTACGAGAGCAGCGTGGTCGCCGCGTACGAGCTGCCCTGCCCCAGTCTCATTCTCGACAGCACCAGCACCTCGAGCAGGCCGGGCAGGTTGCGCGCCAGCACCAGCGCCACCGCCGCGATCGCCAGCGCGCCCAGCACGTCGAGCAGGCTGATCGGGACCATCGCCTGCCCGCCGGCCGCGCCGCTCTCGTACTGGTAGAGCGTGAACTTGTCCAGATAGGCGGCGACCGCGATCAGGTCGGCCCACACCCAGTAGAGCGCGAGCAGCGCGAGCAACAGCAGGCCGAAGCGCACGAGTCGCAGCGACTGCCGGTTCACCTCTTCCATGTCGAGCACCGGCACCTCGGTCGGCTCGGGAGGTTCCGCGTGCTCGCGCGCCACGTCCTCGCGCGCCCCTTCCTCTCGCACCGCAAGCTCGCGCGCCGCCTGCCGCTTGGCGAGCGCGCGCTGGAAGGCCAGCCGGCGCGCCGCGACGGCCAGGCTGCGCACCGTCGCCGCCTCGGCCACCCGCCACACGACCAGCACCAGCAAGGTGTCGACCAGCCTGCCGGTGAGCTTCAGAGCGGTGTAGTAATAGCCGAGCCAGATCGTCCCGATCAGCGCCAGCGGCAACAGGCGCAACGCGAGCAACGCCAGCAGCGTGAAACCCGGGATCCGCTCGCCCTCCTCGTCGCGAACCGAAGCGCCGAACTGCCAGGCCATCAGGGCCAGGCAGCCCAGCAACACCAGGATCCCGACAACATCCTCGGCCAGCGCGGCCGGCACCTTCTCGGCGATCGTGGCGACCGCGATCAGCACCAGCGCGACCAGGCCCAGCCGGCGCGTGCGAGCCCGTTCGGTCCTGGTCCTTGCCGGCTCGAAACCGAAGTGGCGCTCCGCCACGCCGCCCGGCGACAGCATCCGGTAAGCGGTATAGAGCACGGTCCAGACCAGCGACATCTCGAGCAGGGCCTCGCCGATGTCGGGATTGCGGCCGCGCCCGTCCAGATCGAGGGTGAGGCCGGCCAGCGCCAGGGCCAGCCCGACCGGCAATGCCCGCAGCAGGTTCAGCAAGATCGCCAGCGGCGTGTGCCACTGACTGTCGCGCCGGACGTTGCCGACGTCGCCGTGCAGCGACTCCAGCCTGCGGACGAGCGCGCCGCGTCGCCACCAGAACGCGGCCGCCAGCAGCAGCGCCGGCAGCATCAGCAGGGGCCGCGCCGTGAAAGCGCTGCCCAGGTCGGCGAAGGTCGTCCTCCAGGAAAACCCGGCGAGCTGCCGCTCGAGCATGCCGGGCGCGGCCTTCAGCCAGGCGAGATCCAGCGGGCGGTTGCTGGGCACCCAGAACATGTGCTCGTCGAGTGTGGTGCGCAGGTCGTTCGCGGTGGCTCGCAACGCCTTCTGGTTGGTCTGCAGCTCGAATGACGCGCCGATCAGCGCATCGAGCTCGCGGGTCAGCCGCTGAAGCAGCTCGGCGCGAGTGGCGAGCAGGGCCCGCAGCGCGTCCTTCATGGAGTCGGTGACCGGCTCCGCCGGACTCTCGGCGATCAGCCGCGCGGCGAGCGCCTCGGGATCGGCCAGCTCGTCGCGATAGCGCCCTATCTCGAACTGGTATAGGCGAAGGTCGGCGAGCTGGTCCGCCAGCTCTCCGTCGAGCTTCAGACGGGGCAGCGCCCGTTGCTGCTCGTAGAGGATCCTGGTGAGGAGCCGACTGCCCTGCAGCACGCCGATCTGTTCGTCGAGCGCCTGCTCGACCTGCTTGAGCGCGTCGAGCTGGCGACGCGCCTCCAGGTTGCGCCGGGTGAGGTCGTTCAGCCGGTCGGTGGCGCCCAGCAGGTACTCCGAGAACTTCCGATTGAGCGCGCTCTCCCGGGCCAGCAAGCCGCCGCCGGCGGCAGTTGCGCCCGGCGTCAACTCGGCGACCGCCTTCTCGGACTGCGCGCGGCGTCGCTCGCCGATCGATTCCTGCAAGGCCTGGATCACCCGCTCCTCCCGGGCGATCCGCTCGGTCAGCAGTTCCCGCCGGGCCTGGTGCAGCTCCAGCAGCGCGCTGTTGCCGGCCAGCTCCTGCCGGAGCAGGCGCAGCCTGCTCTCGATCGCCTGCGCCTCGGCTGCGAGCAGGTCGCGGCGCTCGGGCGTCAGCGTCCGGTTCGCCTCGCGGCCGGTGCGCAGCGCGTCGGCGATCGCCCTGGCGCGGTTCTCGCCCGCGATCGTTTCTTCCGAGCCGCGCTCGGGTCGCGTCTGCGCCGCGATGACCTGGCTGTTCGCATCGGCGAGCTCCTTCTGCCAATCTGCGAGCCGGGTGCTGCGCTCCTCGAACAGCTTCTCGAGCTCGGCCAGGCTCCGGTCGGCGAGCCCGGCCGGCATCGCCGCATCGCTGCCGGCCTTGATGCGATCGAGTTCTGCTCGCGCCCGCGCGATCCGCGAAGGCGCCTCCTGGAGCGTCTCCTTGAGTTGCTGCAGCCGGCCCGCGCTCTCCTCGGCGGCCTTCAGGTGGCCGAGCGTCTGCTCGAGCACCTGCTTGAGCGCGTTGCGTTCGGCATCGGGAAGGTTGCGCGAACCCAGATCATCGAGGCTCTTCTGCACCGCGTCCGAAGTGGGCGCGGGTGCCCCCGCCTGCGAGGACGCCGGCTGCGCGAGCGCGAGCGGCGCCGGCAGCGCCGGCAGCACGATGCAGAGGACGAACAGCAGCCTAGAGAGAATGCTCATGAAGGGTCCGGCGACACCCGCGTGCCGGCCATCTCGCCGCCAGCGGGTTCATCGCCCGGAATTCCGGGAAACGGGCCTAGGATACCGTCCAAGGACGGGGCCGGTTGCCGCGCCCCATAAACGAAAAAGGCCCGGGGATCAGCCCGAGCCTTTTCGTGGATTCTTGGTGGAGCGGAGGAGGATCGAACTCCCGACCTTCGCATTGCGAACGCGACGCTCTCCCAGCTGAGCTACCGCCCCAAGAGCCCGCCATTATACACAGATCCGGCAGGCCTTCGGCAAGCTCCGGTGGGCGGGCCGGATCCCGCCGCGGTCAGCCCTCGCCCGGGTCGTTCGCCGCCGGGTTCGCCCCCTCCAGCACGCGCAGCAGCGACGAGGTGTCCTCTCGCCCCCAGCCCTTGCCGACCAGCGCGTTGAGCTGCTGCGAGACCAGCGCGGTGGCCGGCATCGACAGGCCAATCGCCTGCGTCATCGACACGACCAGGCCGAAGTCCTTCTGGTGCAGGCGCGCCTCGATGCCGGCGGCGAAGTCGCGCCTGGCCATCTTCGGCCCCATCATGTCGAGCATCCGGCTGCCGGCCATCCCGGCCTGCAGCGCGACCAGCATCTTCTCCGGGTCGACGCCGTTCGCCCGCGCGAACAGCATCGCCTCGGCGATGCCCTGGATGTTGACCACCTGCACCACCTGGTTGCAGGCCTTGACCACCTGGCCCGCCCCGTGGCCGCCGATGTGGGTGATCGTCTTGCCGAGCTTCTCGAGAAGCGGGCGCGCCCTCTCGAGCACCTCGGCCTTGCCGCCCACGATGATCGACAGCGTGGCCGCCTGCGCGCCCATCGTGCCGCCGGACACCGGGCAGTCGAGCATCTCGATGCCCTTGGCCGCCAGGCGCTCGGCGAACTCGCGGGTGGCCACCGCCGAGATCGTCGAGAAGTCGACGACCACCGCACCGGGCTTCGCGGCGGCGGCCACGCCCTGCGCGCCGAACAGCACCTTCTCGACGTCGGCGGTGGCGGTCACATTGGTGCAGACGAAGTCGGCCTCGCGCGCCGCCTCGGCCGGCGTGGCCGCCCAGCGCGCGCCCCGGTCGACCAGCGGCTGCGCCGCCTCGCGCCGCCGCGTGTGGACCACGAGTTCATGGCCCGCGTCGATCAGATGGCCGATCATCGGCGCGCCCATCGCGCCGGCTCCGATGAAACCGATTCGGGCCATCGTCATTCTCTCCGTTGGAAGTGCATGCAGGCGAGGCTGCGAAATGAAGCCGATCCGGCGGGGATCGCGCCCGGCCGCCCGGGGGGTCAGCCCTCGCGCGCCGGCCCGCGCATCAGGCGCTCCAGCGTGCGCGGGTCGACCTCGGGCGCGAACAGTTCGATGAAGCTAAGCGCGAAGCCGCGCAGGAAGGCGTCGCGGCGCACTGCCAGCTTGACGCGGTTGGTGCCGAACAGCGCGCCGGCCGACATCGCGACCAGCCCCTTGTCGCGGCGCGCGTCGTAGGCCAGGTCTGCCATGATCCCCACGCCCAGCCCGACGCCCACGTAGGTCTTGATCACGTCGGCGTCGATCGCCGCCAGCACCACTTCGGGGCGGAGCCCGGCCTCGGCGAAGGCGCGATCGATGCGGCGCCGGCCGGCGAACTCCTCCACGTAGGTGATCAGCGGATACTTGACCAGCGCCTGCAGCGTCGGCGCCTGGCCGGCCAGCGGGTGCTTCGCCGGCACGACCACCACGTGCTCCCAGTCGTAGGACGGGATCGACAGCAGCTCGTCGACGTCGTCCGGCACTTCGGTGGCGATCGCGAAATCGACCTCGCGCGCCAGCACCGACGCAGTGATCTGCTTCGGGCTGCCCTGCAGCAGCGTGAGCCGCACCGCCGGGTAGCGGCGCCGGAACTCGCCGACCACCGCGGGCAGCACGTAGCGCGCCTGCGTGTGGGTCGTGGCCACCCGCAGCTCGCCGGCGTCGCGCGCGCGGAAGTCGGCGGTCACCTGCTCGATGCCGGCCACCTCGGCCAGCACCCGCTCGGCGCGGGCAAGGATCGCCTTGCCCGGCTCGGTCAGCCCGAGAATCCGCTTGCCGTGGCGCACGAACACGTCGACGCCGAGTTCGGCCTCCAGCTCGAGGATGCCGCGCGACAGCGCCGGCTGGGAGGTGCCGATCGCCTGGGCCGCGCGCGTCAGGCTGAAGCCGTGGTTCGCCGTTTCGCGGACGAAGCGCAGTTGCTGCAGGTTCATGGTCCGCTCCGGTGACAGGCCCGCTCGGGAAAGTAGCGGTCGCAGAAGTAGCAGGGGCCGGAAGGCAGCCAGGCCGGCACCGCGTACCAGCGCCGGCGGATCTCGTCGAGCACCGTGTCGCGATAGGCCTCGTAGCGGAAGCCGTGGCCTTCGATCAGGTGGAAGGTGGCCCCGCGCAGCGCCAGCGTGCGGTACTCGACTCGCTCGAAGTACGGGTCGTAGTCGTCCTTCGTGTAGCGATCGTCCTTGCGAACGATCAGGATGTCGCGCCCGGCGAGCTTCCGGACGTCGGTCAGGATGTCGTCGTGGCGGGCGTGGCTGGAACCGGGGCCGAACACGAACACGTACTCGCGCAGGCCGTGGCCCAGCGTGACCGCCGGCGAATAGCCCGACGAGGCGATCGCGTAGCGGCCGCGCCAGGGCGCGAGCTCGCGGGCGAGCTCGTCGACGTGCACGGTCATGACCAGGCCGGGGTAGCCCTTCCAGTTGCGGAAGGTGTCGGTCGGCAGCGCGACCAGCACGGCGATCAGCAACCAGTGCGCGACCGCGATGCCCAGCGCCACCGCGAGGCCTCGCGCCATCGCCCGCCTGCCGGCCAGCAGCGCGAAGGCCAGCACCGCCGGCAGCACGAAGCTCGCCAGCCAGTGAAGGCCGATCGTCTTGACCGGCGAAAGCAGCGCGAAGATCGCGAACGGCACCAGTGCGAGCCAGCGCAGCGCGCGAGCGTCCGCGGCCGCGCCGCCCGACACGACGAGCGCGCGAACGTTCTCCTCGCCACCCGCGGCGCGCGCCGCGGCCGCGCCGGCATCGGCACGCCCGCGAAGCAGCCGCCAGGCCACCGCCGGCGTCAGCACGTAGACCGCCGAGATCGCGAACAGCAGCGGCGTCTGCCACGACAGCCCGGCATTGTCGTGGCGGTTGACCAGGTTGAACATCACGTTCGGCCAGCAGTGCTGCGCGTTCCAGGCGATCTGGATCGCCGCCGCCGGAAGCGAGCCCAGCACCACCCACAGCAGGCCGACGACGCGCCGCCGCTCGGGGCGCCACACCGAGTGCGCGAAGATCGCGATCGCCAGCAGCCCCGCGAAGTACTTCGACATCAGCGCCCCGGCCAGCATCAGGCCGGCGAGCAGGAAGTCGGCGGCCCGGCCGCTGCGCTGCGCCCTCAGGTAGCAGACCACGGTCAGCGCGCTGAAGACCATCAGCGGGATGTCGGTCGTGATCGCCACGTTCCAGGCGTTCAGCGGGACCAGCAGCGTCAGCGAGCCGGCGTTCCAGGCCAGCGCCTCGCCGTGCCACCGCAGCGCCGCCACTGCCAGCAGCGCGATCAGCGGCGGCGCCGCCAGCGCGGGCAGCCGCAGCACGAAGGGCTCGAGCGACAGCGACGAGAGCGGCGCGAGCCACCAGCCGATCATCGGCGGATGATCGTAGAAGCCCCAGTCGGGGTTCAGCCCCCAGAAGGTGAAGTAGGCCTCGTCGCTGGTGAACGGCAGCACCGCCGCCAGCGCGGCGCGCAGCGCGGTGAGCACGAGCAGCGCCGCCACGAAGAAGCGGCGCGCGCCGTCGGGGCCTGAAGTCAGTCGGTCGAGTCGGGAGGTCATCGGTCGCGGCAAAAAAAAAGCGCACATCGCTGTGCGCCCCAAATGGCAGCTGAGCTGCCTCTCCTCCTCCTCGATACTCCTCGAGTCCGCGCTTGCGGATTGCCGCGAATCCTAATCAAACGATCGCGCCTCGTCTACGACTTTCTTGTCCATGACAAACCGATGACAACGCGACGATCAATTCTGACGATCCTGAGATAAGTGAAGCCCCTTAAATCGCTACGGGCGGACCCGCAACCCCGGCCGCCATGCCCCGCATGCCGAGTCGGAACCTGCGTTCTCAGCGAGCGCGGTCGACCCAGGCCAGCATGCCCAACGCCAGCATGAACGCGGCGACGCTCGGAATGCTCACCGACAGCAGCGGCGGCCAGGTGTTCAGCAGGCCGAGATGCGAGAACAGGCCGTTCAGGAAGTGGAAGGCGATGCCGAGCATGATCCCGGCGAACACCTTGTAGCTGGTCCCGCCGGCCCGCACCTGCAGGTAGGCGAAAGGCAGCGCCAGCGCCATCATCACGATGACCGCCAGCGGATAGACGATCTTCTTCCAGAACGCGATCTCGTACTGGCCGGTGTCCTGGGCGTTCTCGCGCAGGTGCCGGATGTAGCTGTAGAGGTTGAACCCGGACATCCGGTCCGGCTGCACCAGCAGCACGCCGAGGATGTCGGGCCGCAGCTCGGTGTTCCAGAGCAGCGTCGGCGCGGTGCTGCGCCGGGTGCCGACCGCCGGCCCCGCGCCGGTCTCGGCGATCTCGGCGAAGCGGATCTCCTCGACCTCGCTCAGCCGCCAACCCTTGTCTCGCGCCCAGCTCGCGCCGCGCGCCTCGAGCAGTCGCCGCAGGTGCATCTGCGGGTCGAACTCGAAGATGCGGATCGCCCGCAAGGTGCCGTCGGGCATCAGCTCACCGATGTTGACGAAGCGCATCAGGCTGACCTCGCCGGCCGCGTCGCGCGCGGTGTCCTTGACCCACAGGCCGGAGCGGAACTGGCCGGTGACCGAACCGCCGATCGCCGAAAGCCGCAGCTGCTGCGCGAGCCGCTCGGCCGGCGGCGACAGGACCTCGCCGACCAGCGCGGTCAGCACCGCCATCGCCAGGCCCACCCGGGCTACCACCGCCAGCGCCCGCCTGCGGCCGAGCCCGGAAGCGCGCATCGCGGTGTACTCGGAATGGGCCGCCAGTTGCGACAGCGCGTAGATGCTGCCGATCAGCGCGGCGATCGGCATCAGCTCGTAGACGTGCGAAGGAAGGCCCAGCAGCACGAAGGCCACCGCGTGCTGCAGCCGGTAGCCGCCGCGGCCGACGTCCTCGAGCTCGTTGATCAGGTCGAAGAAGGCGAACAGCGACAGGAAGCCGAGAAGCACGAAAGCGACCGCGACGACGATCTCGCGCCTCAGGTAGCGGCCGATCAGCACCATCAGGCGGCGCTCCGCGAGCGACGCAGGGCCAGCATCGAGAACAGGCTGCGGCGCGGCAGCCGGATGCGCTGCCAGAACATCAAGGCGACGATCGCGGCCAGCGCCGCGTGCACGATCCACACGCCGATCGAGAAGTCGATGCGCCCCTGGGCCACCCAGGCCTGCGCGACCGACATCAGGTTGTTGTACAGCACGTAGACGAGCAGCGCGGCGAACAGGTTGATCGAGCGACCGATGCGCGGGTTCATCGCCGACAGCGGGATCGCGAGCAGCGCGACCAGGATCGCCGACACCGGCAGCCCGATCCGCCACAGCAGCTCGGCCAGGTTGCGCTCGTTGGGGTCGCGCAGCAGCTCCCAGGTAGTCTTGATCCGCGCCCGGTCGTCGCTCAGCGCGGTCGCCCTCTGCTCGAGCCGGATGCCGTAGCGCTCGAACTCCATCAGCCTGAAGTCGAGCCTGCCCAGGCCGCCGTCGTAGCGCCGGCCGTTCTCGAGCACCAGGAAGCGCTCGCCGTTCTCCTGGCGCTCGATCTGCCCGCCGCGCGATACGACCACGACGATGCCCTCGCCCTGGCGCTGGGTGACGAACACGTTGCGGACCTGGTTCTGCGCTTCGTCGAGCGACTCGACGAAGAACACGCGATTGGCTGACACCGACTCACGGAAGCGACCGGCCGCCACCTGCGAGACGTCCTCGCGCTGCGCGAAGCGCTGCTGGTACTCGGCGGCCTGGCGATTGGCCCACGGCGCCAGCAGGAAGGCCACCAGCGCGATCAGCACGACGAAGGGCGCCGCGAATCCGAGCACCGGGCGGATCCAGGCCAGCAGGCTCTGCCCGCTCGCGAACCACACGACCATCTCCGAGTCGCGATAGGCGCGCGTGAGCACGGTGAGCACCGCGATGTACAGCGTGAGCACCAGCAGCACCGGCAACACGTTGATCGCGTTGAAGGCGATCAGCGGCAGCACGCTGGCCGTGTCGACGCGCCCCCCGGCCGCCCGGCCCAGCAGCCGGATCAGCGAGGTCGTGACCATGATCACGAACAGCGTCGAGAACACGATGCCGGCGAGATTGAGCAGGTCGCGCCGCAACGCCTTCCGGAAAAGCATGGACGGGCGGGCCCTCGCTATAATCGGCCGCAGAAAAGAGCGGCGAACCGGACGGAAACAGAACGATGAAATTTAGCACACGAGCAGCGTCGATCGAGCAGCTTCGCACCGGCTGCGCCTGGCTTCCGGTCACCGGCGGCAAGCGCCTCACGCCGAGCGGCGAGGCGCTCGACGCGCTCGCCGGCGGCCGCATCTCGGCGGCGCTCGCCAGCGGCGACCTCTCGGCGAAAGCCGGCGCCACGCTGCTGCTGCATCTCGACGGCGGCGTGCGCCGCGCGCTGCTCGTGTCCCTCGGCGACGACGACGAGGCCAGCGAGAAGACCTGGAACGAAGCGATCCGCGCGGCCTTCCGCGCGGCCGGCACGCTCGCCGCCGACGACGCGGTCTCGGTGCTGCACGAGGCGGCCGTGGCGGGCCGGGGCGCGGAGTGGAAGCTGCGCACGCAGGTCGCGGCCGGCCGCGAGTTCGCCTACCGGTTCGAGGAACTGAAGAGCAAGCGCGACGAGCAGCCGGTGCGTCCGGCCCGGGTCGCGCTGCTGGTGGCCAAGGCCGGTGCGGCGCGCGCCGCCACCGAGGTCGCCCGGGCCACCGCGCTGGCCAACGGCGTCGACCTGGCCCGCGACCTCGGCAACCTGCCTGGCAACGTGTGCACGCCGACCTATCTCGCCGACGCCGCGAAGAAGCTGGGCCGCGAGTTCGGCATGAAGGTCGACGTGCTCGCCGAGCGCCAGATGCAGGCGCTGAAGATGTTCTCGCTGCTGTCGGTGGGCAAGGGCTCGGATCAGCCACCGCGGCTGATCGTCGTCCACTACCAGGGCGCCTCGTCCAGGCAGGCGCCCGTCGCGCTGGTCGGCAAGGGCATCACCTTCGACACCGGCGGCATCTCTCTGAAGCCGGCCGCCGAAATGGACGAGATGAAGTTCGACATGTGCGGCGCCGCTTCGGTGCTCGGCACGCTGCGCGCGGTCGCCGAGATGAAGCTCAAGATCAACCTGGTGGGCGTGATCGCGGCGGCCGAGAACATGCCCAGCGGCAAGGCCAACAAGCCGGGCGACATCGTCACCAGCATGTCGGGCCAGACGATCGAGATCCTCAACACCGATGCCGAGGGCCGGCTGGTGCTGTGCGACGCGCTGACCTACGTGCAGCGCTTCAAGCCGCGCACCGTGGTCGACATCGCCACCCTCACCGGCGCCTGCGTGATCGCGCTGGGCCACCACCATAGCGGCCTGTTCACCCGCGAGGACGCGCTGGCGGCGGAGTTGACCGACGCGGGCCGCGAGGCCGGCGATACCTGCTGGCGCATGCCGATCGACGACGCCTACCAGGAACAGCTGAAGTCGCCGTTCGCCGACATCGCCAACATCGGCGGCCGCGCGGCCGGCTCGGTCACCGCCGCCTGCTTCCTGTCGCGCTTCGCGAAGGGTTACGACTGGGCGCACCTCGACATTGCCGGCACCGCCTGGAAGTCGGGCGCGAACAAGGGCGCGAGCGGCCGGCCGGTGCCGCTGCTCACCCGCTTCCTGATCGGCCGCAGCGAAGGCTGAGCGCCGCGCGGCCCGCCCCCCTTTGACCCGTATCGACTTCCACGTCAACCTGCCGGACAAGCTGGCCTACGGGTGCCGGCTGGTCCGCAAGGCCTACCAGTCGGGCCGCCAGGTGCTGGTCTGGTGCGACGACCCGGTCCGGCTCGCCGAGTTCGACCGGCTGCTCTGGACCTTCTCCGCCGGCGACTTCGTGCCGCACGTGGGCGCCGCCGACCCGCTCGCGGCCGAGACACCGGTGCTGCTGGCCGCCGAGGCGCCCGAGGTGCCGCACCACGACGTGATCGTGAACCTGGGCGACCGCACGCCGCCCAACTTCTCGCGCTTCGACCGGCTGATCGAACTGGTCTCCGGCGACGAGGCCGACCGGGCCCATGCCCGCGAGCGCTTCCGCTTCTACCGCGATCGCGGCTACCCGATGCAGACCCACGACCGGTCGGCGGACCGCTGAGCCGCAGCCCGGTGGCTGCGGGATGCCGGGGCCGATCGCCGGCCGACAGGAGCCCGAATGAACGACGAAGAGATCAGAAGGCTTGCCGAGCGGCTCCGCCAGGCGGCCGCCTCGGCGCCCGAAACCGGGGAGGACGCGATCCCGATGCTGACCGAGATCGTCGAGCCGTCCCCGCCCGACCCCGCAGCCGCGCCGATCGCCGGCGGTCCCGCCGCGCCGGGCCCGGCCCCGCAGCCGGCCGCGGCGGCAGCGGAGCCGGACCCCGGGCTCGAGGACCGGATCGTCGAGCGCGTGCTGGAACGACTCCTCGACGACCTCGAGCTGGTCGACGCGCCGATCCGCAAGGCGGTGGCGGCGGCCACCGAGCGACTCGCCGAGTCGCTGTCGCAGGAGCTTCGCGACGGGCTCGGCTGGTCGCTGCGCGAGGCGATCGAACCGGTCGTACGCGAGGCGGTGCGCGAAGCCACGTCCGCCGGTCCCGGCAGGCCCCGCCCTCTATAATTTCCGGTTCGATCAGACAGTTGCGAACATGACCGCTGCCAACGCCGCGGGCGCCGACGCGCTCGCCAAGAGTTTCGAACCCGCCGACATCGAGGCCCGCTGGTACCCGCTCTGGGAGTCGCGCGGCTATTTCGCCGCCGGCGACGCGCCGGACGCGCCGGCCTTCTGCATCCAGCTGCCGCCGCCGAACGTGACCGGCACGCTGCACATGGGGCACGCGTTCAACCAGACGATCATGGACGCGCTGACCCGCTACTACCGGATGCGCGGCGCCAACACGCTTTGGCTGCCCGGCACCGACCACGCGGGCATCGCGACGCAGATCGTCGTCGAGCGCCAGCTCGACGCGCAGGGCGTGTCGCGCCACGACCTGGGCCGCGAGAAGTTCGTCGAGCGCGTCTGGGAGTGGAAGCAGGAGTCCGGCTCGACGATCACCCGGCAGATGCGCCGGATGGGCGCGTCGACCGACTGGTCGCTCGAGTACTTCACGATGGACCCGAAGCTCTCGGAGGTCGTCAAGCAGGTCTTCGTGAAGCTGTACCGGCAGGGGCTGATCTACCGCGGCAAGCGGCTGGTCAACTGGGACCCGAAGCTGCTCACCGCCGTCTCCGACCTGGAGGTGGTCAGCGAGGAAGAAGACGGCAGCCTGTGGCACATCCGCTATCCGCTGGCCGACGGCAGCGGCTTCGTGACAGTGGCCACCACCCGGCCCGAGACCATGCTGGGCGACACCGCGGTGATGGTGCACCCCGAAGACGAGCGCTACGCCGCGCTGATCGGGCGAAGCGTGCTGCTGCCGGTCACCGGCGAGGGCCCGGTCTTCGACGGCCGCGCGATGGACGCCGCCGCGCTGGCCGCGGCCGGCCGCGCCGCCGGCTGGCGCGAGATCCCGGTGATCGCCGACGCCTACGTGGACCGCGAGTTCGGCACCGGCGTGGTCAAGGTGACGCCGGCGCACGACTTCAACGACTACGCGGTCGGCCAGCGCCACGATCTGCCGATCGTCCCGGTGCTGACCCTCGACGCGAAGATCAACGACAACGGCCCGACCCGCTACCGGGGCATGGACCGTTTCGACGCGCGCAAGCACATCGTCGAGGACCTCGAAACGCTCGGCCTGCTCGAGTCGGTCAAGCCGCACAAGCTGATGGTGCCGCGCGGCGACCGCACCAACGCGGTCATCGAGCCGATGCTCACCGACCAGTGGTTCGTGGCCATGAGCAAGGCCTCGCCGGCCGACTCGCTGCTCGGCGGCAAGAGCATCGCCGAGCGCTCGCTCGAAGTGGTCGCCGACGGCTCGATCCGCTTCGTGCCCGAGAACTGGACCGCCACCTACAACCACTGGCTCACCAACATCCAGGACTGGTGCATCTCGCGCCAGCTCTGGTGGGGCCACCAGATCCCGGCCTGGTACAAGGCCGACGACGCCGGCGCGGCCATCCACGACGGCAGCGTGTTCGTCGCGCTCGACGAGGCCGACGCGCGTGCGCAGGCCGCCGCCGCCGGCTGGACCGGCCCGCTGGTGCGCGACGCCGACGTGCTCGACACCTGGTTCTCCTCGGCGCTGGTGCCCTTCTCCACCCTGGTCGACCCGGACCAGCCCTTCCGCGACGGCGCGCCGAACGTGCTGCCGAAGCTCGCGCAGTTCCTGCCCTCGTCGGTGCTGGTCACCGGCTTCGACATCATCTTCTTCTGGGTGGCGCGAATGGTCATGATGACCCTCGCGTTCACCGGCCAGGTGCCCTTCCGGCACGTGTACGTGCACGCGCTGGTGCGAGATGCCGAAGGCCAGAAGATGTCCAAGAGCAAGGGCAACACGCTCGACCCGATCGACCTGATCGACGGCATCGACATCGGCACGCTGGTAGGCAAGCGAACCACCGGACTGATGAACCCGAAGCAGGCCGCCAGCATCGAGAAGCGAACCCGCAAGGAGTATCCGGAGGGCATCCCGGCCTTCGGCGCCGACGCGCTGCGCTTCACCTTCGCGTCGCTCGCCAGCCCCGGGCGCAACATCAACTTCGACCTGGGCCGCTGCGAGGGCTACCGCAACTTCTGCAACAAGCTGTGGAACGCCACCCGCTTCGTGCTGATGAACTGCGAGGGCCACGACTGCGGGCTCGAGCCGCACACCGCCGAGCAGTGCGCGCCCGGCGGCTACCTGGAGTTCAGCCAGGCCGACCGCTGGATCACCTCGCAGCTGCAGCGTGTCGAGGCCGAGGTCGAGAAGCACTTCGGCGACTACCGCTTCGACCTGGCCGCGCGCGCGATCTACGAGTTCGTGTGGAACGAGTACTGCGACTGGTACCTGGAGCTGGCCAAGGTGCAGGTGCAGGGCGGCAACGACGCGGCGGCGCGCGCCACCCGCCGCACGCTGCTGCGCGTGCTCGAGGCGGTGCTCAGGCTCGCCCACCCGATCGTCCCGTTCATCACCGAGGAGCTGTGGCAGAAGGTCGCGCCGCTCGCGCTGCGCTACGGCGAGCGCGGCGATCAGACCCTCGCCGGCGACGCGCTCGCGAAGGCGATGGCCGAGCGCCGCTTCTCGATCATGACCCAGCGCTACCCGCAGAGCGAGCCCGGCAAGATCGACGAGATCGCCGAGGCCTGGGTGTCGGAGCTCAAGGCCCAGATCGACGCCTGCCGAGCGCTGCGCGGCGAGATGGGCATCTCGCCCGCGCAGAAGCTGCCGCTGGTCGCCTCGGGCGAGCGCGAGCGGCTCGCCGGCTTCGCGCCCTACCTGAAGGCGCTCGCCAAGCTCGAGGCGGTCGAGATCGTCGACGCGCTGCCCGAGGGCTCGATCGCGCCGGTGCAGATCGTCGGCGACGCGCACCTGATGCTGAAGGTCGAGATCGACGTCGACGCCGAGCGCCAGCGGCTGGACAAGGAGATCGCCCGCGTCGAAGGCGAGATCGCCAAGGCCCAGGCCAAGCTGGGCAACGCGAGCTTCGTCGAGCGCGCGCCGGCGGCGGTGGTCGAGCAGGAGCGCGGGCGGCTGGCGGCGTTCAGCGAGACCGTCGGGAAGCTGCAGGCGCAACGCGCCCGCCTCGGCTGACCGCTCGCTCGGCTGCGCGACGCGGCCGGGCGCTCTTGGTTGCTTGCGCCCGGGCGGGGAAGCGGGGCGTGGGTTTCGGGGCTTGGTGCTGCGCCCCGCTTCGCGGGGTTCGCTCGCCTTCCTCGTCCGCGGCGGCTCGGGCGCAACTCGCGATCCCTGCGGGATCGCTCAGACAGCGCCCTCGCTGATCGCCGCTCCCTACGGAAGCGCTCGCCTTGCACAGGCCCCGAAACCCACGCCCCGCTTCCCCGCCCTCGACATCGTGCGCTTCGACGCGGGCGGCCGCGTCGCGCTGTCGCGCTCGCTCATGCCTGGTGAAGCTGTCGTTCCGGGCACGGACCGCGCGCCACGACGCATCCAGCGCGCGGAGGCCGGGGCCCGCTTGCGCACCCTTGTGCGCTGGCGCGGGAGCGCAGTGAAGATCCGGCGCGCGAAGCGCGAGCGGAACGCTGTCTGAAGCCCGCCAAAGGCGGGCTGAGTTGCGTTCCGCGACGGGGCTGAGCGTCCGCGCGACCAAGCGTTTCCGCGAAGCGGACAGCGCACCCGGGTGTGCAAGCGGGCCCCGGCCTCCGCGCGCCGCACCACCCGATCAGCGCCCGGCCGAGCCGAAGCCGGCTCAGCCCACCGTGCAGTAGCCGCCGTCCACCAGCATGACCGTGCCCGTCATGTACCGCGCCGCATCCGAGCACAGGAACAGGATCGGGTCGGCGATCTCCGACGGATCGGCCCAGCGGCCCATCGGGATCCGGGCCATGATCATCGCGTTGCGCTCGGGGTTGTCGCGGGCGCCCTTGGACAGGTTGGTGACGATCCAGCCCGGCGCGACCGCGTTGACCCGGATGCCGTCGGCCGCGTAGGCGGCGGCGAGCGACATCGTCAGGTTGCGCACCGCGCCCTTCGATGCCGAGTAGGCGGGCTGCTTCGGGCCGCCGAACACGGTCATCACCGACGCGATGAACACGATCGAGCCCTTGCTCTTCGCGAGCAGCGGGCGCGCCGCGGTGGACACCCGCATGCCGCCCGACACGTTGACGTCGAGCACGCGGTCGAACTGCTCGGGGTCGTGCTCGGCGTCGCGCAAGATCATGCCTGCGCTGTTGACGACCGCATCGAGGCTGTCGAGCCCGCCCACCAGCGCGTCCACTGCGGCCTTGTCCGACACGTCGAGGGCGCGCACGTCGATGCCGGCGAAATCCGGGTTCGCCCGCGCGGCGGCGAGCTCGGCTTCGGTGAAGCCGCAGGCGATCACGCTGGCGCCGGCACGCTTGAATGCGAGACTGGTCGCGGCCCCGATGCCCGAGGTGCCGCCGGTGACGAGGACGGTCTTGCCGGCATAGTCGAAACGAACGTTCATTTCAGCGCCGCTTCAGGTAGAAGGACCACTCGCGATCGGCTGCGTCGATTCGCAGCAGCTCGTGCCCGGTCTGGCGGGCGAAGGCCTGGAAGTCGCGCTGCGAGCCGGGGTCGCTGGACATCACCTTCAGCACCTGGCCGCTCTGCAATTCGGCGAGCGCCTTCTTGGCGCGAAGGATCGGCAGCGGGCAGTTCAGCCCGCGCGCGTCGACCTCGCGGTCGAACGAAATGGCGGTATCGGTCATGGCAGTTCCCGGAAGCGTTTGCGTGGCGCAACTGACAAAAATCAAGTCTAGCAGCAGCGCCGGCCCGCGATCGGCAGACGGTCGACAAGCCCGCAGGGAATCTCGCGCGCCACCGGAAACCGCCGGCAGGCCCTAGGCCAGGTTCTAGACCAGGCCCAGCCCGCCGGCCAGCGCGCCGGCGCCGATCAGCCACAGCGGGTTGCGCCGGCTGAACAGGAAGAAGGCGAAGGACGCGGCGGTGAGCACCCAGAGTTTCCAGTCGACGTTGTTGGCCTGCGCGATGATCCAGCCCGCCGCCAGCGTGAGCCCGATCGCGATCGGCGACAGCCCGCGGCGGATCGAGCGGACCAGCCTGCCGGTCTGGTTGGCGGTGCGCCAGCGGTTGCCCCAGAAGCAGAGGATGCTCGAGGGCAGCAGGATGCCGACCGTGGCCGCGAGCGCGCCGGCCGCGCCGGCCGCCTGCCAGCCGAGCAGGGTCACGAACAGGATGTTGGGCCCCGGGGCCGCCTGGGCGAGCGCGATCGCGTCGGTGAACTGCGCGTCGCTCATCCAGCCGCGCTCGTCGACCAGGTAGCGGTTCATCTCCGGCGAGGTGCCGAGCGCGCCGCCGATCGCCAGCAGCGACAGCGACGCGAAGTGCAGGAAGAGCTGGAGCAGGTCGGCTGCGCTCATCGGCCGGCTCCCCCGTCCTGTTCGCGGCCTCGGTCCCTGCCCTGCTCCTGTTGCCTGCCCGTGTCCTGCGCCGCCGGCCGCTCCGCGATCCACGCCAGCCCGATCGCGCAGGGCCCGACCACCGCCAGCACCCACGCCAGCGGCAACCGCAGCACCGCGATGCCGACGAAGGCCACGATTCCAAAGCCCAGCCACCGCCAGCGCGCGGCCCAGGACTGTCCGAGCCGCACCGCGGTCGCCAGCAGCAGGCCCGCGGCGACCGCCGCCATCGCGGTCACCGCGCGCTGCAGCCACGGCACGTCGGCGAAGCGCTCGTAGGCGATCGCGATCGACATCACGACGATCGCGGGAAACACCAGCATGCCGGCCAGCGCCGCCAGCGCGCCGCGCCAGCCGAACCAGCGGTCGCCGGCCATCAGCGCCAGGTTGCAGACGTTGGGACCGGGCATCAGCTGGCCGAAGGCGAGCAACTCGACGAAGTCGTCGCGGTCGAGCCACTTGCGCTCCTCGACGAGCACCCGCTGGGCCCACGGCAGCACGCCGCCGAAGCCGTGAAGCGCGAGCCGGCTGAACACCAGGAACAGCTCGGCCAGCGAGGCCGGGCCGGGTGCCGCGCGCGCCGCGGCAGGCGAATCCGGCGCGGCCGACCCCTCGTTCGTCTTGCTCACGGCCGGCTCTTCGTTCGCCGCGCTCACCGCCGATCCTCGAGCCAGAGCCCGCGGGCCACGTGCGCGCCGCCGCCGGCGATCAGTGCCGCCATGCCCCAGAAGATCGCCGACAGGCCGAAGGCCGCGCCGAAGGCGCCGAAGGCGGTGGGCAGGAAGGTCTGCGTGCCGTTGATCAGCGTCATCCGCAGGCCGGCGGCCTCGCCGAGACGGTCGGGCGGCGAGACCCGGTGCAGCACGACCATCACCATCGGCTGCGCCACCCCGAGCCCGAGGCCCAGCAGGAAGGACAGCGCCAGCATCGTCGGCAGCGCCGGGAAGGCCGGGTACGCGAGGTAGACCATGGCGGCGATCGCCATCGCCGTCAGCACCAGCGCCCAGTCGCCGACCCGGCGGGCGAGCCTCGGCAGCGCGAGCCGCACGACGAAGGTCGCCACCGAGAAGGCGCCGAGCACCAGGCCGATCTTCGAGGCCGAGATGCCGAGACTCGCGCCGTAGAGCGGCACGAGGAACTGGTGGACGTCCCAGGCCGAAGACAGCACGACCACCGACAGGTACAGCCGCCTGAGCTCGGGCGTGTCGACCAGGTCGAGCAGCCGCGCCGACGGCACGCCGGGCCGCGCGACCTGCGGCCCGGGTAACGGCAGCTCGCGCGTGAGCGGCGCGCGCAGCAGGACGGCCAGCGCGGCGATCGCGACCAGACCCAGAAGCGCGAAGGCCCAGCGGTGGCCGACCAGGTCGATCGCGACGCCGGCGCTGGTCGGGCCGAGGAAGCCCGACACCGAGAAGCCCAGCGCCATCAGGCTGAAGTTGCCGGTGCGGGCCTCGGCGCCGCCGATGATGCCGGCCGCCTTCTGCGCGGCCAGGTAGTAGGCCATCATGCCCAGCCCGATCGTGACGCTGGCGAGGTACATCGCGCCGATGTCCCAGGTCAGGAAGGGAACGAGGACGCCGAAGGCGAGCAGCGCGCTGCCGCCGATCATCGGCACGCGCATGCCGACCCGGTCGATCCAGCGTCCGGCCGGCACCGACAGGAACATCGGCAGCATCGCGTAGAACGACAGCAGCAGGCCGATCGCGAAGGGCGAGGCGCCGAGTTCGAGCGCGCCGAGCGAGACCGCCACCCGGCTGCCTGCGAAGGCGGTGTGCGCCAGGACGGTCAGCGCGACCAGCAGCCGGATCGGCGTGAGCGTCATGGGCTGGCCGGCATCACGGGCGGACCGGCATCAGGCGCAGGCCGGGGTCCGAGAAGATCGGGGGCGCAAGAAGGCCGTCGCCGCGACGCGGCGCCGCCCGGCGCTCGACCGCGCACGGCCGACCCGTCGATCGTTCAGACTCGCTCGCGCACCCAGTCGGCCACCGAGGCCAGCGCCTGCGGCAGCTTCGCGGGCTCGGTGCCGCCGGCCTGGGCCATGTCGGGCCGGCCGCCGCCCTTGCCGCCGACCTGGCCGGCGACGAAGTTGACCAGCTCGCCGGCCTTGACCTTCGCGGTCGCGTCGGCGGTCACGCCGGCAATCAGGCTGACCTTGCCGCCGTCGACGCCCGCCAGCACGATCGCCGCGGTCTTGAGCCTGTCCTTGAGCTTGTCCATCGTCTCGCGCAGCGTCTTGACGTCGGCGCCCTCGAGCGAGGCCGCGAGCACCCGCAGGCCGCCGATCTCGACCGCCTGGCCGGCCAGGTCGTCGCCCTGCGACGCGGCCAGCTTCGACTTGAGCCGCGCGAGCTCCTTCTCGGCCGCCCTGACCTGCTCCAGCGTCTGCGCGAGCTTGGCCTTGAGCTCGGAGGCCGGCGCCTTCAGCGCGGCGGCCGCCTCGTTGACCGTGTCCTCGAGCTGCTGCACCCAGGCCAGCGCGTTCTCGCCGGTGACCGCCTCGACGCGGCGGATGCCGGCGGCCACGCCGCCCTCCGACACGATCTTGAACAGGCCGATGTCGCCGGTGCGCGCCACGTGCGTGCCGCCGCACAACTCGCGCGACGAGCCGATGTCGAGCACGCGCACCGTGTCGCCGTACTTCTCGCCGAACAGCGCCATCGCGCCGTGCTTGACCGCGTCGTCGAAGGCCATCAGCCGGGCCTGGGTCGCCGCATTGGCGAGGATCTCGCGGTTCACGATCGCCTCGATCCGGCGGACCTCGTCGTCGGTCAGCGGCGCGTTGTGCGAGAAGTCGAAGCGGGTCTTGTCGGCGTCGACCAGCGAGCCCTTCTGCTGCACGTGCGCGCCGAGCACCTCGCGAAGCGCCTTGTGCATCAGGTGCGTGGCCGAGTGGTTGCGCACGGTGCGCGCGCGACGCTCGGCGTCGACCACCGCCGACACCGCATCGCCGACCTTCAGCTCGCCCGACAGCAGGCGGCCGTGGTGGCCGAAGACCTCGGCCTGGATCTTCTGGGTGTCCTCGACCGCGAAGCGGACCTTTCGATCGGCCGACCAGATTTCGCCGGCGTCGCCGACCTGGCCGCCCGACTCGGCGTAGAAGGGCGTGTTGTCGAGCACCACGACGCCGGCCTGGCCGCCCTGCATGGCCGGCACCGACACGCCGTCGACGTAGATCGCCAGCACCTTCGCGTCGTCGACCGAGAGCCGCTCGTAGCCGTGGAAGGCGGTCGGCAGGCCCGAGTACTCGAGCCCGGCCGCCATCTTGAACTTGCCCGCCGCGCGGGCCTGCTCGCGCTGGCGGTTCATCGCGGCCTCGAAGCCGTCCTCGTCGACGCTCACGCCGCGCTCGCGGCAGACGTCGGCGGTCAGGTCCAGCGGGAAACCATAGGTGTCGTAGAGCTTGAAGGCCGTCTCGCCGTCGAGGCGCTTGGCGCCGCCGGACAGCGCTGCCTCGAGGATCGCCATGCCGTGCTCGAGGGTCTCGCCGAAGCGCTCCTCTTCCTGCTTAAGCACCTCGGCGACCCGGTCGCGCGCCGCACGCAGCTCGGGGTAGGCGTCGCCCATGGCCCGGTCGAGGTCGGCCACCAGCCGGTGGAAGAAGGGCTGCGACTGGCCGAGCTTGTGGCCGTGCCGCAGCGCGCGGCGCACGATCCGGCGCAGCACGTAGCCGCGGCCCTCGTTGCCGGGGATCACGCCGTCGACGATCAGGAAGGCGCAGGCGCGGATATGGTCGGCGATCACCCGCAGCGACGGGTTGGTCAGGTCGGAGACGCCGGTTTCACGGGCCGCCGCCGCGATCAGCACCTGGAACAGGTCGATCTCGTAGTTGCTGTGCACGTGCTGCAGCACCGCGGCGATCCGCTCCAGCCCCATGCCGGTGTCCACGCAGGGCCGCGGCAGCGGGTGCAGCGTGCCGCTGGCGTCGCGGTCGTACTGCATGAACACCAGGTTCCAGATCTCGATGTAGCGATCGCCGTCGGCCTCGGGAGACCCCGGGGGGCCGCCCCAGATCTCGGGGCCGTGGTCGTAGAAGATTTCGCTGCACGGACCGCAGGGGCCGGTGTCTGCCATCTGCCAGAAGTTGTCCGACGCGTAGGGCGCGCCCTTGTTGTCGCCGATGCGCACGATGCGCTCGACCGGCACGCCGATCTCCTTCGCCCAGATGTCGTAGGCCTCGTCGTCGTCCTGGTAGACGGTGACCCAGAGCTTCTCCGCAGGCAGGCCGTAGACCCCGGTCAGCAGCTCCCAGGCGTAGGCGATCGCCTCGCGCTTGAAGTAGTCGCCGAACGAGAAGTTGCCCAGCATCTCGAAGAAGGTGTGGTGCCGGGCGGTGTAGCCGACGTTCTCGAGGTCGTTGTGCTTGCCGCCGGCGCGCACGCTGCGCTGCGAGGAAGTGGCCCGCTTGTAGGGCCGGTGCTCCTTGCCGAGGAAGACGTCCTTGAACTGGACCATGCCGCTGTTCGTGAACAGCAGCGTGGGATCGTTGGCCGGCACCAGCGGGCTCGAAGGAACGATCGTGTGCCCCTTCGATTCGAAGAAGCGCAGGAATTTCTCGCGGATCTCGGCCGACTTCATGGCGTGCTCGGAACTCGACAGGGTGGTTTTTCAGGGCAACCTGCAATTCTACCCATTGATGGCAAACCGAGGGCGCCATGACCCGATACAGGAAAAAAAGCGGGCGCCGACAGGCGCCCGGAAGGGGGAGGAGAGGTTCCAGCGAATCGTCTGGGGGCGATTCCGCGGAAGAGAGGTTCCGGTCAGCGGCCGCGACCGCCGCCCATGCCGCCGCCCATGCCACCGCCGCCGCGCATGCCCTGGCCGCTGCCCATGCCGCCGCCGGAGCCGTCGCGCAGCCGTTCCTGCTGCTGTGCACGCTGGCGAATTCGCTCGCGCTCGCGGATCTGCTGCGGGTCGCCCTGGCGCATGCCCTGGCCGGCGCCGGGACCGGCGTTCGGGCCGGGGCCGAACTGCTGTCCCGCCCCTTGGCCGGGACCGCGGCCGAACTGCTGGCCGGCGCCCTGCCCGGTGCCCTGCCCGAAGGCCTGGCCGGCGGCGGGCGTAGCGGGCGTCGCCCGGGTGGCGGAGCCGCTGCCCGGCTGAGCCGGCGTAGCGGGGGTGGCCGGCGTGGCCTGCGCCAGCCGCTCGACCGCCGCGGTGGACGGACCGCCCTGGGCCCAGCTGCTCATGGCAATGCCGGAAAGCAGGCCGGCGATCAGGATCTTGCTGCGCATCGAAATCTCCTTTCGAGAGGGGCGACCCGTTGTCGCCGCGATGCACCGATCATCCCGCCGGCAGGCCGGCTCAGGGGTTTCGAAACCCGGAATCCTGTAACTTTCCGTAATCGCCCTCCCCCGGTTACTGACGAATGGCAAGAACTTCGCTCGAAGGCATCCGCGTCCTCGACCTCTCCCGTGTCCTCGCCGCGCCCTGGTGCGGCCAGAACCTGGCCGACCTGGGCGCCGACGTGATCAAGGTCGAACGGCCGGGCGCCGGCGACGACACCCGCAGCTGGGGACCGCCCTTCCTGAAGGCGCGCGACGGCAGCGACACCGCGGACGCCGCCTACTACCTGGCCGCCAACCGCAACAAGCGCTCGGTCGAGATCGACCTGTCCTGCGAGGCGGGCCAGCAGGCGGTGCGCGAGCTCGCCGCGGTCAGCGACGTCGTGCTGGAGAACTACAAGGTCGGACAGCTGAAGAAGTACGGGCTCGACTACGAGAGCCTGCGCAAGGTGAATCCGTCGCTGATCTACTGCTCGGTCACCGGCTTCGGCCAGACCGGGCCTTGGGCGCACCGCGCCGGTTACGACTTCATCATCCAGGCGCTGGGCGGGCTGATGTCGATCACCGGCGAGGCCGACGACCGGCCCGGCGGCGGCCCGCAGAAGGTCGGCGTGGCGGTCTCGGACCTGATGACCGGCATGTTCGCGACCCAGGCGGTGCTGGCCGCGCTGTTCCACCGCGAGCGCACCGGCGAGGGCCAGTACATCGACGTGGCGCTGCTCGACGTGCAGGTGGCGATGCTGGCCAACATGAACACCAACTACCTGGTCAGCGGGCAGCCGCCGAAGCGCTGGGGCAACGCGCATCCGAACATCGTCCCGTACCAGACCTTCAAGGCGGCCGACCAGTGGATCGTGGTGGCGGTCGGCAACGATGAGCAGTACCGGCGCTTCTGCGAGGCCGGCGGCCGCCCCGAGCTGCACCGCGACGAGCGCTTCGCCCGCAACGCCGACCGGGTGCGCAACCGCGCGATCCTGGTGCCGCTGCTCGAGCAGATGGTCGCCACGCGACCCGCCGAGCACTGGATCGCCGCGCTCGAGGCCGCCGGCGTGCCCTGCGGCCCGATCAACGACCTGCGCCAGGTGTTCGAGAACCCGCAGGTGCAGGCGCGCGGCCTGCGGGTGGACATCGAGCGCGAGGACGCGGGCCCGGTCAAGCTGGTCGGCAACCCGGTGAAGATGAGCGCAACGCCCCCGAGCCACCGGCTGCCCCCGCCGCGCCTGGGCGAGCATTCGGCCGAGGTGCTCGGCGCGCTGCTCGGCTACGACGACGCGGCGATCCGCGCCGCGGCCGGGCGCGGCTGAAGCGCCTGGGCGGCGCGCGAGCCGATGAACAGCCCGATCGACGGTCGCACCAGGATCCTCGCCGCGGTCGCGGCGCTGATGGTCGCGGCGCTGATCGCGGCCGCGGTCGTGCTGTCGATCGAGTACGAGCGCAACGAGCGGCAGGAGGCGGTCCAGCTCGCCGCCGAGGGCGCGATCGTGTCGATCCGCTCGCACCTGGCCGAGACCGAGCAGCGGCTCGGCCTGCTCGCGGCCTCGCTGGCCGGCGGCGACGGTGCCGGGCGTTTCGATCGCCTGGCGCATGAGCTGCTGGCCGGGGAGAGCGCGCTGCTCCGGATCGAATGGCGCGACGCGTCGGGAACGCTTTTGCACGGCGTCGCGGCGCCGTCGCCCCGCCCCAGGCTCGCCGACGCCGAGCGCGAGCGCCTCGGCTTCGAGGCCACGCTGGCGCTGCGCTCGGCGATCGAGTTCGACCGCCCGCTCTACTCCCGGTCGCACTTCGTGCGGCTCGGCGACCTCGGCGGCTTCGAGATCACCGAGCTGGCGATGCCGGTCGACGGCAGGCCGGCCGAGGCGGTGCTCGCGGTGTTCTCGATGCCGCTGCTGATCGACCGGGTGCTGCCCGCCGCGCTGCTTCGCTCGCACCAGGTGCAACTGACCGAGAACGACGGCACCTTCGTGGCGCGCTCGTCGATCCGCTTGCGCGGCGCCGGCGTCTACACCGCGTCGGTGCCGCTGGAGCGGCCCGGCATGTCGCTGCGCCTGCGGGTCGACAGCGCCCAGGGCTCGCCCAAGCTGATCCCCAACCTGCTGACCGCGATGCTGGTCGCGATGACGCTTGCGCTGGCGGCCAGCGGCACGATGCTCTGGCGCGACGGCCGCCTCCGGGCCCGCGCCGAGCGCGCGCTGCGCGACCAGCACGCGTTCCGCAAGGCGATGGAGGATTCGCTGTTCACCGGCCTGCGTGCGCGCGACCTGGACGGCCGCATCACCTACGTGAATCCGGCCTTCTGCCGGATGACCGGCTACGAGGCCGACGAGCTGATCGGCCGCGCGCCGCCGATGCCCTACTGGGCGGCCGACCGCGCCGACGACGGCCGCCCGCGGCTCGAACGGGTGCGCGGCTCGGAAGCGATGCGCCTCGGCTACGAGACCGAGTTCGTGCGCCGCAACGGCGAGCGCTTCCCGGTGCTGATCTTCGAGGCGCCGCTGATCGACGAGCGCGGGCGCCAGACCGGCTGGATGGGCTCGATCCTCGACCTGAGCGAGCAGCGCCGCGTGGAGGCGATCAACCGGATGCAACAGGAGAAGCTGCAGGCGAACGCCCGGATGGCGCTGCTGGGCGAGGTGGCCACTGCGCTGTCGCACGAACTGAACCAGCCGCTGGCGGCCATCGCCAGCTACGCGAGCGCGTCCGACAACCTGCTGCGGGCCGATCCCGCACGGCAACGCCCGGGCGCGCTGCAGTCCGCGCTGGCGGGCATCCGCAGCCAGTCCGAGCGCGCCGGGCAGGTGATCCGAAGCGTGCAGTCCTTCATCCGCCGGCGGCACGTCGACCGCGAGCCTGTCCGTTTGGCCGATCTTCTCGCCGCGATCGAACCGCTGATCCAGCTGCAGGCCCGGCGCTCGCAATGCGGGGTGCGCTGGCACGCGGACCCCGAGGCGATCGTGCTCGGCGACCGGACGATGCTCGAGCAGGTGATGCTTAACCTGACCCGAAACGCCTTCGATGCGATGGAGCAGGTCGGCGGGGCCCGGCCCGCGATCGAGATCGAGGCGCGCGTGGCGCGCGCCGCGCCGGGGAACGATGGCGCCTCCGGCGGCGACCCGGCCACCGTCGTCGTCGAGGTGAGCGACCGCGGCCCGGGGGTCGCCGCCGACATCGCGCCGCAGCTGTTCAGCGCCTTCGTCACGAGCAAGCCCGACGGGCTGGGCATCGGGCTGAGCCTGTGCCGCTCGGTGATCGAGGCGCACGGCGGGCAGCTTCGCTACCTGCCGCGCGAGGGCGGCGGCGCGACCTTCCGGTTCGCGCTGCCGCTGCTCGCCGCCGCGAGCGCGGCGACCGACCCGCGCCCTGCGCCCGACATTCGGCCGGCGCCGACCGAGACCGCCGCATGAGCCCGGCCGGATCCACGCCCGCCCCGCCGGCCGACGGGACGGTCTTCGTCGTCGAGGACGACGACGCGCTCGCCGACGCGCTGGTCTTCCTGCTCGCCTCGCGCGGCATCGCTGCCGAGCGCTTCGACGCCGCCGAGACCTTCCTGCGGCGGCTGCGCGCCGAGCCGGACTGGCCGCGCGGCCCGGCCTGCCTGCTGCTCGACGTGCGGATGCGCGGCCTGTCGGGCATCGAGCTCTTCGAGCGCCTGCGCCGCGAGCGTCCCGACCTGGCCGCCCCGGTCGTCTTCCTGACCGGCCACGGCGACATCCGGATGGCGGTCGACGCGCTCAAGGACGGCGCCTTCGACTTCTTCGAGAAGCCGTTCAGCGACAACCGGCTGGCCGACCGGCTGATCGAGGCGCTGCGGGAATCCGAGCGGCGGATACGCGCGGCCGAGGGCTCGGCATCGGTCGAGGCGCGACTCGAGCGGCTCAGCGCGCGCGAGCGCGAGGTGATGGACCGGGTCCTCGAGGGCAAGCCGAACAAGCTGATCGCGCACGAGCTCGGCATCAGCATGCGTACCGTCGAGGTGCACCGCTCGAACGTCTTCGCGAAGATGGAGGTCCGCAGCGCGGTCGAGCTCGCGCGCTTGCTGGCACCGGGCGGCGCCTGAGCGCGCATGCGGCGGCCGGCGGTTATCATCCCCGGCGACCATCGAACGAGGAGAGAGAACGATGTCCAACCAGATCGATCGTGCCCCGGTGCGGGCAGGACACCCGGTCCGGCGCGCGCTGTCCCGTGCGGTCGCGGCCGGCGCGCTGGGGCTGGCGCTGGCCGGCGCCGCGCCCTTCGCGGCCGCCCCGGCTGCCGCCCAGGAGTGGCCGACGAAGCCGATCCGCTTCGTGATCCCGTACCCGCCCGGCGGCCCGCTCGACCTGGTCGGCCGCGCGCTGGCCGAGGCGCTGCGCGAACCGCTGGGCCAGCCGGTCGTCGTCGAGAACCGGCCGGGCGCGGGCGGCAACCTGGGCGCGGACAACGTCGCCAAGTCGGCACCCGACGGCTACTCGATCGTGATGGGCGCCGTGGCGACCCACGCGATCAACCCCTACCTGTACGCGAAGATGCCCTACGACGCGAACCGCGACTTCGCGCCGATCACCCGCGTCGCGATGGTCCCGAACGTGCTGGTCATGAACCCGGACACCGCGAAGGACCTGGGCATCGGCTCGGTGGCCGACCTGATCGCCTACGCGCGCAAGAACCCGGGCAAGCTGAACTACGCGTCGGGCGGCAACGGCAGCGCGGGCCACCTCGCGGGCGAGCTGCTGAAGGCGCAGGCGAAGGTCAGCATGGTGCACATCCCGTACCGGGGCGCCGCGCCCGCCCAGCTGGGCCTGCTCGCCGGCCAGACCGACCTGATGTTCGACAACCTGGCCTCGGCCGCGCCGCAGATCCGCGCCGGCAAGCTGAAGGCCTTCGCGGTCACCACCCCGCAGCGCTCCGGATTCTTCGCCGAGCTGCCCACGGTGGCCGAGAGCGGCCTGCCGGGCTTCGACATCAGCACCTGGTTCGGCGTGTTCGCGCCGGCCGGCACGCCGCCGGCGATCGTCGACAAGCTGAACGCGGCCTTCGGCAAGGCGCTGGGCTCGCCCGAGATCCGCGAGCGGCTCGCGAAGCTCGCCGCCGAGCCGGCGCCGATGAGCCCCGCCGATTTCGCGGCCTTCATCCGCGCCGAGCAGGCCAAGTACGAGAAGGTGGTCCGCGCCTCGGGCGCGCGGGTCGACTGAACGAGAAGAAACGGCACGCGGCGCGCCCGAACCACGAGAGGGCGCGCCAGGCCTGGAAAGGGCCCGCCCGGCCGGTCATTGTGGATTTCCCGCATGGCCCGGTCCGGACGCGCCGATTATGATCGCGGGTTACCGCGGTTCGGAACCAGGGCGGCAGACCGCTCCGCACGCCTGGCCGCCGCGATCGCATCGACGGGGAAGAGGAGGAAGTACATGCGTATCAGGAACCAGCAGGATTTCTGGGCCGGCGTGATGTTCACCGGCATCGGCGTCCTGTTCGCCGTGTTCTCGACGGCCTACGAGATCGGCACCGCCGCCCGGATGGGGCCCGGCTACTTCCCGCTGATGCTCGGCATCCTGCTCGCGATCCTGGGCCTGATCATCGCCTGGCGATCGACCTCGCCCTCCCACCCGGAGAGCCGCCTGGCCAAGACCGGCTGGCGAGAGATCCTGCTGATCCTCGGCGCGGTCGCGCTGTTCGGCGCCACGCTCTCCTGGCTGGGCATGGTCATCTCGATCGTCCTGCTGATCTTCGTGGCCGCGATCGCCAGCCACGAGTTCTCGTGGAAGGAAACGGTCGTCTCGATCGTCGTGCTGCTGATCATGTCGGAACTCGTCTTCGTCAAGGGCCTGGAACTGCAGTTCCCGGTCTGGCCGAAGTTCCTGACCAACTGAGCCCGGAGCCACCAAATGGAATTGCTCGACAACCTCGCCCTGGGCTTCGGCACCGCGCTCTCGCTCGAGAACGTCTTCTACTGCTTCGTCGGCGTGCTGTTCGGCACGCTGATCGGCGTGCTCCCGGGCATCGGCCCGCTCGCGACCATCGCGATGCTGCTGCCGATCACCTACAAGATGTCGGATCCGACGACCGCGCTGATCATGCTCGCCGGCATCTACTACGGCGCGCAGTACGGCGGCTCGACCACGGCCATCCTGGTCAACCTGCCAGGCGAGACATCGTCGGTGGTGACCACGCTCGACGGCTACCAGATGGCCCGCAACGGCCGGCCTGGGCCGGCGCTGGCGATCGCGGCGATCGGTTCGTTCTTCGCCGGCACCGTCGCCACGATCATGATCGCGGCGGCGGCGCCTCCGATGTCCGAGATCGCCTTCAAGTTCGGCCCGGCCGAGTACTTCTCGCTGATGGTCATGGGCTTGATCGCGGCGGTCGTGCTGGCGCACGGCTCGGTCGTCAAGGCGCTGGGCATGGTCGTGTTCGGCCTGCTGCTCGGCATGATCGGCACCGACGTGAACTCCGGCGTCGCCCGCTTCTCCTTCGACATCCCCGAGCTGACCGACGGCCTGAACTTCACCGCGGTGGCGATGGGCATCTTCGGCTTCGGCGAGATCATCTCCAACCTGGAGCAGCGCGAGAACCGCGAGGTCTTCACCAAGAAGGTCGGCCGTTTGCTGCCCAGCATGGCGGAGTTCAAGGCGTCGATCGCCCCGATCATCCGCGGCACCGCGCTCGGCTCCTTCCTCGGCGTGCTGCCGGGCGGCGGCGCGGTGCTGTCCTCGTTCACCTCCTACGCGATCGAGAAGAAGCTGTCGAAGACGCCCGAGCGCTTCGGGAAGGGCGCGATCGAGGGCGTGGCCGGCCCCGAGGCCGCGAACAACGCCGGCGCCCAGGCCTCGTTCATCCCGATGCTGACGCTGGGCATCCCGACCAACGCGGTCATGGCGCTGATGGTCGCGGGCATGATGATCCACAACATCCAGCCGGGCCCGCAGGTGATGACCAGCAACCCGACGCTGTTCTGGGGCCTGATCGCCTCGATGTGGATCGGCAACGCGATGCTGGTGGTGCTCAACCTGCCGCTGATCGGCATCTGGATCAAGCTGCTCACCGTGCCCTACCGGATCCTGTACCCGGCGATCCTGCTGTTCTGCTGCGTGGGCGTGTACTCGGTGAACAACAACGTCTTCGACGTGTTCATCACGATCCCGTTCGCGATCCTCGGCTACGTGTTCCGCAAGTTCTCCTGCGAGCCGGCGCCGCTGCTGCTCGGCCTGGTGCTGGGCCAGCTGATGGAGGAGTACCTGCGGCGCGCGATGACGATCTCGCGCGGCGACTGGTCGATCTTCGTGACCCGGCCGCTGTCGCTCACGCTGCTGCTGATTGCCGCGGTGCTGCTGGTGATCGTGTTCCTGCCGGCGATCGCGAAGAAGCGCGACGAGGCCTTCGCCGAGGAAGCCGACTGAGGCTTCGCCGCGCGAGCGGATCGGGAACTCCCCGATCCGCGCACAGGAAAGGGCCCGGCAACGGGCCCTTTTCCGTTTCGGGACGCCGCTCCCGGGCGCGGCCGGGGCACCGCGTGAGCGCCGTGGCCTACCGGCGTTTGCTATCCTCGACGGTCTGGCATTTCCGGCTCGCCACGATCCGGAACGTCGGAGACCCGGCCCCGCACGCGGGCCGCACCCACACCCCATCCTGCCTTCGAACATGAAGAAGCTTCTCGCCCTCGTCGCGGCCGCCGTGATGGCCGCTGCCGCCGTTCCCGCCCAAGCGCAGTCGTATCCGTCGCGCGCGATCAAGCTGGTCATCCCCTTCCCGGCCGGCGGCGCCACCGACATCGTCGGCCGCACGATCGCGCAGAAGCTGTCGGTCGCGCTCGGGCAGAACGTGATCGTCGAGAACCGGCCCGGCGCCGGCGGCACGATCGGCGCCGACCAGGTCGCCAAGGCCGCGCCCGACGGCTACACGCTGCTGATGGCCACCAGCTCGACCCACTCGATCGGCCCGCTGATCAACCCGAAGATTCCCTACGACCCGTTCAAGGACTTCGCGCCGCTGGCCCACGTGGCCAGCGCGCCGAGCGTGCTGGTGGTGGGCGGCAGCGCCCCGGTCAAGACCGCCGGCGAGCTGATCGACCTGCTGAAGAAGAACCCCGGCAAGTACAACTTCGGCTCGAGCGGCATCGGCACCTACCCGCACCTGGCCGCCGAGATGTTCAAGTGGCGCGCCGGCAACCTGTTCGTGGTTCACATCCCCTACCGTGGCACCGGCCTGGTCATTCCCGACCTGGTCACCGGCCAGATCACCTTCCTGATGGACAGCATCGTGTCGGCGCAGACCCACATCAAGGACGGCCGGGTCAGGCCGCTGGCGGTCAGCGGCGCGGTCCGCTCGAAGTCGCTGCCCGACGTGCCGACCTTCAAGGAGATCGGCGTGACCGGCATGGAGATCTCCAACTGGTTCGGCATGTTCGCGCCCGCGGGCACCCCGGCCGAGATCGTCCAGCGGATAAATCGCGAGGTGAACGCGATCGTCCGCCAGCCCGACGTGGTCGAGCGCTTCGAGAAGGTCGGCGCCGAGCCGGCCGGCGGCACGGCCGAGCAATTCGGCGCGCTGTATCGCGCCGAGAGCGAGAACTGGAAGGCGGTGATCAAGCGCGCCAACATCAAGCTCGACTGAGCCGCACCACGGTTCTCCGCGCTTCCCGACCCGGCATCCCCGACGAAACCGAGGCCCGAATGAGCGAATCGCCCCCGACGCATGCCGCACCGATGCCCAAGGTGCTGGCCTTCGACGTGTTCGGCACCGTCGTCGACTGGTACGGCTCGATCGTTCGCGAGGTGTCCGAGCGCAGGCTTCCGGTCGACCCGGGCCAGTTCGCGATCGCCTGGCGGGCCGGCTACCGGCCCGCGATGGCCCGGGTGCGAAGCGGAGAGCTGGGCTGGACGAAGATCGACGACCTGCACCGGATGATCCTCGACGACATCCTGGTCAAGTTCGGGCTCGACGACATGCCCGAGGCCGACCGGCGCGACCTGAACCTCGCCTGGCACCGGCTGGATCCGTGGCCCGACGCGGTCGAGGGACTGCGCCGGCTGCGCACGAAGTTCACGATCTGCACGCTTTCCAACGGCAACCTGGGGCTGCTCGCCGACATGGCCAAGCGCGCCGGGCTGCCCTGGGACCTGATCCTGTCGGCCGAGGTGTTCCGGCACTACAA
The DNA here is from genome assembly GCF_023721795.1 of Zeimonas sediminis. Classification (NCBI taxonomy): domain Bacteria; kingdom Pseudomonadati; phylum Pseudomonadota; class Betaproteobacteria; order Burkholderiales; family Burkholderiaceae; genus Zeimonas; species Zeimonas sediminis. The sequence continues at coordinate 1,437,640 of NZ_JAMQYE010000001.1, forward strand.
GCCCGACCCCGAGGCCTACCTGGGCGTGTGCGATGTCTTCGACGTCGGCCCGTCCGACATGATGCTGGTGGCCGCCCACCAGGACGACCTGGCCGCGGCCCGCGCCTGCGGCTGCCGCGCCGCCTACGTGGAGCGGCGCCACGAGTTCGGCCCCACGCTGCCGAAGGACGTGAGCCCCGACCCGGCCAACGACTTCCACGCGACCGATTTCCTCGATCTCGCCCGGCAGCTCGGCTGCTGAGCCCCAACAGGACACCCGCAATGAGTTTCGCTTTCGACTGGTCGAAGAACTACCCCACCGTCCGCACGCCGGTCTTCGCGCGCAACATCGTGTCGACCTCGCAGCCGCTGGCCGCGCAGGCCGGCCTGCGCATGCTGCTGAAGGGCGGCAACGCGGTCGACGCCGCGATCGCCGCGGCCGCCGCGATCACGATCGTCGAGCCGGTCTCCTGCGGCCTGGGCAGCGACGCGTTCGCGATCGTCTGGGACGGCCAGCAGCTGCACGGCCTGAACGCCTCGGGCACCGCGCCGGCGGCCTGGGACCTCGACTACTTCAAGCGCAAGCACGGCGACAAGATGCCGGTGCGCGGCTGGGACACGGTCACGATTCCCGGCGTGATCGCCGGCTGGGCTGCGCTGCACGAGAAGTTCGGCAAGCTGCCCTTCGCCGACCTGATGGAGCCGGCGATCGAGCTCGCCGAGCGCGGCTACGGCGTCACCCCGATCGTGCAGCGCAAGTGGGCCGCGCAGGTGCCGATCCTGAAGGACCAGCCCGGCTTCGCCGAGGTGTTCATGCCGCATGGCCGGGCGCCGGCGATCGGCGAGCGCTTCGTGCTGAAGGGCGCGGCCGGCACGCTGCGCCGGATCGCCGAAACGAAGGGCCGCGACTACTACGAGGGCGAGACCGCCGAGAAGCTGGTGGCCTGGTCGAAGCAGCACGGCGGCGCGCTCACGCTGGACGACCTGCGCGGCTACTCGGTCGACTGGTGCGGCACGATCTCCAAGGACTACCGCGGCTACACGCTGCACGAGATTCCGCCCAACGGCCAGGGCATCGCCGCGCTGATGGCGCTGGGCATGATGTCGCACTTCGACCTGCCCAGCATGGACCCGGATTCGGCCGAGTTCCGCCACCTGCAGATCGAAGCGATGAAGCTGGCCTTCGCCGACGTGTACCGCTGGGTCGGCGACATCCGCCACATGACCGAGGTCACGCCCGCTCACCTGCTCGACGACGGCTACCTGAAGCACCGCGCCTCGCTGATCTCGCGCGATCAGGCCACCGACTTCCGGCACGGCACGCCCCCCTCGGGCGGCACGATCTACCTGAGCGCCGCCGATGAAAGCGGCATGATGATCTCGTTCATCCAGTCCAACTACATGGGCTTCGGCTCCGGCGTGGTGGCGCCCGAGATCGGCGTGTCGCTGCAGAACCGCGGCCACGGCTTCGTGCTGGACCCGGCGCACCCGAACTGCGTGGCGCCGGGCAAGCGGCCGTTCCAGACGATCATCCCCGCCTTCCTGATGAAGGACGGCAAGCCGCAGATGAGCTTCGGCGTGATGGGCGGCAACATGCAGCCGCAAGGCCACATGCAGACGCTGTCGCGCATCCTGGACGCGAAGCAGCATCCGCAGGCCGCCTGCGACGCGCCGCGCTGGAAGGTGCACAAGGGCCTCACCGTGGACATCGAGGACACGATGGAGCCCGAGGTGGTCGACGCGCTGCGCGCCCGCGGCCACTCGGTGCAGAAGGTCACCGACCCGTACATGGACTTCGGCTCGGGCCAGTTCATCTGGCGCCTGACCGACGACATGGAAGACGGCTACGTGGCCGCCAGCGACAGCCGGCGCGACGGCGCGGCGGTCGGCTACTGAGGCCCTGCCGCCCTGTCACAACGAACACGCGAAAAGGAGAACAGAATGAACCAGCGCAGCTACGAGCCGGTCACCCCGCACAAGGTCGCCTTCCTCGGCCTGGGCGTGATGGGCTACCCGATGGCCGGCCACCTGAAGAAGGCCGGGCACGAGGTCACCGTCTACAACCGCACCTCGGCCAAGGCCGACCAGTGGGCCGCCGAGTACGGCGGCAAGTCGGCGCCCACGCCGCGGCAGGCCGCGCACGACGCCGACATCGTGTTCTGCTGCGTCGGCAACGACGACGACCTTCGCTCGGTGGTGCTGGGCGAGCACGGCGCCTTCGCCGGCATGAAGGCCGGCGCGGTGTTCGTGGACCACACCACCGCCTCGGCCGAGGTGGCGCGCGAACTGTTCGAGGCCGCGAAGCACAAGGGCCTGGCCTTCGTCGACGCGCCGGTGTCCGGCGGCCAGGCCGGCGCGGTCAACGGCATGCTGACGGTCATGTGCGGCGGCGAGCAGGCCGACTTCGACCGGGTCAAGCCGGTCGGCATGGCCTACTCGCGCGCGTTCACGCTGGTGGGCGCGCCGGGCGCCGGGCAGCTGGCCAAGATGGTCAACCAGATCTGCATCGCCGGCCTGGTGCAGGGCCTGTCCGAGGGCATCAACTTCGGCCTGGCCGCCGGCCTGGACATGAAGCTGGTGCTCGACGTGATCAACAAGGGCGCGGCCGGCTCGTGGCAGATGGACAACCGCGGGACCACGATGGTCGACGACAAGTTCGACTTCGGCTTCGCGGTCGACTGGATGCGCAAGGACCTCGGCATGTGCCTCGACGAAGCCAAGCGCAACGGCGCGCCGCTGCCCGCCACCGCGCTGATCGACCAGTTCTACGGCGACGTGCAGCGCATGGGCGGCGGCCGCTGGGACACCTCCAGCCTGATCAAGCGGCTGCGCAAGGCGAATTGATCGAGGGCCGATGCGCCGCCGTTTCCTCCTCGCCTCGCTCGCAACCCTCGCCGCCTCGGCGGTCCTCGCGCCACAGATGGGTCTTCTCGCAGGAAAGCCCCCCACCGGCCTCGGCCCCGCCGACGGCCGGCTGGCGCCGGTGCGCGCCGATGCCTGGAACTCGGTCAGCAGCTTCGCGAGCACCGATTACCACCGGATCGCGCCGCTGGCCGCCGGGCCGGAGCCCGGCGTCGGCTTCGCCTTGCTGGAAGCGATCGTGGCCGCCGACCCGCTGGCGGTGATCGTCGAAAAGCGGCCCGGCTACCTGTACGCCGAGTTCCGGACCCGCTGGCTGGGCTTCGTCGACGACGTCGAATTCCTTCTCGACGAAGGGGCCGGCGTCATCCATGTACGATCGGCCTCCCGGCTCGGCCGCAAGGACTTCGGCGTGAATCGCCGGCGGATCGAGGAGATCCGCGCGAAACTCGAATCGGAACTGCGAAAACCAAAAGGAATCGACAGGATGAGCTATACCACCACCCCCTCGGGCCTGCAGTACAGCGACACCGTGGTCGGCAGCGGCGACGAAGCCCGCGCCGGCGCCCGCGTCAGCGTCCACTACACCGGCTGGCTGTACGAGAACGGCCAGGCCGGCCGCAAGTTCGACTCGAGCAAGGATCGCGGCCAGCCCTTCGTGTTCCCGCTGGGCGCCGGCCACGTGATCCGCGGCTGGGACGAAGGCGTGCAGGGGATGAAAGTCGGCGGCACCCGGATGCTGGTGATCCCGGCCGACCTGGGCTATGGCGCGCGCGGGGCGGGCGGGGTGATTCCGCCGAACGCCACCTTGCTGTTCGAGGTGGAGTTGCTGGGCGTTTGATCGGGAGGGTGCTGCGCCTGCGAATCTGATCGCCCCCGACGGGCTACCAGGGCAGGACACCCACGCCGGCGAGACGCTCGAAGTCTCGCCGGCTGCGCGTGAGGACCGCGCAGCCGTAGCGCAAGGCCGTTGCCCCGATCATCGCATCGTGGGCTGCCACGGTCGCGCCCGCGGGCAGCGATACCACGAGTCTGGCCTGAACCCTTCCACGCCAGGCCCGTACAATTCCCGCCTCGACCGCCCGATTCCGTCCAATGAGCAAATCACCCGCATCGTCCACAGCCCAGCCCGCGTCGACCTCGAACTTCATCCGGGCGGCGATCGACGAGGACCTCGCGACCGGCTACTACGCGCGCCGCACGTGGGGTGGCAAACCGGCGACGGCAGACGCGCAGCGGGCGGGCGCGCTCGATCCGGCGCGGATCCGCACCCGCTTCCCCCCCGAGCCCAACGGCTACCTGCACATCGGCCACGCCAAGTCGATCTGCCTGAACTTCGGGCTGGCGCTGGACTATGGCGGGCGCTGCCACATGCGCTTCGACGACACGAACCCGGAGAAGGAGGAGCAGGAGTACGTCGACTCGATCCTCGACTCGGTTCGCTGGCTGGGCTTCTCCTGGGAAGACGACGAGGAGAACAACCTCTACTTCGCGAGCGACTACTTCGACCACTTCTACGAGATGGCCGAGTGGCTGATCCAGGCCGGCCATGCCTACGTGGACTCGCAGAATTCGGAGGAGATGCGGGCCAATCGCGGCACCTTGACCGAAGCCGGCCGCAATTCTCCGTTCCGCGATCGCTCGCCGGAGGACAACCTTCGCCTGTTCCGCGAGATGCGCGACGGCAGGCACCCGGAGGGCTCGCACGTGCTGCGCGCGAAGATCGACATGGCTTCGCCGAACATGAACATGCGCGACCCGGCGCTGTACCGGATCCGCTTCGCTAGCCACCACCGGACCGGCGACAAGTGGTGCATCTACCCGATGTACGACTATGCGCACCCGATCGAGGACGCGCTCGAGAACATCACGCACTCGCTGTGCACCCTGGAATTCCAGGACCACCGGCCGCTGTACGACTGGCTGCTCGAGCGGCTGGCCGAGGGCGGCTTCTTCGACAAGCCGCTGCCGCAGCAGATCGAGTTCGCGCGGCTGAACCTGACCTACACGATCACCAGCAAGCGCAAGCTGCAGGAGCTGATCAGAAGCGGCCACGTCGACGGCTGGGACGACCCGCGGATGACCACGGTCGTCGGCCTGCGCCGGCGCGGCTACACGCCCGAGTCGATCCGACTGTTCTGCGACCGGATCGGCGTCTCGAAGGCCGACTCCTGGGTCGACATGGGCACGCTGGAGCTGGCCCTCCGCGACGACCTGGAGGGCAAGGCCGCGCGCGCCGTGGCCGTGCTGGACCCGCTCAAGCTGATCATCACCAACTGGCCCGAGGGCAAGGTCGAGGACTGCGAGGCCCCCGTCCATCCGCAGCGGCCCGAGCGCGGCAAGCGGGTGTTCCCGATCTCGCGCGAGCTGTGGATCGAGCGCGAGGACTTCGCCGAGACGCCGCCCAAGGGTTTCTTCCGGCTGTTCCCGGGCAACCGGGTGCGGCTGCGCTACGGCTACGTGATCGAGTGCACCGGCTGCGAGAAGGACGCCGACGGCAACGTGATCGCCGTGCACGCGACGTACTTCGACGACTCGAAATCCGGCACAGCGGGCGCCGACGCCTACAAGGTCAAGGGCAATCTGCACTGGGTGTCGGCTGCGCACGCGCTCGACGCCGAGGTGCGGCTCTACGACCGGCTGTACAAGGACCCGCACCCGGGCGCCGGCGACACCGACCACCTGGCCTCGCTGAACCCGGACTCCAAGAAGGTGATCCGCGCCAAGCTCGAGCCGACTCTGGCCGCCGCCCTCCCCGACGACCGCTTCCAGTTCGAGCGGCACGGCTATTTCGTGGCCGACCGGGTCGACTCGAAGCCGGGCGCTCCGGTGTTCAACCGGGCGGTGACGCTGAAGGATTCCTGGGGCGGCGGCAAGCGCTGATCCCCCGCCGGCGCGCGGCGCGATCGCCGCCGCCGGCAGCCTAGCCTCCCCGCACCACCGCATCCCCAACGAACGGGTTGCCGGCGCGCTCGTCCCCGAAAGTCGACATCGGCCCGTGCCCCGGTACGAAGGACACGTCGTCTCCGAGCGGCCATAGCTTGGTGGTGATCGAGCGGATCAGCGTGGCGTGATCCCCGCGCGGGAAGTCGGTGCGGCCGATCGAGCCGTGGAACAGCACGTCGCCGACGATCGCGAGCTTCGCGGCCTCGTGGAAGAACACGACGTGCCCGGGCGTGTGGCCCGGGCAGTGGAAGACCTTCAGCGTCTGCGCGCCGAACCCGACCGTGTCGCCGTCCTCGAGCCAGCGATCCGGCGTGAAGGCGTCGAGCCGCGGCAGGCCGAAGCGCACGCCCTGCTCGGGCAACTGGTCGATCCAGAACGCGTCCTCGCGCTGCGGGCCCTCGAGCGGCACGCCGTGGCGCTGCGCGAATTCGGCCGACTGGCCGCAGTGGTCGATGTGCCCGTGGGTGAGGAACACCTTCTCGAGCGTGGCGCCGGTGCCCTTCAGCGCTTCGTCGACCCGGTCGAGGTCGCCGCCCGGATCGAAGGCGGCGGCCCGGTTCGTCTGTTCGCAGACCAGCAGCGAGCAGTTCTGCATGAAGGGGGTGACGGGGACGATCAGGAGCTTCATTCGTGCGGGTCTGCCATACGTTCGGGACGGCGGTTCAGGACAGCGGTTCAGGACCGCGACGGCGATCCGGCGGCCGGCCAGGCGGCGGCCAGCAGCACTTCCTTCGGGATGATCTCGAGCGCCGCCTCGTGCGTGGCCTCGAGCACCACCGGCGGCGCCACGCCCGCCTGGTGCGCCTCCAGCCAGCGCGCGGCGCACAGGCACCAGCGGTCGCCAGGCTTCAGGCCCCGGAAGCGCCACTCGGGCCGCGGCGTGGAGAGGTCGTTGCCGCGCGCCACCGAGAAGGCAAGGAAGTCGGCGGTGACCCGGGCGCAGACCACGTGCCGGCCGAGGTCGTCGGCGCCGGTTTCGCAGCAGCCGCTGCGGGTGAAGCCGGTCAGCGGATCGTAGGAGCAGGCCAGCAGTGGCCCGCCCAGCACGTTTCGTGCGGTCGAAGCAGGTTCCATCTCGATGTCTGGATGAAGGCGCACGCCGCCCGCAACCGGGCGGCACCACCGTTTCTTATACCACCGACGGGCCGCGCCATCGGAACCGTGACGAAGTTCCTGCCGGGGCCGAGCGCGCCCGCCGCAAGATGCTCGCCTGCCTACCACACAAAACAAGAAGCGGGGACGCGCGCCGACGAACGTGCGTCCCCTGCCGACAGCCGGTCGATGAAAGTCCGCGTATACGCCATCTGGCGCGTCGTGCCCGTGCCATTCGTGATCCTCCCGCGCCTGCCGGGCCGCATCGCGGGCATCAGCCTGGGCATGGTCGTGCTATTGCGCCGCGAGTACGGCGACGACTGGCCGACGGTCGTCCACGAGCTCGAGCACTGCCGGCAGTTCTGGCGCGGCGGCACCGTGCTGCACCTGGTCCGTTATCTGGTCGATCCGCGCTACAGGTTGCGCTCGGAAGTGGGCGCCTACCGGGCGGAGCTGGCCGCCTGCCTGCCGTCCGAACGCAGGGGCCGCCTGTATGATTCCGCGCACGCCCTGGCGAACGGCTACGGTCTCGGCATCGACGCGAGGTCCTGCCGGCGGCTGCTGGACGCGGGTCACGCTTCCCCCGCTCCGGACCGCGCGCTGCCGGGCGCCGGATTCGCGGCCCGGCCCCGCCGCGCGGACACCCGACCACGATGACCAAGCCCCTTCCCCCGGTCGCCGACCTGCTGCGCGACTTCCACTCCGGCGCACGCACGCCCGAGTCGCTCGCGCGCGAGTGCTTCGCCGCGATCGACCGCCTCGACGCCGACATCAATGCGCTGCCCACCCGCGTGGACCGCGACACGGTGCTCGCGGCCGCCGAGCGCGCCGGCAAGGCGATCCGCGCAGGCGATGCGGTCGGCGCGCTGGCCGGCCTGCCCTACGCGGCCAAGGACATGCACCGCACCGCCGGCATCCGCACCACCTTCGGCTCGCCGATCTTCGCCGACCACGTGCCCGACCGGAACGACGCGGTCGTGCAGCGGGTGCTCGACGCCGGCGCGATCCTGATCGCCAAGTCGAACACGCCCGAGTTCGCGGCCGGCGGGCAGACCTTCAACCCGGTGTTCGGACGCACCGCCAATCCGCACGACACGACGCGCACTTCCGGCGGCTCCTCCGGCGGCGGCGCCGCGGCAGTCGCCACCGGCATGACCGTGGTGGCCGACGGCTCGGACCTCGGCGCCAGCCTGCGCAACCCGGCAGCCTTCTGCGGCGTGGTCGGCCTGCGGCCCTCGTCGGTGTCGAACCCGGCGCTGCTGCCCGACGCGAACGGCTTCAACACGATGAACACGGTCGGCACGATGGCCCCGCGGGTCGCCGACCTTCGCTGGAACAACCGCGCGATCCACGCGCCGATGGCCGCGCGCCCGATTGCCGCCTGGCTGGACGCGATCGAACAGGAAGCCGCGGCCCGCCGGCACGCCGCCGGCCAGCGCCCGCTGCGCCTGGCCTTCACGATCGACGCCGGCGGCGCGATGCCGGTGGCCGCGCCGGTGCGCCGGGCGCTCGAGCGCGCGATCGAGCGGCTGCGCGAGCATGCGCGCGCCGGCCGCGTCGAGCTGGTCGAGGCCTTCCCCGACATGTCGGATGCCGACGACTGCTTCCAGGTGCTGCGCGCGCAGTACTTCGTGGAGAACCTCGGCGAGCTGTACCGCAGCGACCGCGCCCGGATGAAGGACACGGTCGCCTGGAACGTCGAGCAGGGGCTGGCGCTGACGCCCGAGCGGCTCGCAGCGGCGGCGGCGACCCGCAGCCGGATCTTCGCGCGCATCGCGGCGTTCCTGGGCGGCTTCGACGCCTGGCTGCTGCCGACCGTGCAGGTGCTGCCCTTCTCGCACGAGATCCCGTTCCCGACCGAGATCGACGGCGTGCCGCTGGCGACCTACATCGACTGGGTCAAGAGCTGCTACTGGATCACGGTGAGCGGCCATCCGGGCCTGTCGATCCCGGCCGGCTTCGAGGCCGACCCGGCCGACCCGGCGAAGACGCCGCTGCCGGTCGGGCTGCAGCTGGTCGGCCACTACGGGCGCGACGAGGCGCTGCTGGACGTGGGCGAGCGGATCGAGGCGCTGCTGGCGGGCTGATCGCTTCGCCGGCGAGAGCCGGCACGGATGCGGCGCTCGCCGCGGCCAAGGCTGCGGCTGCGGCTGCGGCTGCGGCTGCGATCAGAGGATCGCCGGCCGGTTCGGCAACTCGTTCGAGTCGGCTTCGGGCGACAACAGCGGGAAGGCCTCGGCCAGCATCCCGTTGAGCGCCCCGATCGCGTCGAGCAGGCCCTGCTCCGGGCCGCCGGCGCGCAGCGCCTCGCCGAGTCGCTCGCAGACCTGCCGCATCGCGGCCGGGCCGAGCGCCGCGGCGGCGCTGCGGTCGGCGACGATCTCGATCGCATGGTCGGCGACCAGCAGGTAGAGCAGCAGGCCGTTGTTGGCCTCGGTGTCCCACACCCGAAGCTCCGAGAAGACCTCGAGCGCGCGCTCGCGCGGCAAGGTGCCGCGCGCGACCCGATGCCAGGGCAGCGAGGCCTCGATCGCGATCCGGATCTCGGCGGCGTGGCCACGCTCGCCGTCGGCCACCGCCTGCTCGATCCGGCGCAGCGCGTCGTCGGGGAACAGCCTGCGCACCGCGCGAGAATCGCAGGCGAGATGGGCCCAGACGCGGGACAGGCCGGTCCTCATCGCACTCGCCCTGCCGCTGCGGGCGCGCCATTCGGCGCGAGCGCGGGTTCGACCGCCATCACCATCCCCCGGACGCGCCGCCGCCGCCGAAGCCGCCGCCCCCGCCGCGGAAGCCGCCGCCCCCGCGAAGGCCTCCCCCGCCGCGCCCCGGAAACCCGCCGCCAAATCCCCCCGGGAGTCCACCGGGCCCGGAGCGCCAGGTGTGCGCCCCCACCCGCCCCATGCCACCGCCACCGCGGATCGCCAGCAGCACGAAGAACAGCAGCAGCCCGGCCACCACCGCCAGCGGCAGGCCGGCGCCAAACACCCAGGCGCTCGCGCCGCCGAACAGGCCGCCCGCCGACGAGCCGAGCACCCTGCCCAGCCACTGCCGCAGGATCAGCCCCGCGAAGAACGCGAACAGCAGCACCGCGACCCAGTCGGTGCCGCCCTCCTCCAGGGGCTGGCCGCGCGCCGGCGCCGGCAACGGCTCGCCCTCGATCAGTCGCATCAGCGCGTCGATGCCGGCCTCGATGCCGCCGGCGTAATCGCCCTGCCTGAAGCGCGGCACGATCAGGTTCTCGATCACCTGTTTCGCGCGGGCATCCGGGATCGCGCCCTCGAGACCGTAACCGACCTCGATCCGCAGCCGGCGGTCTTCCTTCGCGACCACCAGCAGCACGCCGTCGTCGACCCGCTGCCCGTCGACGCGGCCGCGGCCGATCTTCCAGGCCTCGGCCACCCGGATCGAGTAGTCCTCGATCGCCTCGGGCGCGGTGCCGCGCACGACCAGCACCGCGATCTGGCTGCCCTTGCGCTGCTCGAAGGCCTCGAGCCGCGACTCGAGGCGCGAGCGCGCAGCCGCATCGAGCGTGCCGGTCAGGTCCGTCACGCGCGCCTGCAGCGGCGGCACCGGCTGAAGGCCGGCCTGCGCCGCGGCGATCGGCACGAGGATCGCAAGCAAGGCCGCGACGATCGCCGCCGCGGCCACGGACATCGCGAGGACGAATGCGTGTCGGAACGGCAAGCGGTTCATCACCACCCGAAGGAAGCCATCACGAGGTGGAGGGAGCCAGCGACCCGAGGGAAGCCCACGACCTGCCGGCGCTCACTTCGCCCCGGCCGGCGCCCCGCGCCCGAAGTCCACCGTCGGCGGCTTCGAGATCTCGCGCTCGTTCTCGACCGAGAACTGCGGCTTCGTGCCGTAGCCGAAGACCATCGCGGTCAGGTTCACCGGGAATTGCCGAACCAGGACGTTGTACTGCTGCACCGAGTCGATGTAGCGCCTGCGCGCGACCGTGATCCGGTTCTCGGTGCCCTCGAGCTGCGCCTGCAAGTCGCGGAAGTTGGCGTCGGACTTGAGCTGCGGATAGTTCTCGGCCACCACCAGCAGCCGCGACAGCGCGCTGCCCATGTCGCGCTGCGCCGCCTCGAACTGCTGCAGCGAGGCCGGGTCCGACGGGTCGACCCGCACCTGCCCGACCCGCGACCGCGCCTCGGTGACCGCGATCAGCACCTCGCGCTCCTGCTCGGCGAAGCCCTTGACCGTGTTCACCAGGTTCGGGATCAGGTCGGCGCGGCGCTGGTACTGGTTCAGCACCTCGGACCAGGCCGATTTGGTGGCCTCGTCGGCCTGCTGTATCGAGTTGTAGCCGCAGCCGCCCAGCGCGATCGCGGCGAGCAAGGCGGACAGCAATCTGGCGATTCGTTTCATGAGGAGGCTCCGGTTTTGCGCCCAGTCTAGCCCAGCGGGCTTGCAGTAACATGGGCGCCGACCCATTCACGATCGAGCCCCAATGAGCACCGACCTGTCGCGCCGCCGCGCGCTCGCCGGGCTGGCCGCTTCGGCCGCCCTGCCTGCATCCCTCGTTTCCGCACCCGCGCTGGCCCAGGCCTGGCCGAGCAAGCCGATCCGCATGGTCGTGCCCACGCCGCCCGGCAGCTCGGTGGACGTGGCCGCGCGCCTGGTCGCCGAGCGGCTGCGCGAGAAGCTGGGCGGCGCCACGGTGCTGGTCGAGAACAAGCCCGGCGCGGGCGGCACGATCGCCGCGGCCGACGTGGCCCGCTCCGCCCCCGACGGCCACAGCCTGTTCGTCGGCTTCAACGGGCCGCTGGCCACCGCCGAGCACGTGTTCCCCAAGCTGCCGTACAAGCCGCTGGAGGCCTTCGCGCCGGTGATCGCCACCGTGTCGCAGCCGCACGTGCTGGTGGTCAACGCCAACGATCCGGCGAAGACGCTCGGCGAGTTCGTCGCGCGGGTCAAGGCCGCGCCCGGCAAGGCCAACTACGCGTCGGTCGGCAACGCCAGCGCATCGCACCTGACGATGGAGCTGTTCAAGAGCGCGGCAGGCCTGTACATCGTCCACATCCCGTACAACGGCGGCCCGGCGGCCACGCAGGGCCTGATCGCCGGCGACGTCGACGCGCTGTTCACCGCCTACGTGAACGTGCAGGGCCCGGTCGCGGCCGGCCGGCTGCGGGTGCTCGCGCTCGCCGAGAAGCAGCGCTCGCCGCGCATCCCGCAGGTGCCCACCTTCGCCGAGCTGGGCCTGCCGCAGGTCGACGCGCCGCTGTGGAACGCGATCGTGGCGCCGGCCGGCACGCCGGCCGACATCGTGGGCCGGCTCAACCAGGCGATCGACACGGTGCTGGCCGAGCCGGCGATCCGCGACAAGCTCGCCGGCGGCGGCATGGAAGTCATCGGCGGCAAGCCCGAGGTGCTGGCCCGGATGATGCGCGACGAATCGGCGAAGTGGCTGCCGGTGACGCGGCGACTCGGAATCAAGCCGGACTGAGGCTCATCGCTTCTTCAGCCGGCTGGCGAAGCCGCGACGGAACTTCGCGACCTTCGGCGCGACCACCGCCATGCAGTAGCCCTGGTACGGGTTGCGCTCGAAGAAGCGCTGGTGATAGGCCTCGGCCGGGTACCAGGTGCCGGGCGACTCGATCGTGGTCACGATCGGCGAGCCGAACACACGGTCGGCCTCCAGCTTCGCGATGAAGGCCTCGGCCTGCGCGCGCTGCTCGTCGTCCAACGGGAACACCGCCGACCGGTACTGCGTGCCCACGTCGTTGCCCTGCCGGTTCAGGGTGGTCGGATCGTGCGTGCCGAAGAAGATCGCCAGGATCTCCTGGTAGCCGATCCGGTCGGCGTCGAACTCGACGCGAACCGCTTCGGCGTGGCCGGTGCGCCCGCCGCAGACCTCCTCGTAGCTCGGGTCCGAGGTCTGGCCGCCGCAGTAGCCCGACTCGACCGACAGCACCCCCTCCACTTCGAGGAAAACCGCCTCGGTGCACCAGAAGCACCCTCCTGCCAGGATCGCGACCTGCCGGTTCATTTCGTCTCCTTGTCGAAGCGCTCGAGCAGCGCGCGCCGGTACTCGAGGCCGGCGCCGGTGGTCAGCGCGGCGCCGCGCGCCTCGAGCGCCATCGCCAGCGCCACGATCTTCCGGCCGGCGCGACGGGACTCGGGCGAATCGTCGGCGCCATCGACCGCAATGCGCAGCATCGAATCCAGGTCGCGCAGCGCCTCGACCTCGGGCGGCACGAAACCGGCGTTCTTCAGGATCCGATAGGCGACCCGGAGCTCCTCGGGCACCATCCGGTCGTCGTCGAGATCGAGCGGCCGGCCCGCGCCGGGCAGGTCGTCAAAGGCGCCCTGGCGGCGCGCTTCGTCGATGCGCTGCTCGATCAGCTCGTTGAATGCGGCGAACATTCGGCAAACTTAGCAGAAGCGGAGTCCGTTCGACGATGACCACGACCAGCCCCTGGGCCCTTTCCGGCCTGCCCGCGTCCCGCGCCGAGTGCGAGGCGCTCGACGCAGCCGATCCGCTCGCCCCGCTGCGCGCGCGCTTCGCGCTGCCGCCCGGCACGATCTACCTCGACGGCAACTCGCTGGGGCCCCTGCCCGCCGACACCGCCGCCCGCGTGAACGACGCGATCGAGCGCCAGTGGGGCCGCGACCTGATCCGCAGCTGGAACAGCGCCGGCTGGGTCGACCTGCCGGTGCGGCTGGGCGCCAGGCTCGCGCCGCTGATCGGCGCGCAGGCCGACGAGGTGGCGGTCGCCGACTCGACCTCGGTCAACCTGTTCAAGCTGTTGTCGGCCGCGCTGCGGATGCGGGCAGGCCGCAGGCTGATCCTGTCCGAGCGCGGCAATTTCCCGACCGACCTGTACATCGCGCAGGGGCTGATCGAGCAACTCGGCGAGCGGCCGGGCGGCGGGCGCTTCCGGCTCGAGCTGGTCGAGCGCGGCGAGCTGCCGCAAGCGCTGGCGCAGGCGCGCGAGCGCCACGAAGCCGGCAAGGGCGAGCTGGCGGTGGCGATGCTCACGCAGGTCGACTACCGCACCGGCTCGATGCTCGACATGGCGCGCGTCACCGCCGGCATCCATGCCGCCGGCGGCCTGGCGCTGTGGGACCTCGCCCATTCGGCCGGCGCCTTCCCGGTGCGCCTGAACCAGGCCGGCGCCGACCTGGCGGTGGGCTGCGGCTACAAGTACCTGAACGGCGGGCCCGGCGCGCCGGCCTTCCTGTACGTGGCCAGGCGGCTGCAGGCAGGCTTCGCCCAGCCGCTGTCGGGCTGGATGGGCCACGCGGCGCCCTTCGCCTTCGAAACCGGCTACCGGCCGGCCGACGGCGTGGCGCGCTTCCTGTGCGGCACGCCGCCGGTGCTGTCGATGGTCGCCCTGGAAGCCGGCATCGACACGCTGCTGGCCGCCGAGCCCTTCGGCGGGCTCGCCGCGATCCGCGCGAAGTCGCTCGCGCTGACCCGGCTGTTCGCGCAGCGGGCGCTCGCGCTGTGCGAGCGGCACGGCCTGCGCTGCGTCACGCCGGTCGACGACGCCGCCCGCGGCAGCCAGGCGAGCTTCAAGCTGCCCGACGGCGACATGGCCTACGCGGTGGTGCAGGCGCTGATCGCGCGCGGCGTGATCGGCGACTTCCGGTCGCCCGACATCCTGCGCTTCGGCTTCGCGCCGATGTACCTGCGCCACGTCGACGCCTGGGACGCCGCCGAGGCGCTGGGCGAGGTCCTCGCGTCGCGCGAATGGGACCGCGCCGAATTCCGGACCCGCGCGGCCGTGACCTGAACGGAGCGGACCGACGGCAGGGCCTAGAATGGCCGGCGGCGTCGATCTCGAGGTCGCCGACCGCAATACGGACCAGGGGAGAGCGTGGACACATCGATGAACGGAAAGCGCGTGCTGGTGACCGCCGGCGCGCAGGGCATCGGCCTGGCGATCGCCGAGACCTTCGTCACGGCCGGCGCCACGGTGCACGTGTGCGACGTGGACGCGCCGGCGCTCGAGGCCGCAACGAAGAAGCTGCCGGGCATCACCGCGTCGCTGACCGACGTGGCCGACGAGGCGCAGGTCGAGGCGATGTTCGCGGACCTGCGCCAGCGCTGGGGCACGCTCGACGTGCTGGTCAACAATGCCGGCATCGCGGGCCCCACCGCGGCGGTCGAGGACACCTCGCTGGCCGACTGGAACCGCACGCTGGCGGTGAACCTGACCGGCATGTTCCTGTGCACGCGCGCCGCGGTGCCGATGCTCAAGAAGGCCGGCGGCGGCTCGATCGTGAACCTGTCCTCGGTCGCGGGCCGGCTCGGCTTCCCGCTGCGCACGCCCTATTCCGCGACCAAGTTCGGCGTGATCGGCCTGACCGAGACCTGGGCGATGGAGCTCGGCCCGTCGAAGATCCGCGTCAACGCGATCCTGCCCGGCGCCGTGTCGGGCGACCGGATCGAGCGGGTCATCTCGGCCAAGGCGGGGGCGCTGGGCATCGACGTTCAGGAGATGCGCGAGCGGGTGGTGTCCAAGGTGTCGCTGCGGACCATGGTCAGCCCCTACGACATCGCCAACCAGATCCTTTTCGTCTGCTCGCCCGCCGGGCAGGTCATCAGCGGACAGAGCCTGTCTGTCTGCGGCAACGTGGAGCATCTCGGATGAGCAAGGAAACCGTCGCGATCGTCGGCGCCGGCCTGATCGGCCGCGCCTGGGCGATCGTGTTCGCCCGCAGTGGCTTCCAGGTCAGGCTGCACGACCAGGTGCCGGCCGCGCTGGACAACTGCCTCGGCATCATCGGCGAGCGGCTGCAGGACCTGGCCGAGTTCGGCCTGATCTCCGACACGCCCGACACGATCCTCGCGCGCATCCGGCCCTCGGCCTCGCTGGCCGAGGCGGTCGACGGCGTGGTGCTGGTGCAGGAGAACGTGGCCGAGAAACTCGAGGTCAAGCGCGAGGTCTTCGCCGAGCTCGACCGGCTTGCGCCGCCCGACGCGGTGCTGGCCAGCTCGACCTCGTGGCTGCCCGCCTCCAGCTTCAGCGAGCATGTGCCGGGCCGCGCGCGCTGCCTGGTCGGGCATCCGGTGAACCCGCCCTACCTGGTGCCGCTGGTCGAGATCGCGCCGGCGCCGTGGACCTCGCCGCAAACCGTGGCCCGCGCCCGCGACATCTATGCCCGGGCCGGCCAGACGCCGGTCACGCTGAAGAAGGAGATCACCGGCTTCCTGCTCAACCGGGTGCAGAGCGCGGTCCTCAGCGAAGTCTTCGCGCTGTACCGCGACGGCTACGCCGACGCCGAGGACCTCGACCGGGTGCTGAAGGACGGGCTGGCGCTGCGCTGGTCCTTCATGGGCCCGTTCGAGACGATCGACCTGAACGCGCCCGGCGGGCTGGTCGACTACGCCGCGCGCTTCGGCCCGACCTACCGGGATGTCGCGGCGAATGCCGTCGCCTTCGACTGGGACGAGGCCACGGTGGCGGCCGCCGACGCCGAGCGTCGCAGCCAGCTCCCGCTGGAAGACATCGAGAAGCGCTCCGCCTGGCGCGACCGCCGGCTGATGGCGCTGCTCGCGCACAAGCGCGGGCAACCCGAATCCTGACCCTTTCCCTATCGTGCCGGTGCCGCGCCTTCGGGCGCGCCGGCACCGACACCAACGATCAGAGAGATTCACCATGGCCAAGCAGAAAGTCATCATCACCTGCGCCGTCACCGGCGCGATCCACACGCCGTCGATGTCGCCCTACCTGCCGGTGACCGCCGACGAGATCGCCGACGCGGCGATCGGCGCTGCCGAGGCCGGCGCCGCGATCGTCCACCTGCACGCGCGCAAGCCCGAGGACGGCAGCCCCTCGCAGGACCCGGAGCTGTTCCGCGCCTTCCTGCCGAAGATCAAGGCGGCGTCGGACGTCGTCATCAACCTGACCACCGGCGGCGCGCCGACGATGCTGGTCGAGGAGCGCCTGCAGCCGGCGCTGCAGCTCAAGCCCGAGGTCGCTTCGCTGAACATGGGCTCGATGAACTTCGGCCTGTACGAGATGCTGAGCCGCTACAAGGACTTCAAGTACGAGTGGGAGCGCCCGTACCTGGCGGGCTCGGACGACCGGATCTTCCGCAACACCTTCAAGGACATCGCCTACATCCTCGAGTCGTGCAGCGACAACGGCACCCGCTTCGAGATCGAGTGCTACGACATCGGCCACCTGTACACCGCCGCGCACTTCTTCGACCGCGGCCTTATCAAGGCGCCCTTCTTCATCCAGTCGGTGTTCGGGCTGCGCGGCGGCATCGGCTCGCACATCGAGGACGTGATGCAGATGAAGCGCACCGCCGACCGCCTCTTCGGCAACGACTACCTGTGGTCGGTGCTCGGCGCGGGGCGCTCGCAGATCCCGATCGCCACGGTGTCGGCCGCGATCGGCGGCAACGTGCGGGTGGGCCTCGAAGACTCGCTGTGGGACGGCCCCGGCAACCTCGCGAAGACCAACGCCGACCAGGTCCGGCGTATCCGCACCGTGATCGAGGCGCTGTCGCTCGAGGTGGCCACGCCCGACGAGGCGCGCGCGATGCTTCAGCTCAAGGGCAAGGGCAACGTGGGCTTCTGATCGACGGGGGCCCGCGCTCGGCCGGGGCGGATCTCTCCGTCGGGCCCCCGCTCACCCGGCCCCGGCGGCGTCGACCAGCCAGTCCCTGAATCGCGCCAGCGCCGGGTTGCCCGCCTTGCGCTCGGGCATCACCAGGTGGTACGAGCGCCCGCCGTGCAGCGGCCGGTCGCAGGGCACGATCAGCTCGCCGCGCGCGAGCTCGCCCTCGATCAGCATCGCCGGCATCAGCGCGGCGCCCATGCCGCGGGCGGCCGCCACCGCGAGCATCGAGAACAGGTCGAAGCGCGGCCCGTCCAGGTCTCGCGCGCCTTCCACGCCCTGCGCCTCGAACCACTGCCGCCACGCGTAGGGCCGCGTGGACTGCTGCAGCAGGGGCAGCCCGGCCACTTGCGCCGGCGTCAGCCGACGGCGCGGCGCGATCAGCGCCGGCGCGCAGACCGGCACCACGATCTCGGCCATCAGCGCCACCGCCACGGTGCCGGGCCAGTTCGCCAGGTCGGCCGGGGTGCCCGCGTAGATCGCGGCGTCGAAGTCGGTGTCGGCGAACAGGAAGGGCCGGGTGCTGGTCTCCATGTTCACCACGATGTCCGGATGCCGGACCCGGAAGTCCTGCAGCCTGGGCAGCAGCCAGCGGCTGGCGAAGGTCGGCACGACCGCCAGGTCGATCGTGCCCGAGGCCTCGCCGCGACCGATCACCGCCAGCGCGTCGCGCTCGACCGCGTCGAGCCGCCGGGCCACGCGGCGGCTGTAGTTGAGCCCGGCCTCGGTCAGCACGATGCCGTGCCGCGAGCGCCGGAACAGCTTCACCCCGAGGAAGTCCTCGAGTCCGGCCACCTGCCGATAGACCGCGCTCTGGGTCAGCGCGAGCTCGTGCGCGGCCTTGGTGAAACTCTCGTGCCGCGCCGCGGCCTCGAAGCAGACGAGCGCCTGCGTGCTGGGCAGTTTCCTTCTCATGTCGCTCCTCGGCAGGTCGCGCGTTCGTCGTGGGCCACGCACCCCGGGGCCTTCGAGTCATGAGTTTATTGCATGACTCGCTTCGGAATCCGCGTTTGTCCGGGGATTCGCCCGCGCGTTAACATCGTGGGCTGCACATCAGGAGAAGACGATGAACGCCCCCGACACCCAAGCCCGCGTCAAGGCCTCGTTCAAGTGGGACGACCCGCTGCTGCTCGACGCGCAGCTGACCGAAGACGAGCGGATGGTGCGCGACGCCGCCGCCTCCTACTGCCAGGACAAGCTGCTCCCGCGCGTGCTCGAGGCCTTCCGCAACGAGAAGACCGACGCCGAGATCTTCCGCGAGATGGGCGCGCTGGGCCTGCTCGGGCCCACGATCCCCGAGCAGTACGGCGGCCCTGGGCTCAACTACGTCAGCTACGGCCTGATCGCCCGCGAGGTCGAGCGGGTCGACTCCGGCTATCGCTCGATGATGAGCGTGCAGAGCTCGCTGGTCATGGTGCCGATCTACGAGTTCGGCTCCGAGGCGCAGAAGCAGAAATACCTGCCGAAGCTCGCCACCGGCGAGTGGATCGGCTGCTTCGGCCTGACCGAGCCCAACCACGGCTCCGACCCGGGCAGCATGGAGACCCGCGCGAAGAAGGTGCAGGGCGGCTACGAGCTCACCGGCAGCAAGATGTGGATCAGCAATTCGCCGATCGCCGACGTGTTCGTGGTCTGGGCCAAGTGCGTGGGCGGCGACTT
Organism: Zeimonas sediminis; assembly: GCF_023721795.1. Classification (NCBI taxonomy): domain Bacteria; kingdom Pseudomonadati; phylum Pseudomonadota; class Betaproteobacteria; order Burkholderiales; family Burkholderiaceae; genus Zeimonas; species Zeimonas sediminis. The sequence goes on from NZ_JAMQYE010000001.1 coordinate 1,456,758, forward strand.
CGACGGCCGGATCAAGGGCTTCATCCTCGAGAAGGGCATGAAGGGCCTGTCGGCGCCGAAGATCCTCGGCAAGGTCGGCCTGCGCGCGTCGATCACCGGCGAGATCGTGATGGACGGCGTTTTCGTGTCCGAAGACCACCTGATGCCCGGCGTCGAGGGCCTGAAGGGTCCGTTCACCTGCCTGAACAGCGCCCGCTACGGCATCGCCTGGGGTGCGCTCGGCGCCGCCGAGGATTGCTGGCATCGCGCCCGCCAGTACGTGCTCGATCGCAAGCAGTTCGGCCGTCCGCTTGCCGCCAACCAGCTGATCCAGAAGAAGCTGGCCGACATGCAGACCGAGATCACGCTGGGCCTGCAGGGCTGCCTGCGACTGGGCCGCATGAAGGACGAGGGCACGGCCGCGGTCGAGATCACCTCGATCATGAAGCGCAACTCCTGCGGCAAGGCGCTCGACATCGCCCGGATGGCGCGCGACATGATGGGCGGCAACGGCATCTCCGACGAGTTCGGCGTGGCCCGCCATCTGGTCAACCTCGAGGTGGTCAACACCTACGAGGGCACGCACGACATCCACGCGCTGATCCTCGGCCGCGCGCAGACCGGCATCCAGGCCTTTTCCTGACCGCCGGCGGCCGGGCTTGAGCGATCGCGCAGCCGTCGCGCACTCGCCGCTCACCCAGGAAGAGGTCACCCGGGTCGTTCTCGGCCTGCTGCTGGCCATCTTCCTGGCGGCGATCGACCAGACGATCGTCGCGGTCGCGCTCGTGTCGATCGCCCGCGACCTGGGCGGCTTCGACCTGGTGCCCTGGGTGGTGTCGGGCTACCTGGTCGCATCCACCGTTTCCACGCCGATCTACGGCAAGCTGTCCGACCTGTACGGCCGGCGGCCGCTGCTGTCGGCGGCGATCGCGATCTACATGGGCGCTGCGCTGCTCTGCGCGCTCGCCCAGTCGATGCCGCAGCTGGTCGCGTTCCGCATCCTGCAGGGCCTGGGCGGCGGTGGCCTGATCGCGCTGGCGCAAGCCACCGTGGCCGACGTGGCCCCGGGCCCCGAGCGAGGCCGCTACCAGGGCTACCTGTCGGGCGTGTTCGCGGTGGCGGCGGTGGCCGGCCCGGTGCTCGGCGGCTACCTGACTCACTACATCTCGTGGCGGGCGATCTTCTGGATCGCGCTGCCGCTGGCGATCGCCGCCTTCCTGATCACGCGCCGGGCGATGCTGCGGCTGACCGCGCGCGGCGAGCGCCGGCCGATCGACTGGCTCGGCGCCGCGCTGCTGGCCGCCGGCCTCACCTCGCTGATGGTCGCGCTGACCCGGATCGGCCAGGGGCACGGCTGGACCGCGCCGTCGACGCTGCTGCTGGCCGGCACGTCGGTGCTGTCGCTGCTCGCCTGCGCGTGGCGCGAGCGGGTCGCGCCCGAACCCATCCTGCCGCCCGAACTGTTCACGAACCGCATCGTCGTGGTCTGCTGCGCGATCCTCGGGCTGATCTTCTTCCTGCTGGTCGGCAACTCGGTGCTGCTGCCGATCTGGATGCAGTCGCTGGGCGGCGCGAGCACGAACGAGGTGGCCCTGCGGATGCTGCCGCTCACGCTGGGCATCCCCGCCGGCGCCTTCGTGTCGGGGCGGATCCTGATGCGGATCGCCCGTTCCCGGCCTCTGGTGCTGGCGGGCACCGCCACCACGGTGGCGGCCGCGGCGCTGCTGCTGTTCGTGCCGGTGGAGTCGCCGCTCGCGGCAGGTGCCGCGATGGGGCTGATGGGCGTGGGCATCGGGCTGCCGCTGCCGGCGTCGATCGTGGCGGTGCAATCGGCGGTCGCGCCCCGCCAGATCGGCATCGCCACCGCGATGAGCGCGCTGTTCCGCACGCTGGGCGGCGCGATCGGCATCGCGATCCTGACCTCGGTCCTGTTCGCGCAGGTGCGCGCCACCCGCGGCATCGCCCCCGGCCAGGCCACCGGGCCGCTGACCGACGTGCCGGCCGAAATCCTCCAGGCCGGCTTCCAGGGCGCCTTCGCGGTCGGCGTGGCGGTTGCGATCCTGGCGCTGGCGGTGGCGTTCGCGCTGCCGGCGCGCTCGCTGCGCGAGCTCGGGCAGCCGGAGCGCTGACTCAGCCGACCCGTTCGCCGAACGCGTCCGCGAGGGCCTCGCCGGCCAGGCCGGCCCGCAGCAGCAGCATCAGCAGGATCCGCGCCTTCAGGCTGCCGAGCGCGCCGCCCGGGATCAGCCCGCGCCCGAGCAGGTCGATCTCCGAACCCGGATAGCCGTAGGTCTTCGTGAAGGCAGGACCGGCGTGCGCGCGGCTGGCCAGCACGACCGGCATCGCCGCGGCCAGCGCATCGAACAGCGGCGCCACCGACTCCGGCACGTGGCCGGCGCCCATGCCCTCGACGACCGCTGCGCGGTAACCCAGCGCGGGCAGCGACTTCAGCAGCCGGCCGTCGTCGCCGAGCGCCATCCGCACCAGCGCGACCGGCGGCTGGTCGCGCTCGCGCCAGTCGTCGGGCAGCCCCACGGGCGCGGTGCGCGGCGGCCGCGCGAAGACCGATAGCCGCCCTTCCGCCACCAGCCCGATCGGTCCGGCCAGCGGCGAGGCGAAGGCCGAGGGCAGCGCGGTGTGCGCCTTGCGCACGTAGCGCGCGGCGTGCACCTGGTCGTTCAGCACGACCAGCGCGCCGAGCCCCGCGGCGGAAGGCGACGCGGCCGCGATCGTCGAGGCCATCAGGTTGGCCGGCCCGTCGGCGCCGGGCGCCGCGGCGCCGCGCATCGCGCCGGTGACCACGACCGGCTTGTCGCCACCCACCAGCAGGTCGAACAGCCAGGCTGTCTCCTCGATCGTGTCGGTGCCCTGGATCACGACGGCGCCGTCGACGTCCTTCGCGAGGCGCTCGCGCAGCATCGCTGCCAGCTCGATCAGGCCGTCGACCGGCAGCGAGGCGCTGGCCACGCGCATCGGCGAGGCCGCCTCCAGTTCGGCCACCGCCTCGATGCCCGGCACCGAGCGGATCAGGTCGGTCGCGGTGAGCGTCGGCACGATGCCGCCCGGACCGCCCGGGGTCATCGTGATCGTCCCGCCCAGGGACACCATCAGGACTTTCGGCAAGGCCATCTCGGCTCCGTCATTCGTAGTGTCCGGGCCTGCAGCGTCGGCGGCGGCGCGCCCGGTGGGTGCGTCGTCAATAACCCCGCGCCCGGTCGACCCGCCGCGGGATCGGCTCGCCGCGCTGCATCGCCCGGTAGGCCTCGACGAACTGCGCGGCGACCGTCTCGAGCCGGGTCTGCCCGGCGATGTGCGGGGTGATCGAGATGCCGTCGACCGACCACAGCGGGTCGTCGGGCTTCATCGGTTCGTTGCGCTGCACGTCGAGCGCGGCGCCGGCCAGGTGCCCGGCGCGCACCGCCTCGATCAGGTCGGGCTCGACGACGTGCTCGCCGCGCGCCACGTTGATGAAGTAGGCGCCGCGCGGCAGCCTGGCGAGCAGCTTCGCGTTCACGATGCCGGCGGTGTCGCCGGTCAGCGGCAGCGCGCAGACCAGGATCTCGGATTCCCCGAGGAAGGCGTCGAGCTCGTCGGCGCCGAAGGTCGGGAACGGCAGATCCGGGCGCCTGCGGGTGCTCCAGCCGCGCGGCTCGAAGCCGAGCGCGGCCAGCGTGCGGGCGATCGCGGTTCCGACCTCGCCCACGCCCAGGATGCCCACCCGGTGGGTGGCCACCTTCGGCGGATGCCGCGTCCAGTCGCGCCCGGCCTGCTGGCGGCGGTAGCGCTCGAAGCCGCGGGCGTGCCACAGCGCCATCGTGGCCACGTGCTGCGCGATGCCCAGGTTGACCAGCGGGTCGACGATGCGGGTCACCGCCACATGCCCGGGCAGGTCCGGCGTCATCAGCTTCTCGACGCCGGCGGCGTTCGCGCAGACCAGCTTCAGCTTCGGCAGCGAGGCGGCGAAGCCCTCGCGGATGCGCCAGCCGAGGATCGCGTCGATCTCGGCCGGATCGGCATCCTCGCGCCGTTCGATGCAACGGATGTCGGGAGCGATCTCGCGGATCTTCTTCGCCACCGCCTCGGGCGGCGTGGGCTTGGTCAGCAGCAGGACGGCCATCGGCAAGCGGGGGTTCCGGTCGTATCGGTGCGATCATAGCGGCTTGCCGCGCGCCGCTTCGGCGCGCCTTCCGAAAAAGAACGTGACTGGAGTCGGCATGAAGGTATCGAAGATCGGCGTCGTGGGGCTCGGCGCCATGGGAATCGGCGTGGCCCGTTCGCTGCTGCGCAAGGGCTTCGAGGTGCACGCCTGCGACGTGCGACCGCAGGTGCTCGAGGCGATCGCCGCCGAAGGCGCCCACGCGCACGCCACGCCCGCCTCGCTGGCCGCCCGCGTCGACGCGCTGATCGTGCTGGTGGTCAACGCCGATCAGACCGAGACCGTGCTCTTCGGCGAGAACGGCGCCGCCGGCGCGCTGAAGCCCGGCGGCATCGTGATGGCCTCGAGCACCGTGCCGCCGCACTACGCCGAGGAGCTCGGCGCGCGGCTCGCCAAGGCCGGCTTCGCGATGCTCGACGCCCCGGTGTCGGGCGGCGCGGCGCGGGCTGCCTCGGGCGAGATGACCGTGATGGCCTCCGGCGCGCCCGAGGCATTCGACGCGATGAGCGAAGTGCTCGACGCGGTCGCGGCCAAGGTCTACCGGCTGGGCGACGCGCCCGGCATGGGCTCGAAGGTCAAGATGATCAACCAGCTGCTGGCCGGCGTGCACATCGCGGCGGCCACCGAGGCGATGGCGCTGGGCATCCGCGCCGGCATCGACCCCGACACACTGTACGAGGTGATCTCGAACAGCGCCGGCAACAGCTGGATGTTCAGCAACCGGGTGCCGCACATCCTGGCCGGCGACTACACGCCGCTGTCGGCGGTCAACATCTTCGTGAAGGACCTCGGCATCGTGCTCGACTCCGCGCGCAAGATGACCTTCCCGCTGCCGCTGACCTCGTCGGCGCTGCAGATGTTCATCGCGACCAGTGCCTCAGGCCTGGGCGGCGAAGACGACTCGGCCGTCATCAAGATGTTCCAGCGGCTCACCGGCATCGACCTGCCGGAACCGAAGAAGGAAGGCTGAGCCTCCGCAGGCCGCGAATCGACACACGACACGACGAGATCCCACCATGCTCCTGGGCTGCATCGCCGACGATTTCACCGGCGCCACCGACCTGGCCAACAACCTGGTGCGCGCCGGCATGCGCACCGTGCAGACGATCGGCGTGCCCGACGCGTCGCTGTCGATCGACGCCGACGCGGTCGTCGTTGCGCTGAAGTCGCGCACGATCGAGCCGGCCGACGCGGTCGCGCAATCGCTGGCCGCGCTCGCCTGGTTGCGCGAGGCCGGCTGCCGCCAGTTCTACTTCAAGTACTGCTCGACCTTCGATTCCACCGACCGCGGCAACATCGGCCCGGTGGCCGACGCCCTGATGGACGCGCTCGGCACCGACTTCACGATCGCATGCCCGGCCTTCCCGGCCGCAGGCCGCACGATCTTCCGCGGTCACCTGTTCGTCGGCGACCTGCTGCTGTCCGACTCGGGAATGCGCGACCATCCGCTGACGCCGATGACCGATGCGAACCTGGTCCGGGTGCTGCAGCGCCAGAGCGCGAAGAAGGTCGGCCTGCTGCGCTACGACACGCTGGCCACCGGGGTCGATGCGACCCGCGCGGCGATCGACGCGCTGCGCGCCGACGGTGTGGGCATCGCGATCGTCGACGCGACCAGCGACGCCGACCTGATGACGATGGGCGAGGCCTTCGCCGACCTGCCGCTGGTGACCGCCGGCTCGGGCGTGGCGATCGGGCTGCCGCAGAACTTCCGCCGCGCCGGGCTGCTGCCGGCGGTGCCGGTCGCGCCCGAGCTGCCGCGCGTCCCGGGCCCCGCGCTGGTGCTGTCCGGAAGCTGCTCGCAGGCCACCCTCGCGCAGGTCTCCGACTGGAGCGCCACGCGACCCGCCTACCGCGTCGACCCGATGCGGGTGGCGCGCGGCGAGGCGGTGGCCGCCGAGGCCGCGGCGTTCGCGCGCGACGCGCAGGCCCGCGGCGAGACCGCTCTGGTCTACGCCAGCGCCTCGCCCGACGAGGTGCGCGCGGTCCAGCAGCAACTCGGCCGCGACGAGGCCGGCGCGATGATCGAGCGCACGCTGGCCGAGGTCGCGCGAGCGATGCGCGAGTCCGGCACCCGCCGCTTCGTCGTCGCCGGCGGCGAGACCTCCGGCGCGGTGGTCCAGGCGCTGGACGTGCGGGCGCTGCGCATCGGCCCGCAGATCGACCCGGGCGTGCCCTGGACCGAGACGGTCGAGAACGAGCCCGTCGCGCTCACGCTGAAGTCGGGCAACTTCGGCGCGCTCGACTTCTTCGGCAAGGCGCTGGCGCTTCTGGATGCGTGAGGCATGACATGAGCACGGAAGAGTCGCGCCTGCGCGAAGACCTCTGCAAGCTCGGCCGCTCGATGTTCTCGCGCGGCCTCACCCACGGCTCGACCGGCAACCTCAGCGTGCGGCTGCCCGACGGCGGCTACCTGATGACGCCCACCGGCTCGAACCTCGGCGAGCTCGACCCGGCAAGGCTCTCGAAGCTCGACGCGCAGGGCAGGCACCTGGACGGCGACAAGCCGACCAAGGAGAGCTTCCTGCACATCGCGATGTACGAGGAGCGCGAGCGCAACGCGGCGGTCGTGCACCTGCATTCCACGTACTCGACCGCGGTGTCGGTTCTCGCGGACGTTGATCCCGACGACGTGCTGCCGCCGCTCACCGCCTACTACGTGATGCGGATCGGCACGCTGCCGCTGGTGCCGTACTACGCGCCCGGCGACATGAACCTGGCGCAGGCGGTGCGCCGCTTCGCCGGCAGGCACCACGCGGTGCTTCTGGCCAACCACGGCCCGGTGGTGGCCGGCAGCAGCCTGTCGGCCGCGGCCGACGCGATCGAGGAGCTGGAGGCCACCGCGAAGCTGCACCTCACGCTGCACGGGCGGGCCTGCCGCTGCCTGACGCCCGAGCAGGTGGCGGAGCTGAAGGCGAAGTTTCAGGCGTAGCGCCGCGAGATCGCCTCGGCCACGCAGACCGGCTTGTCCGAGCCCTTGCGCTCGATCGTCACCTCGGTGGTCATCTGCACGCCGCCGTCGGGCAGCGGGTCGTAGCCCTTCAGCACGATCCGCGCGCGCAGCTCGCTGCCCACCGGCACCGGCGACGTGAATCTCACCCGGTTCAGGCCGTAGTTGACGCCCATCTTCACGTCGCGGATGTCGACCGACGACTCGAGGAACAGCGGCAGCATCGACAGCGTCAGGAAGCCGTGCGCGATCGTCGCGCCGAACGGCCCCTTGGCGGCACGATCCGGGTCGACGTGGATCCACTGGTGATCGCCCGTGGCCTCGGCGAACCTGTCGATCCGCTCCTGCGTGATCGGGACCCAATCGCTGGTGGTCAGCTCCTGGCCGACGAGTCCCTTCAGGTCGGCCAGCCGTTCGAACACTCTCATCCTCTCCCCCTCTGGTCAGTGCTTGGTCCCGAAGATCCGGTCGCCGGCGTCGCCCAGCCCCGGCACGATGTAGGCCTTCTCGTTCAGCTGGCGGTCGAGCGCGGCCACATAGACCGGCACCTGCGGATGCGCGTCGTGGAAGACCTGCACGCCCTCGGGCGCGGCCACCAGCGCCAGGTATCGTATCGACTCCGGCGCGACGCCCCGATCGATCAGCATCCGCACCGCGTGCACCGCCGAGTAGCCGGTCGCCAGCATCGGGTCGCAGACGATGAACAGCCGGCCCTCGGGCTCGGGCAGCCTCACGTAGTACTCGACCGGGCGGTTGTCCTCGCCGCGGTACAGGCCGATGTGACCCTCGCGCGCCGACGGGATCAGCTCGAGCAGCCCGTCGGCCATGCCCAGGCCGGCGCGCAGCACCGGCACGATCGCGACTTTCTTTCCGGCGATCACCGGCGCATCCATCGGCTCGAGCGGCGTGTCGATCGCGCGGGTGGTCAGCGGCAGGTCGCGGGTGATCTCGTAGCCCATCAGCAGCGTGATCTCGCGCAGCAGCTCGCGAAAGGTGCGCGTGGACGTGGCGCGGTCGCGCATGTGCGACAGCTTGTGCTGGATCAGCGGGTGGTCGATGATGAACAAGTTCGGGAAGCGGGGATCCTGGCGCATCGCGTCGTGGCTCGAAAGCTGGCAAGACGGGGTTCGACGCCCGGCCCGCCGGATCGAACGCCCCGCGCCCGACCGCGTCGCCGCGGCATCGGGGCCGACGTTACCACGATGCGCTCGCCGCCCGGTTCCGGACCCCGGGGGTTTGCGCTCGCCTGCGCCTGCCGGTCTAATCCCGGCTACCCGCAGTTCCACGCATCGATCACGAGGAGAACACGAATGGACGACATCAAGGGCAAGGTCGCGCTGGTCACCGGCGGCTCCACCGGCATCGGCGCCGCGGTCGCGCGCGAGTTCGGCCGCCTAGGCGCGAAGGTCGGCGTGCACTACAACAGCAGCCGCGACGCCGCCGAGAAAGTGGCCGAGGAGATCCGCGCGGCCGGCAGCGAGGCCTTCACCGTGAAGGCCGACGGCCTGGACAGCGCGCAGATGAAGGCGGCGGTCGAGGCCACGGTTGCGAAGTTCGGCCGCATCGACGTGCTGGTCAACAACGCCGGCGCGCTGGTCAAGCGCGTGCCGGTCGAGTCCACCGACGACGCCTTCTTCGACGAGGTCATGCACCTGAACGGCCGCTCCGCCTGGATGGCCACCGCGGCCGCGGTGCCGCACATGCGCAAGCAGGGCGGCGGCAACGTGATCTTCGTGACCTCGGTGGCGGCGCGCCACGGCGGCGGGCCGGGCGCGGTGCTCTACGCCGCCTCCAAGGGATTCGTCAGCACCGCGACCCGCGGCCTGGCCAAGGAGCTCGCGAAGGACAACATCCGCGTCAACGCGGTGGCCCCCGGTGTCATCACCACGCCCTTCCACGAGAAGTTCAGCACGCCGCAGCAGCTCGAGGGCTTCAAGGCCACGATCCCGATGGGCCGGCTGGGCAGCGCCGACGAGTGCGTGGGGGCCTTCGTGTTCCTGGCGTCGGACCGGTTGTCGGGGTACGTGACGGGGCAGATCCTGGAGGTCAATGGCGGGCAGTACATGCCCTGACTCCCGGTCGACGTTGGGCGAGGGCCGGGTGCCTTGCGCGGGCGCGGGGACGCTGTCGCCTTCGGCGAAACGCTTGGTCGCGCGGACGTTCAGCCCCGTCGCGGAACGCAACTCGCCCGCCTGCGGCGGGCTCAGACAGCGTTCCGCTCGCGCTTCGCGCGCCGGGTCTTCACTGCGCTCCCGCGCCAGCGTCCACGCGCCCGCGCAAGGCACCCAGCCCTCGCCCTTGGCGGCGTCGCCATCGCTTGTCGGCCACTGGCTGTCGGCTCTGGCCACTTTCGTCTGGACGACCCGATCTGCTGCCCGCTCATGCGGCCCGACTGACCGGCGTCTGCATCGCCATTCGCGAGCGCGGCTACACTTGACCCGAACGGCGGGGCGCGGACCTCGCATCTCCTCCTGATCGAGACGAGGACGACCGATGCGGATCACTTGCGGGACCGATTTCAGCGAGCGCGGCCATCAGGCGGCTGAAGTGGCGGCTTTGCTTGCGGCGCGCTCCGGGGGGCGGCTAGAGCTGGTGCACGCGCTGGACACGCGCGGGGCGGTGCTGGGGGCGGCGCACGTGCTGGAGACGCTGGAAACGGCGGCGCGGGAGCGGCTCGACTTCGAGGCGGGCCGGCTGCGCGCGCTGGGCGCCACGGTGGACACCGCGATGCCCGACGGCTGGCCCGACGAGGCGCTGCTCGGCGAGGCCGACCGGCACGACTCGGCGATGATCGTGCTCGCCGCCACCGGCTCGCGCGACGGCGCGGGCGTCAGCGTGGGCAAGACCTGCGAGCGCACGCTGTCGCGCGCGAAGCGGCCGATGATGGTGGTGCGCGACGCCGCACCGCTCACCGCCTGGCTGCGCGGCGAGCGGCCGCTGCACATCCTGGTCGCCTTCGATTTCTCGCCGCAGGCCGCGTCGGCGCTGGCCTTCGCGGCCCGGCTCGCGCGCATCGGGGCCTGCCGCATCGTGGCCGCCTTCGCCGACGACCCGCGGCGCGAGGCGCGGCGCATGGGCCTCGCCGGTTCGCCCGACGAGGCGCAAGGCCTGCTGCAGCAGGCGCTGGCCGATCACGTGGCGCAGCTCGAGCCCGAGCTGCCGGCCGACGTGGTCGTGTCGCCGCACCTCGGCGACCCGGCCGCGCGGCTCGCGCACCTGGCCGAGCGCGAGAACGCCGACCTGGTCGTCGCGGGTACCCACCAGCGCGGCCCCTTGCAGCGCCTGTTCGCCGGCTCGGTCTCGCTGCAGTTGCTGCGCGACTCGGCCACCAACCTGATCATCGTGCCGACGGCCGAGGCCGAGGCGGCCGCGCCGGCGGCCGCTCCGCACGAGGTCAGGCGAGTACTGGCCGCCACCGACCTGTCCCCGAACGGCAACCGCGCGATCGCCCAGGCTCTGGCAATCGCGCCGGCCGGCGCCGAGGTCCGGATCGTCCACGTGATGAGCCCCAACCAGATGCTCGAGGGCGCCTACGGCCGGCCGTCCTACAAGGAATTCGAGGCCGAGCACGCGGCCGAGCGCGCGAACCGGCAGCAGGCGCTGGAGGCGCTTCTGCCGCGCGGCGCGAAGGCCGGCCAGCGCACGATCGTGTGCGAGGTCGTCGAGCACGATCTCCCCGCCCGCGCGATCGCCGAGCAGGCCGAGCACTACGACGTCGACCTGGTGTGCGTCGGCACGCTGGGCCGCACCGGCCTGTCGGCCGCGCTGCTCGGCTCGACCGCGCAGGAAGTGCTCAGGCACCTGCGCCGGCCCCTGCTGCTGGTGCCGCCCGCCGAACGCTGAGGCCCGGGGAACGCTGAGGCCCGGCGCCGCCGGGTCAGTCGCGCGCGGGCGCGCCGACCGCGGCGCGGCGCAGGCGATCGGCGACCGCCGCCCAGTCGCCGCCATCGGGCGGGCGCTCGATCAGGATCCGGTCGAAGCCCGCCCTGTCGAGCCGTCGCAGCGTGTCGTAGAGCGCGCGCGCGTAGGCCTCCGACCCCGCCTCCGCAGGCTCCCACGCCGCTTCGCCGCGACCCGGGCGGCTGCGCGACCACACGACCGCCCTGATTCCGCGCGCGGCGAGCTCGCCCAGCCGGGCGGCGATCACCCCGGCCGGCACCAGTTCCAGCGGCGTGCGCGGCGCGTAGTGCGCCTCGAGCGTCCCGGAGGCGCGCGGCGCGGCGGCGTCGGCCGCGCCCAGCGGCACACCGAGCACCGCCTCGATCCGGGCGGCGTCGAGCCCGCCTGGGCGCAGCAGCACCGGCCGGCCCCGCGACAGGTCGACGATCGTCGACTCGACCCCGACCCCGCAGGCGCCGCCGTCGAGCACCAGCGGCGCCTCATCGCCGAGATCGTCGATCACGTGAGAGGCGCGGGTCGGGCTGACGCGGCCGAAGCGGTTCGCAGAGGGCGCGGCAACGCCGCTCCCGCCGAGCCGCTCGAAGGCCGCCAGCAGCGCCCGCGCGACCGGGTGCGAAGGCGAGCGCAGGCCGATCGTGGCCTGGCCGCCGCAGGCCCAGCCCGGCGCTTCGGCCTGACGCTCCAGGATCAGCGTCAGCGGCCCCGGCCAGAAGGCCTCGGCAAGCCGCTGCGCGGCGTCGTTCCAGCGCGCCCACTTGCGGGCCTGTTCGGCGCCGCTCACGTGCACGATGAGCGGGTGGTCGGCCGGCCTGCCCTTCAGCCGGTAGATCGCGGCCACCGCTTCCGCCGAGGCCGCGTCGCCGCCCAGCCCGTAGACGGTCTCGGTCGGGAAGGCCACCAGGCGACCGGCCGCCAGTTCCGCCGCGGCCGCCTCGATCGCGGCCTCGTCGGCAGGCCGGGGGTTCATCTCGCCGCGCCGACCGCCTGCGCGACCTGCCCTGCCACGTGGATCGCGTGGGCCAGCGTGTCGGCCACCACGGTCACGTGGCCCATCTTGCGGCCGGCCCGCGCCTCGGCCTTGCCGTACAGGTGCAGCCTGGCTTCCGGATGCGCGAGCACCTCGGCCCACGGCGGCTCGCCGCCGGCGGCGACCCAGCAGTCGCCGAGCAGGTTCACCATGACCGCCTGCTGGTGCTGGCGGGTCGAGCCGAGCGGCAGGCCGGCCATGGCGCGGGCCTGCTGCTCGAACTGGCTGGTGACGCATGCGTCGATCGTGTAGTGGCCCGAGTTGTGCGGCCTCGGCGCCATCTCGTTGACCAGCAGCGAGCCGTCGGCCAGCACGAAGAACTCCACGCACAGCACGCCGACGTAGTCGAGCGCCTCGGCGATCCTGCGGGTGGCCGCCTCGGCCCGCGCTGCGACGTCCTGCGAGATTCGCGCCGGCACCGTGGACGTGGCGAGGATGCCGCCCACGTGCACGTTCTCGGACACCGGGTAGGCGACCGCCTTGCCGTCGAAGCCGCGGGCCACGATGACCGAGACCTCCAGGTCGAGCGCGAGCCGCTTCTCGAGCACGCAGGGCACGCCGCCGAAGGACTCGAAGGCGGCCAGCGCCTCGTCGACCGAGGCCACGGTGGCCTGGCCCTTGCCGTCGTAGCCCAGGCGGGCCGCCTTCAGGATGCCCGGGAACAGCGAGGGGTCGACCGCCCGCAGCTCGTCGGCGGAGCGGACCGGCGCGTAGGGGGCGGTGTCGATGCCGCAGTCGCGCACGAAGGCCTTCTCGACGATCCGGTCCTGCGCGACCGCGACCGCCGAGCCGGCCGGGCTGACCACGCAGCGCTGCGCGAGAAAGTCGAGCGCCTTCGCGGGCACGTTCTCGAACTCGGTGGTGACCGCGCCGCACAGCCGGCCGAGTTCGTCGAGCGCGGCCTCGTCCAGGTAGTCGGCGCGCAGGTGGCGATCGGCGACGCTGCCGGCCGGGCTGTCGGCGGCCGGGTCGAGCACGCAGACCTTGTAGCCGAGGCTCTGCGCCGCCATGCAGAACATGCGGCCGAGCTGGCCACCGCCGAGCATCCCGAGCCACGAACCGGGCGGCAGCGGCGGAACCGGGACCCTGCGGGCGCCGGCCGGCCTTTGCTCCCCGGCCATCGTCTGTTCGCCTGCCATCATTCGCTCGCCGGCAGCGTCATCGCGCGGGCGGCGCCGGTCTGCTTCGCGCGGAAGGCCTCGAGCCGCTCGGCGAGCGCCGCATCGGTGCCGGCCAGCATCGCCACCGCGAACAGGCCCGCGTTGGCCGCGCCGGCCTCGCCGATCGCGAAGGTGGCCACCGGGATGCCTCGCGGCATCTGCACGATCGACAGCAGCGAGTCCTCGCCGCGCAGGTACTTCGAGGGCACCGGCACGCCGAGCACCGGCACGGTCGTCTTGGCGGCGATCATGCCGGGCAGGTGGGCCGCGCCGCCGGCGCCGGCGACGATCGCGCGCAGGCCGCGCGAGCGGGCCTGCTCGGCGTAGGCGAACATGTCGTCGGGCATCCGGTGGGCCGACACCACGCGCGCCTCGTGCGGCACGCCGAACTCCCTGAGCACCGCGACCGCGTGCTGCATCACTTCCCAGTCGCTGCTCGAGCCCATCACCACGCCAACCAGCGGAGCATCCATCTCAGTCTTCCAGTTCGATGCCGGTGAGCCTGCGCAGCGCCTCGCGATACTTGGCGGCGGTGCGCGCGATCACTTCGGCGGGCAGCGAAGGCGGCGGCGGGCGCTTGTTCCAGCCGGGCACGGTTTCCAGCCAGTCGCGCACGAACTGCTTGTCGAAGGACGGCGGCGAGATGCCGGGCCGCCATTCGTCTGCCGGCCAGAAACGCGAGGAATCGGCGGTCAGCACCTCGTCCATCAGGTGCAGCGTGCCCTGCTCGTCGAGCCCGAACTCGAACTTTGTGTCGGCGATGATGATCCCGCGGGTGGCCGCGTATTCCGATGCGCGGCGGTAGAGCTCCAGGCTGATCGAACGGATCCGCTCGGCGAGCTCGCCGCCGATGCGCGCGCGCATGTCGTCGAAGCCGATGTTCTCGTCGTGCTCGCCCAGCTCGGCCTTGGCCGCCGGCGTGAAGATCGGCTCGGGCAGCCGGTCGGCCATCTGCAGCCCCGGCGGCAGCGCGATGCCGCACACCGAGCCGGTGGCCTGGTAGTCTTTCCAGCCCGAGCCGATCAGGTAGCCGCGCACCACCGCCTCGACCAGGATCGGCTTGAGGCGCTTGACCACCATCGACCGGTCGCGCACCTGCTCGCGCTCGTCGGGCGCGACCACCGACTCGGGGTCGACCCCGGTCAGGTGATTGGGCACCACGTCGGCCAGCTTCTCGAACCAGAACAGCGCCATCCGGTTCAGCACCCGGCCCTTGTCGGGGATCGGCTCCGACATGATCACGTCGAAGGCCGACAGCCGATCGGTGGTGACGATCAGCAGGCGGTCGGCGCCGACCGCGTAGTTGTCGCGGACCTTGCCGCGCGAGAGCAGCGGCAGCGAATGAAGCGAGGACTGGTGGACGACGGCCGCCATCGGTACGGCTCCGGCAAAAACCGCTATTTTGCCTGATCGCCCCCGCGAGTCGCTCGCGGCCGCGCCCCGTCGGCCTGCACGCCGGGCCAGGCCCGGTCAGCCGTGGCGAGTCATCCGAGACTCTTCAGCCAGCCCAGGCCTTCGCTGGTGCCGGCGCGCGGCCGGTACTCGCAGCCGATCCAGCCCTCGAAGCCGAGTTCGTCGATCAGACGGAACAGATAGGGGAAGTTGAGCTCGCCGAGGTCCGGTTCGTGTCGCTCGGGCACGCCGGCGATCTGGAAGTGCCCGACCCCGGGCAGGTACTTGCGGATCTTCATCGCAAGGTCGCCCTCGACGATCTGGCAGTGATACAGGTCCATCTGGACCTTCAGGTTCGGCTCGCCGACCTCGGCGATCACCGCGTGCGCGTCGGCCTGCGTGTTCAGCAGGAAACCCGGGATGTCGCGGGTGTTGATCGGCTCGATCAGGCCGGTCAGTCCGTGGGCGGCCAGCCGTTTCGCGGCGCGGCGCAGGTTCGCGACGTAGGTCGCGCGCTGCTCGGCCCGCCGCGATTCGTCCGCGAGCAGGCCGGCCATCAGGTGGATGCGCGGGCAGTCGAGCGCCAGCGCGTACTCGATCGCCTTGTCCAGCCCCTCGTCGAACTCGCGCTCGCGGCCCGGCAGGCTGGCCACGCCTTTCTCCCCCGCCGCCCAGTCGCCGGGCGGCGCGTTGAACAGCACCTGCTTCAGCCCGGCGCCGCGCAGCACGGCCGCGACCTCGGACGCCGGATGGTCGTAGGGAAACAGGAACTCGACCGCCTCGAAGCCGTCCTTCGCCGCCGCCTCGAAGCGGTGCAGGAAGGCGACCTCGTTGTACATCATCGAGAGATTGGCTGCGAAACGCGGCATGACGGCTCCGGGAACGTGGGTCTGTTGCCGCAATCTTAGGGCCAAAACGGCGCGAGCCCGCCTGTCGGCCCGGCCAAGCGGCTGCAGTTCGAAACCCGACATCGCACATCCGGCTTTGCGGACCGCTGGCGGGCGCCGCGCGATGATCCGCGGTCGACGCCCTGCGATCCAGGAAAGTCCCATGACGATGCCCGTTTCCCCTCGCGCGGCGGCCCCCGCCCCGTCGCGAACCCTGTCACGCGCGCTTGCCCGAGTCCTGGCCGCCGCTTGCGCGGCCGCGTCGGTCGGCGTCGCCGCGCAGCCGGCGATGCCGCTCGCCGACATGCACCTGCACTACAGCCACGACGCGGTGGCCACCGTGCCGGCCGACGACGTGATCGGGCTGATGCGCCAGGCCGGCCTGCGCCGCGCGCTGGTGTCGAGCTCCGACGACACCGGCACCCAGAAGCTGCTGGAACTCGCGCCCGACATCGTCGTGCCCAGCCTGCGCCCCTACCGCTCGCGCGGCGAGATCGGCACCTGGTTCCGCGACCCCACCGTGATCGACTATCTCGAGCAGCGGCTGGCCCGCCATCGCTACGCGGCGATCGGCGAGTTCCACCTGTACGGCGCCGACGCCGACCTGCCGGTACCGACCGCGATGGTCGCGCTGGCCCGACGCCACGGCCTGATCCTGCACGCCCACTCCGACGCCGACGCGGTGCGGCGGCTGTTCCGCCAGTGGCCCGAGGCGCGGATCCTCTGGGCCCACGCCGGCTTCGACTCGCCCGAGAACGTCCGCGCGATGCTGCGCGAACATCCGAAGCTGTGGGCGGACCTCGCCTTCCGCACCGACCACGCTTCGGGCGAGCGCATCGACCCGGCCTGGCGCGAGGCATTCCTCGAGTTCCCCGGGCGGTTCATGGTCGGCACCGACACCTTCACGCCGGAGCGGCTCTTCTACATCCCGCAGCACGCCGCATGGACACGGGGCTGGCTCGCGACGCTGCCGGCCGACGTGGCCGAGCGGATCGCCTGGCGCAATGCCGAGGGCCTGCTCGCCGATGCCTGGCCTGCCCGCGCGGCGTCGGCCTCGCCTTCCCGCGAGCCCGCGCCGCCTGCCGGCGAGCCCGCATCGCTTGCCGGCGGTGCGACGCCTCCTTCCTGCGCGCAGGCCGACGACGACGTGCGAAGCTTGCCGGGCAAGGCCTCGCGGCTGGTGTACCGGACCGAGCCCGCAGCGATCGTGCTGGGCCAACCCTTCCGCCTGCTGGCCCGGCTTTGCCCGAACGGCGCCACGCCGGGCGTCGAGGCTCGCCTGAACGTCGACGCCACGATGCCCGAGCACCGACACGGCATGAACTACGCGCCCAGGCTCGCGCAGCGCGCGAACGGCCTGGTCGCCGACGGCCTGCTGTTCCACATGGCGGGCCGCTGGCAGCTGGTGGTGGAGGCCCGGCACGGCGATGTCGTCGAGCGCTTCACCGACGACATCGTGCTTCGCTGAACCGCATGCGCAAGTGCCGCGCGATGCTGCGAGGAATCGCGCCGCTGCTCGTCGCGCTCGCGCCGCTCGTCCCGGTTAACGAGCACGCCGCCGGCGGCATAGCGGCCGGCTTCACCGAGGCCGAGATCGCCACGATCCTGTCGCACGGCCCCTGGCCGCCCGCGCCGCGCCGCGACCCGACAAACCGGCTGTCGGGCGACCCGGATGCGATCGCGCTCGGTCGCGAGCTGTTCTTCGACCCGGGCCTGTCGCGCGACGGCCGGATCTCGTGCGCGAGCTGCCACGACCCCGCGAAGGGCTTCACCGACGGCCTGCCGCGCGCGATCGGCCTCGAGCGCCACGACCGGAACACCCAGGGCCTGCACGACCTGGCCCTGCAGCGCTGGTTCGGCTGGGACGGCGGCGCCGACAGCCTGTGGTCCGCGTCGATCCGGCCGATCCTCTCGCCGCTGGAGATGGGGGCGGACGCGGCCACCGTGGCGGCGCGGCTTCGCGAGCGCCTTGGCGCGGCCGAGCGCCTCGCCGAGCGCCTCGCCGACCGCCAGGCCGGGCGAGAGGCTGCGGCCACGGACGAGGCCCTGCTGGTCGACGCCGGCAAGGCGATCGCCGCCTGGCTGGAAACGCTGGTCTCCCCGCGCAGCCCGTTCGACGAGTTCCGCGATGCGCTGGCCCGCGGCGACGAGGCGACGATGCGAACCTACCCGGCGCCCGCCCTTCGCGGGCTGAAGCTCTTCGTCGGCCGCGGCAACTGCTCGGTGTGCCACGCCGGCCCCGCCTTCACCAACGGCGAGTTCCACGACATCGGTCGCCCTTTCCTCGTCGAGCGCGGCCGCGTCGATCCGGGCCGCCACGCCGGCATCCGGCGCCTGCAGGCCGATCCGTACCGGCTCACCGGTCGCTGGAACGACCAGCCGCCCGCCGAAGGCCCGGCCGACGCGTCGCTGCGGACCCGCACCGTGGTCCTGCAGCACCGCAACTGGGGCGAGTGGAAGACGCCGGGGCTGCGCGGCCTGCGCGCCACCGCGCCGTACACGCACGACGGCAGCCTGGCCACGCTGCGCGACGTCGTCGGGCATTATTCGGAGCTGAACCTCGACCGTCTGCACGCCGACGGCGAGGCCTTGCTGCGGCCGCTGAAGCTGAGCGACGAAGAGATCGACGACCTCGTCGCTTTCCTCGAATCGCTCGATGCGCGGCGCAGCGAGACACCCAGAGGAGACGCACGGAAATGATCAGCGAACTCGTCAGCTTCGCGCTGCCCGCCGGCATGACCCGCGAAGAGGTCGTCGAGGGCATGCGCGAGGTCGCGCCGAACTGGCGGCGCAACCCCGACCTGATCCGCAAGACCTTCCTGTACGATCCGGACGCCGGCCAGACCGGCGCGCTGTACCTCTGGCCGAACCGCGAAGCGGCCGAGCGCGCCCACGACGAAGCCTGGCGCGCCCGCATCCGCGCGAAGTACGGCAGCGAGCCCACGATCCGTTACTTCGAGACGCCGCTGGTCGTCGACAACGCGCTGGGAGCGATCATCGACGTGGCGGCGCCGGGCGGCTGAGGTTGCGCGGGCGAGCGGAGGACCGTGCCTGCTGCGTGGGGCCGGTGGCGCTGTCCGCTTCGCGGAAACGCTTGGTCGCGCGGACGCTCAGCCCCGTCGTGCCCCCAAACTCGCTCCCTCCGGTCGCTCGGACATGGGGGCACTCGCGCTTCGCGCGCCGGGTCTTCGCTGCGCTCCCGCGCCAGCGCCAAAGGCCCCACGCAGCAGGCACGGCCCTCCGCTCTCTCGGAGAACGAACTTGCATGCGTTGTCGTTCGGAGCCCCGCCCGCCAATATGCTCGGCGATCCGCCATGGGCCCGCGAGGATCGCTCGCCGGTCTTCGGTCACGTCGGCGAAGCCGATCCGGTCGTTCGGCAACCCGCTCGTGACGGACAGCCCCGACCAGTCGGCCCGCATCGCCCGAGGGCCGTGCTACTCCGTCGAGAGGCCGGGGGCGGTGCGGTCTTGCGGGGCCTTTGGCGCTGGCGCGGGAGCGTCCGCGCGACCAAGCGTTTCCGCGAAGCGGACAGCGCCACCGGCCCCGCAAGACCGCACCGCCCCCGGCCCGCCCCCGAGCGCAGCACTGCCTCCGGCCCGCTCGACCGGGACGCGACGGCTCAGCGAACCGCCGTCAGCAGCGAAGCCACCGCAACGGTGAGCTTCTTCGCGTACCCGATGTGCAGGAACTCGTCCGGCCCATGCGCGTTGCTCTGCGGGCCGAGCACGCCGGTGACGACGAACTGGGCCTTCGGGAAGCGCTCGCCGAGCATGGCCATGAACGGGATCGTGCCGCCCTCGCCGATCCAGGCCACCGGGCGGCCGAAGGCGTGCCGAGACGCGTCCTCGAGCGCGCGGGCGAGCCAGGGCGCGGTGGGCGCGGCGCTCCAGCCGCTCGCCGCGTGGTCGGGCTCGAAGCGCACGACTGCGCCGTAGGGCGGGTCGCTTTCGAGCGAACGCTTCATGGCCGCCGTCGCAAGCTCGGCGTCGACGGTCGGCGGCAGGCGCATGCTGAGCTTGAGCGTGGTTCGGGGCCGCAGCACGTTGCCGGCGTCGCGCGGCAGCGGCAGGTCGGCCGCGCCGGTGACGGACAGCGCCGGCCGCCAGGTGCGGTTCAGCAGTCCCTCGACCGGATCGGTGGTCGTCGGCTGCGCCTGCAGGTGGCCGGGCGCGGCATGCGCCGCCGCCTGGGCGCGCAGCCTGGCCGCAGCGTCGAGTCCTTCCACCTTCGGCTGCGGCAGGTGCTCGCAGGAGGCCCACGGGAATTGCTGCCAGACCGCGTCGCCCAGGATCGCGCCGGCCTGGCGCGCCTGCTCGAGCCGCTCGGCCGGAATCTCGGCGTGCAGCTCGGGCAGCAGCACCCGGCCGGTTGCCGGATCGTCGAGGCGCGACAGAAGCTGGCGGGCGATCCGGAAGCTCGACGGCACCAGGCCGCTGGCAGCGCCGGAATGAACGCCGTGGCGCAGGATCTCGACGGTCAGCGTGCCGCCGGCCAGCCCGCGCAGCGAGCTCGTCACCCACAGCTGCTCGTAGTTGCCGCAGCCCGAGTCGAGCGCGCAGACCAGCTGCACGTCACCGAAGCGCGGCGCCAGCGCCTCGAGGTAGGCCGGAAGGTCGGGGCTGCCCGATTCTTCCGAAGTCTCGATCAGGCCGACGCAGCGCGGCCGCGCGATGCCCTTGGCGTCGAGCCCCTGCAGCACCGACAGCGCCGCGTAGACCGCGTAGCCGTCGTCGGCCGCGCCGCGGCCGTAGAGCCGGCCGTTCTCGATGACCGGCACGTAGGGGCCGAAGCCCTCGCGCCAACCCGCCATCTCCGGCTGCTTGTCGAGGTGGCCGTAGAACAGCACGGTGCGCTCGTTGCCGAGCCCACCGGTGGCCGGCGCGTCGAACAGCAGGCAGGGCGTGCGGCCCGGCAGCTCGACGACCTCGAGCGTGAGCCCGGCGATGCCCAGACCCCCGGCCCAGCGGCGGGCCTCGTCGAGCACCGCGCCGAGCTCGCCGCGCGCCGCCCAGCCGGCATCGAACATCGGCGACTTGGCCGGCACCCGCACGTAGTCGACCAGGCGCGGCACCAGGTCGTCGTCCCAGCGCGTATCGAGCAGCGCGCGAATGTCGGCCAGGTCCATTGCCGTTCTCAGGCCACGACCTGGGCCAGTTCGCCCTTCGCGTAGCGCTGGACCATCGCCGACAGAGGCACTGCCTGGATCTTGCCGCCCTGCCCCTCGCAGCCGAACTCGCGGTAGCGGGCCAGGCAGATCGCCCTGGCGGCCTCGCGGGCGGGCTTCAGGTACTCGCGCGGGTCGAACTTCGACGGGTTCTCGGCCATGAAGCGGCGGATCGCGGCGGTCATCGCCAGCCGGATGTCGGTGTCGATGTTGATCTTGCGAACGCCGTACTTGATCGCTTCCTGGATCTCCTCGACCGGCACGCCGTAGGTCTCCTTCATGTCGCCGCCGTACTTGCGGATCTCGGCCAGCAGGTCCTGCGGGACCGACGACGAGCCGTGCATGACCAGGTGCGTGTTCGGGATGCGCCGGTTGATCTCCTTGATGCGGTCGATGGCCAGGATGTCGCCGGTCGGCTTGCGGGTGAACTTGTAGGCGCCGTGGCTGGTGCCGATCGCGATGGCGAGCGCGTCGACCTGGGTCTGGCGCACGAAGTCGGCCGCCTGCTCCGGGTCGGTCAGCAGCTGCTCGCGGGTCATCGTGCCCTCGGCGCCGTGGCCGTCTTCCTTGTCGCCCTTCATCGTCTCGAGCGAGCCGAGGCAGCCGAGCTCGCCCTCGACGGTCACGCCGACCTTGTGCGCCATGTCCACGACCTTGCGGGTCACGTCGACGTTGTACTCGTAGCTGGCGATCGTCTTGCCGTCTTCCTGCAGCGATCCGTCCATCATCACCGACGAGAAGCCGAGGTCGATCGCGCCCTGGCAGACCGCAGGCGACTGGCCGTGGTCCTGGTGCATGACGACCGGCACCTTCGGATAGGACTCGACCGCGGCCTGGATCAGGTGCTTGAGGAAGTCCTCGCCGGCGTACTTCCGGGCGCCGGCCGAGGCCTGCATGATCACCGGCGCGTCGACCTCGCTGGCGGCCGACATGATCGCCTGGACCTGCTCCAGGTTGTTGACGTTGAAGGCGGGAATCCCGTAGCCGTTCTCGGCCGCGTGATCCAGCAGCTGGCGCATGGAAACGAGGGGCATCTGTTCAGACCTCCGGATTGGAAACTGGGCGAAGCGCCCCCGCCGCCCTCGAAGCCTGGCCGCGAGCCGGCGGGGACAATCCGCAAACCTCCAATTATCGCCCAGCCGGCGAGGCCGGCCAGGAATTGCTCCACGCCTGCGGGGGCGGAAACGGGGCCGCGATCGCGGGCGGCAGCCGGGGAGACGGCGCATCCGCGGTGGGGCCCGCACCGGTCAGCCCGCCAGCCCCCGGACCGAATCCCTGACGACCAGCCTGACCGGAACCTCGACCCGCCGCGCCGCCGGCGCGCCGTCGGCGATCTGCTCGAGCAGCATCGCGACCGTGGCCTCGACCATCGGGCCGGCGGCCTGCTCGATCGTTGTCAGGCGATAGGAATCCCAGGCGGCCTGCGGCGCGTCGTCGAAGCCGATCACCGAGACGTCCTCGGGCACCCGCAGGCCGAGCTCGTGGCGCAGCGTGTCCATCACCGCGATCGCCATGTGGTCGTTCGCGACGAAGACCGCGTCCGGCGGCGCGCCGGACGCGAACAGCCGGCGCGCGGCACGGCGCGCACCGTCGAAGCTGTAGTTGCCCGCCGCGCGCCGGTAGCGCCGGATCCCGAGCCGCGCGAGCTCCTCGCGAAAGCCGGCTTCGCGGTCGCGGCTGGTCGAGGTGTTCTCCAGCCCGGCCACGAAGGCCGGACGGCGATGCCCCGTCCCGACCAGCGCGCGCGCCGCGATCCGGCCGCCTTCGCGATTGTCGGACGCGACCGAGCTGACCTCGCCCACGGTCGCGATCCGGTTGAACAGCACGACAGGCACGCCGGCGCGCTGGCAGTCGCGCGCGAGCGCCGACGAGAGCGTCGCGCTGACCAGCACGATCCCGTCGACCTGGTACTGCATCAGTTGCAGGAGAAGCGCGTCGGCCGCCTCGGTGTCGCTGGTGAAGAGCAGCAGGTGGTAGCCGTCGCGCTGCAGGCGCTGCGACATCAGCTCGACGATCGCCGGGTAGAAGGGGTTCTCGAGATAGGAGACGACCATCGCCACGATCCGCGAGCGCCGCGTGATCAGCGTGCGGGCGATCGCGTTGGGCCGGTAGCCGAGCCTGCCAGCCGCGTCGAACACCCGCTCGCGGGTGGCCTCGGCGACGCTGGCGCCCGGCGTGAAGGCGCGGCTGACCGCCGACTGGCTGACACCGGCCAGGCGGGCCACGTCGAGCGAAGTGACCGCCTCCCTGCCCCTGCCCGGCGCGCCTTCGACGGCCCGCCCGCCCGTCCGCTTCGCGGCCCTTCCGCCAGCCGACGCCATGTCCTCGCGACTCAGGCGGCGGTCCAGCCGCCGTCGACCATCAGCGCCGATCCGGTGACCATCGCCGAGGCGTCGCTGGCCAGGAAAACGACCGCGCCCATCACGTCCTCGAGCTTTCCGAAGCGGCCGAGCGCGATCCTGGGCGCCGCGTACTCGACGAATGCCGGATCGGCGAACATCGGCCGGGTCATCTCGGTCTCGATGAAGGTCGGGCACAGCGAGTTCACCCTGATGCCGGCCGGGCCCAGTTCCCAGGCTAGCGCCTTGGTGAAGCCCTCGATCGCGTGCTTGCTCGCGCAGTACACGGTGCGCTTCATGCCGCCCACGTGCCCCATCTGCGAGGAAACGTTGATCAGGCTGCCCGGCCGGCCGGTCGGCAGCAGCGCCCTCGCCCACTCTCGCGCCACGCGGTAGGCCGCCTTGACGTTCAGGTCGACGATCGCATCGAGGTCCTCGTCGCTCGTGTCGGTCATCAGCCGGGGCCGGTTCGTGCCGGCGTTGTTCACCAGGATCCCGAAGGGCGCCGACTCCGCGAAGGCCCGCGCCACCGCGGCCGAGTCGGTCACGTCGAGGACCATGGTCCCGGCACGGCCGCCGCGGGCGCGGATCGCTTCGGCCAGCGCCTCGAGCTCCGGCCGGGTGCGCGCGGCCAGCGTGACCTCGGCGCCGGCGTCGGCGAGCGCGACCGCCGCCGCCAGGCCGATCCCCCGGCCGGCGCCGGTGACGATCGCGCGGCGGCCGTCGAGCCGGAACGACGGTGTCGCGGGCAGTGCCATCGGTGCGGCGACCGGCTTCGCCGTGGTGTTCATCGGGCGCTTCCCGCGATCAGTCGAGCGCCGGCACCGGCCGGTACCAGGGCACCTCGGGCCGGTCGCCGTAGCGGCGCACGCGCAGGTTCGCCTGCTCGCCGTGCCCGGCGAAGTTCTCCATGTGGCACAGGCGCGAGCAGTACTCGCCGACCAGCGCAGACGCGGCGTCGCTGGTCACGCGCTGGTAGGTGCAGGTCTTCAGGAACTTGCCGACCCACAGCCCGCCGGTGTAGCGAGCGTTGCGCTTCGTGGGCAGCGTGTGGTTGGTGCCGATGACCTTGTCGCCGAAGCTGACGTTGGTGCGCGGCCCGAGGAACAGCGCGCCGTAGTTGGTCATGTTCTGCAGGAAGAAGTCCGGATCGCGGGTCATCACCTGCACATGCTCGAAGGCGAGCTCGTCGGCCTTGGCGAGCAGCTCCTCGCGCGTGTCGCAGACGATCACCTCTCCGTACTCGGCCCAGGACACCCGCGCGATGCCGGCGGTCGGCAGCACGCCGAGCTGCCGCTCGACCTCGGCGATCGTGTCGCGCGCGAGCTGCTCGCTGTCGGTGAGCAGGATCGCGGGAGATGTCGGCCCGTGCTCGGCCTGCCCCAGCAGGTCGACCGCGCACATCTCTGCGTCGACCGAGTCGTCGGCGATCACCAGCGTCTCGGTCGGCCCGGCGAACAGGTCGATGCCCACGCGGCCGAACAGCTGGCGCTTGGCCTCGGCGACGAACATGTTGCCCGGACCCACCAGCATGTCCACCGGCGCGATCGACCCGGTGCCGATCGCCATCGCCGCGACCGCCTGAACGCCGCCCAGCGCGAGGATCTCGTCGGCGCCGGCGAAGTGCATCGCGGCCACGATCGCCGGATGCGGCTCGCCCTGGAAGGGCGGCGCGGTCGACACGATGCGCTTCACGCCCGCGACCTTCGCGGTCAGCACGCTCATGTGCGCCGACGCGATCATCGGGTACTTGCCGCCCGGCACGTAGCAGCCCACCGCGTTGACCGGGATGTGCCTGTGGCCGAGCACCACGCCGGGCATCGTCTCGACCTCGACGTCCTTCATCGAGTCGCGCTGGATCTGCGCGAAGTTGCGGATCTGCTTCTGCGCGAAGCGGATGTCCTCGATCTCGCGCGGCGACAGGCGGCCGATCGCCTGCTCGATCTGCGCCTGCGACAGGCGGAAGTCGGCCGGGTCCCATTCGTCGAACTTCTTCGAGTACTCGCGCACCGCCTCGTCGCCGCGCTTCTCGATGTCCGCGATGATCGCCTCGACCGTCGCGCGGACCTTCGCGTCGGCTTCGGAAACGGCCGCGGCATCCTTGCCGCGCTTCAGGTATCGGATCGCCATGCTCGTGTGCTCCGGGAAATTCTGGAAGGGCGTTGCATACGCATGCAAGACGCGGATGCTATCGGTCTCGCCGCTGCCGTGCAAGCGTATGCACGCCGCAGCCGCGAAGAGGCCGGACGCGCCGGCCCCTTCGGCGCCTCAGTCGATCTTGACCGAGATCCCTGCCGCCAGCAGCGCGTCGCCCTTCTCGAGGCCGGTGCCGGGGTCGCTGTTGTAGCGGTAGCCGAGCGTCACGGTCAGGCTGAGGGTCTTGCTCATCGCCACCGCCAGCCCGGCGTCGAAATTCGCGCGGAACTCGCCGCTCTCGGCCAGGTTCGGGTAGACGACGAAGCGCTGCTTGAACGACGTGGTGTCGGTCAGCTTGTGCGTGGATTCCTCGCCCAGCAGCAGCTCGGCCCGGCCGTAACTGGTGCGCAGCTCGTCGGCGACCACGGTGGGCTCGACGTAGCTGTCGTGCGAGTAGCCGACGCCCGCGAAGGCGTCCCAGCGGGTCGGCTCGGTCTTGATCAGGTGATAGCCGATGCCGGCGCCGACCGACAGCCGCCGCGACAGGTTCGCGGGCCGGTCGCGCAGGTACTCGCCGGTGCCGAAACCGAACCACTTCTCGGTCAGGTTGTGGTCGTAGCGCAGCCCCGCCCCGAGCATGTTGTCGGTGGTCTCGCCCTCGCTGCGGCCGTACAGCGCCCGCGCATAGACCTGCCACTTGTCCTGGCTGGTGGCACGCACGCCCTCGGCACTGACGTTGAGCCGGGTGGCGTCGCTGTTTCCCGAAGAGGCGGTGCCGGAGGCCCCGAGCGCGTAGCGCCACTTGCCGTCTTCCTTGACGGTCGCCTGGCCGTATGCCGCGTTGCTGGCGAGCAGCGCGATTGCCGCGGCGGCGAGAATGCCTTGCTTCATGCGGTTCTCCCAAAGGTGTCGGTGCGATCCGGACGCACGTCCGGCGCCGGAACGGGGCTTTCCCGTCACGGCGCTCCACCGATGGTAGCGGCCGCAGGGGACCGCAAGCCCCGCGGCCCGGTCGGGCATTGCGCCCGGTCAGGCGTGCTCGCCGACCCGGACGATCTTCAGCGTGTTGGTGCCGCCCGCCTTGCCGATCGGCTCGCCGATCGTCAGCACGATCAGGTCGCCCTTCTCGACGATGCCGGCATCGACGAGGCGCTGCTCGGCCTCGAGCAGCAGCGCCTCGCGCTCCTGGGCGTGGTGGTTCATCAGCAGCGGATGGACCTCGCGGTACAGGCACATCCGGCGCCGGCTCGCCTCGGACGGCGTCAGCGCATAGATCGGCACGCCGGAATCGAGGCGCGACATCCAGAGCGCGGTCGACCCGGACTCGGTCAGCGCGACCACCGCCTTGACCTTCATGTGGTGGGCGACGAACAGCGCGCTCATCGCGATCGACTGGTCGATCCGGGTGAAGGTGCGGTGCAGGAACCCGGTTTCGAAGGAGACCACGTCGGCCCGGTCGGCCTCGACGCAGACGCGGGCCATCGCCTGGATCGTCTCGACCGGGTACTTGCCGGCCGCGGTCTCGGCCGACAGCATCACCGCGTCGGTGCCGTCGAGCACCGCGTTGGCGACGTCCGACACCTCGGCCCGGGTGGGGACCGGCGCCTCGATCATCGACTCCATCATCTGGGTGGCGGTGATCGTTACCCGGTTCAGGTCGCGGGCCATCCGGATCATCCGCTTCTGCAGCGCCGGGACCGCCGCGTCGCCGACCTCGACTGCCAGGTCGCCGCGCGCGACCATGATGCCGTCGGAGGCCTTCAGGATCTCCTCTAGGTTGCCGATCGCCTCGTAGCGCTCGATCTTGGCGATCATCAGCGCCTTGCCGCCGGCGGCGCGCACCAGCTCTCGGGCCATGTACATGTCGGCCGCGTTCTTCGGGAAGGACACCGCGATGAAGTCGGCCTTGAAGGCCACCGCCGTCTTGATGTCCTCCATGTCCTTGGAGGTGAGCGCCGGCGCGGACAGGCCGCCGCCCTGGCGATTGATCCCCTTGCGGTTGGACAGGGTGCCGCCCTGCGTGACCGTGCACTCGATCGTGCGCGAGCCGACCCGGTCGACCCGCATCATCATCCGGCCGTCGTTGAGCAACAGCGTGTCGCCGGGCTTCACGTCGTTGACCAGCTCGGGGTAGTCGAGGCCGACCTTCTGCTGGTCGCCGACCTGGCAGTCGATGTCGAAGGTGAAGCGGTCGCCGTCGGCCAGCTCGACCTTGCCGTCGGCGAACTTGCCGACCCGGATCTTCGGCCCCTGCAGGTCGGCCAGCACGCCGACGCTGCGGCCGATCCGGTCGGCCGTCTCGCGCACCAGGCCGACGACCCGCGTGTGCTCCTCGGCGCTGCCGTGCGAGAAGTTCACCCGGACCACGTCGACGCCGGCCCGGAACATCTGCTCCAGGATCTTCGCGTCGCTGGAAGCCGGGCCGAGGGTTGCGACGATCTTCGTGGCGCGTGGCGCGGGGGTGAACATGGAAGCGCAGCCTTGTCTTTTCGTGGGATGAGCGGGTTTTCCGCTCATCCTACCCGAGACCGACCGTGCTGCGCAGGGAGCCCTCAGGCCCGCTCGGCGAGCGCCGCGACCGCCGGGAGCTCGCGGCCTTCCAGGAACTCCAGGAAGGCGCCGCCGCCGGTCGAGATGTAGCCGACCCGGTCGGCGATCCCGAACTTCGCGATCGCCGCCAGCGTGTCGCCGCCGCCGGCGATCGAGAAGGCGGGCGAATCGGCGATCGCACGCGCGACCGCCTCGGTGCCCTTCGCGAAGGCGTCGAACTCGAACACGCCGACCGGGCCGTTCCAGACGATCGTGCCGGCCTGCATCAGCCGCTCGCCGAGAATGGCCGCGGTCTTCGGCCCGATGTCGAGGATCAGGTCGTCGTCGGCCACGTCGGTCGCGGCCTTGACGCTCGCCTCGGCCTGCGCCGAGAACTCCTTCGCGCACACGACGTCGACCGGGACCGGCACCTGGGCGCCGCGCGCGGCCATCAGGTCGATGATCGCCTTCGCCTCGCCGGCCAGCTCGCGCTCGGCCAGCGACTTGCCGATCGGAAGGCCCGCGGCCAGCATGAAGGTGTTGGCGATGCCGCCGCCCACGATCAGCTGGTCGACCTTGTCGGCCAGCGACTTCAGGATCGTGAGCTTGGTCGACACCTTGGACCCCGCCACGATCGCCGCCAGCGGCCGCTTCGGCTCGTGCAGCGCCCGGCCGAGCGCGTCGAGCTCGGCGGCCAGCAAGGGGCCGGCGCAGGCGATCGGCGCGAACCTCGCGATGCCGTGGGTCGTGGCCTCGGCGCGATGCGCGGTGCCGAAGGCGTCGTTCACGTAGACGTCGCACAGCGCGGCCATCTTGCGCGCGAGCGCCTCGTCGTTCTTCTTCTCGCCCTTGTTGACGCGGCAGTTCTCGAGCAGCACGACCTCGCCCGGCGAAAGCGGGAAGCCGCCGCCGACCCAGTCGCGCACCAGCCTCACCTGCCGGCCCAGCAACTCGCCGAGCCGGGCCGCGACCGGTGCGAGCGAATCCTCGGGCCTGAGCTCGCCCTCGGTGGGACGGCCCAGGTGCGAGGTGACCATGACCGCCGCCCCGGCGTCGAGGCAGTGGCGGATCGCCGGCACCGAAGCGCGGATCCGGGTGTCGTCGGTGATCGCGCCCGCGTCGTCCTGGGGGACGTTCAGGTCGGCGCGGATGAAGACCCGCTTGCCCTTCAGGTCCTGGTCTTCGAGTCGCTTGAATCGCATCGCATCTCTCACAGTTCGTGCAGGCGCTGCTCGAGCTCGAGCCGCTCGCCCTCGTCGATCAGCGCGAGCGGATTGCAGCCGTCGCGGCCCAGCCATTCGACGAATCCGGCCTCGCGTCCGTCGGCGAGCCGCATCCGCGCGACGTGGTCGAGGCTGGCGCTGTCCACGAAGAAGACGATCTCC
Source organism: Zeimonas sediminis (assembly GCF_023721795.1). Taxonomy (NCBI): domain Bacteria; kingdom Pseudomonadati; phylum Pseudomonadota; class Betaproteobacteria; order Burkholderiales; family Burkholderiaceae; genus Zeimonas; species Zeimonas sediminis. The sequence goes on from NZ_JAMQYE010000001.1 coordinate 1,485,763, forward strand.
GCGTCGCCGGCCAGCACCAGCCACTCGCCGACCGCGACGGTCACGAACGGCCGGCCGCCGGCAGCCAACCGCAGGGGCCTGGCCCCCTCGACCAGCTCGCGCAGGACGGCGGCCGCCTGGGCCGCCGGCAGATGGGCCGCGGGAGCGGCCCCGGCGCCCGTGCTCACTTCGCGTTGACCAGCGCCACCGTCGTGTCGAGCATCCGGTTCGAGAAGCCCCACTCGTTGTCGTACCAGCTGCTGACCTTCACGAGGCGGCCCGACACCTTGGTGAGCGTGGCGTCGTAGGTGCTCGACGCGGGGTTGTGGTTGTAGTCCACCGACACCAGCGGCGCGTCGCTGTAGGCCAGCACGCCCTTCATCGGACCTTCGGCGGCCTCCTTGAGGATGGTGTTGATCTCCTCGACCGTGGTGTCGCGGGCGGCCACGAAGGACAGGTCGACGATCGACACGTTGATCGTCGGCACGCGCATCGCGTAGCCGTCGAGCTTGCCGTTGAGCTCGGGCAGCACCAGGCCGACCGCGGCGGCCGCGCCGGTCTTGGTCGGGATCATCGACATCGTGGCCGAGCGCGCGCGGCGCAGGTCCTCGTGGTAGACGTCGGTGAGGACCTGGTCGTTCGTGTAGGCGTGGATCGTGGTCATCAGGCCGTTCAGCACGCCGATGCGGTCGTGCAGCGGCTTGACCAGCGGCGCCAGGCAGTTGGTCGTGCAGGACGCGTTGGAGATCACCGTGTCCGAGGCCTTCAGCACGCCGTGGTTCACGCCGTAGACGATGGTCGCGTCGACGTCCTTGCCGCCGGGCGCCGAGATGATCACCTTCTTCGCGCCGCCCTTCAGGTGCGCCGACGCCTTCTCCTTGCTGGTGAAGAAGCCGGTGCACTCGAGCACCACGTCGACGCCCAGTTCGCCCCAGGGCAGGTCGGCCGGGTTGCGGTTCGACAGCACGCGGATCCGGTCGCCGTTGACGACGATCGAGTCGCCGTCGACCGAGACGGTGCCGGGGAAGCGGCCGTGCGCGGTGTCGTACTGGGTCAGGTGGGCGTTGATCTTCGCGTCGCCCAGGTCGTTGATCGCGACGATCTCGATCGGGTGCTTCTTTCCGCCTTCGTAGTGGGCGCGCAGGATGTTCCGGCCGATGCGGCCGTAGCCGTTGATCGCAACACGAATGGTCATGGCAGTCTTCCTAGGGTATTGAACGAACTTGTGTCGGCGGCCGGGCCTTCAGCGCCGGTCTGCCGAGCGCCGGCGCAGCACCTCGCGGACGGTGTCGGCGACGTTCTCGGGCGTGAAGCCGAAGTGCTTGTACAGCAGGCCGGCCGGGGCCGACTCGCCGAAGGCGTCGAGGCCGACGACCGCGTCGCAGCGGTACTTCCACCAGAAGTCGCTGACGCCGGCCTCGACCGCCACGCGCGGCAGCCCTTCCGGCAGCACCACGCTCTTCCAGGCCGCCTCCTGCCTGTCGAAGACCGTGGTGGACGGCATCGACACGATGCGCACCGCGATGCCGTCGGCGGCCAGCAGATCGCGGGCCGCGAGCGCCAGCCCGACCTCGGATCCGGTGGCGATGATCACCGCCGCAGCCTCCTCCGCGTCGCGCAGCACGTAGCCGCCGCGGTGGATCGCATCGACCTGCCGCTCGGAGCGGGTGACGAAGGGAACGGCCTGCCGCGAAAACAGCAGCGAGGTCGGACCGTGGCTGCGCGAGATCGCCTCGGCCCAGGCCACGATGCTCTCGACCGGATCGCAGGGGCGCCAGACGTCCATGTTCGGGATCAGGCGCAGCGACGACGCATGCTCGACCGGCTGATGGGTCGGGCCGTCCTCGCCGAGCCCGATCGAATCGTGCGTGTACACGAACACCACGCGCTGCTTCATCAGCGCGGCCATCCGCAGCGCGTTGCGCGCGTAGTCGGAGAAGGTGAGGAAGGTCCCGCCGTACGGGATGAAGCCGCCGTGCAGCGCCATGCCGTTCAGGATGCCGCTCATGCCGAACTCGCGGACCCCGAAGTTGATGTGCCGGCCGGCGTCGAAGGACTCGTCCGCGCGCAGCGCGCCGGCGCCCTTGAAGTCGGTGAGGTTGCTGCCGGTCAGGTCGGCCGAACCGCCGACCAGCTCGGGCATGGCCGGCCCGAAGTGGTTCAGCGCGTTCTGCGAGGCCTTGCGGGTGGCGATCGCCTCGCCCCTGGCGAGCGCCTCGTCCAGTGCCGCCTCGAGCGCGTCGTCGAAGCTGGCCGGAAGGTCGCCGCGCATGCGGCGCTCGAACTCGGCAGCCTCGGCCGGGTGCCGGGCCGCGTAGGCCTCGAACAGCTTGCGCCAGTCTTCCTCGCGCGCGGCCCCGGCCTCGCGGGCGTCCCAGGCCCTGTAAATGTCCGCCGGCACTTCGAACGGCGCGTACGGCCAGCCGATCGCCTCGCGGGTCGCGGCGATCTCGTCCTTGCCGAGCGGCTCGCCGTGCGCCTTCGCGGTGTCCACCCGGTTCGGCGAGCCCATGCCGATGTGAGTGCGGCACTGGATCAGCGTGGGCGCGAACACGCCGTCGCGGCCCCTGGCGCCCCACTCGCGGGCCATCGCGATCGCGGCGTCGAGCGCCTCGACGTCATGGCCGTCGACGTCGGGGATCACGTGCCAGCCGTAGGCCTGGAAGCGGCGCACCGTGTCGTCGGAGAACCAGTGGCGCACCTGGCCGTCGATCGAGATGCCGTTGTCGTCGTACAGCACGACCAGCTTCGAGAGCTTCCAGGTGCCGGCAAGCGAGCAGACCTCGTGCGAGATGCCTTCCATCAGGCAGCCGTCGCCGGCGAACACCCAGGTGAAGTGGTCCACGACCGGGAAACCGTCGCGGTTGAAACGGGCCGCGAGGATCTTCTCCGACAGCGCCATGCCCACGGCGTTGGACAGGCCCTGGCCCAGCGGCCCGGTGGTGGTCTCGACGCCGGGCGTGGCGCCGACCTCGGGATGGCCCGGCGTCTTCGAGTGCAGCTGGCGGAAGTTGCGCAGTTCGTCGATCGGCAGCGCGTAGCCGGTCAGGTGCAGCAGCGAATACAGCAGCATCGAGCCGTGGCCGTTCGACAGCACGAAACGGTCGCGGTCGGCCCAGCCCGGGTTGGCCGGATTGTGCTTCAGGTGGCGCGCCCACAGCGCGACGGCGATCTCCGCCATGCCCATCGGCATGCCCGGATGGCCGGAGTTCGCCTGCTGGACCGCGTCCATCGACAGCGCCCGGATCGCGTTGGCCATCGCCGTCGAGGGAACCCCTTGCGGAGGCTTGCGGTTGGACTGGTCTGCGCGTTCGGAGTTCGCCATGCCTCGTTCCTCGATCGGGAGACGGATTCGCGCTCGCCGAGGCCGGCAGGGCGCGCGAATTAAACCCGCGATTCTACCAAACGGGTGCAGGGCCGGCCTTCGTGACCGCGAATGCATTTGTTATAATTCAAGGTTTTTTGGGGCCCGAAAAGCTCAGAGCCTTCCGGGGGCCCACCACCTTTCCATTGGTCCGGCATATCGCCATGGCAGCGGCGAGCGGGCTAGGAAACCAGGACGGGGTTGGTCGAAAAATGCAGGGACTGCATCTGACCGCCGATCTGTACGGATGCCAGTGCGAGGCGTCCCTGCTGGTCGACGCGGAAAAGCTGGCCGGGCTGTGCCGGCAATCGGTCGAGAACGCGGGCCTCACGCTCGTCGACGAAAAATACTTCACCTTTCCCGAGTGGCAGGGCCAACCCGGCGGCGTCACCGGCGCCGCGCTGCTCGCCGAGTCGCACCTCGCCCTGCACACCTGGCCGGAGCGCGGGGGCGTCACGCTCGACGTCTACGTCTGCAACTTCTCGACCGACAATTCGCACAAGGCCGAGCGGCTGCTCGACGACCTGATCGTCGCGTTCGCGCCGCGCCAGCAGGGCACGAACCGCATCCTGCGCGGCTCGCGCGACCCCGAGACCCGCTCCGACGAGCTGCTGCTCGAGTGGCTCAACGAGGACTCCGCCTACGGCTTCCGCGCGACGCGCAGGCTGGAAACGATCAAGACGCAGTACCAGCTGCTCGAGGTCTTCGACACGCCGCAGTGGGGCAAGCTGTTCCGCCTCGACGGCTGCTACATGACCTCCGAGCGCGACGAGTTCTACTACCACGAGCCGATCGTCCACGCGGCCGCGATCGCGCATCCGGCGCCGCGCTCGGCGCTGGTGATCGGCGGCGGCGACGGCGGCTCCAGCGAAGAGCTTCTCAAGCACCCGACGATGCAGCGGGTCGTGATGGCCGAGCTCGATCCGGAGGTGGTGCGGGTCGCGCGCGAGCACCTGCAGGGCGTTCACGGCGGCGTCTTCGACGACCCGCGCCTGACGGTGGAGATAGGCGACGGCTGGAAGTACGTCGAGAGGCTGGCCGGCCAGCCCGACGGCGAGCGCTTCGACCTGATCGTGCTCGACCTGACCGACCCGGACACGCCTGCCCACCAGCTCTACACGCCCGAGTTCTTCCGGCTGGCAAAGAAGGCGCTCGCCCCCGGCGGCGCGCTCAGCCTGCACATCGGCTCGCCGGTCTACTCGCCCGGGCGCGTCCGCGAGCTGGTCTCGCACCTGTCCGGCGTGTTCGCCAACGTGCGGCCCTTCGGCCTGTACGTGCCGCTCTACGGCGCCTACTGGGGGATGGCCTGCGCCTCCGACGCGCTCGATCCGCTGGCGATCGACCCTGACGCGGTCGAGGCGCGGCTCGCCGAGCGCGGGGTGTCCGAGCTGCAGTACTACAACGGCGACGTCCACCGCGCGCTGTTCGCGCTGCCCAACTTCTTCCGCAAGCTGGTCCGCTGAGGCCGCGGGGCCGGCGCGCCAACAGCGGTCCGCTCGACAAGCGCATGCCCAGGGTGCTGTTCGACGCCGAGCGCTCGCCGGGGGCGGCGCCCGGCAGCCGCGTCGAGCTCGACGAGCGTCGCTCGCATCACCTGGTGCGCGTGCTCAGGCTGCGCGCCGGCGAGGTCGTCGAGGCCTACGACGGGCTCGGCAACCGCTTCCGGGCGGAGATCGCCGTCGCCGACCCGAAGCACAGCGTGCTGCTGCTCGGCGAGCGGGTCTCGCGCGACGACGAGAGCCCGCTCGCGATCACGCTGGCCCAGTGCCTGTCCACTGCCGAGCGCATGGACTGGACGATCGAGAAGGCGGTCGAGCTGGGCGTGCGCGCGATCGTCCCGCTCGACTCGGAGCGCTCGCAGGTCAGGCTGGATGCCGCGCGCGCCGCGCGCAAGCACGAGCACTGGCAGCGCATCGTCGAATCGGCCTGCACCCAGTCCGGCCGCGCGTGGCTGCCGGCCCTCGGCCCTCTGCGCCCACTGCGCGAGTTCGTCTCGTTGCCCTCGCCGGCCCGGCGCCTGGTGCTCGCGCCCGGCGCGCCGATCCGCCTGTCCGCGGCCGGGGTGCGACCCGGCGCCGAACTGATCCTGCTCGCCGGGCCCGAGTCCGGCTTCGGCGAAGCCGAACTCTCCGGCGCGATCAGCGCGGGCTTCGAGCCGGTCTGCCTCGGGCCGAGGATCCTTCGCACCGAGACCGCCGGGCTGGCCGCGATCGCGGCGCTGCAGGCGCTGGCCGGCGATTTCTAGGACCCGGGCTTGTCCACCGAGTAGAAGACCCTGAACGCGGTGTCCCGGTCGTAGAAGAAGTCCGCGGCGTCCCGGAACACGTCGAGCAGTGCGTCGCGCTGCTCGCGGCTGAACTGCGCGGTGTCCGGCAGGTTCTCGAGGATCACCAGGAAGCCCGGCTGGTCGGCGCCGTCTAGCGGCTTCAGGTCGGTGATGCAGTCGTAGAGCGCGTCGAGGTTCCTGCCGAAGTAATCGGGCAGCAGGAAGGCGCCGGCGATCGCCTCCATCACCTCGTCGCGGTCGCGGGCGCGCGCCAGGTCGACCGCCAGCAGCCGCTGGTCCGCCCGCTCGGCCGCGCGCTTCAGCGAGTCTCCGTCGTAGGCGCCAAGGGGCAGCACGGCATGAGGGGGGATGTTGCTGAGCGCACCCATCTTCTCACTCCCTTATCCGCCTGAAGCTGCGGTAGTGGTCGTCGGTGTACCAGAAGTCGGCGGGCGGGTCGCCGCCGACGACGATCCGCCGCGCGCCGCGGTTCTTCGCGCCCGGCGTGGGCACCGTGTACTCCCGGTAGTGCCCCCTGGGCCTGGCGGGCAGGAGCCCTTCGCGATTGAAGAAGGTGGTCCCGTCCTTCGAGTAGGGAAACGGGCCGCCCTTGCGGATCAGCGAGTAGGTCGCCCGCGCCTCGGGCGGCAGGGCCGACAGCGAGACCTCGTCGCCGCCGCCGCTGCGCGCGCAGGATGCCCCCGACGCGAACAGGACGAGCAGGCAGGCGAGTGTCAGCAGGCGGCGCAGAATCATTGGCGCATGGTAAACGGCTTCCCTGCCTCAGGGAACGACCTTCGCCAGGCCGCCGGGGAAAGGTCCTGCCGTTCAGGCTCGCGCGGTCATCTCGCCTGCAGCGATCGCGCCGATCGCGCGCTCGACCGAGGTCTGCGCGTCGGCCAGACGGGCGCGGCCGGTCTCGAACCAGCGCGCGAGTTCGGCGCGCTCGATCGGGCGGGCCACTTCGGGGAAACGGGTCAGGATGAACAGCCTGCGGGTGGGGCTGACCCAGGAAACCCTGAGCAGCCGGCGACTGCCGTCGGACTCGAGCAGCTCGAGCGAGTCGCCTCGCCGAAGGTCGCCGAGCCAGCGAGCGACCGCGGGCGTGACCGGATCCTGCGGCGACGCCGTCCTGGGGGACGCCGCCGGTCGCGACCGCCCCGCGGAAGCGGCGGCGCGCCGCGACGATCCGTGGCCAGGCTCGGACTTGGCGCGCTGGATCACCTCGGTGTGCCGGCCCAGCAGTTCGTTGAAGAATCGCTCCTTCTCGGCATTGTCGACGGCCGCGCGGTTCAGGCCGCTCTTGACCTGGCCGATCAGCTTGGGCAGCAGGCTGGCCAGCTTCGGGATTTCCTCGGATGCCTTCGGCGCGACGCTCCATACGAGGCCCTCGACGCAGGCCAGCGCATCGTTCCACGCAAGATCGCCATCCTCGACGCGGGCGGTGGCCAGTACCTTGGGCCACCACCGCTCGAGGAACTCGACCAGGAAGACCGGCGTGTCGTCGGCGAGCCTTGCCGAGATCTCGGCCCTCGCGCTTTCCTGGCTCACCGCGATCGCCTCGAGGCGCTCGGCCTGCCTGGCGAGCGCGGAATCGCGCTCCGCGCGCCGCTGCCCTTCGATCGAAAGCAGCAGCTCGAGCCGCATCGCGGCGTCCTCGAAGACCGACAGCTCGCTCTCGAAGCTCGCGATGAGCCAGTCGACGATCTCGGCCACGCCGGCGACCAGAGCCGAGTCGGGCCCGACGTCGGCGTCGGGATCGCTGGCCGCGCGGCAGACGTCGTCGAGCAGCCGCCGCATCGGATGCCGCCGGGTCGCGAAGAAACTGCGGTCGATCAGCGCGGCCTTGACCGCGACCACCTGCAGGCGCAGCAGTTGCTGCTTGACCGCGTCCGGCAGCCGCCGGTCCGCGTAGATGTGGTCGAAGACCAGCGAGACGATCTCGACGGTGAGCTGGTCGAGCGACGAGCCCTTCGAGCGACTCTGCTCGAGCAACTCGGAGACCAGCTTCGGACCGCCGGCGCCACCGCCGCCGGCGCCCGACTGGATCCTGTTCAGCGACTGCAGCAGCTCGGGTTCGACCGCCGGAGGCTCGTTGCCGGCGGCGAAGATCGCCGGGTCGGCGAGCAGCCGGGCGGCCGCCTGCCGGGCGGGCGACGAACCCTCGGCCAGCCGCGCCATCAGCGCGGCGAAGGGATCGGCTGGCAGCGGGTCCGCTCCGAGGTCCGGGCCCGCGCTCGCGCCCAGGCCGGGCACCGCGGCGGCCACCGCGCCGGCATCGAAGCCCTGCAACGCCGCGTCCAGCGGCTCCGGCCTCGCGTGGGCGCCCGGCGACGAGGCGGAGGTGACCAGGCGAGGACGGATTCGCGGCAGGACGTGGTTGCTGCGCAGACGCTCGTTGAGCGTGGCGTAGAGGTCGCCGAGATTGGAGGAAACATGCGGCTCGAGCGCGTCGAGGAGGGCGTCGCGCACCCCCGCGTCGGCGTCGAGCTGGGCCAGCGTCCGGCGCAGTGCCTCGAAGACGGCCTCGGGCGCGGCGGGATGCCGGGCCTCCTCGAACCAGTCGCCGGCGGCCAGCACCCCCAGCCGCGCCCTCACGCCGAGAACCTCGTCGGGGTCGAGCTTGCTGCGCGCGCGCTGGACGATCCGATCGATCGCGATCTTCTCCTCGATCACGCTGTCGTCGACCAGCGCCAGACCGGTCGGGCTCGAGGCAGCGGCCTCGCCCTGGCCGTGCACCCGGCTCACGAAGATGTCGGCGAAGAGCTCCCGGAAACTGCGCTCGATGTCCTCGTGATGGCGTCGCACCAGCGTGACCGCGTCGAGCAGGGCCTGCTGCGTCTCGCGGTCGCGGTTCCTCAGGGCCAGCGAGGTGAGTTCGTCGCCGACCCGCTTCAGGGCATCGGAGATCGCGGTCGACAGCCGCGTCACGACCAGGCCCTGGCAGTCCTGCAGGAGCTCGGAACGCCGCGCCGGCTCGATGGGAGCGTCGTGCTGCTCGTCAGTGTCGCGCGCGGTTTCGACAGGGGCCACGGACATCGCCTGGTTCGGTTCGGGAAGTTTCGCCTGCACCGAAGCCTAGGGAGCGCCGTGCAAGGGGTCAATCGGCCTCCTGACGAGCGGGCCCCGCGCGGTGCCCGCCGCCGACGAACGGCGGGCGCCCCCCGGGATCAGGCCTCGCCGATCGATTCCACCACCGTCCAGGCGGTCATGTTGACGATCCTGCGCACCGTCGCCGACGCGGTGAGGATGTGGACCGGCCGCGCCGCGCCGAGCAGCACCGGACCGATCGCCACGTTGTTGCCGGCCGCCGTCTTCAGCAGGTTGTAGGCGATGTTCGCCGCGTCGATGCCGGGCAGGACCAGCAGGTTCGCCTCCCCGGTCAGCGCGGAGCGCGGCATGATTCGCCGGCGCAGGTCGGCGTCGAGCGCGGCGTCGCCGTGCATCTCGCCGTCGATCTCGAGCCCCGGCGCGCGCTCGCGGATCAGCGCCAGCGCCTCGCGCATCTTGGACGCGCTCGGCTGGTTCGAGGTGCCGAAGTTGGAGTGCGACAGCAGCGCGACCTTCGGCCGTATGCCGAAGCGGCGCAGCTCCTCTGCGGCCATCAGCGTGATCTCGGCGAGCTGCTCGGCGTCGGGGTCTGCGTTGACGTGGGTGTCGACCAGCGTGACCTGCCTGTTCGGCAGCATCAGCGTGTTCATCGCCGCGTACACGGTGCTGCCCGGACGGCGCCCGATCACCTGGTCGACGTAGTGCAGGTGCAGCGAATAATGGCCGAAGGTCCCGCAGATCATGCCGTCGGCCTCGCCCATGTGGATCATCATCGCGCCGATCAGCGTGAGCCTGCGCCGCATCTCGATCTGCGCGTACTCCTCGGTGACGCCCTTGCGCTCGGTCAGGCGGTGGTACTCGCGCCAGTAGGTGCCGTAGCGTTCGTCCCACTCCGGATTGACGATCTCGAAGTCGACGCCGGGCCTGATCCGAAGGCCGAAGCGCTCGAGCCTGCGCTCGATGACCGCCGGCCGCCCGACGAGCACCGGTCGCGCCAGCTTCTCGTCGACCACGACCTGCACCGCGCGAAGCACGCGCTCGTCCTCGCCCTCCGCGTAGACGATCCGCTTGTCGGGCGCGCGTCGCGCCGTCGCGAAGATCGGCTTCATGAAGGTGCCCGAGTGGTAGACGAACTGCTCGAGCTGGGATCGGTAGGCGTCGAAGTCGGCGATCGGCCGGGTGGCCACGCCGCAGTCCATCGCCGCCTTCGCGACCGCCGGCGCGATCTTCGCGATCAGCCGCGGATCGAAGGGCTTGGGAATCAGGTACTCGGGGCCGAAGCTCGCGCCGATCGCGCCGTAGGCCGCCGTGACGATCTCGCTCGACTCCGCGCGCGCCAGTTCTGCCAGCGCGTGCACCGCCGCGACCTCCATCTCGCGGGTGATCGTGCTCGCGCCGACGTCGAGCGCGCCGCGGAAGATGAACGGGAAGCACAGGACGTTGTTGACCTGGTTCGCATAGTCGGTGCGGCCGGTCGCGATGATCGCGTCGTCGCGCACCTTCCTGACCTCGTCGGGCATGATCTCCGGCGTGGGATTGGCCAGCGCGAAGACCAGCGGCCGTTCGGCCATGCGCGCGACCATGTCGGGCTTCAGCACCCCGCCGGCCGACAGGCCGAGAAAGACGTCCGCGCCGTCGATGATCTCGCCCAGCGTGCGCAGTTCGGTGCGCTGGGCGAAGCGCGCCTTGTCCGGATCCATCAGCTCGGTGCGCCCCTCGTGGACCACGCCGGCGATGTCCGCCACCCAGATGTTCTCGCGCGGCAGGCCGAGGTCGACCAGCAGCTCCAGGCAGGCGAGCGCCGCGGCGCCGGCGCCGCTGCAGACCAGCTTGACCTGGTCGATCGGCTTGCCGACGACCTGAAGGCCGTTGGTCAGCGCGGCGCCGACCACGATCGCAGTGCCGTGCTGGTCGTCGTGGAAGACCGGGATCTTCATCCGCTCGCGCAGCTTGCGCTCGACGACGAAGCAGTCCGGCGCCTTGATGTCCTCGAGGTTGATCGCGCCGAAGGTCGGCTCGAGCGCCGCGATCACGTCGACCAGCTTCTCGGGATCGGTCTCGGCGATCTCGATGTCGAACACGTCGATGCCGGCGAACTTCTTGAACAGCACCGCCTTGCCTTCCATGACCGGCTTCGACGCGAGCGGGCCGATGTTGCCGAGGCCCAGCACCGCGGTGCCGTTGCTGACCACCGCGACCAGGTTGCCGCGCGCCGTGTAGCGGTAGGCGTTGGCCGGATCGGCGACGATCTCCTCGCAGGCCGCGGCCACGCCCGGCGAGTAGGCGAGCGCCAGGTCGCGCTGGTTGACCAGCTGCTTGGTCGCGGTGACCGACAGTTTGCCGGGACGGCCCTGCTCGTGGTACTCGAGCGCCGCCTTGCGAAGGTTCGGGTCCATGGATGATCGCTTTCGATGACTGCGTTGTGCGGGAATGGGCGAGACTCTACGGCCCCGTGCCGGTGCAAGGATACTCGCGCGCCGGCCTCACAGCCTGAGCCACCCCGCGCGCACCGCGTGATGCGCGCAGATGCCGAAGAGGACCGCCGCGCCGGCGTGCCACACGGCAAAACCGGCGGTGGCCAGCACGACGAAACGGTCGGACTTCTCGGCTTCCGGGTCCCGGCTGCCCAGCGCCAGCTCGACGCCGGCCAGGAACAGGATCACGCCGAGCGCCGCCGGCGGCACCAGCCGGAACAGCAGGCCGATCGCGTCGCCGAAGAACAGGGCGAGAGCCAGCAGCAGCGCGCCGAGCATGATCGACGCGCCGCCGGTGCGGGCGCCGAAGCGCACGTGCCCGGCCATGCCCCCGGCGCCGTGGCACATCGGGATGCCGCCCGCGGCACTCGAGGCGAGATTCATCAGGCCGGTCGACATGGCCACCCGGCGCTCGCTGACCGGCCGGTCCGGGAACAGGCGGTTGTTCTCGGCGGTGACCGCGACCAGCGCGTTCCCGAAGGTGAGCGGCAACTGCGGGAGCGCCAGCAGCAGCGCGCCGACCCACAGGTCGCCGGCCGACAGCCCGGGCCAGGCGAAGCTCGGCAGGTGCAGCGAGGCCTTCTGCGCCCCCAGCGCCGGCAGCAGCGACGGATCGCGCGCGATCGCGATCGCCGCCCCGGCGACCAGCAGCGCCAGCATCGCCGGCCAGCGCCGCGACAGCATGAACAGCGTGCCCGCGAGCAGCAGGCCGGCGAGCAGCCACTGGTCGGTCATCATCCGGACGCCCTCGATCATGAAGGCGAAACCCAGCCCCATGACGACCCCGAGCAGGGCGGCGCGCGGAATCAGGCGCGCCACGCGCTCGGCCAGGCCGGTGACGGCCAGGGCCAGCCAGATCGCGCCGGTGACGAGCCCCGCGGCGACGACCGCCTGCGGGCCGATCCCGCCGACGACCGCGGCCTGGGTCAGCGCGGCCGCGCCGATCGCCTTCATCGGCTGGACCGGAAAGGGCGTGCGGAACACCGCCCCCACGACCACCAGCGCCACGCCGAAGGGGAGCAGGATCGCCGCCGCGTCCATCTTCAGCAGCCCCACGTAGGCGACGACGAAGGGGATCAGCGTGCCGAGGTCCCCGAACGCGCCGCCGAGCTCGGCGGCGTCGAATCGGTTGCGCGGCGCGGGCACGACGGACCTAGCGCCGGCCGGCGTCGAGCGCCCGCTCGAGCAGCCGCGCCACGTGGACCGCTTCGCGGCTCGCGCCGTCGGCGATCTGGTGGCGGCAGCTCGTGCCGTCGGCGACGACGACCGTGTCGGCGCCCGCCTCGCGCACCGCCGGCAGCAGCGACAGCTCGCCCATCCTCATCGACACCTCGAAGTGCTCGGCCTCGTATCCGAAGGCGCCGGCCATGCCGCAGCAGCTCGACTCGATCGTCTTCACCTCGAGCCCCGGCACCAGCTTCAGCACCGTCTCGATCGGTCGCACCGCGTCGAAGGCCTTCTGGTGGCAATGGCCGTGAAGCAGGGCGGTGCGCTCGGGCAACTGCCCCAGCGGCAGCTTCAGGCGGCCGGCCTGGTGCTCGCGGGCCAGGAACTCCTCGAACAGCAGTGCCTGGCCGGCGAGCCGGGTCGCCGCCTCGCCCAGCCCCATGACCAGGAACTCGTCGCGCATCGTGAGCAGGCACGACGGCTCCAGCCCCACGACCGGGACGCCGCGCTCGACGAAGGGCGCCAGCGCGGCCAGCGTGCGGCGTGCCTCGGCGCGGGCCTCGTCCACCAGGCCCGCCGACAGGAAGGTGCGGCCGCAGCAGAGCGGGCGCGAGGGATCGGCGTCGGCGGCGGCGCGCGCAACGTGGACACGGTAACCGGCGGCCTGCAGCACCCTGCGCGCAGCGCGCAGGTTGTCGGGCTCGAACCAGTTGTCGAAGGTGTCGGCCCAGAGCACGACCTCGCCCGCCGCGGCGCCGCCCGCCCCTGCGTCGGGCGGCAAGGTATCGAGCCCCGGATCGGCGGTGAACGGGTCGCCGCGCCAGCGCGGCAGGCTGCGCTTCGCGGAGAAGCCGAGCAGTTTCTCGGAAACACGCGCCGCGCCGGGCAGCGCGTCGCGCAGGTTCAACAGCCCGCGAAGCCGCGAGGCCCAGGCCGCGTAGCGCGGCATGTAGGCGATCAGCTTGTCCTTCAGGCGAAGGCCGTGCTTCCTCGCGTAGTGGTGCTGGAACTCGATCTTCATCCGGGCCATGTCGACACCGGTCGGGCAATCACGCTTGCAGCCCTTGCAGCCCACGCACAGGTCCATGGCCTCGCGCATGGCCGGCGACGTCAGCCCCTCGTGGCCCAACTGGCCGGACAGCGCCAGCCGCAGCGTGTTCGCGCGGCCGCGGGTCAGGTGCTTCTCGTCCTTCGTGACCCGCCAGCTCGGGCACATCGTGCCCGCGTCGAACTTGCGGCAGTGGCCGTTGTTGTTGCACATCTCGGCGGCCTTGGCGAAGCCGCGCGCCGGATCGCCGCCGGTGCCGGGCGCGCTGACCTGCTCGGTGACCGGGTCGGCGGTCACGTCCCAGGCCGACCAGTCGAGGGCGGTCGACAGCGGCAGCGCGGTGTGCCCCGGCGGATAGCGGAACAGCCGCGAGTCGTCCATCTTCGTGCCGCGCACGATCTTGCCCGGGTTCATCAGGCCGAGCGGATCGAACAGGTCCTTGACCTCCTCGAAGGCCTTCGTGAGGCGCTCGCCGAACTGCCAGCCGACCCACTCGGTGCGCACCAGGCCGTCGCCGTGCTCGCCGGAGAAGGCGCCCTTGTAGTGGCGCACCAGCTCGGCCGCTTCCTCGGCGATCTCGCGCATCTTCGCGGCGCCGTCCTGCCGCATGTCGAGGATCGGCCGCACGTGCAGCGTGCCGACCGACGCGTGCGCGTACCAGGTGCCGCGGGTGCCGTGCCTGGCGAAGACCTCGGTGAGGCGGTCGGTGTACTCGGCCAGGTGCTCGAGCGGCACCGCGCAGTCCTCGATGAACGAGACCGGCTTGCCGTCGCCCTTCAGCGACATCATGATGTTCAGGCCGGCCTTTCGGACGTCCCAGAGCGCCTTCTGGGCCTTCTCGTCTGGCATCTCGACGACGCTGCCGGGCAACCCGAGGTCGCCCATCAGCTCGACCAGTTGCGCGAGCTGGCGCAGCAGCGCGTCACGGTCGTCGCCCGAGAACTCGACCAGCAGGATCGCCTCGGGCGGCTTGCCGTCGCGCTCGATCAGCGCGCGCTCGATCGTCGGCCGGAACACCGGGTTCGCACGCGACAGCTCGATCATCGTGCGGTCGACCAGCTCGACCGCGCTGGGCCCTAGCTTGACGATGTGCTGGGCGCTGTCCATCGCGGCCCAGAAGGTCGGGTAGTTGACGACGCCGAGCACGCGCGCCCTGGGCAGCGGCGAGAGCCGCAGCTTCAGCCGCCGGAAGTAGCCGAGCGTGCCCTCGGAGCCGACCAGCAGGTGGGCGAGATTGACCGAGCCGTCGGCGGTGTACGGGCGCTCGGACTGGGGGTGGAAGACGTCGAGGTTGTAGCCGCCGACGCGGCGCATCACCTTCGGCCACACGCGGGCGATCTCGTCACGCTCGCGGGCCCCGATCCCGAACAGCCGTGACACCAGCTCGCCGCCGCGGCCGGTCGCCATCGGCTTCGCCGCGTCCACGCCGAACGGGCCGAACCACTCGGCAACGCCATCCGACAGGATCGCCTCGATGCCGATCACGTTGTGGACCATGTTGCCGTAGGCGATCGAGCGCGAGCCGCAGGAGTTGTTGCCCGCCATGCCGCCGATCGTCGCCTGGGCCGAGGTCGACACGTCGACCGGGAACCACAGGCCGTGAGGCTTCAGGAAGGCGTTGAGGTGGTCGAGCACGATGCCGGGCTGGACCTCGACGGTGCGCGCCTGCGCGTCGAAGGCGATCACCTTGTTCAGGTGGCGGCTGTTGTCGATGACCAGCGCCTCGCCGACGGTCTGGCCGCACTGGCTGGTGCCGCCGCCGCGCGGCAGGATCGGGACCCTCATCTCGCGGGCCAGGTCGATCGCGGCGACGACGTCGGCCTCGTCGGCGGGCACCACCACCCCGACCGGGTCGATCTGGTAGATCGACGCGTCGGTCGAGTAGCGGCCGCGCGAGGCAGCGTCGAAGAGGACGTCGCCGCGCAGCACGCGGCGAAGGCGCTGCGCGAGCCGGCTGCGATCGAGCGAGGGCGTCCGCAGCATGCGGACAGGGGTCGGTGCGTTCATGTCGTATGGGAAGGATTGGCCGGCCACTGCTCGAGCACCGCGTCGCGCTTGTTGCGCAGGTGCGTCTCGAGGATGGCCCGGAGCGCGGCGCCGTTGCCGTCCTCGAGCGCCTGCAGCATCTGCTGGTGCTCGCGGACCGCGTGGTCCCACTTGTCCTGGTTGAAGTTGGAGCGGAAGCGCAGGTTCTGGATGCGCGTGTTCACGCTGTCGTAGGTCTCCGCCAGCATGTCGTTGCGCGCGCAGCGGCTGATCGCGACGTGGATCCGGCGATTGAAATCGTAGTAGGCCGGCAGGTCGCGCCTCGCGTGGGCGGCGAGCATCTCGAAGTGCAGCGCGCGGATCTCGGCCAGCTCGGCCTCGGTGCGACGCTCGGCGGCCAGCTGGCCCGCCAGTCCCTCGAGCGCTCCCATCAGCTCGAAGAGCTGCTCGACGTCCGCGCGCGACAGCGCGACGACGCTCGCGCCGCGGTTCGGGTTCAGCTCGATCAGCCGCTCGGCGGCGAGCACCTTGAAGGCCTCGCGCAAGGGCGTGCGCGACACCCTGAGCCGCTCGCAGAGCACGCGCTCGTTGAGCCTGGCGCCCGGCGCGAGTCCGCCTTCGGTGATCATCGTCCGGAGCCGGTCCGCGACTTCCTCGTGAAGGGGACGCCTGCCGATCTCCAGCGATTGAGCACCCAGGTTTTGCATACAGAATCCGGAACGAGGTGTCGTTGCCGGTCAAAAAGGGGTTGATGGCCTCAACTTTTGCATACAAAATGCGACATCGCAAGAAAAACCCGTCATCCGCACAGCGAGGCTTCCGATGAAACTGTCCAATGGCCTGGCCCTCAACAGCCACCCGTCCGGCCGGCATTTCCTGCAGATCCCGGGGCCGAGCACCGTGCCCGACCGGATCCTGCGCGCGATGGACTATCCGACCATCGACCACCGCGGGCCCGAGTTCCAGCAGCTCGGCAAGTCGGTGCTCGCCGGCATCCGCAAGATCTTCAAGACCGAGTCGCACGTCGTCATCTACCCGGCATCGGGAACCGGCGCCTGGGAAGCTGCGCTGGTCAACACGCTGTCGCCGGGCGACACGGTGCTGATGTGCGAGACCGGCCAGTTCGCGTCGCTCTGGAAGCGGCTCGCCGAACGGCTCGGCCTGGTCGTGGAGTTCATTCCCGGCGACTGGCGCCACGGCGCCGACCCGGCCGCGATCGAGGCGAAGCTCGCCGCCGACACGCAGCATCGCTACAAGGCGGTCTGCGTCGTCCACAACGAGACCTCCACCGGCGTGACCAGCCGGATCGCCGAGGTGCGCAAGGCGATCGACCGCAGCGGCCACCCGGCGCTCTTCATGGTCGACACGATCTCCGGCCTGGCCTCGGCCGACTACCGGCACGACGAGTGGAAGGTCGACGTGACCGTGTCGGGATCGCAGAAGGGCCTGATGCTTCCCCCGGGCCTGTCGTTCAACGCGATCAGCGCGAAGGCGCTCGAGGCCACGAAGACCGCGAAGCTGCCGCGCGCGTACTGGGAGTGGAACGAGATGATCGCGTCCAACGCGAACGGCTTCTTCCCGTCGACGCCGGCCACGAACCTGCTGTACGGGCTGCACGAGGCGATCTCGATGCTGCTCGAGGAAGGACTGGACAACGTGTTCGCGCGGCACCAGCGCCACGGCGAGGCGACCCGCGCCGCGGTGCGCGCCTGGGGGCTGGAGGTGCTGTGCCTCGAGCCTTCGGAGTACAGCCCGGTCCTGACCGCGATCCTGATGCCCGAGGGCCACAACGCCGACGCCTTCCGCAAGATCGTGCTGGAGAACTTCAACATGTCGCTGGGCCAGGGCCTGGGCAAGGTCGCCGGCAAGGTGTTCCGGATCGGCCACCTCGGCGACTTCAACGACCTGACGCTGATGGGCACGCTCGCCGGCGTCGAGATGGGCCTGGGCCTGGCCGGCGTGCCGCACCGCAAGGGCGGCGTGCAGGCGGCGATGGAGTACCTGGCTGCCACCGCGCCGTCGGCGAAGTCCGGGGCGAAGGCCGCCTGACCCGCACCCCGAACCGTTTCGTTTCAACAGAGCGCCCCCGAAGGGGCCGAACACTCCGAAGGAGGAGACGATGAAAGCAACGATGAAATCCGCGCGCCGCCTGCTGCTGCAGGCCGCCGTCGCCGGCGGCGCCGCCGCGCTCGCGCTGCCCGCCGCCGCGCAGCAGATCGAGCTGAAGCTCGGCCACGTCGGCGAACCCGGCTCGCTGTACCAGATCGCCTCCGAGGACTTCGCCAAGCGCGTCCAGCAGAAGCTCGGCGACAAGGTCAAGATCACGATCTTCGGCTCGAGCCAGCTGGGCGGCGACAAGGAGATGATGCAGAAGCTCAAGCTCGGCACGCTCGACATGTCGATCCCGTCGACCGTCATGAGCAGCGAGGTCGAGCTGTTCGGCATGTTCGAGATGCCCTACCTGGTCAAGGACCGCGCGCACCTGGCCAAGATCGAGAAGGAGATCTTCTGGCCGTCGCTCGCGCCCGCCGTCGAGGCCAAGGGCCTGAAGATGCTCGCGCTGTGGGAGAACGGCTACCGCCACATCACCAACAACAAGAAGCCGATCACCAAGCCCGAGGACCTGGCCGGCATCAAGCTGCGCGTGCCCGAGGGCAAGTGGCGCGTCGCGATGTTCAAGGCCTACGGCGCCAACCCGAGCCCGATGAAGTTCTCGGAGCTGTTCACCGCGCTGCAGACCGGCGTGATGGACGGCCAGGAGAACCCGTTCACGCAGATCGTCAGCGCCAAGCTGCACGAGGTGCAGAAGTACCTGTCGCTGTCGGGCCACGTCTACGCGCCGGCCTACCTGGTCGCCGGCAAGCGCAAGTGGGAGCAGCTGCCGGCCGACATCCGCAAGGAGCTGGAGGCCGCCGCGCGAGAGACCCAGGCCACCGTGTACGCGGCCACCGACCGGATGCAGGACGAACTGCTCGGCAAGATCAAGGCCGCCGGCGTGGAGGTCAACGAGGTCGACAAGGACGCCTTCATCGCAGCCAGCGGCGCGATCTACGAGGAGTTCGGCCAGTCGGTCAAGGGCGCCAAGCCGCTGGTCGACAAGGCGATCGCACTCGGCAAGAAGTAAGCGCCGACGGAACTGGAAAGGAAAAGCCGGGAGAGCATGTCGATGCAAGCCTTTCGCAAGCGCTACGAGAAGTTTCTCGAGTGGCTGGTCATCGTGCTGATGGTGATACTCGCCGTCGAGGTCATGATCGGCGTCGTGTTCCGCACGATGGGACAGTCGCTGGTCTGGTACGACGAGATCGCGTCGATCCTGCTCGCCTGGCTCACCTTCTACGGTTCGGCCTACGCGGCCGCCAAGCGCGGCCACATCAGCTGCCCGGAGATCGTCGCGATGATGCCTCCGGGTCCGCGCCTCGCCGTGACGCTCGCCGTCGAGGCGGTGGTCATCGGCTTCTTCGCGCTGCTCGGCTACTTCGGCTGGGTGGTGCTGGAGATCCTGGCGACCGACACCCTGGTCAGCCTGCCGGACATCCCGGTCTCGTGGGTGCAGTCGGTGATCCCGATCTCGGCCGTGCTGATCATCGTCGCCGAGCTGCTGACCCTCCCCGAGGCGCTGGCCTGGGCGCGCGACCCGCATGCGGGCGGCGTCCACACCAGCGGCGAAGCCTCCAACTGATCCGAACGAAACCACCGAAAAGAAGAGACAAGGAGATTCGGACATGGAGATGCTGCTCTTGTTCGGCTGCGTGCTCGCGCTGGTCCTGCTCAACGTGCCGATCGCCGTGGCGCTCGGCGTCGTGGCCGTCGCCGCCATCTGGCTTGCGCAGGGCACCGACGCGCTGCTGAACCTTCCGATCGTCGTGTACAACGGGGCCACCAACTTCCCGCTGCTCGCGATCCCCCTGTTCATCCTGGCCGGCGCGATCATGAACGCGTCGGGCATCTCGTCGCGCCTGCTGGCCTTCGCGACCGCCCTGCTCGGCTTCATCCGGGGCGGCCTGGCGATGGTCTCGATCGGCACCTCGCTGTTCTTCGCCGAGATCTCCGGATCGGCGGTCGCCGACGTGGCAGCGCTCGGGTCGATCCTCGTGCCGGCGATGAAGAAGAAGGGCTACCCTGCGGCCCTGGCCGCGGCCGTGACCTCGTCGTCGGCGACGCTGGCGGTGATCATCCCGCCGTCGATCCCGATGATCCTGTACGCGGTGATGGCCGAGACCTCGGTCGTGCAGATGTTCGTTGCCGGCATCATCCCGGGCATCCTCGGCGGCCTCGGCCTGATGGGAATGGCCTACTACTTCGCGCGCCGCTACAACCTGCCGATCGAGCAGAGCCTCGACTGGAAGGAAGTCCGCCGCACCGCCCGCGAGGCCTCCTGGGCCTTCACGCTGCCGATGATCATCCTGGGCGGCATCTTCGGCGGCTTCGTCACCGCGACCGAGGGCGCGGCGCTCGCGGTCCTGGCGGCCTTGTTCATCGGCCTGGTCGTGTACCGGGAACTGGATCTCGCCCACCTGAAGGCGGCGATCATCGAGGGCGCAGGCCAGACCGCGGTGGTGATGCTGCTGGTGGCCACCTCGGCACTGCTCGGCGTGTACCTGACCGAGACGCAGGCACCGCAGCAGCTGGCGCAGTCGGTGATGGACCTGACCACCAACAAGTGGTTCGTGCTGGCCCTGCTGAACGTGATCTTCCTGCTGCTCGGCATGTTCCTGCACTCGGCCGCCGCGATCATCCTGGTCGTGCCGGTCGTGATGCCGCTGGTCAACGCGGTGGGCATCGACCCGGTGCACTTCGGCCTGATCGTGACGATCAACCTGGGCATCGGCCAGCAGACCCCGCCGGTGGCGAGCGTGCTGATGATCTCCTGCTCGATCGCCAAGTGCGGCGTCTGGGAGGTGTCGCGCACCAACGTCTACTTCGTCGGCGTGCTGTTCGCCGTGCTGATGCTGGTCACCTACGTGCCGATCACCGGCATGGGCCTGGTCGAGCTGTTCTATCGCTGAGGCAAGGGAGCCGAAATGACCGACAAAGCCGCCGAAACCATCCTGGTCGAGCGCGAAGGCGCGATCGCCACGGTGATCCTCAACCGTCCGCACAAGCTGAACGCGCTGACCAAGCCGATGTGGAAGCTGCTGGGCGAGACGATGGACCGCCTGTCGGCCGACGACTCGGTGCGCTGCGTGATCCTGCGCGGCGCCGGCGAGAAGTCCTTCTCGCCGGGCAACGACATCTCGGAATTCGAGACCGAGCGCTCGAACCGCGAGCAGGCGATCGCCTACGGTCACATCATGCACGAGACCGCCCGCGCGATCGCCGACTGCCGCCACCCGACGCTGGCCCAGATCCACGGCATCTGCGTGGGCGGCGGGCTGGAGATCGCCGCGCTGTGCGACATGCGCATCTGCGGCGAATCGAGCCGCTTCGGCGCACCGATCAAGAACCTGGGCCTGGTCATGGCCTACCCCGAGATGGAACCGCTGATTCACCTCGCCGGCCCGTCGGTGGCGCTCGAGATCCTGTACGAAGGGCGGATCTTCGACGCGGCCGAGGCGAAGGACAAGCGGCTGGTCAACCGCGTGGTCGCCGACGACCGGGTGGCCGACGAGTGCCGCGAGACTGCTCGGCGGATCGCCGACGGGGCGCCGCTGGTCGCGCGGTGGCACAAGAAGTTCGCCCGCAAGCTGATGAGCGGCCAGCCGCTGTCCGAGCAGGAGTACCTCGAGTGCTTCGACTGCTTCGACACCGAGGACTTCCGCATCGGCTACAAGGCCTTCCTCGCGAAGGCGAAGCCCGGGTTCGTCGGTCGCTGAGGGCCTTTCGATGACCGCGCAGCGAAGCGCCGGCCCGCTGGCCGGCATGAAGGTCCTCGAACTCTCGCAGATCATGGCCGGCCCCACCGCCGGCATGATGCTCGCCGACCTCGGCGCCGACGTGATCAAGGTCGAGAAGCTGCCCGGCGGGGACGACTCGCGCAGCTATCGCGAGCCGCGGGTCAACGGCGTGTCGGCGCCGTTCATGATCCTGAACCGCAACAAGCGCGGCATCGCGCTTGACCTCAAGCACGCGAAGGGCAAGGAAGTGCTGAAGCGGATGGTCGCCGGCGCCGACGTGCTGACCGAGAACTACCGCAAGGGCACGCTGGAGAAGCTCGGGGTCGGCTACGACGTGCTGTCGAAGCTCAACCCGGGCCTGATCTACTCGTCGGTCTCGGGCTACGGCCGCACCGGCCCCTGGGCCGACAAGGGCGGCTTCGACCTGATCGCGCAGGGCTTCTCCGGCCTGATGAGCATCACCGGCGAGCCCGGCCGCCCGCCCGCCAAGTCGGGCAACCCGGTGGCCGACATCAACGCGGGCATCCTGCAGGCGCTCGGCGTCATCGCCGCCTACGTGCACAAGCTGAAGACCGGCGAGGGCCAGGTCGTCGAGACCTCGCTGATGGAGTCGGCGCTGCAGCAGACCTACTGGCATGCGGCGATCTTCTTCGCCACCGGCGCCTCGGGCGGCCCGCTCGGTTCCAGCCACGTGCTGACCGCGCCCTACCAGGCCTTCCGCACCGCCGACGGCTTCGTCAACATCGGCGGCGCGAACCAGTCGAACTGGGAGCGGATCGCCGACGTGCTCGGCCACCCCGAGTGGAAGACCGACCCGCGCTTCGCCACCAACGACGACCGGATGCGCAACCTGCCGGCGCTGGTCGAGGCCATGGAGGCGGTGCTGGTCGCGCACGACCGGGCACACTGGATCGCGGCCTTCGACGCTGCCGGCGTGCCGGCCGGGCCGGTTCACTCGATCGGCGAGGCGCTCACCCACCCGCAGGTGCTGGCTCGCGACATGGTCGTCGAGGTCGACCATCCGAAGGCCGGCCGCACGCAAGCGCTCGGCTTCCCGGTCAAGCTGCACGGCACGCCCGCGGTCGCCCCGAAGCCCGCCCCGGCGCTCGGCGAGCACACGCGCGAGGTGCTGGCGGAGTTCGGGTACGCGGCCGACGAGATCGACGCGCTGATCGCCGAGGGTGTCGTCGGCGCGGGCTGAAGGCCAGCCGGGGCCGGCGCACGCCGATCCCGGTTCGACGACCAGGCGCGCCGGCCGACCGGCCGGCTCCGGGCGATAATCGAGGTCTTTGCAGGCGCCTCCGCCCCACTCCGATGACCGCAGCGATCCCGTCCTCGCCTTCCCTGCCCTTTCCGCTCGCGCGCCGCACGGCGCGGATCGATCCCTTCCACGTGATGGAACTGGCCAAGCGCGCCGCCGCGCTCGAGGCCGCCGGCCATCCGGTCATCCACATGAGCATCGGCGAGCCCGACTTCACCGCGCCCGAGCCGGTGCTGGCGGCGCTCGAGCGCGCCGCGCGGGCCGGCCACACGCAGTACACCGGCGCCACCGGCCTCGCGTCCTTGCGCCGCGCGATCGCCCGCGACTACGGCGAGCGCTACGGGCTGGACATCGCACCGTCGCGTATCGTGGTGACCGCCGGCGCGTCGGCCGCGCTATCGCTGGCCTGCTGCGCGCTGGTCAACCCGGGCGACGGCGTGCTGATGACCGACCCGAGCTATCCGTGCAACCGCCATTTCGTCGCCGCCTTCGACGGCGAACCGCAGCTGGTCCCGGTGGGCCCGGAGGCCCGCTTCCAGATGACGCGGACGCTGCTCGAGGCGAACTGGGCCGCGCACACGCGGGGCACGCTGCTCGCGTCGCCGGCGAACCCGACCGGCACCTCGATCCCTTTCGACGAGCTGGCCGGCATCGTGGACGCGGTCCGCGCGCGAAGCGGCTTCTCGATCGTCGACGAGATCTACCTGGGACTGTCGTACGACGGCTCGCCGCGCAGCGCGCTCGCGCTCGGCGACGACCTGATCGTCACGAACAGCTTCTCGAAGTACTTTCACATGACCGGCTGGCGGCTCGGCTGGCTGGTCGTGCCCGAATCGCTGGCGCCGGTGTTCGAAAAGCTCTCGCAGAACCTGTACATCTGCGCGTCGACGCTGGCCCAGCACGCCGCACTGGCCTGCTTCGACCCCGAGTCGAAGGCGATCTTCGAGACGCGCCGCGAGGAGTTCCGGCGGCGGCGCGACTGGATCGTGCCGGCCCTGCGCGGCATCGGACTCGACGTGCCGGTGACGCCCGACGGCGCCTTCTACGCCTGGGCCGACTGCAGCGCGTTCACCGACGACAGCTCGGACTTCGCGATCGAGTTGCTCGAGAAGACCGGGGTCTCGGTCGTGCCCGGCAAGGACTTCGGCCGGCACGACCCGCAGCGCTGGCTGAGGCTGTCGTACGCGACGTCGATGGAGAAGATGCGCGAGGCGATCGACCGGCTCGGACGGCACCTCGGCCGAGGCGCCTGAGGGCGAGAGGCCCGGCGAGCGCCGCCGCCGGCCTCAGAGATCGGACAGCTTGTCGACCGACAGCCGGTCGAGCAACTGCGCGACCGCTTCCTTGCCGCCCGGCTCGACGCTGGCCGCAGGCGCGACGTCGACCCACGGCATCGGCTGTTCCACCGCGAACAGCGGGATCGTCTTGGTCTCGCCCGGCATGCCGCTGTTCGGCGCGACGCGCGCGACGTCGGGAACAGGCTCCAGGCCGGCAACCGTGGCGGGCCCCGACGCGCCCTTCGCGAGAGCCTGCCGCTCGCCCGGCACCGGCAGGCCCTTGGCAGCAGCGGCGATCCGCTCGCGCTCGCCGAGCACCTTGCGACCATAGCCGAAATCGTGGGGCAGCAGGGCCGCGCCGACGTAGGATTTCAGCGCTCCCTCGACCGTGCCTTCGCGCACCAGGTATTCCTTCAGGATCGCCGATCCGACGGTGATGTTCGCTACCGGGTCGAAGGCCGCAGCCGGCCCGCCGAATGGCGCGAACTTGTCGGTGTGCACCCGGGTGAGCACCTGCATCAGGCCCTGCGCGCCCTTCGGGCTGCGAGCCTTGGGGTTGAAGCTGGACTCGACCGACACGACGGCCAGGATCAGGTGCGGGTCGAGCCGGAACTCGCGCGCCACCTGATAGGCGTGGGCGACGAAGTGCTGCACGTCGTCCAGCGCCACCCGGTACTTCGAGGAAACGAATTCGGCCACCTTGCGCTGCTCGGCGGTGAGCTTGAGCGGAGGCCTGACCGCCTGCGCCTGCCGCCCGGCGCGTTCGGAATCCTGCGCGACGAGATTCTGCTGCGCCGCGGACTCGGACGGCCGGACCCTGGTTTCCATCGCGGATCGCGCGCGGGCCAGGTGACGCTGGATCTCGACCAGCAGCGTGGCGCTGGGAACCGGAGACGACTCGCCCGCCTGCTCGTAGCGCGTTTCGGCCGGGCGCTGCTGCACCCCGGCGTCGTCCGCCTCGGGCAGGCCGAAGCGACCGCCTTGCGCCTCGGCGGCATCCAGCAGGACCGATCGCGCGGGCTCCGCGCGGGGAACGAAACCGTGCACCGTCGAGACCGTCACGGCGAGCAGGGCGACCATCGGCATCGAGGCGAACGCCGATCGCCCCGCAGCGCGAATCCACGCGAGGGGGGCAAGGAAGTTCGTGACCTGACGTCGCTCGGGCACCGAGACTCCTTCCGGCATTCGCCGTACCTTTCGCCGACCAGGCGGAATGATCCTGCGCGAGCCGCCCGTCGACGGTCACGCGGAGGGGGATCACCCGCTCCGCACCGACGAGACATCGTCGCTCCTCGCAGAACCGCTTGCGGGCGATGCGTGGCCGCCCGCTGTCGGCGAACCCCCGGCGTGCTCACAGCCGATTCGCCATCGTCGGGAACCTCCGGCGCGCTCACGGCACGATCCCCGCTTTTGCGCCCGTCAAGCGAACCCCGACGAGCGCAGGACCGCATCGGAAGAGCGGCCGACCCGAAGACGGGCTGGCAGGATTTTAGGGACGGACGGAGGGGTGGTCAACCTAAAGATTTTGGACGAATGGTTATTCCAGCGCGCGCCGCGCGTCCCGGAACCGGCGCCACGATCGCCGGTGCGACAATCGGACCCGGACAGGAAAACGGCTCGAAACGATGAAATACGAGGATCTGCGGGACTTCGTCCGCCAGCTCGAAGCGGGCGGGGAACTGAGGCGAATCGCGGTCGAGGTCTCACCCGCGCTCGAGATGACCGAGATCGCGGATCGGGTCCTGCGGGCCGGCGGACCGGCACTGCTGTTCGAACGCCCGGCGCAGGCCGGGCGCACCTGGCCGGTCCCGGTCCTCGCGAACCTGTTCGGCACGCCGCGCCGGGTCGCGCTCGGCATGGGCGCCGAATCGACCGACGCGCTGCGCGAGATCGGCAAGCTGCTCGCCTACCTGAAGGAGCCCGAGCCGCCGAAGGGGCTGCGCGACGCGTGGGACAAGCTGCCGATGCTCAGGCAGGTGCTGAACATGGCGCCCCGCGAGACCGGCCGGCCCGCCTGCCAGCAGCAGGTGGCGGAGGCGGACGAGGTCGACCTCGGCGACCTGCCGGTGCAGACCTGCTGGCCGGGGGACGCGGCGCCCCTGATCACCTGGGGCCTGGTCGTGACCCGCGGGCCTCACCGCGCGCGACAGAACCTCGGCATCTACCGTCA
This sequence comes from Zeimonas sediminis, assembly GCF_023721795.1. NCBI lineage: Bacteria > Pseudomonadati > Pseudomonadota > Betaproteobacteria > Burkholderiales > Burkholderiaceae > Zeimonas > Zeimonas sediminis. The sequence continues at coordinate 1,511,640 of NZ_JAMQYE010000001.1, forward strand.
ACAGGTGATCGGCCGCAACCAGACGATCATGCGCTGGCTCGCCCACCGCGGCGGCGCGCTCGACTTCCGCGACCACGCGGCGAAGCACCCGGGCGAACCCTTCCCGATCGCGGTCGCCCTGGGCGCCGACCCGGCCACGATCCTGGGCGCAGTCACACCGGTGCCCGACACGCTGTCCGAATACCAGTTCGCCGGCCTGCTGCGCGGCTCGAAGACGCTGCTGGCCAAGTGCCTCGGCAGCACGTTGCGGGTACCGGCCAGCGCCGAGATCGTGCTGGAAGGCGCGATCCGGCCCGACCCCGACGGCAGCCTGACACGGGCCCACGCGCGCCGGCTCGGCTGGCAGGGCGAGCCGCCCTCGGCGGCGCTGACCGGCTGGGAAATGGCGCTCGAGGGGCCGTACGGGGACCACACCGGCTACTACAACGAGCGGGACTGGTTCCCGGTGTTCACGATCGAGCGCATCACGATGCGCGACTCGCCGATCTACCACTCCACCTACACCGGCAAGCCGCCCGACGAGCCGGCGATCCTGGGCGTGGCGCTCAACGAGGTCTTCGTGCCGATCCTGTGCCGGCAGTTCCCGGAGATCGTCGACTTCTACCTGCCGCCCGAGGGCTGCTCGTACCGGATGGCGGTCGTCTCGATCCGCAAGCAGTACCCGGGGCACGCGAAGCGGGTCATGTTCGGCATCTGGAGCTTCCTGCGCCAGTTCATGTACACGAAGTTCATCGTGGTGGTGGACGAGGGCATCGACGTGCGCGACTGGAAGGAGGTGATCTGGGCGATCACGACCCGGGTCGACCCGCTGCGCGATGCGACGCTGGTCGACCGCACGCCGATCGACTACCTGGATTTCGCTTCCCCGGTGTCGGGACTGGGCTCGAAGCTCGGCCTGGACGCGACGAACAAGTGGCCCGGCGAGACCGACCGCGAGTGGGGGCGCCCTATCGTGATGGACCCGCAGGTGAAGCGACGGGTCGACTCGCTATGGGAGCGCCTCGGCCTGTGACGGCGCCGGGCGCGGCCGCCGGCGTCAGCCGTTCGCATGCAGCCAGCGCAGCAGCCTGTCCTGGAAAGCGCCCGAGGCCCTCGCCCGCGGCCCGTTGACGAAGACCGCCAGCGCATAGCGACGGCCCGAGGCCGCCTCGAGGTAGCCAGCGATCGAGCGCACGCCGTCGAGGCTGCCGGTCTTCATCCAGGCGCGGCCCGCGACCGGTTCGCCCGCCAGCCTGAAGCGAACCGTGCCGGTCTCGCCGACCCGCGGCAGCGACTGCCGGAAGCGTTCGCCGAGCGGCTCCCGATCGGCATCGGCGAGCAGGCGAACCAGGTTCGCCGGGCTGATCCTCGCATCGCGCGACAGCCCGGCGCCGTTGTCGAGCACCAGCTCCGGAAAGTCGAGCCCCCGGCCGCCCAGCCAGGCCCGCACCGCCTCGCGGCCGTCGCGAACCCCGGCCGGCCGCGCGCCCCTGGCCGCGGCCACCTGCAGCAGCAGTTGCCGGGCCATCACGTTGTTGCTGAAGTGGTTCACGTCGTCGACGATCTCGGCCAGCGTGCGCGGCGACACCCACTCGACCCATGGATCGCCGTTCGCGGCGCCGCGCTCGATGCGCGCATCGCCGTGCCACACGCCGCCGGCGGCGCGCCAGGCCGCCGCGAAGAAGGCCCGTGCGAACTCGACGTGGCCGAGCACCGACGCGAACAAGCCCTGCTCGCCGCATCCGGCCGAGTAAGGCCCCTCGACCCGGATCACCGGCGGCCTGTCGCGCCCGCCGGAAAACTCGCGAACGCGCAGGCCGGCCGCGCCGTTGCGGCAGGGACCGCGCTGCACCCGCACCCGGTTCTCGATCCGCACGTCGGCCAGCGGCGGGTCGAGCTCGATCGCGGCGCCCCCCGCATCCGGGCGGACCAGGAGCCGCGTCGCCTTGAAGTTCATCAGCGCGCCGGATGGCAGCACGTTGTAGGGCTGGCTCGCATCGCCGTCGAAGGGCGGCAGGGTCTCGTCGACCGGCTCGAAGATCGCGTCGTCGACGACCAGGTCGCCGCGGATCTCGTGCAGGCCCGCCGCGCGGATCCGGGCGATCCACTCGGTCAGGTCCTCGACGACCAGCTTCGGATCACCGCCGCCGCGCAGCACCAGGTCCCCTTCCAGCACGCCGTCGACGACCCGGCCGCGCAGGTGCAGCGTGGTGCGCCAGCGGAACTCGGGCCCCAGGATGGAGAGCGCCGCCCAGGTGGTCACCAGCTTCATCGTCGAGGCCGGATTGAACGGGCGGTCGGCATTCAGGCCCCAGGCGGGCGCGGGACTGCCGCCATCGAGCCGCCAGACGGCCACGCCCACGTCGACCGGATCGATCCCGGACTCCTGCAACCAGTCGGCGACGGGCGGTCGCGGCCCCGCGGCGCGCGCAGGCAGGCCGGCGGCGGCGAGCGCCAGCAGGCACAGCACCAGGATGGCGCACAATATCGGGTTCGGACGGCGCGCACGCCGTCTCGCGATCGCTGGGAGCATTTGCGGACGATTATCCCATCGGGCCCGTCGAAGAACAGAGGAGAAGAACAGGATGCGTTTGAAGGACAAGGTCGCGCTGGTCACCGGCGGCGCGAAGGGCATCGGCGAGGCGATCGCGAAGCGCTTCGCCACCGAGGGTGCGAAGGTCGTCATCGCCGACCGCGACACGGACGCCGGCCGCGCGCTCGCCGGGAATGACCCGGCCCTGCACTTCGTACAGGCCGACGTCGCGGCGCCGGGCAGCGGCGCCAGCCTGGTCGCGGCGGCGGTCGAGCGCTTCGGAAGGCTCGACATCCTGGTCAACAACGCGGGCATCACCCACGCGGCCAGCTTCCTCGACCTTCGCGAGGAGGACTTCGATCGCGTGATGTCGGTCAACCTGCGCGCCTATTTCACGGTGGGCCAGGCGGCCGCCCGGCAGATGGTGGCGCAGGGCAGCGGCGGCGCGATCGTCAACATGTCCAGCGTGAACGCGGTGCTCGCGATCGCCGACCAGGTGCCCTACGTGGTGTCCAAGGGCGCGGTGAACCAGCTGACGCGGGTCATGGCGCTGTCGCTGGCGCCGCACGACATCCGGGTCAACGCGGTCGGCCCGGGCACGATCGCCACCGAGCTCGCCCGCCAGGCGGTGATGGGCTCGCCCGAGGCGCGCCAGCGGCTGCTGTCGCGCACGCCGATGCGCCGGCTCGGCGAGCCCGACGAGGTCGCGAAGGTCGCGCTGTTCCTCGCGAGCGACGACGCCTCCTACCTGACCGGCCAGATCGTGTACCCGGACGGCGGCCGGATGGCGCTGAACTACACGGTGCCGGTCGAGTGAACCGGGCCGCGCCGGCCGGCCGCGGCACCGCCACCGCGACGGCCGGCGCGCCGGCGCAGGGGAATTCCTGAGCGCGGCGGCGGATTTCCTGTCCGGCCTCTTGCGCTCGATCAAGACGTGGAATTCCCGAGGCCCGGCACACTCCCTGGAATGCTGACAACCACTGAACCCGCTCCCCTCGAGATCGACGAGGAGCTGCTCGAGCGTTTCGGCGGCCGGGGGCCCCGCTACACGTCCTATCCGACGGCCGACCGCTTCCACGATCGCTTCACCCACGAGGACTACGACCGCGCGCTGATGCGCCGGGCCGACCGGCGCGACGAGCCGCTGGGCCTGTACGTGCACGTGCCCTTCTGCCGCACGATCTGCTGGTACTGCGCCTGCAACAAGATCGGCACCAAGCACCAGGAGCAGTCCTCGCCCTACCTCGAGGCCCTGCTGAAGGAGCTCTGGCTGCTCAGGCACCGGATCGGCACCGGCCACCGGGTCAGCCACCTGCACTTCGGCGGCGGCACGCCGACCTTCATGCCCGACGCCGAGCTCGGCAGGCTGATCGCCGCGTTCCGGGAGACCTTCGACTTCGCCCCCGACGACGACGGCGAGTACTCGATCGAGATCGATCCCCGCACGGTCGATGCCGCGCGGCTGCGCGTGCTGCGCGGGCTCGGCATGAACCGGGTGAGCCTCGGCGTGCAGGACTTCGACCCCGAGGTCCAGAAGGCGGTCAATCGGATCCAGCCGCGCGAGCTGACCGTGGCGCTGATCGAGGCCGCGCGCGATTCCGGCTTCCGCTCGGTCAACGTCGACCTGATCTACGGCCTGCCCAGGCAGACGCCGGATCGCTTTCGCCGCACGGTCGAGCAGACGATCGCCGCCGGCCCCGACCGCATCGCGCTGTACCACTACGCGCACCTGCCCACCCTGTTCAAGCCGCAGCGCCGGATCGCCGAGGCCGACCTTCCCTCGTCGGCCGACAAGGGGCGGATGTTCGAGGAGGCGGTCAGGCTGTTCGAGGCGGCCGGCTACCGGTACCTGGGCCTGGACCACTTCGCCAAGGCCGACGACGAGCTGGCGATCGCGCAGCGCGAGGGACGCCTGCACCGAAACTTCCAGGGCTACACCTCGCACGACCCGGGCGACCTGATCGCGCTGGGCGTTTCGGCGATCGCGTCGGTCGGCGACGTCTACGCGCAGAACGACAAGCTGCTGCAGGGCTACTACGAGGCGCTGGCCGCCGACCGGCTGCCGGTGGTCCGGGGCATCCGGCTCAATCGCGAGGACTTCATCCGGCGCGACGCGATCCAGTCGCTGATGTGCCGATTCGAGCTCGACTGGGGCTGGCTCGCCCGGCGCCGCGGCGTCGACGGCCCCCGCCACTTCGCGCGCGAACTCGCGTCGCTGGCGCCCCTGGTCGACGCCGGCGCGGTGCGGATCGACGCGACCGGCGTCGCCGTGCTGCCGCGCGGCCGCCTGCTGGTGCGCGCGGTGGCGATGGCCTTCGACGAATACCTGGGAAGCGGCTCGCGACCCGCCGGGGGCTATTCCCGGATCGCGTAGGGCCTGCCCGGCGCATCCGGGCAACCGGGCCCGGTATGATCCGGGCCGACCCGAACTTCCGGCAGGCCCCGTCCTTTCGGCGGCCGCCCGCAATTCGCCGCGAACATGCCCGCCCTGACGCTTCACCACCGCTTCTGGCCTCCGGGCCGGCCGCTCTCGCTCCAGTACCCGCAGCAGTCGCTGTACGACAACCTGCGGGCGTCGGCGCAGCGCGCGCCGGGTCATCCGATGCTGGTCTTCTACGGTCGCACGATCGGCTACGGCGAGGCTCTCGAGCAGGTCGACCGGCTGGCGGGCTTCCTGCAGCGCGAATGCGGGGTGAAACGCGGCGACCGGGTGCTCCTGTACCTGCAGAACAGCCCGCAGTGGGTGCTCGCCTATTACGCGATCCTTCGCGCGGACGCGATGGTGGTGCCGGTCAACCCTATGCTGCTCGACGACGAGGTCGCGCACATCGCGTCGAACAGCGGCGCGCGGGTCGCCTTCGCCGCAGAGGACATCGCAGGCCACCTCGGCCAGGCCGGCCTCGAGCACCTGGTACTGGTTCGCTACGCCGACTGCGTCGGCGATCCGCCTGCGCCGCGCACGCCTGCGTCGGTGCTCGCCGAGCCCGTCGACCCGCAGGCGCTGTCGGCCCGGCTGCCGCGCACCCGGATCGCACGATGGCGAGATGCGCTGGACGCCGGCCTCGAGCCGGGCCCGCACCTGGCAGGACCGGACGACCTGGCGGTGCTGCCCTACTCGTCGGGCACCACCGGCAAGCCCAAGGGCTGCATCCACACCCACCGCACCGTGATGGCGACCACCGTCATGCACGCGCACTGGTCGGACTGGGGCGAGGCTCCGGTGGTGCTCGCCACGCTGCCGCTGTTCCACGTCACCGGCATGCAGGGGAACATGAACGCGCCGATCCTGCTCGGCGCGACGATGGTGCTGCTGCAGCGCTGGGACCGCGAGGCCGCGGCCGGGCTGATCGAGTCGATGAAGGTCACCTCGTGGTCCTGCATCACCACGATGGCGATCGACCTTCTGTCGATGCCGGGCATCGAGCAGCGGGACCTGTCGAGCCTGCGCCGCATCGGCGGCGGCGGCGCGGCCATGCCCGAGGCGGTCGGCGCGCGGCTGCGGGCGCTGACCGGCCTGGAATACGTCGAGGGCTACGGGCTCACCGAAACGATCGCGCCCACCCACATCAACCCGCCGCAGCGCCCGAAGCGCCAATGCGGCGGAGTGCCGCTGTTCGACGTGGACGCTCGCATCATCGACCCGGACACGCTGGCCGAGCGCGGGCCCAGCGAGTCGGGCGAGATCGTGGTCAGCGCGCCGCAGGTCTTCCTCGGCTACTGGCACGATCCCGACGCGACCCGCGCCGCCTTCGTCGAGATCGAAGGCAAGCGATTCTTCCGGACCGGCGACATCGGCCACTACGACGACGAGGGTTATTTCTTCGTCACCGACCGCCTGAAGCGGATGATCAACGCCTCCGGCTTCAAGGTCTGGCCCGCGGAGATCGAATCGATGATGTATGCGCACCCCGACATCCGGGAAGCCTGCGTGATCGCGGCGCGCGACGCGCGCCGGGGCGAGACGGTCAAGGCGGTCGTCGTGCTCGAGCCGGGCCGCGACCCCGCCCCGACTCCCGACGAGATCGTGGCCTGGTGCCGCGAGCGGATGGCCGCGTACAAGGTGCCTCGCATCGTCGAGTTCGCCGACGCCCTGCCCCGTTCTGCCACCGGCAAGATCATGTGGCGCGAATTGCAGGAGCGGGAACTGCGCGACCGCCCACGGCCCTGAAACCGAATCCCAAAACGACGAAAGAGGAAACGCGAGGATGCCGAGAATCCCCTACGTGAGCGCCGACCTGCGCGAGCCGCGCGAGATCGTCGACGCGGTGCGCGCCCGCCGCGGCGGCACGCTGCTGAACCTGGACCGCATGCTGCTGCACAGCCCGGAACTCGCGCGCGGCTGGAACGCCCACCTGGGCGCGGTCCGCACCCGGCTGTCGCTGTCGCCGAAGCTGCGCGAGCTCGCGATGTGCATCGTGGCGGTGATCAACGGGGCCGAGTACGAGTTCATCCACCACGCGCCGGTGTTCGTCGAAGCGGGCGGCACCCAGGCCCAGGTCGAGGCGATGCGCGACCCCGATCGCGCCGCCGCCGATGCCGCGCTGTTCGACGAAACCGAGCGCGCGGCGCTCGCCGTCGCGATCGCGATGACGCGTTCGGTGCGCGTCGACGATGCCGCGTTCGACGCGCTGAAGGCGCGGCTCTCCGAGCAGCAACTGGTGGAGTACGTGGCCACGGTCGCGACCTACAACATGGTGTCGCGCTTCCTGGTCGCGATGGGCGTCGAGCCGGAATGAGCCGGAAGGCCGAGCCGCTGACGGTCCGGCTGCCCGAGGCGCTGGGCGAGTTCCTGCGCCGGGAAGCCGAGCGCCGCGCGATCGAGCCCGCGGAGCTGGTTCGACTGCTGCTGATGCGCGGGCTGCACGCGCAGCGGGTCGACGACGTGATACGCGAGCTCTGTCCCGATTGCGGCACCAACGCGCCGAGCAGCGAGGCCATGATCGCCGCCCGCGTCGAGGCGGGCGCGGTCCTCGGCGCGTTCTCCGGACCGGCGAACATGCCGCCCGCCGCGCCGGGCGGAGAATTCCGCGGCGCGGCCCGCAAGGCGATCGCCCGGGCCCGGACCCGCGACCGGCGCGGCGCCTGACGGGGCGGCGCCACGGACCGCTTTTGCTGGCGGCGAATCTCGCCGCAACTTTCGCTGGACAAGGATCCCGGGGTCGTGTAATTTCCGCCCGGCATACGGTTCAAGCAGATCCCACTTTCTTGTGTCAAGCCCGCTGCCCTGCAGCGCGTCGCGGCCGGTTCCCGGCCTGGAATACCTGGTTGTGCTCTCTTGATTTGTTTGCCGCCCCGGGCGCGTTTCGTCCAGGGCGTCCCTAGTCACGCGTATCAATGGAGCGCAACATGAGCAGAGCAACCGGCACGGTCAAGTGGTTCAACGAATCGAAGGGCTTCGGCTTCATCGCCCCCGACGATGGCAGCGCGGATCTCTTCGCGCACTTCTCGGAAATCCAGGGCAGCGGTTTCAAGACCCTGCAGGAGCAGCAGCGCGTCGAGTTCACCGTGAAGCAGGGCCCGAAAGGCCTGCAGGCTTCCGCGATCAAGCCGCTGTAAGCCGGCTCCGGAACGGCGCCCGGCCCCCACGGGGCCAGGGCGCTCGAATCCGGACCTGAAAGACGCGCCGCGAGAGCGGCGCGTTTTTTTTGCGCGTCCCGCCCGGCCCCGGTCGACCCTCGACCGGATTCGCTTGCCCGGCGGGCCGTTCCGCCCCGGTTGCTCAGCCGGCTCGCACGTCGAGCGGCCCGGGCCGCGCATCGGGCTCGCGCAACATCGCCGCGAGCGCTGCCACGATCGCCATCGTCAACAGCACCCGCCCGACCAGCACGACCCAGACGTCGGCCCCGAGCGCCAGGAACAGCAAGGTGTCCTCGATCAGCGAGTGCGACAGAGACAGCCAGGCGAGCGCCAGGAAGCGGGTGCGCGCCGCGAAGCGCTGCCGCTCGGCCTCCTCGATGATCAGCGCGCCGCCGTAGGTCAGGCCGAGCAGCACGCCGACCGTCGTCACCGGCGCGGCGGCGGGCGCCAGCCCCGAGACTCTCAGCACCGGGCTCATGGCCGCGGTGATCCGCCGCGTGACGCCGGTGCGCTCGAGCACGTCGAGCAGCACGAGCAACGACACGATGATCCCGAAGGTCGCGGCCAGCGACATGGCCGTTCCCCACAGCCACGGGCCCCAGCCCTCGCCCGCGCCGCCGCCGGCCGCTGCCGACGCCTGGAGCCACCCGAGCGAGACCGGTTCGGCCAGCAGCCCGGTGAACCGGCAGAACGCCGTGACGGCCGCGCCGTAACCGAGCGCCGCGCCGATGCGAAGCGCGGCGGTGATCCAGAAGCTCGCCCCGGCGCGCCTGACGATCGCCTGCTCGACCGGGATGCCGTGCGCGAACAGGATCATCGCCGCGAGCGCGCTGAACTGCGCGACGCTCATTTCCAGCGTCGGGGCGAAGCCGATCAGGGCGCCTATCGCCGCATAGACGCCGACGAAGACCCCGGTCACCCAGATCATCCCCGCCTCGGCCGGCAGGCCCAGCCAGCCCATCGCCGGCGCGATCGCGCGGGCGATCGCGTCGATCCACCCGAGCTCCTGACCGATCTTCACCGCGATCATGACCGGGAGCATGACCTTGACGAGCGCGAGGAACAGCCGGCGGCTGCGACTCAGGAGCCTGGCCAGGTAGGGCATCGTGGGCGGGGGAAAGGGGGAGGGGCGTAAGGGAGTAGGGGCGGAAGGATAACCCGGCGCGGAGCGGCGGCGGGGCAGCGCCACCCGGACGCCAGACGCATCGGCGGGGCGCCCGCTTGAAAATTTTCGGGGAGCCCCTACAATTAGCACTCGCCAGCGGTGAGTGCTAACAACAACGCATGTCCGCACGTCGCCGCGGGGAACATCCGAAGCCGGCCCCGCCCGGCTTTCAGGTCACATCCGTTCGCTTTTCATTCCAATTCGGAGCCAAATCGCATGAAACTGCGTCCTTTGCATGATCGCGTGATCATCAAGCGTCTGGACAACGAGCGCAAGACCTCGTCGGGCATCGTGATCCCCGACAACGCCGCCGAGAAGCCGGACCAGGGCGAGATTCTCGCCGTCGGCAACGGCAAGGTCGGTGACGACGGCAAGGTCCGTCCGCTGGCCGTCAAGGTCGGCGACAAGGTTCTGTTCGGCAAGTACAGCGGCCAGACCGTCAAGGTCGACGGCGAGGAGCTGCTGGTCATGCGCGAAGAAGACATCATGGCCGTGGTCGAGTAAGCAACAGGTTTCGAGGAGTTAAACGAATATGGCAGCCAAACAGGTTTTCTTCCACGACGATGCGCGTAGCCGCATGGTCGCCGGCGTCAACGTCCTGGCCAACGCGGTCAAGGTCACCCTGGGTCCCAAGGGCCGCAACGTGGTGCTCGAGCGCTCGTTCGGCGCCCCGACCGTCACCAAGGACGGCGTCTCGGTCGCCAAGGAAATCGAACTGAAGGACAAGTTCGAGAACATGGGCGCTCAGATGGTCAAGGAAGTCGCTTCCAAGACCTCGGACAACGCCGGTGACGGCACCACCACCGCCACCGTGCTGGCCCAGGCGATCGTCCGCGAGGGCATGAAGTTCGTCGCCGCCGGCATGAACCCGATGGACCTGAAGCGCGGCATCGACAAGGCGGTCCTCGCCCTGACCGAGGAGCTGAAGAAGGTCAGCAAGCCCTGCACCACCACGAAGGAGATCGCCCAGGTCGGCTCGATCTCGGCGAACTCCGACGAGGAGATCGGCCGGATCATCTCCGAGTCGATGGAGAAGGTCGGCAAGGAAGGCGTGATCACCGTCGAGGACGGCAAGTCGCTCGAGAACGAACTCGACATCGTCGAGGGCATGCAGTTCGACCGCGGCTACCTGTCGCCCTACTTCATCAACAACCCGGACAAGCAGGTCGCCGTCCTGGAAGACCCGTTCGTGCTGCTGCACGACAAGAAGATCAGCAACATCCGCGAGCTGCTGCCGGTGCTCGAGCAGGTCGCCAAGGCCGGCAAGCCGCTGCTGATCATCGCCGAGGAAGTCGAGGGCGAGGCCCTGGCGACCCTGGTCGTCAACAACATCCGCGGCATCCTGAAGACCGTCGCCGTCAAGGCCCCGGGCTTCGGTGACCGTCGCAAGGCGATGCTGGAAGACATGGCCATCCTGACCGGCGGCACCGTGATCTCGGAAGAGACCGGCATGACGCTCGAGAAGGCCACGCTCCAGGAGCTCGGCCGCGCCAAGCGCGTCGAGGTCGGCAAGGAGAACACCACGATCATCGACGGCGCCGGCGAGACCAAGGCGATCGAGGCCCGCGTCAAGGCGATCCGCGCCCAGATCGAGGAAGCCACCAGCGACTACGACCGCGAGAAGCTGCAGGAGCGCGTCGCCAAGCTGGCCGGCGGCGTTGCGGTCATCCGCGTCGGTGCCGCCACCGAAGTCGAGATGAAGGAGAAGAAGGCCCGCGTCGAAGACGCTCTGCACGCCACCCGTGCCGCCGTCGAGGAAGGCATCGTGGCCGGCGGTGGCGTGGCGCTGCTGCGCGCCCGCGCCGCGATCAAGGTCAAGGGCGACAACCCCGACCAGGAAGCCGGCATCAAGATCGTGCTGCGCGCCGTCGAAGAGCCGCTGCGCCAGATCGTCGCCAACGCCGGCGACGAGCCGAGCGTGGTGGTCGCCAAGGTCCTCGAGGGCAAGGGCAACTTCGGCTACAACGCCGGCAACGGCACCTACGGCGACATGCTCGAGATGGGCGTGGTCGACCCGACCAAGGTGACCCGCACCGCGCTGCAGAACGCCGCTTCGGTCGCCGGCCTGATGCTGACCACCGACGCGATGATCGCCGAGGCGCCGGAAGACAAGCCGGCCGCCGGCGGCATGCCCCCGGGCATGGGCGGCATGGGCGGCATGGGCATGGACATGTAACCGGTCCCCGGATCGGTTGCGCGCGCGGCCCTCGCGGTCGCGCGGCCCAGGAAAAAGCCCGGCGAAAGCCGGGCTTTTTCCTTCTTTCGCCGGCCGCTGCGATTCGGCCGCCGACGCGCGCCGCTCAGCGCAGCGGCGCGTCGTCCTCGAAGCGCCCGGCACCGGTGGCGGACCCGCTGGACTCCCGTCCGGGCACGGGCGACGACTCGCCCTCGAAGAGCTCGCGCGGGTAGTGCCGCGCGAAGTCCCCGCGCACCTTGTCCAGGGGAAAGTCGGACCAGGTGCCGTGGTCGGCCAGGTAGGCCATCCGCCGCCGGTTGTCGGCGTCGAATTCCTGGTAAAGCGCGTCGGCCGTGCCGTCGAACTCGGTCGGCCGCACGCCGAAGCGCTCGCAGAGCTCGATGTTGAAGGCCGGCACCGCCTTGAGCCAACGCCCTTCGACGAGCAGTGCCGCGTAGCCGTGGTCGTAGAACACGTCGGTGCCGCCCATCCGCTGGCGCAGTTTCTCCGTGTTCATGTGGTTGACCACGTCGGCCAGGCCGATAGCCGACGCGATGCCGGCCGCCCGCGCGCAGGCCGCCAGCAATACCGCCTTCGGCACGCACCAGCCGCAACCGGCGGCCAGCACGCCGCTCGCCCGGTACTGGCACGGATCGAAGGAGATGCGGTAGGGGTCGTAGCGGATCCGGTCTCGGACCGCGTAGAAGAGCCGCACCGCCCGCGCCCGCTCGGATGACTCGCCGCCGATCGCCTGCGCGACGAACTCGCGGATTGCCGGCGAACCGCTGTCCAGGAAGCGGGTCGGCGCGAGCCAGGGGCGCAGCGCATCGCCCGCGAGGGCTTCCGGAAGTCCGGGAAGGTGAATCCCGCCGTCGGCTGACAACCGGAAATCGGGTCGTGCGTTAGCTTCGTTCATGAAGAATCCCTGCCTCGGCTGCGGCGTATGCTGCACGCAGTATCGCGTCTCTTTCCATTGGTCCGAAACGACCGCACACCCGTTCGGCACGGTGCCGGTCGAGCTGACCGAGCCGCTGCGCCGTCACGAGGTCGTCATGAAGGGGACGAACTCGGCGAAGCCCTATTGCATCGCGCTGGCGGGGGTGCCGAAGGTCGATGCCTACTGCGCGATCCACGGCAGCCATCCCTCCTGCTGCCGGGCGGTGGAGGTCGGCAGCGACCAATGCCTCCGGGCCCGTCGGGCCCACGGCATGCCCGACCCCGAACTCGATCCGGATCTCGACCCGTCTCCGGACCTGGATCCCTCGCCCGACCTGCCGCGCGCGGCCTGAAGCCGGGCCCTCGAGCCGGCCCCGGTCCACCCCGGTTCGCGCCGACGCGGCCGGGGGCGCTGGCCGCCGACGGCCAGGCAGCCGACCGCCCGGCCAGGCGGGCGTCGGCGGCGATCAGCCCTGCTGCGGCTCGCCGACGAAGATCTCGACCCGGCGGTTCTGCGCGCGGCCGGCGGCAGTCGAATTGTCGGCGATCGGCTCGCGCGAGCCGCGGCCGTCGATCGCGACGCGGCTCGGGTTCACGCCGCGATCGGCCAGGTACTGGCGCACGCTGGCCGCGCGGTTGACCGAAAGCGGGTCGTTGATCGCGTCTGAGCCGGTGCTGTCGGTGTGGCCGATGATGCGCACCGTGGTGCCGGGATTCGTGGCCAGCGTCTGCGCGAAGCGGTCGAGGATCGGCCGGAAGTTCGGCTTGATGTCGGCGCGGCCGGTGTCGAAGGAGATGTCGCTCGGAATGTCGAGCTTGAGCTGGTTGTCGGCCGTCTGAGTGACGCCGACGCCGGTACCGGCGGTGGCCTGCTGCATCGCCACCTTCTGCTCTTCCATGCGCTTGGACCAGACATAGGTGCCGATGCCGCCGGCGGCGGCGCCCAGCACCGCCATGTTGCGCGTTGCCGTGCCGCTGCCGCCGATCGCGCTGCCGAGCGCCGCGCCGGCCAGCGCCCCCAGGCCGGTGCCGACAGCGGTGCGCTGCTGGGTTTCGGTCATCGACTCGCAGCCGGCCAGGCCGACCGCTGCGATCGCGAGGATGGAGATGGTCTTCTTCATGATGGTGCTGCTCCTGTTCTCGATTGGGCGGCGCCAGGCGAACGCGGCGCTCCGGGGAGGGGAAGGCGAATTCCCATTCTATCCAGACAGCCGGCCGCGCGCGTCGGCCGATCCGGTCAGCCGGCGACCGCACCGGGCCGCCCTGCCTCGACCACGAAGCGGGCCCGGGTCGCGATGCGCGGCTCGGGCACCTTGACCGACTCGACCACCCTGAAGCTCAGCGCGCAACGCTCGGGCGTCAGCGTGACGACGCCGTAGCCCCGGTGCGTGCTCTCCGCCAGCCTCACGTGCGGGTTCTCGCCGCGCACGCGGTCGAGCAGCTCCTGCGGCCTGCCCTGCGAGGTGATCGAAGTGCCGCAGAACTCGGTGGCCACGACGGCCGAGCGCGGATCGGAAAAGTCGGCCTTGACGTCGCAGACCCAGTTCGAGTGCACGTCGCCGCCCAGCACCACCGGATTGGACGGCCGGCGCGAGCGCATCGCGTCGATCAGCCGCTGGCGGGCGGCCGGATAGCCGTCCCAGCCGTCGGTCCAGGCGGTTTCGCCGGGGCCCGGCCGGCCGTCGGCCCGGGCGAACAGCGTCTGCTGCGCGATCAGGTTCCAGCGCCCGCGCGACTCCGCGAAACAGCGGTCGAGCCAGCGCTCCTGCCCGGCGCCCAGCATCGAGCGGGCCGGATCGCGCAGCTCGGGACAGCCCGCGACGTCGACCACGTTCGAGCCGCCGCGCCCGGGCCGGGGGCAGGCCTGGTGCGAACGGTGCTGCCGGTCGTCGAGCACCATGAACTCGGCCAGCCGGCCGAAGCGATGACGGTCGTACATCCGCATCGAGGCGCCGTCGGGGCACGCCGCCGGCCTCAGCGGCATGTGCTCGAAATACGCCCGATAAGCGGCCGCCCGGCGGGCCAGGAAGGCCGGATCGAGGTCCTGGGCGCGGTCGTTGGCGTAGTCGTTGTCGACCTCGTGGTCGTCCCAGGCGAGCAGCCAGGGCGCGCTCGCGTGCATCCGCTGCAGGTCGGCGTCCGACCGGTACTGCGCGTGACGGATCCGGTAGTCGTCGAGCGACTTCGGCTCGCCGGTCCAGTGGGCCCGCACCCGGTCGCGCCCCCAGCTGCTCTCGTAGATGTAGTCGCCGAGGAAGACGACCAGGTCGAGGTCTTCCTCGGCCATGTGCCGGTAGGCGCCATAGAAGCCCTGCTCGTACTGCTGGCACGAGGCGAAGGCGAAGCGCAGGCGCGCGGGCATCGCGTCGGCCCCCGGCGCGGTGCGGGCGCGCCCGACGGGGCTGACCGCCTGGCCGGCTCCACGGCCAGCCATGAACCGATAGTGATACCAACGCTCCGGCACGAGCCCGCGGACCTCGACGTGGACCGCGTGGGCCAGCGCAGGATGGGCGATCGCGCTGCCGCTGCGCACGACCCGGGCGAAGCGATCGTCTTCGGCCACCTCCCAGCGCACCCCGATCGGCTCGGGCGCGAGCCCGCCGTCGCCCCGGCGCGGATCGGGCGCCAGGCGGGTCCACAGGACGAAGCCGTCGGGCGTGGGCGCGCCCGAGGCCACCCCCAGCGCGAACGGATCGCGCTCGAAACGGCCGGCGACGCTCGCGCAGCCCGACGACGCCAGCACGACGCCGCCGGCCCACGACGCGCAGGCCATCCGCCAGGCGGCCTGGACGACCGCGCGGCGCCGCAGGTGGGGCGGCGCGCCGGCCGCAGCGGCAAACTCGCGGGCGCAGCGCCGGGGCGACGCGAAGGCTTCCCCCGAAGCGGCTGAGAGACGTGTCATCGGCATCGCGATCGGACGTGGTCGACAGCGGTCGATTCTAGGACGGCGAGGCGAGCGCGCGATGACACCGATGGCCGAATCCGGATGGCCCGATCGGGATGGCCGAATCCGGACGGCCGAGCCATGGACGGCCGAGCGTGCAGGGCCGCGGCAGGGCGCACCCCGGCCCCTCGCCTGCCCTACCCGACCGACTCGACCTCGCCCCGCGATCGCACGGCCTCGACAGGCCCCTTGGCCGGCTCGCCGCGCAGCCGCGCGAGCAGCGCCGCCTGGCGCTCGAGCGCGGCCTTGACGTTGGCCTCCTTGACCGGCCCGAAGCCCCGCATCCGCTGAGGCAACTCGGCGAGCTCGATCGCGGTGGCCGCGTTGCCCGGGCCGAGCCGCTCGACGAGCTCGTCGAGCTGGCGCTCGAAGCCCGCGAGCAGCGATCGCTCCATGCGCCGCTCGTCCGTCCGGCCGAACGGATCGAGTCGCGTGCCGCGCAGCCGGCGCATGCGCGCCAGAAGGCGGAACAGCGGCAGGACCCACTGGCCGAACGCGATCTTGCGCGGCCGCCCGGTGCGCGGATCGACGCGCGCGAGCAGCGGCGGCGCGAGATGGAAGCGCAGCGACCAGTCACCCTCGAACATCGCCTCGAGACGCCGGCGGAAGGCCGGATCCGCATGCAGGCGCGCGACCTCGTACTCGTCCTTGATCGCCATCAGCCTGAACAGCGACAGCGCCGCCGTCCGGACCAGGCGGTCGGCATCGGCCGGCGCGAGGCCCTTGTCGGCAGCCTCGCGCAGGCGGTCGATACGGCCGCGGAAGCGGGCCGCGTAGGCGCGGTCCTGGTAGTCGACGAGGAAGGCCTCGAAGCGCGCGATCGACGCGTCGACCGGCTCCGCGGCGCCGCCGGCCTCGCCGGGCATTCCGGCCGCGCCGGCTTCCCCGGTGTCCGCGGGCTCGAGCCGGCGACCCGCCGCGGCGCGGACCGCCTGCGGGTCGTGGGCCAGCCTGCGCCCCCATTCGAAGGCCCTCAGGTTGGCCGGCACCTGCGCGCCGTTCAGCTCGATCGCCCGCTCGATCGACCCGCGGGTCAGCGGCACCCAGCCCTTCTGCCAGGCGAAGCCCAGCAGCATCGGGTTGGCGAAGATCGCGTCGCCGAGCAGCGCCTCGGCCAGCGTCGCCGCCTCGACGAACTCGATCTCGCGCTCGCCCGCCGCCTGCAGGATGTTGCGGCGCAGGGCCGCCTGCGGCAGCTTCCAGTCCGGATCCCGCAGGAAGTCCGAAGTCGGCAGCACGTCGGCGCCGATCACCGCGCGGGTCACGTTCGCCCGCATCCGGGTAAGCGCCTCGTTGCCGGCGGTCACGACCAGGTCGCAGCCGATCACCAGGTCGGCCTCGCCGGTGGCGATCCGGGTCGCGTGCAGGTGGTCGGGCTCGCGCGCGATCTGCACGTGAGAGAAGACCGCCCCGCCCTTCTGCGCGAGCCCCGCCATGTCGAGCACCGAGACGCCCAGGCCGTCCAGGTGCGCGGTCACGCCGAGCAGCTGCCCGATCGTGACCACGCCGGTGCCGCCGACCCCGGTCACCAGGATGCCGTAGCTGCGGTTGCCCGACGTCTCGATCGGCAGCGGCTGCGGTTCGGGCAGCGGCGCGAGCGAAACGTCCGGCTTCGGCGCGCCGCCCTTGCGCAGCGCGCCGCCCTCGACCGTCACGAAGCTCGGGCAGAAGCCCTTCAGGCAGGAGAGGTCCTTGTTGCACGAGGACTGGTTGATCCGGCGCTTGCGCCCGAACGGGGTCTCGACCGGCTCGACCGACACGCAGGAGCTCTGCACGCTGCAGTCGCCGCAGCCCTCGCAGACCGCCTCGTTGATCACGACGCGCCGCGCTGGGTCGGGGTAGGCCGGCTTGCCGTCGACGATCCGCTTGCGGCGTCGCCGCTTCTCGGTCGCGCAGGTCTGGTCGTAGACCAGCACGGTGCAGCCGGGCATCTCGCGCAGCTCGCGCTGCACCGAGTCGAGATGGTCGCGATGCTCGATCCGGACGCCGGCGAAGGCCGCGTCGCCCTTCACCGCGTCGTACTTGCCCGGCTCGTCGGTCACGACGACGATCGCGCGCACGCCCTCGGCCTTCATCTGCGCGACGATCATCGGCACGGTCAGCGTGCCGTCGACCGGCTGGCCGCCGGTCATCGCCACCGCGTCGTTGTAGAGGAGCTTGTAGGTGATGTTGACGCCGGCGGCCACCGACGCGCGCACCGCCAGGATGCCCGAGTGGAAGTAGGTGCCGTCGCCGAGGTTCGCGAACACGTGCGGCTCGTTCACGAAGGGCGCCTGGCCGATCCAGGGCACGCCCTCGCCGCCCATCTGCGAGAAGGTCTGGGTGCGCCGCTCGGGCATCCAGGTGGCCATGTAGTGGCAACCGATGCCGGCCAGCGCGCGCGAGCCTTCGGGAACGTGCGTGGAGGTGTTGTGCGGGCAACCGGAGCAGAAGGTCGGCACCCGGTCGGCCGACACCTTGGTCACGGAAAGCGCGCGCTCCTTCGCGTCGATGATCGCCAGCCGCGCCTCGATCGCCGCGCGGATGTCGGCCGGCAGCTCGAAACGCGAGCCGAAGCGGCCCGGGTTCAGCAGCCGGCCGGCGATCGCGCGCGCGATCAGCGCCGGGGAAAGTTCGGCGTGCGCGGGCAGCAGCCAGCGCCCCTGCGGCATCGCCCACTCGCCGCCGTGCCCGTCCTTTTCGTCGAACTTTCCGTAGACCTGCGGGCGGACGTCGTCGCGCCAGTTGTAGAGCTCTTCCTTCAGCGCGTACTCGATGATCTGGCGCTTTTCCTCGACCACGAGGATCTCGCCCAGCCCGGTGGCGAACTCGCGCACCGACTGCGCCTCGAGCGGCCAGACCACGCCGCACTTGAACAGCCGGATGCCGATCCGCGCGCAGGCGGCGTCGTCGAGCCCGAGGTCCTCGAGCGCCTGACGGGTGTCCAGGTAGGCCTTGCCGCCGGTGACGATGCCGAACCAGGCCTTCGGCGAATCGATCACGGTGCGGTTGAGCCGGTTCGCGCGCACGTAGGCGAGCGCCGCGTACCACTTGTAGTCGAGCAGCCGCGCTTCCTGCGCGAGCGGTGTGTCGGGCCAGCGGATGTTCAGCCCGTCGGCGGGCAGCGCGAAATCCTCGGGAATCACGATGCGGACCCGGTCCGGGTCGACATCGACCGAGGCCGAGGCCTCGACCACTTCGGTCACCGCCTTCATCGCGACCCACAGCCCCGACCAGCGCGACATCGCCCAGCCGTGCATGCCGAGGTCGAGGTACTCCTGGACGTTGGCCGGGTAGAAAACCGGCAGGCCGCAGGCCTTGAAGACGTGGTCGGACTGGTGGGGCAGCGTCGACGACTTGGCGCCGTGGTCGTCGCCGGCCACGACCAGCACGCCGCCGTGGCGGCTGGTGCCGGCCGCGTTCGCGTGCCGGAACACGTCGCCCGAGCGGTCCACGCCCGGGCCCTTGCCGTACCACATCGCGAACACGCCATCGACCTTCGCCTGCGAGGACAGCGCGACCTGCTGCGTGCCCCAGACGCTGGTCGCTGCGAGGTCCTCGTTGAGCCCGGGCTGGAAGACGACGTCGTGGCGGGCCAGGTGCGCCCTGGCCTTCCAGAGCGCCTGGTCGAGTCCGCCGAGCGGCGAACCCCGGTAGCCCGAGACGAAACCCGCGGTGTTCAGCCCGGCGCGGCGGTCGCGCTCGCGCTGCAGCATCGGCAGGCGGACCAGCGCCTGCGTTCCGGACAGGAAAACCCGCCCGCGTTCGACCGTGTAGCGGTCGTCGAGATCCTTCATGTCTGCCTCCGGCCTCGGATCGTGTCCAGCGGAACATTCCCCCGCCGACGAAGGCGCGCGGATGGCGCGAATGCGGCAGGAGCGTTTCGGCGGCCGCGCTCGTGACGCGGACGCCGGACGGCAGTCTAGCGCGGGTTCAGGCGCCCGAGGCGCTTTTCCGCGTCGGCATCAGGACCGTGGCGATCGCCGCCAGGATGCATGCGAGTGCGGCCCAGTCCTGCCACAGCAGGCGCTCGCCGAGCATCCAGACCCCGGAGAACACGCCGGTGACCGGGATCAGCATCACCGACAGGCCGCTGGCCACCGGCGGCAGGATCGTCGCCAGCCGGAACCAGAGCAACTGCGCGAGGCCGAAGACCAGGAAGGCGTTGAAGGCGATCGCGCCCCACTCCGCCGCGTTGGGCAGCCGGTGGAGCTGATCGGACTCGAAGACCAGCGCGATGGTCCCGCACACGAGCAGCCCCAGGCTGAGCGACCAGAAGGTGATCACCAGCAGGTGCGTCGGCTGCACGCGCCGCCGCATCCGGTGCGTGCCGTAGGCCCAGATCACCGCCGCCGTCAGCATCGACAGCGTCCCGAGCGGGCTGCCGGCGATCGCCGTGAACTCGCTGGCCAGCAGCAGCGCGACGCCGGCCGCGGCGGCCGCCACGCCGACCCAGAGGCGGCGCGACGGGTGCTCGCCGAAGACCAGGATGCCGACGACCGCGCTCCAGATCGGCATCGTGTAGCCGAGGATCGCGGCGCGGCCCGAGGAAAGGAGCTTGACGCCGTACATCGCGAACACGAACCACAGGACCATGTTCGTGAGCGCCAGCACCAGCAGCTCGGCCCGGTGCTCGGCCGGCACGCGCAGCGACAGCCCGCGGCTGCGCGCGATCAGGGCCAGCGTGGGCAGGCCGCCGATCATGCACAGCGAGCGGAAGGTCATCGGCGGGAGTTCCTGGACGCCGATCTTCATGACCGGCCAGTTGACGCCCCAGATCAGCGTCAGCAGCGCGAGCAGCGCCAGGTCTCGCGGGCCCAGTCGGATCGAATGCGACATGATGGATAGAATCCTGAGTCATTATCGACGCGGGGGGCAGGGAGTGAGTTTCGTTTTGTCGCTCAGGCAGGCGTGGGACAGATCGCAGTCGACACTGTGCGTCGGCCTGGACCCCGACCCGGCGAAGATCCCGGTCGCGGCCGGCGACCCCGACGACCCAGACACGATCCTGCGCTTCTGCCGCGGCATCGTCGACGCGACCGCGCCCTACGCCTGCGCCTTCAAGCCGCAGATCGCCTACTTCGCCGCGGCCCGCGCGGAGGCCCAGCTCGAGGCGCTGGTCGGCCACATCCACCGCGCGCATCCCGGCATCCCGGTGGTGCTCGACACCAAGCGCGGCGACATCGGCGCGACGGCCGAGCGCTACGCGATCGAGGCCTTCGACCGTTACGGCGCCGACGCGGTCACGGTCAATCCCTACATGGGCTTCGACTCGATCGAACCCTGGCTGCGCGGGCGCGACCGCGGCGTCTTCCTGCTGTGCCGGACCTCGAACCCGGGCGGCAGCGACCTGCAGGCGCTCGACGTCGGCGGCGAGCGGCTGTTCGAGCGGGTCGCGCGGCTGGCCGCCGGCCCCTGGAACCTGAACGGGCAACTCGGCCTCGTCGTGGGGGCGACCTTCCCCGAAGAGCTGGCGCGGGTCCGCGAGCTGGTCGGCGAGATGCCGCTGCTGGTGCCGGGCATCGGCGCGCAGGGCGGCGACATCGAGGCCACGGTGGCCGCGGGCGCCGGGCGCGCCAGCCCCGGCATGCTGGTCAACTCGTCGCGGGCGATCCTGTACGCCAGCACCGGCCCCGACTGGGCCGAAGCGGCCGCCCGGGTTGCGCGCGAGACACGCGACGCGCTGCGCGCCGCCGCCAGGCGCTAGACTTCCCCGCATGCGGATCCTGCTTGCCGAAGACGACCAGGTGCTCGCCGACGCGCTGTCGCGCTCGCTGCGCAACGGCGGTTATGCGGTCGATCACGTGTCGAGCGGCAGCGAGGCCGACACCGCGCTGTCGGCGCAGGAATACGACCTGCTGATCCTCGACCTGGGCCTGCCCCGGCTTCCCGGCATCGAGGTGCTCAAGCGGCTGCGGGCGCGCGACTCGCGGCTGCCGGTGCTGATCCTGACCGCGGCCGACTCGGTCGAGCAGCGGGTGCGCGGCCTGGACCTCGGGGCCGACGACTTCATGGCCAAGCCCTTCGCGCTGTCGGAGCTCGAGGCGCGCGCGCGGGCGCTGGTCCGCCGCAGCATGGGCACCGGCAGCACGCAGCTCAGGCTGGGCGCCCTCGTCTACGACCAGGTCGGGCGGACCGCCGCGCTGAATGGCCAGCCGCTGGAGCTCTCCGCGCGCGAGCTCGGCGTGCTCGAGATCCTGCTGCAGCGCGTCGACCGGCTCGTCGGCAAGGAGCAGATCCTCGACCACCTTTGCGAGTGGGGCGAGGAGGTCAGCCACAACGCGATCGAGGTCTACGTGCATCGCCTGCGCCGCAAGCTCGAGGGAGGCGACATCCGGATCGTGACGATGCGCGGGCTCGGCTATTGCCTGCAGCGGCCCGCGGACGAAGCATCGGGCGAGTCGCGGGAAGCCGCCGGATGAACGCGCCCGAGCCGCCGCCGGAGCGGGAGCGCGAGGCGCAGCCCCAGGAACCCGAGCGGCTGCCGACGGTTTTCGAAGACCTGCTCGCCACGCACGAGACGCCGGGGCGGCCGGTGTTCGCGACCGGCTTGCGGCGAAGTCGCGCGGGCCGGCGCGCCGCGAACCGGGCCACCGAGCAGCGCTCGCTGTTCGGCGAGATCCTCGACTGGATGTTCGCCCCGCTGCTGCTGCTGTGGCCGCTTTCGATCGCGGTGACCTTCCTGGTCGCTCGCTCGCTCGCCGACGCGCCCTTCGACCGCTCGCTGCACGACCGCGCGATCGTCCTCGCCCAGCAGGTCCGGAGCGCCCCGACCACCTCCGCCGACCGCCGCGAGGCGCTCGAGCGCGCCGCGCGCGAACTGTTCGACCTCGAGGCGGAAGGACAGTACTTCTACCAGGTGGTCGACGAAGGCGGCGTGCTGCTGGCCGGGCACCGCGACTTCCCGCGCCCGCGGCTGTTCGACTTCCCCGACGCAAGCCGGGTCAAGCTGCGCAACGTGACGATCCGCGGCAACGAATTGCGCGCGGCCTACACCTACGTGACGATGCAGCAGGGCGAGGGCGCCGAGACGCAGGCCCTCGTGCAGGTGGCCGAGACGCTCGAGCAGCGCGGCATCCTGGCCAACGAGATCATCAAGGGCGTGATCCTGCCCCAGTTCCTGATCCTCCCGGTCGCTCTCGGCCTGGTCTGGTTCGGGCTCTCGCGCGGGCTGGCCCCGCTGAAGTCGCTGCAGGCCCGGATCCGGGCGCGCCGACCCGACGACCTGTCGCCGGTCGACCCGCACGGCGCGCCCGAGGAGATCGTTCCCCTGGTGGCCGCCTTCAACGACCTGCTCGCCCGCCAGTCGCAGACCCTGCAGACCCAGCGACGCTTCATCGCCGACGCGGCCCACCAGATGAAGACCCCGCTCGCCGGCCTGCGCTCCCAGGCGGAGCTTGCGATGCGCGAATCGGATCCGGACCAGTTGCGCCGCTCGCTGCAGCAGCTGATCCGCAGCGCCGAGCGCAGCGCGCACCTGGTCAGCCAGCTGCTCGCGCTTGCGCGCATGGAGAACCTCGGGGCGAGCACGCCGCTCGAATCGCTGGGGCTGCACCCGCTCGTCCGGACCGCGGCGGCCGACTGGACCGCCTTCGCGATGCGCCGCAGGATCGACTTCGGCGTCGAGAACGACGACCGGCCCGCGCCGATCGCCGGCCATCCGCTGCTGCTGCGGGAGCTGATCAACAACCTGATCGACAACGCGCTCCGCTACACGCCGGTCGGCGGCGTCGTCACGGTCCGCACGCGCAGCACGCCCGACCGGGTGCTGCTCGAGGTCGAGGACAACGGCCCCGGCATCCCGCTCTCCGAACGCGCGCTGGTGTTCGAGCGCTTTTACCGGATCGCCGACGCGCCGGGCGAAGGCAGCGGGCTGGGGCTGCCGATCGTCAGCGAGATCGCCGAGCACCACCACGCCACGGTGCGGATCGACGACGGCCTGCCCTGGCCGGCCGGGCGCGGAAGCGGTCATGGCACCCGGGTCACGGTCGTCTTCCCGAAGCAGCAGGATCTTTGACAGCTCAGCCGAGCCTCGCTAGAATTTTGGGTTCAGCGATCGGTTAACCTCGCGGTCAGTTCAGCGCGGACAGTTCAGCCCAGCCCGGTCGCTGCGAGCCGGACCCGTGGAGATGTAGCTCAGCTGGTTAGAGCGCGGCACTCATAATGCCGAGGTCGGTGGTTCAAGCCCACCCATCTCTACCACCCTCCCCCGGCCTCGCCCTTCCGGTTCCCTCCCGGCATTGCAGGCGCGCGGCGCGATTGACGCTAGACTTGTCCATCATGAAGCGCTCGCCAGAATCCACGCGCCGCCCCGTCTCCGGGAGCCGCATCGACCCCCCGGACATCTCGCGCCGGCAGAGCCTTCGCATCGCGCTGACCGCGGGTACGGTCGCCGTCCTGGGCAGTGCCGGCTCCGCGCTCGCCCAGGGGCTGCGCCCGATCCCGGCCGACGCGCGCTTCGGCCAGTTCAGCGTCCTCCAGTACCCCGAAGCCTCGATCGACGGCAAGACCCTGCGGCTTGCCGCGGGCGCGCAGATCCGCGACGCGCGCAACATGATCGTGATGCCGGCCTCGCTGTCCGGCAGCCACCCGGCGCTGTACCAGCTTGACCCCGCCGGACAACTGTCGCGCGTCTGGCTGCTCGCCCCCGAAGAACTCGAGGCCGCCAAGGCCCGCTCCTCCAGCAAGTGACCCGCAAGCTCTACATCAAGACCTTCGGCTGCCAGATGAACGAGTACGACTCGGATCGGATGGCGGACGTCCTGAACGACGCCGAGGGCGTCGAAACCACCGACGACCCTACCCAGGCCGACATCATCCTGTTCAACACCTGCTCGGTCAGGGAGAAGGCGCAGGAGAAGGTGTTCTCCGACCTCGGCCGCGTGCGCGCGCTCAAGCGCGAGCGGCCCGACCTGATCGTCGGCGTCGGCGGTTGCGTGGCCAGCCAGGAAGGCGAGGCGATCGTCGCGCGCGCGCCCTACGTCGACGTGGTGTTCGGCCCCCAGACGCTGCACCGGCTGCCCGAGCTGATCGCAAGGCGCCGCCAGAGCGGCAGGCCGCAGGTCGACATCAGCTTCCCGGAGATCGAGAAGTTCGACAATCTTCCGCCGGCGCGGGTCGAGGGCCACACCGCCTTCGTGTCGATCATGGAAGGCTGCTCCAAGTACTGCAGCTTCTGCGTCGTGCCCTACACCCGCGGAGAGGAAGTCTCCCGGCCCTTCGACGACGTGCTGACCGAGGTCGCGGGCCTGGCGGCCCAGGGCGTTCGCGAGGTCACGCTGCTGGGCCAGAACGTCAACGCCTACGTCGGCCCGATGGCCGACGGCGAGACGGCCGATTTCGCGCTGCTGCTCGAGTACGTGGCCGAGATCCCCGGCATCGACCGGATCCGCTACACGACCTCGCACCCGAACGAATTCACCCAGCGGCTGATCGACGCCTACGCGCGCATCCCGAAACTGGTGAGCCACGTCCACCTGCCGGTGCAGTCCGGCTCCGACCGGATCCTGGCGGCAATGAAGCGCGGCTACACCGCGCTCGAATACAAGTCGATCATCCGGCGCCTGCGCGCGGCCCGACCCGACATCAGCCTGTCGTCGGACTTCATCGTCGGCTTTCCCGGCGAGACCGCCGAGGATTTCGAGCGCACGATGAAACTGGTCGAGGACGTCGGCTTCGACCACTCGTTCTCCTTCGTCTACAGCGCGCGGCCCGGCACGCCGGCGGCCGACCTGCCGGACGACACGCCGCAGTCGGTCAAGCTCGAGCGCCTGCAACGGCTGCAGGCTGTCGTCGAGGCCAATGCCGCGCGGATCAGCCAGGCCATGGTCGGCACCGTACAGCGGGTGCTTGTCGACGGCCACGCCCGCAAGGACGCATCCGAACTCTCCGGCCGCACCGACAACAACCGCGTCGTCAACTTCGCCGGGCCCGCGCGCCTGCTCGGGCACTTCGTCGACGTCCGCATCACCGCCGCCCTGCCGCACTCGCTGCGGGGCGAGGCGGTCATCGCGGAATAGCGATCCGATGGCGCGCGCCGCGGCAGTCCTGGCGATCACGATCGGCCTGCTGGCGGGGTCACCGACCGCGGCGCTCGCACAAGTCTCCGGCCCCTCGCCGGCCGGCGCGCCCGTCCAGGTCGATGCGCGAGCGGGCGATCCGTCCGCCGTCGATCCGATCCGGCAAGCCGAGCGTCTGCTAGCGGCTGGCCGCGCCGAGGAGGCCTGGGCGATTCTCGAACCGCTAGTGGCCGAGCTCGCGGGCAATCCCGATTTCGATTACCTGCTGGGGCTGGCCGCCCTCGATTCAGGACGCCCCGGACAGGCGATCTTCGCGCTCGAGCGCGTGCTGATGGCCCGCCCCGACTTCCTGCCTGCCCGCGCGGAGATCGCAAGAGCTTATTTCATGGCCAGGGAACCCGAGAACGCCCGCCGAGAGTTCGCCGCCGTCGCCGCGCGCCGGATTCCCGACGCGGCCCGGCGAACGATCGGCCGCTACCTCGACGCGATCGAGCGCGGCGACCGGGCGGCCGCCGTGAGGGCGCAGTCGCGCGTCGAGCTGCAGGTCGACGCGGGACACGACACCAACGTGAACTTCGGCAGCGCCTCGGGCCAGTGGCTGCTGGGCGACGGCACGGCGGTCACGCCGCTCGCCGCCTCACTTCCCCGATCCAGCAACACGGTCGGCGCTGCCCTCGCCTTCGGCGCCTCCGGCCCGGTCGGCGCCTCGATCGCCGGCCCGCTGGCCGGTCGGCTCGAGTGGAACCTGGCCGCGCGCGCCTCGCTGCGCCACTACGCGCGCGTTTCCGATTTCGACCAGCAGCAGTTCGACCTCTCGGCCGGCCTGTCGCTCGTCGACGGCTGTCACCGCTACACGCTGGCCGCACTGCTGCAGCACCTGCGGCTCGACGACGCGGCCTACCGCAATGCCGCCGGCGCGCTGCTGCAGTGGCAGTGCGAAACCGACCCGCGCACGCTGGTCGGCGCCTCGCTGCAGAGTTACCGACTCGACTACCCGGGCGCGGAGATCCGCGACGCCCGGCGCAACGCGATCGGCCTGAACGCGGCCCGCATCCTCGACGCCGCCGCGCGACCGATCGTGATCGGCTCGATCGCCTTCGGCGAAGAGGCATCGCGACCCGGCCTGGAAAATCTCAGCCACGACTTCCTCAGCTTGCGGGCGGGTCTCGTCGCGCGGCTGTCGCCCGAATGGCGCAGCTCCACGGTCCTGTCCTGGGAGAAACGCGACTTCGGCGCCGCCGAGCCCTTGTTCGGGGTGGTGCGCGAGGACCGCCAGACCGAACTGAGGATCGAATTCGAGCGACGCGTGAACGATCGCACATCGATCGTGCCGCAGCTGGTCCACACTCGGAACCGGTCGACGCTGTCGCCGAACGACTTCCGCCGGACACAGGCGGGCGTCCAGTTGCGACACCGGTTCTGACAGCGGAGTCGCCGAACATGCATGCCCTCAGTCACCCGCGCGATGCAGCGCCGAGCGCCTCGGCCGCGCCGGCGGCGTGGCTTCGCGCGCTTCGGCGACTGCTCGCGCCGCTGATCGCCGCCTGGCTGGCACTGGCGTGCGGCTGGGCGGTCGCAGCCGACGCGGTCGTGATCGCGATGACCGGCTCGGTGCTCGCGCTGCGCGACGCCGCCCCCGGCGCGCAACCCGCATCGCGCACGCTGCGCGCCGGCGACGAACTGTCGCAGGGCGACCTGGTGCGCACCGGCGCCGACGGCCGCGCCCAGATCCGCTTCTCGGACGGCGGCCTGGTCTCGCTGCAGCCGCGCACCGATTTCCGGATCGACGAATACCGCTTCGACAGCGGCGGGCAGCGGAGCTTCTTCTCGCTGCTGCGCGGCGCACTGCGATCGGCGACCGGAGCGATCGGCAAGCGCAGCCACGAGGACTTCCGCCTGCGCACGCCCACCGCCACCATCGGCATCCGCGGCACCGAGTTCCTCGCCGAGGAAACCGTCTGCGACCCGGCCTGCTCGCCGGGTTCGCGCGCAGGCCTGCGGGTCTCGGTCACCCAAGGGCGCATCGCGGTCACCACGCGGGCCGGCACGATCGAGGTCGGCGAGGGTCAGGCTGCCGAGGTCGAGGGACCGGACGCGATGCCGCGGCTCGCGGCGGCAGGCCCGATCCTGGGCCCGGTCGCGCTGCCGGCTGGCTTGCCGGCGATCACCGGGACCTCGACGGGGAATGCGGCAGCCGGGCCGAGCCCGGCCACCGGGCCCGCCATCGCGACTTCGAGCGACGCGGCAGCCGCCGCCGAACGCTCCCTGGCCGGGGCCGGCGCGGCGGCGCCGGTCAAGCCGGCGGCCGGGCAGGGCGCGGCGACGCCGACCGGAACGACCGTGACACCTTCCGGCGGCACCGCATCGATCGCAGGCCGCGCCTGGCCGGCCCAGCCGGCAAGCGACGACGACACGCCCGACCTCCAGAAAACGCTGAGCGAACTGACCTGGTTCGCGCCGCTCGTGCCGGTCGGCGATTCGATCGGTATCAACGTCCGGCGCGACGAGGACGGCAGCCTGCTCGCGCTCGAAGGCCTGCGCGAGGAGCCCGGTGAGCCCGGTGAACCCGGCGAGCCCGGTGAGCCCGGTAAGCCCGGTGAGCCCGGTGAGCCCGGTGAGCCCGGTAAGCCCGGTGAGCCCGGTGAGCCCGGTGAGCCTGGGGTGCGGACCTTCTACTCCATGCTCACGCCCAGGATCCCCGGCCTCTCGTCGCTGCAGTTCGACTCGCGCGAAACGGTCGCCACCTACGACGAGCGCGGTGCCCTGCTGTCGCTGGGCACCTGCCCGAGTTTCTGCCTGTCGCGCGGCACCGCGCAGGCGGTCGAGACCGGCTTCGAGGCCGACGTCGTGGCCTGGGGGCGCTGGACCGGTGGCACGGCCACGGTCACGATCGGCTCCTCGGCCACCCGCCAGGTCGGGCTCGGCCTCGACCAGGGCATCCACTACCTGATCGGGACGCCGTCGCGGACCGTGCCGACCGAAGGCGTGTTCGCCTACTCGCTGATCGGGGCGACCAGCCCGACCCTGGCCGGCGGCGGCGTCGATCCGGGCACGTTCTCCGGCAGCGCGGCCGTCTGGTTCGGCCCGGCGCAGCCCGCTCGCATTGGCCTTGACGGCAGCATCGCCATCGGCGGCGCCACGATCGGCTTCGCCACTGCCGGCGGCGCCACCGACCCGGCCTCCAGCCAGCTGCGCACCGGCGCCGGCTTCGGCTTCTCGGGCACGCTGGGCGCGACCGTGTCCGGCGGCGACCCGGCCGGCTGCGCGGCCTCCGGGTGCAGCGTCCAGCTGCGCGGCGGCCTGTTCGGCGACGCCGCCGCCCGGCTCGGTTTCACGTATTCTGTCGGCGGAAGCAGCGACTCCCGGACGATCGGCGGCGCTGCCGTGTTCGGCTCGCCCATTCGCCAGTGACGGATTCTTGAAAGCCAAAGCCCTCGATTTCAGCCCCGACATCGCCGACAACCGGCGCCTTGCGAACCTCTGCGGTCCCGTCGACCAGAACCTGCGGCAGATCGAGGAAGCGTTCGACGTGCGCATCGCCCGCCGGGGCGACAGCTTCACCGTCGAAGGCCCGGCGGCCGATGCGCGGCGCGCGCTGGCCGCGCTGCGGCACTTCTGGAGCCTGTCCGAAACGCCGCTGTCGCTCGACGACATCCAGCTGGGCCTGGTCGAGCGCCGCGCCCCCGAGGCCGCCGAGGGCGGAACCGCCGCCGACGACGAGGCCCCGGTGCTGCACACGCGACGCGCCGACCTGCAGGGCCGCACGCCTCGCCAGCGCGAGTACCTGCGCAACATCCTGTCGCACGACATCACTTTCGGGATCGGCCCGGCGGGCACCGGCAAGACCTACCTGGCGGTGGCCTGCGCGGTCGACGCGCTGGAGCGCGACGCGATCCAGCGCATCGTGCTAACGCGGCCCGCGGTCGAGGCCGGCGAGCGGCTCGGCTTCCTGCCCGGCGACCTGGCGCAGAAGGTCGATCCCTACCTGCGCCCGCTGTACGACGCCCTGTACGACCTGCTCGGCTTCGAGCGCACGGCGCGGATGTTCGAGAAACAGGCGATCGAGATCGCGCCGCTCGCCTACATGCGCGGGCGAACGCTGAACAACTCCTTCATCATCCTCGACGAGGCGCAGAACACGACGCCCGAGCAGATGAAGATGTTCCTCACCCGGATCGGCTTCGGCTCGCGCGCGGTGGTCACCGGCGACATGACGCAGATCGACCTGCCGCGCGGCCAGGGCTCGGGACTGATCGAGGCGCGGCGGGTGCTGCGCGGCATCCGCGGGCTGGCCTTCACCGAGTTCGACAGCAGCGACGTGGTCCGCCATCCGCTGGTCGCGCGCATCGTCGACGCCTATGAGCGCTTCGCGAACACGGAAGGCTGATCGGCGCCGGCCGCGTGCCGTCCGCAAGGCAGCGTCCGCGAAGACAGGCCCGTCGCTCTCGCTGTCGATCCAGCTCGGAGAGGGCATCGACGCGCTGCCGGCCTCGCGCGCGCAGTTGCGCCGCTGGGTCGCCGCGGCGATCGATGCCGATGCGACGCTGACGCTGCGCTTCGTCGGCCGCACCGAGGCCCGGATGCTGAACCGCGAGTACCGCGGCCGCGACTACGCGACCAACGTGCTCACCTTCGCCTACGAAATGCCGGCGGGCGCGACCGGCGCACCGGCCGGCGCCGCGCAGGCGGCCCCGGTGCAGGCCGACATCGTCGTCTGCGTGCCGGTGCTCGAGCGCGAGGCCAGCGAGCGGCGGATGCCGCTCGCCCACCACCTGGCGCACCTCGTCGTGCACGGCGTGCTGCACGCCTGCGGCCACGATCACGAGCACGACGACGAGGCGCAGGCGATGGAGGCGCGCGAGGTCGAGCTTCTCGCACGCTTCCGGATTCCCGACCCGTACCGCGCCTGAACGGCCGCGCGCTTGCGCCCGGCGGCGGATCGTTCCATCCTAGGGACCGGATCACCCGTCGTCGCGCCGCGGCGCAAGGGAGTCACGCATGTCCGCTCACCCGGCCGAGCAACTGCGCACGCTGGCCTTCGTCGGCCACACCGGCGTCGGCAAGACCACGCTGGTCGAGGCCCTGCTGGCAGGCGCCGGCGCGATCCCCTCGGCGGGCAGCGTCGAGCGCGGCGACACGGTCTGCGACTACGACCCGCTCGAGAAGTCCCACGGTCATTCGCTGCAGCTCGCGTGCGCGCACCTGGAACGCGACGGCGTGCGAGTCCACCTGCTCGACACGCCCGGCTATCCCGATTTCGCCGGCCGCGCGCTCGCGGCGCTCGACGCGGTGGAAACGGTGGCGCTGGTGGTGGACGCGCAGCGCGGCGTCGAGCTGTCCACCGCCCGGATGGGGCTTTGGGCCCAGACGCGCGGCCTGTGCCGGATCGTGGTCGTGAACCGGATCGACGCCGCCGGCGCCGACCTTCCCGCACGGCTCGAGGAAATCCGGGCGGCCTTCGGGCGAGAGTGCCTGCCGCTGAACCTGCCGGCCGACGGCGGCGGCAGGGTCGTCGACTGCTTCTTCGCGCCCGACGGCGGACCGACCGACTTCGACAGCGTCGAGGCCGCGCACCGCTCGCTCGTCGAACAGGTCGTCGAGGTCGACGACGCGCTGACCGAGCGCTACCTGTCCGGCGACCCGATCGACGCGAACGCGCTGCACGACGCCTTCGAGCGCGCGCTGCGCGAGGCGCACGTGGTGCCGGTGTTGTTCACGTCGGCGCGCAGCGGCGCCGGCGTCGCCGAGCTGCTCGACTTCATCGTGAGGCTGGCGCCCAGCCCGCTCGAAGGCAACCCGCCGCTGTTCGAGCGCTGGCCCGACGGCGACCCGTCGCGGGCGCAGGCGCTCGTCGCGAGCCGCGACGCAGGCGAGCACGTGCTCGCCCACGTGTTCAAGGTCGAAGTCGATCCCTACGTGGGCCGGATCGGCGTCCTGCGCGTCCACCAGGGGACCCTGCGCCCCGGCGCGTCGCTGTACGTCGGCGAGGCGCGCAAGGCCGTGCGGATCGGCACGCCCTTCCTGCTGCAGGGACGCGAGCAGAAGCCGCTCGCGGCGGCCGGGCCGGGCGAGATCTGCGCGCTTGCCAAGCTCGACGAGCTCGCCTTCGACGCGGTGCTTCACGACGCGCCCGAGGACTCGGCCGTTCATTTCCGGCCGCTGCCGATCCCGCACGCCGTGTACGGCCTCGCGCTGCGGGTCGCGCGCCGCGGCGACGAGCAGAAGCTGGCCGAGATCCTGCAACGGCTGGTGCTCGAGGACCCGAGCCTGTCGGTCGAGCACGACCCCACTACCCACGAGGCCGTGATCCGCGGGCTCGGCGAGCTTCACGTGGCGGGCGCGCTCGAGCGCATCCGCTCGCTGCACCGGCTCGAGGTCGAGGCCCATCCGCCCACGATCCCCTACCGCGAGACGATCGCCGCGCCCGCCGAGGGCCATCACCGCCACAAGAAGCAGAGCGGCGGGGCCGGACAGTTCGGCGAAGTGTTCCTGCGGATCGCGCCGCTGCCGCGCGGCGAGGGCTTCCGCTTCGTCGACGAGGTCAAGGGCGGCGCGATACCGGGGCCCTTCATCGCGGCCGTGGAGAAGGGCGTGCGACAGGCGCTGGCCGGCGGCGCGGTCGCGGGCTTCCCGGTCCAGGACGTCGAGGTGACCGTCTACGACGGCAAGACCCATCCGGTGGACGGCAAGGAGATCGCCTTCGTGACGGCCGGCCGCAAGGCCTTCCTCGACGCGGCAGCGCGCGCCCGCCCGGTCGTCCTCGAACCGATCGTCGGGCTCGAGCTCACGGTTCCCGAGGAGGCGATCGGCGCTGTGTCCGGCGAGCTTTCGGCCCGTCGCGGCCAGGTCTCGGGCTCGGGCACCGCGCGCGCCGGCATGGTCACGGTGTCCGGCCGCGCGCCGCTCGCCGAGCTCGAGGACTTCCAGGGCCGCCTGAAGGCCGTCACCGGCGGCCAGGGCAGCTACACGCTGGAGCTGATCGGCTACGAAGAAGCCCCGCCCCCCGTCCAGGCGAGACTGCGCGCCGCCTGGAGGCCCGCCGAGGAGTAAGCGCACAGGCCGGGCATGGCAGCACAGCCGAACGGTCGACCGGCACGGCACGGCACGCCGAACGACGAGACCTCCAGGCCGCGCGAGCGTTTGGCGCCCCCGAATCGCATCGGGTATCCTCGAAAGGACGAGACTTCCCCCACGATCCATGTCCGACGACTCACCGGGCGGCGAAGCCCGGCGACCGCTTTTCGAGCGGCTGGCCGCGCTGCTGCTGCGCGTTCCCGAAGACCGTGAGCAACTGCTGGGCGTGCTGCGCCAGGCGCACGACCGCTCGCTGCTCGATGCCGACGCCCTGTCGATGATCGAGGGCGTGCTGCAGGTGGCAGAGCTGTCGGCCGGCGACGTCATGGTCCCGCGCGCCCAGATGGACGTCATCGACGTCTCCGAGTCCCCCGAGAGCTTCCTGCCCAAGGTCATCGCGACCGCTCACTCGCGCTTCCCGGTGGTCGAGGGCGACCGGGACAAAGTCGTCGGCATCCTGCACGCGAAGGAACTGCTGCGGATGTACAGCGGCGAGGAGGTCGACCTGCGCGACCTGCTTCGGCCGGCGATCTTCATTCCCGAGTCCAAGCGGCTGAACGTGCTGCTGCGCGAGTTCCGCGTCAATCGCAACCACCTGGCGATCGTCGTCGACGAGTACGGCGGCACCGCGGGCCTGGTCACGATCGAGGACGTGCTCGAGCAGATCGTCGGCGACATCGAGGACGAGTTCGACTTCGACGAGGAGATCGACCACATCGTCCCTGTCGAGCCGGGCGCCACCGGCCCTCGCTGGCGAGTGCGCGCGATCGCCGGCATCCGCCAGCTCAACGAGATCGCCGGCAGTTCGCTGTCCGACGAGGACGTCGACACCGTGGGCGGGCTGGTCACCGACGCGCTGGGCCGGGTGCCGCGCCGCGGCGAGCGGGTCGAGATCGGCGGACTGTCCTTCGAGGTCCTGCGCGCCGACGCGCGGCAGGTGCACCTGCTGCTGGTCGAGCCGGTGGCCGCCGCCCCGCAGGGCGACGGCCAGGCCGGGCCGCGCGACTGAGCGGCCCGGTGCTGCGCGATCGGCTCCGGCGGGCCGCAGCGCCCGGCGCGGCCTTCGCGGCGGGCCTCGTTCACGCAGCGTCCTTCGCGCCGCTGGGCCTGTGGTGGCTGCAGCTGCTGGCGCTCGCCGCCGCGATCCGCATCGCTTGCGCCGCGCGCTCGCCGACGCTCGCCGGCCTCGCCTTCGGTTTCGGCTGGTTCGTCAGCGGCGTCGCCTGGCTGTTCGTCAGCATGCACCGCTACGGCGGCATGCCGGCGCCGATGGCGGCGGCCGCGCTCGTGCTCTTCGCGCTCTACCTGGGCGCCTTCGCCGCGACCGGCATCGCCCTGGCGACGCCGTCGCTGCGCCGCGCGCTCCCCGGCGGCGCCGGCCGCACGCCGCGCGGCGTGGCCGGCGCCGCGCTGCTGTTCGCGGGCCTGTGGGGAGCCGGCGAGATGCTGCGCGGCTGGCTGTTCACCGGGTTCCCCTGGCTGTCCTCGGGCTACGCGCAGGTCGACGGCCCGCTCGCAGGGCTGGCGCCGGCGGTCGGCGTGCACGGCGTCGGCGCCGCGGCCGCGCTGGTCGCGGCCGCCCTGGCCCTCGCGGCGCCCCCGTCCCGGCGCGAGGGCGAGTCGGCCGGCCCGGGCGCCTCGGCCGGCCGCCGGGCCGCGAGCGGCGCTCTCGCCGCCGCCCTCGCCTGCCTGGCGCTGCCGCTGCTCGCCGGCCTGGCGCTGCTGCCGGTCCGCTGGGCCGACGAAGTCGGCGAGCCGATCCGCGTGCGGCTGCTGCAAGGCAACGTGCCGCAACAGATGAAGTTCGACCCGGCCCGCAGCGTGGCAGCGATGCAGGCCTACGCCCAGGCGATCGCCGCGGAGCCGGCCGACCTGATCGTGCTGCCCGAGACCGCCTGGACCGTGCCGTGGTCGCGCACGCCGCCGTCGATCGCCGCGGCCATCGTCGACGCGGTCGGCGACGGCGTCGTGGCGATCGGGATGCCGCTGCCGGCGCGGACCCGACGCGGCGAGCCGACGCTGTCGAACAGCGTGGCGGCGATCGGCGCCGGCGGGCCGCTGCCCTGGCGCTACGACAAGCGGCACCTGGTGCCGTTCGGCGAGTTCGTCCCGCCCGGCTTTCGCTGGTTCGTCGACATGATGGAGATCCCGCTCGGCGACTTCGGCCGCGGCGCGCCGCACCAGCCCGCGCTCGACGTGCGCGGGCAGCGGCTCGCCTTCAACATCTGCTACGAGGACATCTTCGGCCGCGAGCTGGCCCCGCAGGTGCGCGACGGCGCGACGATCCTGGTCAACGTCAGCAACATCGCCTGGTTCGGCGAGTCGCACGCGCTGCCCCAGCACCTGCAGATCGCGCGGATGCGGGCGATCGAGTTCGCGCGCCCGATGCTGCGCGCGACGAACACCGGCGTGACCGCCGCGATCGACGCGCGCGGCCGGGTGCTCGGCGCGTTGCGGCCGCACAGCGAGGAATCGCTGGCCGCGTCGCTGCGCGGGACGTCGGGGCTCACGCCCTATGCCCGGGCCGGCGACCTGGCGCCGCTCGCGCTGGTCGCGGCGCTGGCGCTCGCCGGGCTCGCCTTCGGCGCGGCCGCGCCGAGGGAGTGACCGCCGCTGGCCGGGAGGTCGGCACGATAGAATGCCGGTTTTGTCCAGCCCGGCCCCTCTCGGGCCCGCTCCGTCGATGCTCACTTTCCAGCAGATGATCCTGCGCCTTCAGGCGTACTGGGACCAGCGCGGCTGCGCGCTGCTGCAACCCTACGACATGGAAGTCGGCGCCGGCACCTTCCACACCGCGACCTTCCTGCGCGCGATCGGCCCCGAGCCCTGGCGCGCCGCCTACGTGCAGCCCTCGCGCCGGCCCAAGGACGGCCGCTACGGCGACAACCCGAACCGGCTGCAGCACTACTACCAGTACCAGGTCGTGCTCAAGCCGTCGCCGCCCGACATCCTCGACATGTACCTCGGCTCGCTCGAGGCGATCGGCATCGACCTGCAGGCCAACGACGTGCGCTTCGTCGAGGACGACTGGGAGTCGCCCACGCTCGGCGCCTGGGGCCTGGGCTGGGAGGTCTGGCTCAACGGCATGGAGGTCACGCAGTTCACCTACTTCCAGGAGGTCGGCTCGCTGAAGTGCCAGCCGATCACCGGCGAGATCACCTACGGCCTCGAGCGGCTCGCGATGTACCTGCAGCGCGTCGAGAGCGTCTACGACCTGCAGTGGACCGAGGGCGTCACCTATCGCGACGTCTTCCACCAGAACGAGGTCGAGCAGTCGACCTACAACTTCGAGCACTCGAACGCGCCGATGCTGTTCCGCCACTTCGACGAGTACGAGGCCGAGGCGAAGCGCCTGATCGAGGCGAACCTCGCGCTGCCGGCCTACGAGATGGTCATGAAGTGCTCGCACACCTTCAACCTGCTCGACGCCCGCGGCGCGATCTCGGTCACCGAGCGCGCCGCCTACATCGGCCGCGTGCGCGCGCTGGCGCGCGCGGTCGCGCAGGCCTACCACGACTCCCGCGAGCGGCTCGGCTTCCCGATGCTCGCCTCGCTCAACGCCGCCGCCTGAAGCCGTGACCGCCGCCCTGCTCTCCGCTTCTCCCGCGACGACCGCCCCGCTGCTGGTCGAGCTGTTCACCGAGGAACTGCCGCCCAAGGCGCTCGCCCGGCTCGGCGAGGCCTTCGCCGAGGGCGTCGCCGACGGGCTTCGCAGCCGCGGACTGGCCGCCGCCGACGCGCGCGTCGAGCGCTTCGCGACGCCGCGCCGCCTGGCCGTGCGCGTGCACGACGTGCTGTCGCAGGCGCCCGACCGGCAGGTCGAGCAGAAAGGCCCGTCGGTCAAGGTCGGGCTCGACGCCAACGGCATGCCGACGCAGGCGCTGCTGAAGTGGGCCGAGCGCCAAGGCGCGTCGCTCGACCGGCTCGAGCGCGCCAGTGACGGCAAGCAGGACTGTTTCTGGTATCGCAGCACCGCGCCGGGCGACATCCTCGAGGCCGCGATCGTCGCGATCATCGAGACCGCGCTCGGCCGCCTGCCGATCCCGAAGGTGATGCAGTACCAGCTGGCCGACGGCCAGACCACGGTCGGCTTCGTCCGCCCGGCCCACGGCCTGGTCGTGCTGCACGGCGACCGCGTGGTGCCCGCCACCGTGCTCGGCGTGCACGCGGGCAGCATCACGCACGGCCATCGCTTCCAGTCGCCGGGCGCGCTCGAGCTGCCCGACGCGCTCTCCTACGAGTCGGTGCTGCGCGAGCGCGGCCGCGTGCTGGCCTCGTTCGACGCGCGGCGCGCGCGGATCGCGAGCCTGCTGCGCGAGCGCGCCGCCGGGCTCGGCGCGAGCATCGGCGAAGGCGACACGGTCGAGGCGCTGCTCGACGAGGTCACCGCGCTCGTCGAGTGGCCGGCCGTCTACGTCGGCGAGTTCGAGAGCGAGTTCCTGCAGGTGCCGCCCGAGTGCCTGATCCTGACGATGCGCACGAACCAGAAGTACTTCCCGCTGTTCGACGCGAGCGGCAAGCTGCTTCCGAAGTTCCTGCTCGTCTCGAACATGGAGGTCGACGACCCCTCGTTCATCGTCGACGGCAACCAGCGGGTCGTTCGCCCGCGCCTTGCCGACGCGCGCTTCTTCTTCGAGCAGGACCTCAAGGTCACCCTCGAGTCGCGCGTGCCGCGCCTCGCCTCGGTCGTCTACCACGCCAGGCTCGGCTCGCAGGGCGAGCGCGTCGAGCGGGTGCGCGCGATCGCCCGCGCGATCGCCGGCATGCTCGGTGCCGACGCCGCGCTGGCCGACCGCGCAGCGCTGCTCGCCAAGACCGACCTGCTGACCGGCATGGTCGGCGAGTTCCCCGAGTTGCAGGGGATCATGGGCGCCTACTACGCCCGCCACGACGGCGAACCCGAGGAAGTCGCGGTCGCGATCCGCGAGCACTACCAGCCGCGCTTCGCGGGCGACGCCCTGCCCTCGCAGCGCACCGGCCTGGTGCTCGCGATGGCCGACAAGCTCGAAACGCTGGCCGGCCTGTTCGGCATCGGGCAGCTGCCCACCGGCGACAAGGACCCGTTCGCGCTGCGCCGGCACGCGCTGGGCCTGATCCGGATGCTGGTCGAGGCGAAGCTCGCGCTGTCGCTCGACGCGCTGCTGCGCTGCGCGTTCGCCTCGTTCGGCGACAAGGTCTCCGACGCCCGCGACACGCTCGCCGGCTTCATCCACGACCGTCTCGCCGGCTGGCTGCGCGAGGGCGGCTTCAGCGCCCAGGAAGTGGCGGCGGTCGTCGACCAGCGACCCGACGACCTGTCCGAGGTGCCCGCCCGGCTGCAGGCCGTGCGCGCCTTCTCGGCCCTGCCCGAGGCCGAGGCGCTGGCCGCGGCCAACAAGCGGATCGGCAACATCCTCCGCAAGGCCGAGGGGGCCGGCGAAGCGGTGCGTTTCGACGCGGCCCTGCTCGCCGAACCGGCCGAGCTGGCGCTCGCCGAGACCATCGCCACGCTCGCGCCGAAAGTGGACGACGCGATGCGCGCCGCCGACTACGGCGCGGCGCTGGCGCTGATGGCGCAGGCCCGCGGCCCGGTCGACAGCTTCTTCGACCAGGTGATGGTCATGGCCGACGACCCGGCGGTGCGCGCCAACCGGCTGGCGCTGCTGTCCACCCTGCGCGGCCTGATGAACCGGGTCGCCGACATCTCCAGGCTGTCGGTCTGATGCCGGGCAACGATCGCAAGGCCCCGGTGAGGCTGGTCATCCTCGATCGCGACGGCGTCATCAACCACGACAGCGACGCCTACATCAAGAATCCGGACGAGTGGCGCCCGCTGCCGGGCAGCATCGAGGCGATCGCCGCGCTCTGCAAGGCCGGCTACCGGGTCGCGGTGGCGACCAACCAGTCGGGCGTCGCGCGCGGACTGTTCGACCTGAAGGTGCTGGCCGCGATCCACGACAAGATGCACGCGCTCGTCGACAAGGCCGGCGGCCGGATCGACGCGATCTTCTTCTGCCCCCACGGCCCGAATTCGGGCTGCGAGTGCCGCAAGCCGAGGCCCGGCCTGTTCCGCGAGGCCCTCGAGCGCTTCGGCGCCCAGCCCGGCGAGACCTGGGCGATCGGCGACCAGCTTCGCGACCTGCAGGCGGCGCACGCGGCCGGCTGCCGGCCCATCCTCGTGCTGAGCGGCAAGGGACAGGCCACGATGCAGCGCGGCGACCTGCCGCCGGGCACGATCGTCCGGGCCGACCTCGCGGCGGTGGCCACCGAGATCGCGGCGCGGGGCGCCGGCTGACGAGCGGGCGGCGATGCAGGCGCTCCGCTCGGCGCTTTTCCTGCTGTTCCAGGTGGTCACGGTCGTGCCGTACGCGATCGGCTGCCTGCTGGTCGCGCCGCTGCCGCGCCGCCTGCGCTATCGCTACACGGTCGGCTGGCCGAGGATCGTGATCTGGGCGGCGCGCGTGCTGGTCGGGATCCGCTGGCAGGTGACCGGCGCATCGCGGCTTCCGGACGGCCCGGCCATCCTGCTCGCCAAGCACCAGTCCACCTGGGAGACGCTGTTCCTCGCGTCGTGGATGCCGCGCGAGCTCTGCTACGTGTTCAAGCGCGAGCTGCTCTACCTGCCGTTCTTCGGCTGGGGCATCGCGCTGCTCGACATGATCCACATCGATCGCCGCCGCGGCGCCGACGCCTTCGAGCAACTGGTCTCGCAAGGCACCCGCAAGCTCGCCGAAGGCCGCTGGATCATCGTGTTCCCCGAGGGCACGCGCACCCCTGCCGGTTCGCAGGGCCGCTACAAGACCGGCGGCGCGCGGCTCGCGGTCCGCACCGGCGCGCCGGTGGTGCCGATCGCGGTCAACTCGGGCGAGTGCTGGCCGCGCAGGGCCTTCGTGCTGCGCCCGGGCCTGATCACCGTGTCGATCGGCCCGACGATCCCGGTCGAGGGCCGCGGCGCCGATCAGGTGAACGCCGAGGCCGAAGGCTGGATAGAATCCGAGATGCGCAGGCTCAGCCCGCACCTCTACCAAGACCCGCAGCCCGACGCCACCGGCCCGAAGACGACCGCCTGATGCCGAAAGGAGACCGCGCCCTCGATTCGGGCCAGCTATCGCTGTTCGACGCGCTCGATTCGCTCGGCGGGCTCGACCTTTCGCTCCGGCCACCGACCGCGCACCCGGACGCGCCTCGCGCGGCGGGCCCGGGCGCGACGCAGGCCCCCGGGGCCGGCACGCGCCGCGTGATGCTGAAGGGTCATCCGGTCGCCTGGGAGCTGCGGCGCGCCCGGCGGCGCACGATCGGCTTCATGATCGACCACCGCGGCCTGCGCGTGAGCGCGCCGCGCTGGGTCACGCTCGCCGAGATCGAGCGCGCGCTCGCCGACAAGGCCGACTGGGTGCTGCGCAAGCTCGCCGAGTGGCGCGAGCACGCGGCGCGGCGCGAGCGGCTCGCCCCGCGCTGGGAAGACGGCGCGCCGATCCGCCTGCTCGGCCGCACGCTGACGATGCGGATCGACGCAGGCGCGGACCGCGTAGGCCTGGTCGGCGAGGAGCTTCGCGTCGGCCTGCCGGCAGGTGCCGGCGCCGAGCAGCTCAGGGACAGCGTGCAGGCCTGGCTGCAGCAGCACGCGAAGCTGGTGTTCGCGGAGCGCATCGCGGTGTTCGCCGAGCGCCTCGGCCGCGCGCCCAGCCGCTGGTCGCTGTCTTCGGCGCGCACGCGCTGGGGCAGCTGCTCGGCCGACGGCTCGGTCCGGCTGAACTGGCGGCTGGTCCACTTCCCGATGGACATCGTCGACTACGTGATCGCGCACGAGCTCGCGCACCTGCACGAGATGAACCACGGGCCGCGCTTCTGGTCCACGGTCGGCTCGCTGTTCCCCGAGTTCGAGCGCGCCCGCGAGTGGCTCAGGCAGATCCCCGACGAGCCCCGGCCGCTCTGAGCGCCGCGCCGCCGGCGCGATGCCCCCTTCGAACGAACCCGCATCCGCAACAGGAGATAGACGATGAGGATCCTTCACACGATGCTGCGCGTGGGCGACATGCAGCGCTCGATCGACTTCTACACGAAGGTGCTCGGCATGAACCTGCTGCGCACGACCGAGCGACCCGAACAGAAGTACTCGCTGGCCTTCGTCGCCTTCGGCAAGGGCAATGCCGAGGGCCAGGCCGAGATCGAGCTGACGCACAACCACGGCATCGATTCGTACGAGATGGGTGGCGCCTACGGCCACATCGCGATCGAGGTGCCCGACGCCTACGCGGCCTGCGAACGGATCAAGGCGGCGGGCGGCAACGTCACCCGCGAGGCCGGCCCGGTCAAGGGCGGATCGACGGTCATCGCCTTCGTGCAGGACCCTGACGGCTACAAGATCGAGCTGATCCAGGCCGGCACCCGGGGCTGACGGAACGGCGGCCGATCAGGCCGCCGCCAGCCGCGCCGCCAGCGTCCGCCAGGTCTCGACGTCGATTTCCTCGGCGCGGGCGGTCGGCTCGATGCCGGCCGGGTCGACGCCGCGCTGCGCCAGCCACGGCAGCAGCGTGCCGCGCAGCATCTTCCGGCGCTGCCCGAAGGCCACCGCGAGCAGCTGCTGCAGC
Source organism: Zeimonas sediminis (assembly GCF_023721795.1). Classification (NCBI taxonomy): domain Bacteria; kingdom Pseudomonadati; phylum Pseudomonadota; class Betaproteobacteria; order Burkholderiales; family Burkholderiaceae; genus Zeimonas; species Zeimonas sediminis. Next base: position 1,552,592 of record NZ_JAMQYE010000001.1, read on the forward strand.
GGCGCCGGGTCTTCGCCGACGCGGTCCCGCCGCACCGTCATCCGGACCACTGCCGAATCGACGCGCGGCGGCGGATCGAAGGCGCCGGGCGGCACGTCGAACAGGCTGTCGCAGTGATGGTAGGCCTGCATCAGCACCGACAGCCGGCCGTAGTCGGCCCCGCCCGGCGCCGCGACGATCCGGTCGACGACCTCCTTCTGCAGCATGAAGTGCTGGTCCTCGACGATCGCGCGGAAATCGAGCAGCCTGACCAGCAGCGGGCTCGAGATGTTGTAGGGCAGGTTGCCCACGATGCGAAGCCGCTGGCCGGCATCGGCCGCGCCTTGCGGCAAGGCGGCCGCGAAGTCGAAGGCCAGCGCGTCGGCCTCGTGCAGCACGAGCCTGTCGGGCGAATGGCGCCTGCGCAGGCGGGCAGCGAGGTCGCGGTCGATCTCTACCGCCTGGATCGCGTCGACGCGCTCGAGCAGCGCGTCGGTCAGCGCCGCGAGCCCGGGGCCGATCTCGACGATGTGCTGGCCGTCCTTGGGAGCGATCGCGTCGACGATCGCGCGCACGACGCCGGCGTCGGCCAGGAAGTGCTGTCCGAAGCGCTTGCGCGCCCGGTGGCCGGAGGCGGCGTGTCCCGGCAACTCAGTTTCCGTCGAGCTTGTACTCGACGTAGGTGCTGTCGCGCAACTGCCTCAGCCAGTCCTGGTAGCGCTCCTCGATGCGGCGCGCGCGAAGGATCTCGCGCACCCGCTGCCTGAGGCGCTCGGGAGAGGCCTCGTCGCTGCGCCGCTCGAGCACCTGGATCAGGTGGACGCCGAAGGGGGTGCGCACCGGCTCGCCGACCTGGCCCGGCGCGAGCGCGTTCATCGCCCGCTCGAACTCGGGAACCGTGTCGCCCGGATAGATCCAGCCGAGGTCGCCGCCGCGGCCCGCGCTGCCGTCGGCCGAATACTGGCGCGCCATTTCGGCGAAGTCCGCGGTGCCCGCCTGGACGCGCTCGCGGATCTCGCGCAGGCGCCTGAAGGCCTCGTCCTCGCTGATCACCTCGTTGGGGCGGATCAGGATGTGGCGCGCCCGGGTCTGGGTGACCGGCTCGGACTGCAGCGAACTGCCCCCGCTGTCTCGCCGTTCGACGAGCTGAAGCAGGTGAAAGCCCGCCGGGCTTCGAAGCAGTCCGGAGATCTCCCCCTCTTTCATCGGGGCGAGCGCCTGCGCGAACAGCTCGGGCAGCCTCTCGGGCTTGCGCCAGCCGAGCATGCCGCCGCTCAGCGCGTCGGGCGCGTCGGAGAAGGCGGCGGCCAGCCTCGCGAAGCTCTCGCCGCCTTCGAGCTGCTTGCGGATCTCCTCGCCTCGCAGCCGCTGCCGCTCGATCTGCTCGGGGCTCGCGCCCTCGGGCACCCGCAGCAGGATCTGCGCGACCCGGTACTCGGCGCTCCCGGGCTGGCTTTCCTGCGAGGCGAGATAGGCGTCGATGTCGGCCTCGCTGACCTGCACCTTCGAGTCGACCTCGCGCTCGCGCAGCCGGGCCCTCAGGATCTCGCCGCGGATGTCCTCGCGAAAGCGCGCGAAACTCTGCCCCTCGCGCTCGACGCGCTCGCGCAGCTGCGCCACGCTCAGCTTGTTCTCCTGTGCGATGCCCGCGATCGCCCGGTCGAGCTGCTGCTCGTCGACGCGGATGCCGTAGTCGCGCGCGAGCTGCAGCTGCGCCCGGTCGACGATCATCCGCTCGAGCAGCTGGCGAAGCAGCACGTCGCGCGGCGGCAGCTCGGTGCCCTGGCGCCGAAGCTGGGCCGAGACCAGCTCGGCGCGCCGTTCGAGCTCGCGCAGCGTGATGACGTCGTCGTTGACCACCGCGACGACCCGGTCGAGCTCGCGGATCCCGCCCGCCCCGCCATTGCCGGGTGCGGGCGATGCCTGCCCGGCCGCGCCAGGGGAAGACGTGGCCGCCGGGGAAGGCGCCGCCGGCGATTGCGAAGCCGCGCCGGGCAGGCGCAGGCCGGAGCCGCCCTCGGTCGGCGCGCGCAGCTGCGCGCTCGCCGCGGACGCGAGCATCGCGAAAGCGAGGGCCGCGATGACCGGGCGCAAGGCACCCGGCAGGGACAGGCGATGTTTCATTCGTATCCGAAGTAGCGCGAGGTCGCGCCCGGCGTCACGTCCGGCACGCGGAAACCGGGAATGTTCCGGCGCAGTATATCGAAGGGGTCGGAGCCGATCCTGCCCAGGCCCTTGAGCTCGAGCTGGAAGAAGAGCGCGGTGGTGGCCGTGTCCACGCCGGTCGTGTAGCGCTGCAGGACCACCCGGGAAATCCAGCAGCAGGCGTCGTACTCCACCCCCAGCACGCTCTCGACGATGCCGCGCTGGTTCGGGATGCGACTGACCGGGTCGACGCCGCGGTCGAGGAAGGAGTAGTTGAGCCGGCCCATCGACATCCATCGCCCCGACAGCGGCCAGCGCCAGGAGGTGTCGAACTGCCCGATCTCCTCGCGCCGATAGCGGGTGCCCACGTTGAGCACCTGCCCCTCCTTGGGCAGCCATCTCCAGACCGCGCTGAACCTGGGCACCCTCGAGCTCTCGACGCTGTACTGCAGGCCGGTGTCGAAGCTCATCCCCGGGGCCAGCTGACCGCCGGCGGCGAGCAGGATGTCCGAACGGCCGTCGGTCAGCGGCACGCCGCCGGGAAGGGTCACGCGCTGGTCCGAGAAATAGACGCGCTGGCCGACCGCGAAGCGCAGCCGCTCGGCGCCGGTCGCGGGCTCGACCAGCCTGGAAACGGCCGCCGCGGTCAGCTGGTTCACGTCGGCGATCCGGTCGTGGCCGACGAAGGTGTTCTCGGAGAACAGCTGCGCGAAGCTGAAATCGGTGGTCGCCGCATCGAACACCGGGAACTCGGTCTGGTCGCGGTACGGCGTGCGCGCGTAGAACAGCCGCGGCTCGAGCGTCTGCGTGACCTCGCGGTCGAAGAACCGGGTGCTTCGCTCGAAGACCAGCCCGGCATCGACCGAGAAGGTCGGCACGACGCGGGTCAGCGACGTGTCGAACACGCCGTTGCGATCGAGCTGGTACGCGCTCGCGTGCAGCGACACCTTCGGCACGATCGACCAGCCCGGCCTCACGATCGGCCAGCTCACCTGCGGGTTCGCGAAGAAGCGCCAGCCCTGCGCGCCGGTCGGCGTGGGCGCGGCGAACTGCGTGGCCTCGATCGTCGTGTCCACGTCGAATCCGGCGACGTCGCGCTTCACCTGTCGAAGCTGCACGCGGGGCACCCGCTCGTACGGGCCGGGCCTCGCGTCGAGGATGGGCTGCCACTTCTGCACGTCGAACAGCATCGACCAGTCGGCCCCGAGGCTGCGCGAGGCGAAGAAGTGCTGCGGCAGCACCCGGTCGGCGGAGGTCAGGATCGATCGCGAGTAGTCGACGAAATAGTTGTCGTCGGACACGCCGCGCACGTTCCAGCCGCCGCTCCAGCCGGCATAGCCCGAGAAGCCGTGGCGCAACCCGTAGTAATGCCGCGATTCGCCGGTGACCAGGTCGTTCGGGTTCACCTCGAAGTCGATCTGGCCGCTGTAGCGCCGCTCGAGGTACCTGAACTCTCCGCCGATCTGCGCGCCGCGCTTCGTGCTCAGGCGCGGATAGAGGGTGAAGTCGCGGTTCGGCGCGATGTTCCAGTAGTAGGGCGCCACGACGTCGAAGCCGGTGCGCGAATTGATCGACAGCGTCGGCGGCAGGAACCCGCTCTTGCGCTCGTCGCCCAGCGGGAAGGCGAACACCGGCAACGCGAGGATCTTCATGCCCATGAAGCTCAGACTCGCCGACCGGCCGGTGCCCTCGCCCTCGGCCTCGTCGAGGGTCAGCGTGCGGGCCTGCAGGATCCAGTCGGGATCGTCGGGCTCGCAGGTGGTGTAGCTGGCCCCGATGAAGCGGGTCCGGTCGGGCCCCAGGAATTCGATCAGGTCGGCGCGCCCGCGGCCCCGGTACTGCGGCAGGTAGTAGGCCGGCGACGCGAAGCTGCCCTCGTTCGTGTCGAGCTTCAGCCTGAGCTGCGGCCCCGCGAAGACGTTGCCGTCCCGGGTGATCCTCACGTTGCCGACCGCGAACACCTCCTCGTCGGCGTCGTACCAGGTGATCCGGTCGGCGCGCAGCACGGTGCCGGCCTGCCGGAGCTCGGCATCGCCCTCGATCGTGGTGTCGCGGCCGGTGCGGCCGGTCAGGCGCTCGCCGCTGCCGTAGACCGGGCGGCCCTCGCGGACCGCGGCGCGCGATTCGTCGAGCCGGCTCTCGAACTGCAGGCGCAAGGGCCGATCGGCAGCGCCGGCCCCGGCGGCTTGCGCGTGCGAAGCGGGCGGAATCGCGACGACGAAAGCGCCCGCCAGGCCGGCCGCGCCGAGCAGGCGGGCCGACGGCATGCGGCGTTTTCGGGGGGCAGGCTTCTGTCGGCGACCCATTCGGAAGGAAGGCGCCTGACGGAGTACGGCGCGCGACCCCGCCGCGGTGCAGGCAGCGGGTCGTCTTATTATACGGATCACGATGAATTCCCGAGCCGCCTCCACCTCTGCCGAAACCGGGCAGGACGCCCGCCTCGACCTGCTGCGCGAGTGGCTCGCCGGCATGGCCGGCCGCCGCGACCTCGCACTGGACTCGATCCGGCCCGCGTCGAACGATGCGAGCTTTCGCCGCTACTTCCGCGTCGATGCCGGCGCCGGCAGCCTGATCGCGATGGACGCGCCGCCGCCCCAGGAAGACTGCCGGCCCTTCGTGCACGCCGCGCGCGTGTTCGGAGAGGCCGGCCTGCGCGTGCCGGCGGTGCTCGAGGCCGACCTCGAGCGCGGCTTCCTGCTGCTCGAGGACTTCGGCGGCGAAACGCTGCTCGACCGGCTGCAGGGCCCGACCGCACCCGACGAAGCGCAGATCGACAGGCTCTATCGCGGCGCCACGGGTGCGCTGCTCGACATGCAGGCGGCCAGCCGGCCCGGCGTCTTTCCGGACTACGACCGCGCGCTGCTCGAGCGCGAGCTGATGCTGTACCCCGACTGGTACCTCGCCCGGCACCGGGAGGCGACGCTGTCCGACTCCGACCGGAACACGCTGCGCGCCGCCTTCGATGCGCTGCTCGCCAACAACCTGGCGCAGCCGCGCGTCTACGTGCACCGCGACTACCACTCGCGCAACCTGATGGTCCTTCCCGGCGACGAGGCGGCCACGCCCGGCATCCTCGACTTCCAGGACGCGGTGTACGGGCCGGTCACCTACGACCTGGTCTCGCTGCTGCGCGACGCCTACGTGGCCTGGCCCGAGGAGCGGCAGCTCGACTGGGCGGTCCGCTGGTGGGAGAGCGCGCGCAAGCGCGGCCTGCCGGTGCCCGGCGACTTCGGCGGTTTCTGGCGCGACCTCGAGTGGATGGGCCTGCAGCGGCACCTGAAGGTGCTCGGCATCTTCGCGCGCCTGCACCATCGCGACGGCAAGGACCGCTACCTGGCCGACATGCCGCGCGTGCTGGCCGCGGCGATCGAGGTGGCGGGCCGCTACGACGCCTTCGGCCCGCTGGCGCGCCTGATCGACCGGGTCGAGAACCGCGCGCTTCGCGCCGGCTACACCTTCTGAGACCCGCCGCGATGCGCGCGATGATCCTTGCCGCCGGCCGCGGCGAGCGGATGCGCCCGCTCACCGACGACTGCCCGAAGCCGCTGCTGCGGGCCGGCGGCAAGCCGCTGATCGTGTGGCACCTCGAAGCGCTCGCCGCGGCCGGCTTTCGCGAGGTCGTCGTCAACCACGCCCACCTGGGCGCGATGATCGAACAGGCGCTCGGCGACGGCGCCCGCTGGGGCCTGCGGATCGCCTGGTCGCCCGAGAGCCCGGCGCTCGAGACGGCCGGCGGCATCGCCCGGGCCCTGCCGCTGCTCGGCAAGGACCCGTTCCTGGTGATCAACGGCGACGTCTTCTGCGACTTCCCGCTGCGGCGCGCGCGCACGATCGCCGCGCAGATGCACGCGGCGGGCCTGCTCGCCTGGTGCGTGCTGGTGCCGAACCCGCCCCAGCACCCGGAAGGCGACTTCGCGCTGGCCGACGGCCTGCTCGACGCGGGCCGCAAGGGGCTGACCTTCTCGGGCATCGGCGTGTACGACCCGGCCCTCTTCCGGGGGCTCGATCCGGACGCGCCGGCCAGGCTGGCGCCGCTGCTGCGCGAGGCCGCGGGCCGGCGCCGCGTCGGCGCCGAACTGCACGAAGGCCGGTGGATCGACGTGGGCACGCCGCAGCGGCTCGCCGCGCTCGATGCACAATTGCGTCCTCGATGACGCAGGAGCCCCCGATGCAGCCTCACGCTTCCCGACGTTCCAGGCTCGCGGCCGCGATGCGAGCGCAGGGCGGCGGCGTGGCCGTGCTCTTCACCGCGCCGGAGAAGACCCGCAACCGCGACGCGCACTTCCCCTACCGCTGGGACAGCCACTTCTACTGGCTGACCGGCTTTCCCGAGCCCGAGGCCGTGGTGGTCGTCGTCGCCGACGCGGACCGCGAGGAATCGATCCTGTTCTGCCGGGACAAGCACGAGGAGCGCGAGATCTGGGACGGCTGGCGGCACGGCCCGGACCTGGCGCGCGAGCGCTTCGGCTTCGATCGCAGCTTCACGATCGACAAGCTCGACGAGGAGATGCCGAAGCTGCTGGCCGACCGGCCCGCGATCTGGCACGCGATGGGCAGCGACGCCGGGCTCGACGCGCGGCTGCGCGGTTGGCTCGACGCGGTGCGCGCGCAGGCCCGCGCCGGCGTGACCGCGCCCGGACGCGCCTTCGATGTGCTGCACGTGCTCGACGAGATGCGGCTGGTCAAGGACGGGCACGAGCTCGACCTGATGCGGCGCGCGGCGAAGATCTCGGCGGCCGCCCACGTGCGCGCGATGCGCGCGGCGCGACCCGGTCGCCGCGAGTACGAGATCGAGGCCGAACTGCTGCACGAGTTCCGCGCCGCGGGCTCGCAGTACCCGGCCTACGGCTCGATCGTCGCGGCAGGCCGCAACGCCTGCGTGCTGCACTACGTTTCGAACGACGCGCTGATGGCCGACGGCGACCTGCTGCTGATCGACGCCGGCTGCGAGCTCGACGGCTACGCCTCCGACATCACCCGCACCTTCCCGGTCAACGGACGCTTCAGCGGCCCTCAGCGCACCCTCTACGACATCGTGCTCGCGGCCCAGCAGGCGGCGATAAGCGCCACGAGGCCGGGCGCGCGCTTCACCGACCCGCACGACGCCGCGGTGCGGGTGCTCGCGCAGGGCATGGTCGACTGCGGGCTGGTCGAAGGCAGCGTCGACGCCGCGATCGAGTCCGGCGCCTACCGCCGCTTCTACATGCACCGCACCGGCCACTGGCTCGGCATGGACGTCCACGACTGCGGCGACTACCGCGAGCCCGGCGAGCCCGCCGGCGAGGGCGGCAGGCCCTGGCGCGTGCTGCGCCCCGGCATGGTGCTCACCGTCGAGCCCGGCATCTACGTGCGGGCGGCCGACGACGTGCCCCAGGCCTTCCACGACATCGGCATCCGCATCGAGGACGACGCAGTGGTCACCGAGGGCGGCTGCGAGATCATCACCGGCGACGTGCCCAAGGCGGCCGGCGAGATCGAAGCGCTGATGCGGAGCTGATCGAACGATGGCGCGCGCTGCCCGATCCCTGCGACGACGAGCGCTGGCGTGGCGATCGGCGATGGTGCGGCGATCGGCGGCGGCGAGGCGATGACCGGCAGCGCGCCGATCCGCATCGTCGGCGGCGGCCCGGTGTCGCTGCTGCTGCGCGGCCTGCTCGTTCGCCAGGGCTTCGCATCCGCCGAGCTCGCCTGCGACCCGGTTCCGGAGACCCTGCCGCCCTGGCTCGCGCAGCGTGCGATCGCACTGTCGCTCGGCAGCTGGCAGCTGCTGACCCGGATCGCGCATCCGCCGCCGTCCGCCCCGATCACCACCGTCGAGGTCACGCTGCGAGGCGCGGCCGGTCGCACCCGGCTCACCGCCGAAGAGCTGAGCGCCCCCGCGCTCGGCCACGTCGTCCGCTACGAAGCCCTTCATCGCGCGCTGCGCGAGGGCCTGGACCGAATCGCCCCTCCCACCCCCTCCGTCCCGTCGGCTCCGTCCACCCCTTCTCCCTTCCCCCTTCCCCCTTCACTTCCCGAACCCCTTCCCCCTTCCCCTCCCTCGATCACCGTGATCGCCGACGGCAACCCCGGCGAGGACGGCCGCTCGCGCGACTTCGACCAGGCGGCGCTGCTGGCCACGGTCAGGGTCTCGCGCCCGCAGGAGGGCGTGGCCTTCGAGCGCTTCACCGACGAGGGACCGCTCGCCCTGCTGCCGCTTCCCGAGTCCGGCCTGTGGTCGCTGGTCTGGTGCGCCCCGACCGCGGTGTCGATGAAGCGACTGGCAATGCCCGCGCCGGCGCTCGCGGCCCTGCTCCGGGAGCGCTTCGGCCCGTCGCTCGGCGAGCTCGACCTTGCCGACGCGCCGCAGCTCGCGCCGCTTCATCGCAGGCTGCGCGCGAAGGTCGCCGGCGACACCGAGGTCGCGATCGGCAACGCGGCGCAGGCGCTGCACCCGGTCGCCGGGCAGGGCATGAATCTCGGCTTTCGAGACGCCTTCGCGCTCGCGCAGCGGCTCGGCGACGCGCGTGCGCGCGGCGAGCCGCCGGCGGCCGCGCTGCGCGGCTTCGCCGGCGCGCGGCGCGCCGACCGCTTCGCCACGGTTGCGGTGACCGACGCGCTCGCCACGATCTTCACCGCGCCGCTGCTGCATCCGCTCGAGTCGGTCGCGCTCGGCGCGCTGGACCTCGCCGGTCCGGCGCGCCGGACCCTCGCGCGCGCCTTCATGTTCGGCCTTCGCGCCTGAGCCGGGAGGCTCGGGCGGGCCCGGCGCCCGATCGTCCGCCGCGGGCCGGGCGCGCTCGCGCTCATATTGCGATGCACAGTTTTTAGGCAGCGCGATATGGCGTTAGAATCGCCGTCCCGCCGGCCTTCGCGCCCGTCCCCGTCCACCCCGCCGACAGATGCCCTCAGCGATGCGAATCGGTCCCTTCGCCCTGCGCAACAACGTCTTCGTTGCGCCGATGGCAGGCGTGACCGACCGGCCCTACCGTCAGCTTTGCAAGCGGCTCGGCGCGGGCTACGCGGTCTCCGAGATGGCGGCGTCGAACCCGCGGCTGTGGGCCAGCGTCAAGACCTCGCGGCGCATCGACCACGCGGGCGAGATGGAGCCGAAGGCGGTGCAACTCGCCGGCGCCGACCCCGCGATGATGGCCGAGGCCGCGCGCTTCAACGTCGATCGCGGCGCGCAGATCATCGACATCAACATGGGCTGCCCGGTCAAGAAGGTCTGCAACGCCTGGTCGGGCTCGGCGCTGATGGCCGACGAGCCGCTCGCGCGAGCGATCGTCGAGGCGGTGGCTTCGGCGGTCGGCGTGCCGGTCACCGTCAAGATGCGCACCGGCCCCACGCCCGGCTCGCGCAACGCGGTCGCGCTCGCGCGGGACTTCGAACGGGCCGGCGCGGCGATGATCACGGTGCACGGCCGCACGCGCGCCTGCGGATACGGCGGCCACGCGGAGTACGACACGATCGCCGCGGTCAAGGCCGCGGTGTCGGTGCCGGTGGTCGCCAACGGCGACATCGACAGCCCGGCAAAGGCACGCGAGGTGCTGCGGCTGACAGGCGCCGACGCGGTGATGATCGGGCGCGCCGCGCAGGGCCGGCCCTGGATCTTCCGCGAGGTCGCGCATTTCCTCGAGACGGGCACCCTGCTCGCGCCGCCCGGCCCCGCCGAGCTGCGCGCGATGCTGCGCGAGCACCTGCTCGATCACTACGCCTTCCACGGCGAGTTCACCGGCGTGCGCACCGCCCGCAAGCACGTGGGCTGGTACCTGCGCGCTTTCGAGCGCGACAGCGCGCCCGGGCGCGACGACGCGGCCGCGCCGGGCCAGGACGCCGGCGCGCTGCGCGATTTCCTCGATCGCTTCAACCGGCTCGAAGAGCCGGCGCGCCAGCTCGACGCGATCGACGCCTACCTCGACGAAACCGCGCCGGCCCGCGCGAAGGCCGCCCGCCGCATCGCCGACTGCGACGCGGCCAACGACAAGCAGTTCCGCTGGAGCCACCTGGCATGAGCAGGCAACCGAGTCTCGACGAAGCCGTATCGAAGAGCCTGGAGCGCTATTTCCGCGACCTCGAAGGCACGCCCCCGAACGCGATCTACCAGATGGTCATCCAGGCGGTCGAGCGCCCGATGCTCGAGGTCGTGATGCGCGAGGCGCAGGGCAACCAGCTTCGCGCGAGCGAGATGCTCGGCATCAACCGGAACACGCTGCGCAAGAAGCTGCAGATGCACGGAATGCTCTGAACGCAAACCCTCGAGAATCCATGACCCAGACCGACACCTCCGACAAGACGGCATCGACGATCCCGGTCCGCCGCGCGCTGATCAGCGTTTCCGACAAGACCGGCGTCGTCGAGCTCGCGCGCGCGCTCGCCTCGCTGGGCGTGGCCATCCTCTCGACCGGCGGCACCGCGAAGCTGCTGGCCGACAGCGGCGTCGCGGTCACCGAGGTCTCCGCGCACACCGGCTTTCCCGAGATGCTCGACGGCCGCGTCAAGACGCTGCACCCGAAGATCCACGGCGGCCTGCTCGCGCGGCGCGACGCGGACTCGCACATGGCGGCGATCGCCGAGCACGGCATCCCGACGATCGACCTGCTGGTGGTGAACCTCTATCCGTTCGAGGCCACCGTCGCGAAGCCCGACTGCACGCTCGAGGACGCGATCGAGAACATCGACATCGGCGGCCCGGCCATGGTCCGCTCGGGCGCCAAGAACTGGCGCGGCGTCGGCGTGCTGACATCGGCCTCGCAGTACGAGGCGGCGCTGGCCGAGATCCGCGACACCGGCGGCCTGTCCGACGCCACCCGCTTCGCGCTGGCGGTGGCCGCCTTCAACGCGATCTCCAACTACGACGGCGCGATCAGCGACTGGCTGTCGTCGCTGAACCCGGACGGCACGCGAAGCGCCTTCCCCGCGCAGAGCAACGGCCGCTTCGTCAAGCTGCAGGACCTGCGCTACGGCGAGAACCCCCACCAGGCCGCCGCGTTCTACCGCGACCTTCACCCCGCCCCGGGTTCGCTGGTCACCGCGAGCCAGTTGCAGGGCAAGGAGCTGTCGTACAACAACATCGCCGATGCCGACGCTGCCTGGGAGTGCGTGAAGAGCTTCGACGCGCCCGCCTGCGTGATCGTCAAGCATGCCAACCCCTGCGGCGTGGCCGTGGGCAAGGACTCGGCCGACGCCTACGCGCGGGCCTTCCGCACCGATCCCACTTCCGCCTTCGGCGGCATCATCGCGTTCAACCGGCCGGTCGACGGCGAGGCCGCGCGCGCGGTCTCGAAGCAGTTCGTCGAGGTGCTGCTGGCGCCCGCCTACACCGACGAGGCCCGGCAGGTGCTGTCGGCCAAGGCCAACGCGCGCGTGCTCGAGATCCCGCTCGACGGCGTGAAGCCCGACGGCGCGACAGACTGGGAGCGCGGCCGCAACTCGCACGACGTCAAGCGGATCGGCTCGGGCCTGCTGATCCAGACCGCCGACAACCGCGAGGTCGGCGCCGGCGAGCTGAAGGTCGTCACGAAGAAGGCGCCCTCGCAGGCCCAGCTCGCCGACCTGCTGTTCGCGTGGCGGGTCGCCAAGTACGTGAAGTCCAACGCGATCGTGTTCTGCGGCGACGGCGCCACGCTGGGCGTCGGCGCCGGCCAGATGAGCCGCATCGACTCGGCGCGCATCGCGTCGATCAAGGCGCAGAACGCCGGCCTCACGCTGGCCGGCTCGGTGGTCGCGTCCGACGCGTTCTTCCCGTTCCGCGACGGCCTCGACGTGGTCGTCGACGCGGGCGCGGTCGCGGTGATCCAGCCCGGCGGCTCGGTTCGCGACGACGAGGTCATCGCGGCCGCCGACGAGCGCGGCATCGCGATGGTGCTCACCGGCGTGCGGCACTTCCGGCATTGATCCGCATCCTCGGCATCGACCCCGGGCTGCGCGTCACCGGCTTCGGGGTCGTCGACGCCGACGGGCCGCGGCTTCGCTACGTCGCCAGCGGCGTGATCCGCATCGGCGGCGGCGCGCTGCCGCCGCGTCTCAAGACCGTCCACGACGGGCTGGCCGAGGTGATCCGCGAGTACCGGCCGCAGGTCGCGGCGGTCGAGATCGTCTTCGTAAACGCCAATCCGCAGTCGACGCTGCTGCTAGGCCAGGCGCGGGGGGCGGCGATCACCACCGCGGTCGTCCACGAGCTGCCGGTCAGCGAGTACACCGCGATGCAGGTCAAGCAGGCGGTGGCCGGCTACGGTCGCGCGGCCAAGGCGCAGGTCCAGGCGATGGTGCAGCGCCTGCTCGCGTTGCCCGGGCTGCCGTCCACCGACGCGGCCGACGCGCTGGCCTGCGCGATCTGCCACGCGAACGCGGCAACGATGACCGCGGCGGCGGCCGCGCAGATGGCGCCGGTGCCGCGCGGCCGGTCCGGGCGCGGCCTGAGGATGCGCGCGGGGCGGCTGCGCTGATCCCGCCTGCGCCGGGCCCGTCCGCCGTCGCCCGGCGCGGCGCCTCCGGCTTCGGCTAAACTGCATCGATGATCGGTCGCCTGTCCGGAATCCTGCTCGAGAAGAACCCGCCGATGGTGCTGGTCGACGCCGGCGGCGTCGGCTACGAGGTCGACGTGCCGATGAGCACCTTCTACGACCTGCCGGCCGTCGGCCAGAAGGTCGTGCTGCTGGTCCAGCAGGTGGTGCGCGAGGACGCCCACCTGCTCTACGGCTTCCTCACCGCCGGCGAACGCGACGCCTTCCGCGAGCTGATCAAGGTGGCCGGCGTCGGCCCGCGCACCGCGCTGGCGGTTCTCTCGGGCATGTCGGTCGGCGACCTCGCCCGCGCGGTGGCCGCCCAGGAGAGCGCACGGCTGGTCAAGGTGCCCGGCATCGGCAAGAAGACCGCCGAGCGGCTGCTGCTCGAGCTCAAGGGCAGGCTCGCGCCCGAACTGCCCGGGGCGGCGGGCCGGGGCCCGGTCGACGAGGCCGGCGCCGACGTGCTGCGCGCGCTGCTCGCGCTCGGCTACTCCGAGCGCGAGGCGACGGCGGCGGTCAAGCAACTGCCCGCCGACGTCGCGGTGTCCGAGGGCATCCGGCAGGCGCTGCGCAACCTGGCCAAGCCATGATCGAGCACGACCGGCTGATCGCGCCGTCGGCGGCCACGCCCGCCGAAGAGGCGGTCGAGCGCGCGCTGCGCCCCAAGCGGCTCGCCGACTACGTGGGGCAGCCGCGCATCCGCGAGCAGCTCGAGATCTTCATCGGCGCCGCGCGCGCGCGCGCCGAGGCGCTCGACCACGTCCTGCTGTTCGGCCCCCCGGGCCTGGGCAAGACCACGCTCGCGCACATCATCGCCGCGGAAATGGGCGTGGGCCTGCGCCAGACCTCGGGCCCGGTGCTGGAGAAGCCCGGCGACCTGGCCGCGCTGCTCACGAACCTCGAGAAGAACGACGTGCTCTTCATCGACGAGATCCACCGGCTGAGCCCGGTCGTCGAGGAGATCCTGTACCCGGCTCTCGAGGACTACCAGATCGACATCATGATCGGCGAGGGCCCGGCCGCCCGCTCGATCAAGCTCGACCTGCAGCCCTTCACGCTGGTCGGCGCCACCACGCGCGCCGGCATGCTCACGAACCCGCTGCGCGACCGCTTCGGCATCATCGCGCGGCTCGAGTTCTACGAAGTGGCCGACCTCGCGCTGATCGTCGCCCGTTCCGCCCAGCTGCTCGGCGCGCAGGTCACCGACGACGGCGCGCTCGAGATCGCCAGGCGCTCGCGCGGCACGCCGCGGATCGCCAACCGGCTGCTTCGCCGGGTGCGCGACTACGCCGAGGTGAAGGCCCGGGGCCTGATCGACGCGAAGGTCGCGGATGCGGCGCTTTCCATGCTCGAGGTCGACGCCGCCGGCTTCGACCTGATGGACCGCAAGCTGCTCGAGGCGATCGTCCACCGCTTCGGCGGCGGGCCGGTCGGCCTCGACAACCTCGCCGCGGCGATCGGCGAGGAGCGCGACACGATCGAGGACGTGCTCGAGCCCTACCTGATCCAGCAGGGCTACCTGCAGCGCACGCCGCGCGGCCGCGTCGCCAGCGCCGCCGCCTGGCGCCACCTTGGGCTGGCCGCGCCCGGGCGCGCCGAACCCGGGCTCTGGGCCGACGACGCGCCGCAGGCCGGATGATCGATCCGTTTCTCCACCGGCTCAGGCAGGCCACGCCGCACGCCCGGGTCACCGGCACGCTGATCGCGCTGAACCTGCTGGTCTGGCTGGCGAACCTCGCCGACGGCCTGAACCCGGTGCTGCCCGACGCTCGCGAGCTGCTCGCCTGGGGCGGAAACCTGCTGCCGCTGACGCAACGCGAGCCCTGGCGGCTGGTCAGCGCGATGTTCCTGCACGCGGGCATCATCCACCTGGCCTTCAACATGTGGGCCCTGTGGAACGTCGGCAGCATCTCCGAGCGCTTCTACGGCAACACGCAATTCGCGCTGATCTACCTGCTCTCCGGCCTGTTCGGCTCGCTGGCCAGCCTGTTCTTCGCGGCGCGCACCGCCGTGTCGGTCGGCGCGTCGGGCGCGATCTTCGGGATCACCGGCGCGCTGCTGGCGGCCATCCTGCTCAAGCGCGACAAGCTGCCGGGGCCGCTGGTGGCCTCGATGCGCTCGTCGCTGTTCATGTTCGTCGGCTACTCGCTGTTCCTCGGCTTCACGTCGGGGGTCGTCGACAACGCGGCGCACGTGGGCGGGCTGGTCTCGGGCTTCCTGCTCGCCTGGATCATGGCCGAGAAGTTCGACTGGGCCGAGTACCGGCGGCACGCGGTCTCGCGCGCGCTGCTGGCGGTGGGCGCGGCGCTGGCCGCCGCCTTCACCCTCTGGCAGCTGCTGCCCGCGCGGCCAGCGCTGTGATCCGGGCCCAGTCCCGGGCGGACAGCGCATCGGCCGGCGTCAGCCAAGAACCGCCCACCGCGAACACGTTCGGAAGCGCCAGGTACTGGGCCAGGTTGTCCTGCGTGACGCCGCCGGTCGGGCAGAAGCGCAGGTCGGGGAAAGGGCCGGCAAGCGCCTTGAGCATCGGCACGCCCCCCGCCACCGAAGCCGGGAAGAGCTTCAGCTCCCGATGGCCCCGATTGGCGGCGGCCATCGCCTCCGACGGGGTCATCACGCCCGGGACGAACGCGATGCCCTCGTCGCGGGCGGCCTCGGAGAGTTCGGGCGCCCAGCCAGGCGACAGCGCGAAGCGCGCGCCGGCCTCGCGCACCGCCCGCATCTCGGCGGGCCGGGTCACCGTGCCGGCGCCGACCAGCGCCCCGGGCACTTCCGCCGCGATCCGCCGGATCGACTCCAGTCCGGCGGGCGTTCGCAGCGTGACCTCCAGGGCGTTCACCCCGCCGGCCAGCAGCGCGCGCGCCAGCGGCACCGCGTCGTCGGCGTCCGCCACGACGATGACCGGAATCACCGGGCAAGCAAGCAGGCCGGCCAGCGAAGCGTTCGCGCCGACAGGATCGGCGGGGCGCGACGACCGAGCCGAATCGGCTGGCGACGGGACGGGATCGGGGCGAACTTCGGGACGATTCATGGCGGACTCCGGAGCCGGCCTCGCGCGCCCGACGGGGGCCGCGCCGAAACCGGCACAATAGAAAGATTCGCGCCCGCAACCTTACCGGAACCCATGGCCGACATCGTCGCAATCGGCGAACCGCTCTTCGAGTTCAACCAGCTTCCCGGACAGAGCCTGTACCGCCAGGGTTTCGGCGGAGATACCTCGAACTTCGCGATCGCCGCGGCCCGCGCGGGCGCCTCCGTCGCCTACCTGACCCGGCTGGGCGACGAGGCCTTCGGGCGGCAGTTCCTCGAGCTCTGGGACCGCGAAGGCGTCGATCGGTCGGCGGTCACGCTCGATCCCGACGCGCCCACCGGCATCTACTTCGTCAGCCACGGCCCGGCCGGCCACGAGTTCACCTACCGGCGCGCCGGCTCGGCGGCCAGCCGCATGCGCTTCACCGACGCCTTCGCCGAGCGCATCGCCGGCGCGAAGTGGCTGCACCTTTCCGGCATCACGCAGGCGATCGGGCCCGAGGCCTGCGACGCCGCCTTCGCCGCGCTCGCGCACGCCAGGGCGAGCGGGGTCCGCGTCAGCTACGACCTGAATTTCCGTCCCCGGCTCTGGCCGGCCGCTCGCGCGGCCGCTATCGCGCAGGCCACGATCGCGGCCTGCGACCTGTTCCTGCCGTCGATCGACGAAGCCGCGATGCTGTTCGGCATCGAGGATCCGGCCCGGCTGATCGCGTTCGCGCACGGCCTCGGCGCGCGAATGGTGGCGGTCAAGCTCGGGGCGCGCGGCGCGCTGGTCTCCGACGGCGGCACTGTCCACGAGGTGCCCGCCTTCGCCGTCGAGCCGGTCGATGCGACCGGCGCAGGCGACTGCTTCGGCGGCGTCACGGTGGCCCGCCTCCTCGCGGGCGATTCGCTGCCCGAAGCGGCGCGGGCCGGCTGCGCGGCCGCCGCCCTGTCGACGACCGGCTACGGCGCGATCGATCCGCTGCCCGGTCGCGAGCGGATTCGCGAGGCGCTCGGAATTCCGCCCGGCGCCGATTGGTAGAATCCGCCCCGTGACTGCCGCTGCCAACGCCTCGAGGGCCGCCCCCGACTTCACGCTGCGGGTGCGCGTCTACTACGAGGACACCGACGCCGGGGGCATCGTCTACCACGCGAACTGGCTGCGCTGGTTCGAGCGCGCGCGCACCGACTGGCTGCGCGCGCTCGGCGTCGAGCATTCCAGGATGCTCGCCGAGACCGGTGTCGGCTTCGTCGTGCGCGACATGTCCATCGATTACCGCCGTCCCGCCCGCCTCGACGAGGAACTGCTCGTCGACGTCAGGCTGGTCGATGCCAGGCGTGCCAGCTGGACGCTCGCGCAGCATGCCAGGCGCCCCGGCGAGACCGAGATGCTGGTAGGCGCCACGCTGCGGATCGCGGCGGTGCACCTGGCCAGCGGCCGGCCCACGGCCATTCCCCGAGACCTCGCCGAACGCGCGCTGGCGCGCGGCGCCCGACCCAACCTCCTGCCGAACGACGAATGAACGCCGAACTCTCGATCCTGTCGCTGGTCATGCAGGCCAGCCTGCTGGTCCAACTGGTGATGGCCGGCCTGGTGACGATCTCGATCGGCTCCTGGACGATCATCTTCCGCAAGTCGTTCACGATCCGCGCCGCCCGCCGGGCGACCGACTCGTTCGAGGACGACTTCTGGAGCGACCGCGACCTCGGGTCGCTTTACCAGCAGGTGCGGCACGACTCGGCCGATCGCGGCGCCATGGCGAGGATCTTCGAGGCCGGCATGAGCGAGTTCCTGAAGACGCGCCAGCAGAAGCCCGGCGACGTGCAGGCGATGCTCGACGGCTCGCGCCGGGCGATGCGGGCGACCTTCCAGCGCGAGATGGACGCGCTCGAATCGAGCCTCGCCTTCCTGGCCTCGGCCGGCTCGGTCAGCCCCTACATCGGCCTGTTCGGCACGGTCTGGGGGATCATGAACTCGTTCCGCGGCCTGGCGAACGTGCAGCAGGCCACGCTGGCGGCAGTCGCCCCCGGCATCGCCGAGGCGCTGGTGGCCACCGCGATCGGCCTGTTCGCGGCGATCCCTGCGGTGGTCGCCTACAACCGGTTCGCTCACGACCTCGACCGGCTGTCGAGCCGCTTCGACAGCTTCATCGAGGAGTTCTCGAACATCCTGCAACGACAGGCCAAGTAAGCCATGCCCGCCCTCGCTTCCCGTTCGCGCGGCGGCCGCAACCGCCGGATGGTCAACGACATCAACGTCGTGCCCTACATCGACGTGATGCTGGTGCTGCTGGTGATCTTCATGGTCACCGCGCCGCTGGTGCCGCCCGGGGCGATCGACCTGCCGCGCGCCGGTCGAAGCGCGGCCAAGACCGACAAGTACATCGAGGTGCAGGTCTTCGCGGACGGCACGATGCGCGTGCGCACCGGCAACACCGGCGACCCGTCCGAGCGACAGGTGGCGCGCGCCGATCTCGAGTCCTCGGTGCGGGCGCTGCTCGCGGAGCACGGCGAGGCGATGCCGGTCGTCATCAGCGGCGACCGGGCGGTCCGCTACGAGCGGGTGATCGAGGTCCTCGGCGACCTGCAACGGATGAACATCGCGCGGGTCGCGCTGATGGTCAAGCCGGGCAACTGACGCGGTTCGCGCAGCGTCGCAGTCGTCCATGAGATTCGGCAACAAGCTCGTCCGCCCTCGCCCCCCTGCCAGGCGCAAGCCGCCGACCGCTCGCGGCCGGCTGCGGGCATTCGCGCTGGCGCTGGCGATGCACGGGCTGCTGTTCGCCATGCTCTTCGTCGGCATCCGCTGGCAGACGCAGTCGCCGCCGGCAGTCTCGGCCGAATTGTGGGTGCCCCCGCCGCCTCAGCAGGTCGCCAAGGTAGAGCCCAAGCCGGTTCCCGAGCCCAAGCTGGTGCCCCAGCCCACGCCGCCCGAGCCCACGCCACCGCCCCCGCCACCGCCTCCGCCGCCCCCGCCGCCGGTCAAGGCGCCCGAGGCGCCGGATCCGGAGATCGCGCTCGAGAAGAAGCGCGAGGAAGAGCGCAAGCGCGAGCAGGAGCGACTCGCCGAGGAGGCGCGCCTGGCCGAGCAGAAGCGCCTGGCCGAGCAGAAGCGCCTGGAGGAAGAGAAGCGCCTGGCCGAGGAGAAGGCGAAGCGCGACGCCGAGGAAAAGGCGAAGCGGGAAGCCGAGGCGAAAGCGAAACGCGAGGCCGAGGAGAAGGCGAAACGGGAAGCCGAAGCCAAGGCGAAGCGCGAGGCCGAGGAAAAGGCAAAGCGGGAAGCCGAGGCGAAAGCGAAGCGCGAGGCCGAGGAGAAGGCGAAGCGCGAGGCCGAAGCCAAGGCGAAACGCGAAGCCGAAGCGAAGGCGAAGCGCGAGGCCGAAGCCAAGGCGAAGCGCGAAGCCGAGGAGAAGGCGAAGCGCGAGGCCGAAGCCAAGGCGAAGCGCGAAGCCGAGGAGAAGGCGAAACGCGAGGCCGCCGCCGAGAAGCGCCGGCAGGAGTACCTGGACAGCCTGATGGCCAAGGCCGGCGGCACCGAAGGCAGCGCCTCGGGCACGGCGGGCTCCGGCGCGGCGGCCGGCGGCGGAGGCGGCACCGACTCCGGCTACGTGGCGCGATTGTCGTCGATGCTGCGCTCGAACACGACCTACCAGGTCCCGCCCGACCTGCAAGGCAACCCGAAGGCGGTGTTCGTCGTGACGGTGGGCGCCGACTGCACGATCACCTCGGTCAAGCTGAAGCGCTCGAGCGGCGTGCCGGCCTGGGATGCCGCCGCGCAGCGCGGCATCGAGCGCACCAGTCCGCTGCCGAAGCAGGCCGACGGCAGCTGCCCGAAGGAGCTCGAGATTTCCCGCGGCCCACGCGACGATCGCTGACCGTATAGAATCCTGATTCGCCCTTCACGAGGAGTTCCATGAGGCATCTCGTCCTCGCGCTGCTTGGCGCACTGCTGCTTCCGTTCGCCGCATCGGCCCAGATGCGGATCGACGTTTCCGGGGTCGGCGCGACGCAGTACCCGATCGCGATCGCCCGCTTCGCCACCGACGGCAGGGTTCCGCAAGACGTGTCCGAGGTCGTGCGCGGCGACCTGCAGCGCAGCGGCGCGTTCCGCATCATCGAGCAGGCCGCCGCGATGTCCGACACCGCGCAGATCGACTTCGTCGACATGCGCCGGCGCGGCGCCGACGCGGTGCTCACCGGCTCGGTCGCGCGGCTGGCCGACGGCCGCTACGACATCCGCTACCGGCTCAGCGACGCCGTGCGCCAGACCACGCTGGGCGGCGAATCGCTGGTCGTGGCCGAGGCCGACCTGCGCTACGGCGCGCACCGTATCGCCGACTGGGTCTACGAGAAGCTCACCGGCGAGAAGGGCATCTTCTCCACGCGGATCGCGTTCGTGTCGAAGCAGGGCAGCCGCTACAAGCTGAGCATCGCCGACTGGGACGGCGAGAACGTGGTCACGCCGCTGAACTCGCCCGAGCCGATCATCTCGCCGAGCTGGTCCCGCGACGGTTCCCGGCTCGCCTACGTGTCCTTCGAGAGCAAGAAGCCGGTCGTCTACGTGCACACGCTGGCCACCGGGCAGCGCAAGGCGGTCGCCAACTTCAAGGGCAGCAACAGCGCGCCGGCCTGGTCGCCCGACGGCCGCACGCTGGCGGTCGCGCTCACGATCGACGGCCTGTCGCAGATCTACCTGATCCCGTCCGACGGCAGCGCGCCGCCCAAGCGCCTGACCACGTCCACCAGCATCGACACCGAGCCGGTGTTCACGCCCGACGGCAGCGCGCTCTACTTCACCTCCGACCGCGGCGGTTCGCCGCAGATATACCGCATGCCTGTCAGCGGAGGCGATGCCTCGCGCGTTACCTTCAGCGCGACCTACAACGTCAGCCCTCGGATCAGCCCCGACGGCCGCTCGCTCGCCTACGTGTCGCGGCGCGACGGGAAGTTCCTCGTCGTGGTCCGCGACCTGGCGTCCGGCGCCGAAAGGGTGCTTTCCGAAGGCGGCCGCGAGGAGTCGCCGAGCTTCGCCCCCAACGGCAGATGGATCATGTACGCAACGCAGGCTGGCGGCCGGGACTCGCTGGTCGCGGCCAGTGTCGACGGCCGCGTGCGCCAGCGCCTGACGTCGAATGCCGGCGACATCCGCGAGCCGACCTGGGGTCCGTTCTCGAACTGAATGCGGCCGATCCGCCCACCCGATCACCACCGAACACCGAGGAAAAGATGAACGCCACGACCAAGCTCCTTATCGCCGGCCTGACCGCCGCGCTCCTGTCCGCCTGCAGCTCGGGCGTCAAGCTCGAGGACACCGCCCAGGGAGCGGCGCCGGTCGAGAGCCGCACCGGAGATGCCGGCCAGGCCGGCACCGGAGCCGACGCCTCGGGCGCCGGCTCGCGCGGCGTGCAGCAGGTCACCCTCGGGGACAAGGACCCGCTGAACGATCCGGCCAGCCCGCTGTCCCGTCGCAGCATCTACTTCGACTTCGACAGCTTCGCGATCCGCGACGAATACCGCGGCACCATCGACGCGCACGCCCGCTACCTCACGTCGAACCAGGGCCGTCGGGTGCTGATCCAGGGCAACACCGACGAGCGCGGCAGCCGCGAGTACAACCTGGCGCTGGGCCAGAAGCGGGCCGAGGCCGTGCGACGGGCCCTCGCGGTTCTGGGGGTCTCCGAAGGCCAGATGGAAGCGGTGAGCCTGGGTGAGGAGCGCCCGCGCGCCACCGGCTCCGACGAAGCCTCGTGGGCCGAGAACCGCCGCGCCGACCTGGTGTACCAGTGATGAGGGCGGCCCTGGCCCAAGGCGCGCTGGCGCTGGCGTTGATCGCCGGCGCCTCGCCGGCGCACGCGCTGTTCGGCGACGACGAGGCCCGCAAGGCGATCCTCGACCTGCGCGGCCGCGTCCAGCAGTACCAGGAGACGACCGACCAGCGGCTCGCCAAGATCGAGGCCCAGCTCGCCGACCTGGTGAGCCGCCTGTCCAACGCGCAGCTCGACAACCAGTCGCAGGCCGACCAGCTCAGGCAGGAGATCAGCAAGCTGCGCGGCCAGATCGAGGTGCAGGCGCACGAGCTCGCGGTCACGCAGCGCCAGCTGCGCGAGCAGCTCGCCACCGTCGACAACCGGATCCGCCGCTTCGAGCCGGTCGAGGTCGAGATCGACGGCCGCAAGGCCACGGTCGACCAGACCGAGCGGAAGGCCTTCGAGGCCGCGCTCGCGCTGTTCCGCGCCGGCGACTTCAAGTCGGCGCTGGTCGCGTTCAACCAGTTCCAGGGCCAGTATCCCGACAGCGCCTACTCGCCAGCCGTCCATTTCTGGATCGGCAGCAGCCAGTTCGCGCTGAAGGACTACAAGGGGGCGATCGCCAGCCACGAGGCGCTGGTCTCCAAGTTCCCGCAGAACCCGCGGGTGCCCGACGCGCTGCTGAACATCGGCTATGCGCAGGCCGAGAGCGGCGACCGCGCGGGCGCCCGCAAGACGCTGCAGTCGCTGATCGACAGGCACCCGCAGAGCCCGGCCGCCCAGCTGGCCCGCGACCGGATCGCCACGCTGGGGCGCTGATGGAAGCCTCCCGGACGAGCGGCGCTGCGCGCGCGGTCGTGCTGCTGTCCGGCGGGCTGGACTCCGCGACCGTGCTGGCGATCGCCCGCTCGCGCGGCTTCGAGTGCTACGCGCTGTCGGTCGACTACGGCCAGCGGCACCGGGCCGAGCTCGACGCCGCCGTCCGCGTGGCCGGCATGCTCGGCGCAACGCGCCACGTGATCGCCGAGGTCGACCTGTCCCGCTTCGGTGGCTCGGCCCTAACCGACGCCTCGATCCCGGTGCCCGAGGCCGACGCGCCCGCACCGTCCGGCCCGACCGCGTCGATCCCGGTCACCTACGTGCCGGCCCGCAACACGATCATGCTGTCGATCGCGCTGGGCTGGGCCGAGGTGCTCGGCGCCGACGACATCTTCTTCGGCGCCAACGCGGTCGACTACTCCGGCTACCCGGACTGCAGGCCCGAATACGTCGAGGCCTTCGAGCGCATGGCCAACCTGGCCACCAAGTCCGCGGTCGAGGGCCGCGCGCTGCACGTGCACGCGCCGATCATCCGGTTGTCCAAGGCCGAGATCATCCGGCAGGGCGCGCTGCTCGGCGTGGATTTCTCGCAGACGGTCAGCTGCTACCAGGCCGACCATGCCGGCCGGGCCTGCGGACGCTGCGATTCCTGCCGGATCCGACGCGAGGGTTTCGCGGCGGCCGGCCTTCCCGACCCCACCCGTTACCAGCCGGGCTGAGAGGCCCGTCGCCCGCCATGCCCGACATCGACATCGCCGCCGTGCAGAGCACCGTGGTCTGGGCCACCTTCGCGCTCGCCCTGCTGCTCGGCGCGCTCATGAACCGCAGCAACTTCTGCACGATGGGCGCGGTCGCCGACATCGTGAACATGGGCGACTGGACCCGGATGCGAATGTGGGCGGCCGCGATCGGCGTGTCCATCCTGGGCCTGCAGTTGCTGGCCGTCGCCGGGCTCGTCGACCCGGCCAAGACCATCTACACCGGCTCCAGCTTCACCTGGCTGTCCTACGCCGTCGGCGGCCTGCTGTTCGGCTTCGGCATGGTGCTGGCCTCGGGCTGCGGCAGCAAGACGCTGGTCCGGATCGGCGGCGGCTCGCTGAAGTCGCTGGTCGTTTTCCTGGCGATGGGGCTGGCGGCCTACATGACGCTGCGCGGCCTGACCGGCGTTTGGCGGGTCAACCTGCTGGACCCGGTGGCCGTCGCGATCGCGCCGGGCCAGGACCTGCCCCGGCTGCTGTCGGGCGGCAACGCAGGCATGCTCGATACGCTGAGGATCGCGCTGGCCGCGGTCATCGGCGGGGGCCTGGTCGCCTGGAGCCTGGCCAGCCGCGAGGCGCGCGAGCCCGATGCGCTGATCGGCGGCTTCGGCACCGGCCTGGCCGTGGTCGGCCTGTGGTACGTGTCCGGTCACCTGGGCTACGTGGCAGAGCACCCCGACACCCTCCAGGAGGCATTCGTCGCCACCAACACCGGCCGCGCCGAATCCTTCACCTTCGTCGCGCCGATCGCGTTCAGCCTGGAGTTGCTGCTGTTCTGGAGCGACACGAGCCGGATCGTGACCGTGGGCATCGCCGCGGTGGCCGGCATGATCGCCGGCTCCTGCCTGTGGGCGCTGCTCACACGCCAGTTCCGCTGGGAAGGCTTCCGCGGCACCGAGGACACCGCGAACCACCTGGTCGGCGGCCTGCTGATGGGCGCGGGCGGGGTCACCGCGCTGGGCTGCACCGTCGGCCAGGGCATCAGCGGCCTGTCGACGCTGGCGCTCGGCTCCTTCGTGGCCGTGGCCGCGATCGTGGCCGGCGCGGTGGTCGGGCTGAAGTACCAGATGTGGCGAATCGAAAGGATGGGCTGAGCCCTCGATTTGACCGCCCCTGGAACAGGAGATAGAATCGCGAGCTTTCCTGATGACGCGCCGCAGAGCGCGCCGAACGGAAAACCGGGTCGTTAGCTCAGCTGGTAGAGCAGCGGACTTTTAATCCGTTGGTCGCAGGTTCGAATCCTGCACGACCCACCAAATTTCAAGGGCTCGGCCGCAAGGTCGGGCCCTTTTTGTTCATCCGCGCTCTTTGTTCGCGCGCCCTTGCCTGACGCGGTGATCGGCGGCCTGCGCGTGGCCGGATCCGGCCCGCTCAATTCCTGGGCGACACCACCCGGAACACCTTGCCGGTGCTCCCGTACGGCCCGAAGGTCTCGTTCGTCAGCAGGTAGAGTTCGCCGCTCCGATCCTCGGCCAGGCCGATGATCCGGCTGTCGATCACCTGCAGGCGCCGGTAGGGCCACGGCTTTCCCTTCCCGTCGCCGGGCTGCGCGACGAAGACCTGCCCGCTCGGCTTGCGGAAATCGGCGCTCCAGTCGGTGAACAGCAACCTGCCCCTCAGCTCCGGGATTGCGCTCCCCCGGTAGATGCGCGCCCCGGTGATCGCGGTGCCCACGCCGCGGATCCCGAGCTTCGTGTCCGGGTGCGAGGCCTGCATGTTCGGGTACTCGAGCACCGGCATCAGGATCGGCCGGCCGCTCGCGTCGCGCGACGGGCACGATTGCGGCGGCTGCCGGGGCTTCAAGCGATCGACGCAGTGGGTGCCTTCCATCAGCGGCCAGCCGAAGTTGCCCGGCCCCTCGACGCGATACGCGGCCTCCCACAGGGTTTCCGCGACCGCGGTCACGTAGAAGCTGCCGTCCCCGCGATCGAAGGCGATCCGGTACGGGTTGCGAAAGCCCCAGGCCCAGATCTCCGGCCGTCCTCCGCCCTTCGCGAACGGATTGCCGGCCGGAATCGCGTAGCCCGGGAACCCCCGGTCGACGTCGATGCGCAGGATCTTGCCGTACAGCGATTCGGTGTCCTGCGCCAGATGGTCCCATGTCAGGGCCTCGCGGGGCACGTCGAAGGCCTGCCAGCGCACCTGCTTGCCGATCCCGTGCGAGGCGCCGCTGTCGCCCAGGCCGATGTAGAGCAGGCCGTCGGGGCCGAACGCGAGCCCGCCGCCGTTGTGCTTGCGGCTCGGCCAGTCGAGCTCCATCAGCACGCGCTCTGAAGCCGGATCGATGTGGGACAGATCGCCGGCAGGCGTGCTGAACTCGGAGACTCGCCGGGTGTGGTTCCAGTTGCGGGGCGCGCCGGCGCGCAGCGGCGCCGAATAGCTGACGAACACCCGGCCGTTGCGCCTGAATTCGGGATGCAGCGCGAAGCCCAGCAGCCCGCGTTCCTCGAAGTCCTGCTCGAGCTTCAGCATGGCCGGGCGCAGATCGAGGAAGGGCTCTGGCGCAAGCCGCCCGTCGCGCTGAAGCACCCGCACGACGCCGTCCTGCTGGACGATGAGCCTGCGCCCGCTTCCGTCGGCCGGCTCGACGAACTCGACCGGGGCGGTCAGGCCATCGGCGACCAACTCCAGCGCAAGATCCTCTGCCTGCGCGTGAATCGCGTGCGCGAGCAGGAACGCGAAGGCGAGCCCAGCCAAGCGGCGGCCGAGAAATCTGGAAGTCATCCGGAGCCCCCCTGTCATTCGCCCTGCCGGTCTCACTGTGGCGGCCCGCGGGCGACAAGCGCCGCGGCATCGAACCGCAACGTAGATGGTAGCAAGGCCCGCTATCCCGGCAAGGGCCGCTCCGCGGGACGGCCCGCCGGCGCACTCAGCCGTCCGGGAAAGCCACCCTTCGTCGCTTAGGGTCGAAAGTGCTTCCGCCAGGCAGCACGTGCATCCGGATGTCGCTCGCCCTGGCCATCGGGCCTTCGTCCTCGACGATGCGCGCCCTGCGGGCATCGAAGATCTTCACGTAGTAATTGCCCAGCACTTCCCACGTCCCGTCGGCGCGCACCAGCAACGCGGTCTCCTCGTCGATGCCGACCCCGATCAATTGGGGATGATCGAGCACCGCGCTGATCAGGCGGTTGTACCGGGCGCGATGCATGAAGTGCTGGTCGACGATCGCCCCCTTGAAGAAGCCGAAGCCCTTGGAAATCTCCTGCATGCCGCGGGCGATGTTGACGATCTCTTCCTCCTCCGGATTCCGCGGCTTTCGCCAATTGCCCGTGAGCATCAGGCTCGTCATCACGGCGGCGCCCGCCGAGGTGCCTCCGACCACCGAACCCTGCTTGTAGCGCCGCTCGATGCTCGCGAGCGCCTTTGTCCCGAGCAGCAGGCCCGACAGGCGGGACTGGTCTCCGCCCGAAAACCAGTAGCCGCTGAACCCCTCCAGGAATCTCGCCGTCGAGTCGCTGTTCGCTTCGCCCGGCCCGAGGTCCACGAGTTGCGCCTCGGCACCGAGCCTTCGCAAGTCGTCGACGACTTCCCTGGCTTCTTCGTCGGACTTGAGGCTTGCCATCGGGAGGACGGCGATCCGCGCCTGGCCCGGCCCACCAGCGAGCGCGACGAACCGCTGTTGCACCGTCATGGGCGTGTCGCCACCACCGACGATGATCAGGCTGCCGACCGGATCGGGCGCGAACAGGCTCGACTCCTGCGCGACGGCAGGCGCGCCGAGGATGAGCCAGGCGATGAGCAGGAACCAGGCCGGATGCCCCGGGGACGGAATTCGCACGACGAGTTCGGGGATGTTGCACGAGGGGGGGTCGAGGCGGGCACCGAGCCGCCGCGATGCGCACCCCGTCGCGGAAATCCTACACGACGCGCGACCTCCCCGAGCCCCGATCGCCGGGCAGTCCACTATTGTCCGCCGCCGCGGTAAGCTTGCCCACCCCGCACGCCGCGCCCTGCCTTTCGCAGGGCGTTTCTGCGTCCGGGGCCCGTTCTCGGCTTCCCCGGAGCGCACCCGAATGGCCGCCTCGCGCCTGCCCCTGATCGACGCCATGAAGGCCCTTGGCTGCATCGCGATCGTGCTCCACCACCTGGCGGTCTACGGGCCGATGTCGGACGCGGTCGCCGGCGTGGCGCAGCCGCTTTTCGACTGGCTCTACGACCGTGCCCGGCTGGCGGTTCAGGTCTTCCTGGTGCTGGCTGGCTGGCTGGTCGCCGCGACGCTCGCGCCCGACGGCCGGCCCGCGGTCAGGGAGCCGCTGAGCCTGGCGTGGAAGCGCTATCGGCGGCTCGCGCCTCCGCTGGCCTTCGCGGTCGCGATCGCGGCGCTCGTCACGGCCCTCGTGCGGCCATGGTTCGGCCACGATTCCCTGTCGGCCCCGCCCACCCTGCCCCAGTTCGCGGCGCACGCCCTGCTGCTGCAGGACGTCCTCGGATTCGAGGCGCTGTCGGCGGGCGTCTGGTACGTGGCGATGGACTTCCAGCTCTTCGTGGCCACGGCCTTGCTGGCCGCACTGGCGGCGCGGCTGCCGGGCGCGACGGCTGCAGCCTTCCCGGCGGCCGTCGCGCTGCTCGCGGGCGCCTCGCTCTTCCTGTTCAACGGCAATCCCGCGTACGAGAACTACGCCGTCTATTTCTTCGGCGCCTACGGCCTGGGCATGCTCGCGTTCTGGGCCGCGCGTTCGCGGTTCCGCCGGCTCGCGCTCGCCGCGCTCGTCGTGCTCGGAGCCGCGGCGCTCTGGCAGGAATTCCGCAAGCCGATCGCGGTCGCGCTGGCTACCGCGCTGCTGGTCGCAGTCGCCGACCGCCGCGGCTGGCTGGCGAGCTGGCCGAGATGCGACGCGCTGGCCTGGCTCGGCCAGCGCTCCTATTCGATCTTCGTGATCCACTACGGCGTCCTGATCGCCTTCAACGCGACCTGGAGCCTGCTCTTTCCCGACGGCGTCTGGATCAACGCGCTCGGGATGCTGGGCGCGACGCTGGCATCGGTCGCGGCCGGTGCCGCCCTCTTCCGCACGGTGGAGAGCCGGCTCGCCCTTGGCCTGAACCGGGCGGCGGCCCTGCTCGCGACCATGCTGGCCGCCGCGCTGGCGCTCGAGGCCGCCTGAAGCCGCGATCCTGTAAGCTCGGCCGGTTCCCGCCCTGCGGCGGCACTTCCGGCGAGCCCACCGATGATCGACACCCGTCCCCTTTTCGAGATCCGCATCCAGGTTCCCGAGATCCAGGATCTCGGCCAGACTCCGCTCGGCCGCCGGCGCATCGCGGTGGTTTCCGGCGGCAGCTTCGAGGGCGAGCGCCTGCGCGGCGAAGTGATCGGCGCGCCGGCCGGCGACTGGCTGCTGCAGCTGGCCGACGGCACCACGCTGCTCGACGTGCGGCTCACGCTGCGCACCGACGACGGCGCCTCGATCTACATGAGCTATCGCGGCCTGCGGCACGGCCCGGCCGACGTGATGGCGCGACTGGCCGCCGGCGAGGCAGTCGATCCGAAGCGCTACTACTTCCGCATCGCGCCCACGTTCGAGACCGCGTCCGAGAAGTACGGCTGGCTGAACCGGATCCTCGCGATCGGCGTCGGCCGCCGCGAGCCCTCCGGGCCGGTCTACTCGGTGCACGAGGTGCTCTGACGCCGGCATGCCCGTCACCCTCGCCGCCCCGGCCCACAGCGAACTGATCGTCAGGAAGAGCCGCTTCATCGGCTGCGTGCAGCCGATGGCCGATCGCGCAGGCGCGCTGAAGGTCGTCGAGGCGCTGCGCGCCGGGCACCCGGGCGCGGCGCACGTCTGCTGGGCCTTGCTGGCGGCCGGCCATTCGGCGGCGGTCGACGACGGCGAGCCATCCGGCACCGCGGGCAGGCCGATGCTCGACGTGCTGCGCCACCAGGACCTCGACGGCGTGCTGGCCACCGTGGTGCGCTACTTCGGCGGCGTGAAGCTCGGCGCGGGCGGGCTGGTTCGCGCCTATACCGACACGGTCGCGCAGGCGCTGCTCGGCGCCACGAAGGTGCCGATCGTGCGCAGGCGGGCGCTTCGCTGCCGGGTGCCGTACGCGCTGGAAGGCATGGTGCGGCGCGAGCTGGAGCAGGCCGGTGCCTCGCTCGACGCGGTGCTGCACGGCGAGCTTGTGGAGCTGGAGTTCAGCCTGCCGGAGGACGCAGCCGCGCCTTTCGTTGCGCGCGTGAACGACCTGGCTCACGGCCGGGCGCTCTGGCCGAGCGACGAGAACTGAGCGCGACGGGCTCTTCGCGCAGCAGCTCCCCGTACAACGCGTTCGCTCGCGCAAGGTGCCGGCGCATCGCGTCCTCGGCGGCCCGCGGGTCGCCGCTCGCGATCGCATCCCGGATCTCGTCGTGCTCGCGCAGCGTCAGCGACTCGGCGCCGGGCGCGCGCACCAGCGCGCGGTGGTGGCCACTGAGCCAGCGGAACATCGCGTCGACGATGGCAGGGAAGATCGGGTTGCCGGTCATCGCCGCGATCGCGACGTGGAACTCGCGATCGCCGTCGACGAAGCTCGCGGGGCCTTGGGCAAGGCGCCCTCGAACCTCCGCGAGACGGCGATGCGCGGCCAGGGCCTCGTCGAGCCGCGCGAGCGCGCTCGCATCGGCCCGCTGCGCGGCGATCCGCGCGATGCCCGTTTCCAGGAACTCGCGCACTTCCTTCAGGTGCTCGAGCGAGGCCGGATCCATTCGCAGCAAGTGCTGCGCGCCGGCGGCGACCTGCGCGACCAGCGACTCGGCCGTGGGCAGCACCACCCGGGCGCGTTCGCCGTGGCTCACCTCGACGATGCCGGCGCGCGCCAGCGCGAGCATCGCCTCGCGCACCGCCGAACGGCCCACGCCGTAGTGGTCCATCAGCTCGCGCTCCGAAGGCAGCTGCTCGCCGGGCAGGATCTCGCGCCTGCGGATCCGCTCGAGCAGGCGCTCGTAGACCTCCTGGTAGAGCTTGCGCCGCTGGATCGGCTCGGGCGCGGCCGTCATCAGGTGATGCGCCGGATGCTTTCGGCGATCTCGTCGCGCTCGAACACGCCCAGCCAGTCGTCGCGCAGCAGGCGCGGCTTG
This sequence comes from Zeimonas sediminis, assembly GCF_023721795.1. Lineage (NCBI taxonomy): Bacteria > Pseudomonadati > Pseudomonadota > Betaproteobacteria > Burkholderiales > Burkholderiaceae > Zeimonas > Zeimonas sediminis. The sequence continues at coordinate 1,582,590 of NZ_JAMQYE010000001.1, forward strand.
CCGAAGGTGATCGCCTTGTTGCAGGCGTCGGAGAACGCGCCGGGGATCTCCTCGAAGATCACCGCGGCCAGGATGTTCATGTGCCCGAGCAGGAACTCGCGCGCCGCCTCCTTCGGCACGCCGCGCTTCACCACCTCGTCCATCGCATCGCGCATCGTGGCAAGCAGCGTGGCGACGACCGTTTCCGACAGGCCCGGCTCGAGCAGCGCCATCTGCTCGACCGATACGCGGTAGGAATTCAGCACCGGCGCGTAGATCACCTTCGCGATCGCCTCGCCGACCGCGTAGTGCTCGTCGGGCCCCTGCATCAGCGCGTTCACGATCGACTGGCGCGCGGCCAGGCCGCCGAAGCGGTCGCGCCGCGCTTCCTCGCTCGCGTCGTCGTTGAAGATCGACGGATGGCACGGGTGCGTGACGAAGTAGACGAGATCCGGCCGGTCGGGCAGGTGTCCCGCGAACGGCGCGGCCGCGTCCAGCGTGACGACCATCGTGCCGGGCTTCAGCTTGGGCGAAATCGCCGCGGCGAGCTTGCCGATGATCGTGTCCGGCACCGCCAGGATGACGACCTGCGCGTCGGCCAGCGCGGCATCCTCGTCGACGCAGCGGACGCCCAGCTCGCGCTCCAGCCGCTCGCGTCCGGCAGGACTCGGCTCCACGTGCCGCACTTCGTACGACGATGCACGCAGGTTGCGCGACAGTCGATGGCCCATCTTTCCGCCCGCGCCGAACAGCGCGATCGTCGGTTCGTTCATCCGCTTGCTCCTGGTTGGCTCGCTGCGGCCGGTCGCCGGGCGTCGGTACCCGAACCGGCAGCTGCTATGATGTCAGCTTATCAGACAAGTACATGACATTCAAACAGCGGTCCCGGCGGCAGACTCGCCGGCTCCCCTTCCGAAGACGCGAGAAACGATGAGCGAACGCATCCACGCGACCTACTGGCTGGAGACCGGCGACGACCCCCGGCGCGCCGCCGACACGATCGCCGGCGAGCAGTCGAGCGGCACCTTCGTCGCGCTGCCGATGGAGACGCCCGAGCTGAAGGACCGCTCCGGCGCCCGCGTCGAGCGGCTCGAGCTGCTCGAACGGGTGCGCGAGCCGAGCCTGCCGACGCCGGTACGCGCGCCGCACTACACCCGCTGCCTGCTCGAGTTGTCGTGGCCGATCGAGAATTTCGGCGCTTCGCTGCCGATGCTGATGGCCACCGTGGCCGGCAACCTGTTCGAGCTGCGCGCGGTCACCGGCCTGCGGATCCTCGACTTGCGGCTGCCGCCGGCATTCGCCGACGCGTACCCGGGCCCGGCCTTCGGCGTGGCGGGCACCCGCAGGCTCGCCGGCGTGCCGCGCGGCCCGCTCGTCGGCACGATCGTCAAGCCCAGCGTGGGCCTTAGCCCGGAGCAGACCGCGGAGCAGGTGAAGGCGCTGGTCGAAGGCGGCATCGACTTCATCAAGGACGACGAGCTGCAGGCCGACGGGCCGCACTGCCCGTTCGAGGAACGGGTGAAGCGGGTCATGGCGGTCGTGAACGACGCGGCCGAGCGCACCGGCCGCAAGGCCATGGTGGCGTTCAACCTGACCGGCGACCTGGACCAGATGCGCCGGCGCCACGACATCGTGCTGGCCGCCGGTGGCACCTGCGTGATGGCCTGCCTGAACTCGGTCGGCCTGGTCGGCCTGCACGAGCTGCGCCGCCATTCGCAGCTGCCGATCCACGCGCATCGCGCCGGCTGGGGCTCGCTGACCCGCTCGCCGGCGCTCGGCTGGGACTACGCGCCATGGCAGAAGCTCTGGCGGCTGGCCGGCGCCGACCACATGCACGTGAACGGCCTGGCCAACAAGTTCAGCGAGCCCGACGACAGCGTGATCGCGGCAGCGCGCGCGGTGCTCGCGCCGCTGTGGGCGGACGCGGCGATGACCGCGATGCCGGTGTTCAGCTCGGGCCAGACCGGCCTGCAGGCCGCCGACACCCATGCCGCGCTCGGCTGCGCCGACCTTATCCACGCCGCCGGCGGCGGCATCTTCGGCCATCCGCAAGGCGTTGCCGCCGGCGTCGAGGCGATGCGCGAGGCCTGGGAAGCGGCGATGAACGGCGAGGCGCTCGAGGCGCGCGCCGGCCGCAACGAGGCCTTGCGCGCCGCGCTGGGGTTCTGGAAGTGAGCCGCGACGGCCTGCTGCTCGCCTACTACGGCGACGACTTCACCGGCTCGACCGACGCGCTGGAGGCGATGACCGCCGCAGGCGTCCCCACGGTGCTGTTCCTCGAAGCGCCCACGCCGCAGGCGCTGGCGCGTTTTCCCGACGCGCGCTGCGTCGGTCTGGCCGGCTCCTCGCGCGGGCGCGACCCCGCCTGGATGGAAGCCGAGCTGCCCGCCGCCTTCGAGGCGCTCGCCCGGCTCGGCGCGCCGATCCTCCAGTACAAGGTCTGCTCGACCTTCGACTCCTCTCCGGCGATCGGCTCGATCGGCAAGGCGATCGATCTCGGCGTGGCTCGCATGCCTGGCGACTGGTCGCCCTGCGTGGTCGGAGCGCCCCGGCTCGGCCGCCTCCAGGTGTTCGGCAACCTGTTCGCGGTCGCCGGCGGCGTCGGGTACCGCCTCGACCGCCATCCGACGATGTCGCGGCATCCGGTCACGCCGATGCACGAGGCCGACCTGACGCGCCACCTGGCCAGTCAGACGGCGCGGCCGATCGCGCTGATCGACATGCTCGAGCTGCGCCGCGGCGACGCGCGGCCGCCACGCGGCGCGGCGGGTGGCGAGGTTCCCGTTGTCTTCATCGACGTCGCCGACGAGCAGACGCTCGCCGAGGCCGGCCGCATCGTCTGGGAGAACCGCGGCGCGGGCCTCTTCAGCGCTTCGTCGTCGGGCCTGGACTATGCGCTGGCCGCCTGGTGGCGCGCGCGCGGCTGGCTGCCCGAGCCGCCGGGCCTGCCGCCCGCGAAGGCGGTGCCGGTCATCGGCGCGGTCAGCGGAAGCTGCTCGCCGGTCACCGCCAGCCAGCTGCGCTGGGCGCGCGCCCACGGCTTCCTGACCGAGCGGCTCGATCTCGGCCGGGCGCTGCCGGGCGCGACACGCGCGGCTGAGGTCGAGCGCGCGGCGCGCGCGGCCGCGAACGCAATCCGCGCCGGCCGCAGCGCGATCGTGTTCAGCGCCGAAGGCCCCGACGACCCCGCGGTCACCGGGTTCGACGAGACCGCGGCGCGCGCCGGCCTGTCCCGGGGCGACGCGGCCCGCGGGGTCGGCGAATGCCTGGCGGACGTGATGCGCGGCATCCTGGTCGAAGCCTCACCGAAGCGCATCGTCGTGGCCGGCGGCGACAGCTCGGGCGAAGTCGCCTCGGCGCTCGGCATCGAGGCGCTGACCGCGCAGGCCGCGATCGTGCCCGGAGCGCCGCTGTGCCGCGCCTGGAGCGCGGACCCGTCCCGTGACGGCCTCGAGATCGTCCTGAAGGGCGGCCAGATGGGCGGCGAGGACTTCTTCGGCAAGGCGCTCGGGCAGGGCTGAGCGATACTGCCGCCGACGCGCTTCACTTCGACCACCGCTCCAGCGAACGAGACGACCATGCAAGCCCTGATCGACCGCATCGACCACATCGTGCTGACCGTGACCGACATCGAGGCCACCACCGCGTTCTACGAGCGCGCCTTCGGCTTCGAGCGCGAGTTCTTCCGCGGGCCCGAGGGCCAGCCCCGCCACGCGGTGCGCATGGGCGGCTTCAAGATCAACCTGCAGGACTCGGCCACCGAGACGCCGACCAAGGCGCGCGTGCCCACGATCGGGTCCGGAGACTTCTGCATGATCGCCTCGGTGCCGCTCGACGACTTCATCGCGCACCTGAAGGCCGAGGGCATCCCGATCGACACCGGGCCGGTGTCGCGGCGCGGCGCGCTCGGGCCGATCCGCTCGGTCTACCTGCGCGACCCCGACGGCAACCTGGTCGAGGTCGCCGAGTACGTCTAGAGGCTCAGCGCGGCGGCAGCCACTTGCGCTCCTGGAAGCGCCGGATCAGCCGCACGAACATCTCCTCGGTGTCCACGCAGTCCTGGAAGCCCGCCTGGCGCGCCTTGATCGTGCTGGCGAGCGCCGGCACCGAGGCCAGCGCGTCGCCATAGGCGAAGTTCCGGTCGGCGTACTGGAAGGACAGCCCGACGAAGTCGCGCAGGCTCTCGGGGGACTGCAGGCCGTGCCTGCGGTGGATCGCGCTCCACTGCGCCTGACGCTTCGGCATCTCCTGCGCGAGCGACATCGGCGACGGATCGCCGACCTTCATGCCGAAGGCGTCGGCGATCGCCGGCCACACCGTGGCCCACTCGAAGGCCTCGCCGTTGTTGATGTTGAAGGTCTCGTTGCGGCAGGCGGGCGTGGTGGCCGCCCATGCGCAGGCGCGGGCCAGCAGGTCGGCGTCGACCGCCTGCACGATGCGCCGCGCCCCGCCCGGGTAGGACAGCGGCTTGCCCTCTTCCTTCAGCAGCGCCGCGTACACGCCGATCGCCGGGATCGGGTTCATCGCGCTGCCGATCGACTCGCCGAAGACCACCTGCGGCCGCAGGATCGTGAAGTGCCAGCGACTGCCGGCCTGCTTCTCGCGCAGGTAGTCTTCCTGCAGCCAGTAGAAGTTCTCGTGCGGATGCCGCGGCCAGCGCTCGCGGGCCGGCACCGGCACCGGCTCGACGTGCACGCCGTAGGCCTTCGTGCCCTGCAGCAGCGTCACGTGCTCGAGCCGGGGCGCCGCCTGCAGCAGCGGATCGAGCAGGTTGCGCAGCATCGCGTCGTTGACGCGCATCTGCTCGGGGTCGCGCCAGCCGGCCACGAGTTCGTCCTTCTCGTACAGCGCCGCGTACAGCACGTGGGTGACGTCGGCCATCGCGCCGAAGACCTCGGCGCAGCGCGCCCGGTCGGTCAGGTCCACCGACACCAGCGCCGCGTCGTCGAGGCCGGGTGGCCGGCGGCGCGACACGCCGACGACTTCCCAGTCGGGCAGGGAACCGAAATGGCGGATCGCGGCGAAGCCGACCAGGCCGGACGCACCGGCCACCAGCACCTTCCTCTTCACTGTCGAATCCCCCTCGCCGCGCCGGCCCGCCCGGCGCTCAGAAAAGCTCCATCAGCCTGACGTGGTCGCCGAGCGGCGCGGGATCGCCGTCGTAGATCTTCTGCCCGGTCTTGAACACCGCGGCGCGGTGCGCGATCGGCAGGCTGGCCTTCACGTTCTGCTCGATGATCAGGATCGTGGTGCCCATCGTGCGGTTGATCTCGGCCACGCTCTGCATCACCTTGTCGACCAGGTTGGGGGCCAGGCCGATCGAGGGTTCGTCGAGAAGCATGAAGCGCGGCGCGTGCATCAGCGCGATGCCGATCGCGAGCATCTGCTGCTGGCCGCCCGACATGGTGCCGGCCAGCTGCGCGCGACGCTCGGCCAGGATCGGGAACATCGAGAACACCCGCTCGCGGCGCTCGTCGAGCTTCGAGCGATCGTGCTCGACGAAACCGCCGAGCTCCAGGTTGTCGGCCACGCTGAGCGTGCGGAACACCCCGTGCCCCTGCGGCACGAAGGCGAAGCCGTCGGCCACGTTGCGCGCCGGCGAGCGGCCGGTGATCTCCCGCTCGCCAAGCCAGACGCGGCCCGCCTGCGGCTGCAGCAGGCCGAACAGCGCGCGGGCGAAGGTGGTCTTGCCGGCGCCGTTGTGCCCGAGCAGCAGCACGATGCTGCCGGCCGGCACCTCCAGATCGATGCCGTCGACGACGCGCTTCTTGCCGTAGCCCGCCGCGAGCCCGCTGACCTTCAGGGACACGCTCATTTGAAGTACCGCTCCGAAAGCTCCGGGTCGCGCATCAGCTCCTCGGGCGTGCCCTCGGCGAGCTTGCGGCCCTCGTCGAGGAACACGACGTGGCTGCACAGCTCGCGGATCACGTCGAGGTTGTGCTCGATGATGCACAACGTGCGACCCGACTCGGCCAGCCTGCGGAAGATCGGCAGCACCCTGGCCAGCGCGTTGGGCGCGAGGCCCGACAGCGGCTCGTCGAAGAGCAGCGCCTCGGCGCCGGTGGCCAGCAGGCGCGCGACCACGAGCAGCTTCTCCTCGGCGTACGAGAGGTCGGACGCTAGCTCGCCCGCGCGTTCGCCCAGCCCCACGAACTCGAGGATCGCCATCGCGCGGGCCAGGTTCTCGCGCTCCTCGCGGCGGACCACCCACGGCATGAAGTAGACGTGGAACAGCCTGTCGCCGCGCTGATCCGGCAGGGCCACCAGCACGTTCTCGAGCACGGTCAGGCCGGTGAACAGCTTGAGGTCCTGGAACGAGCGCGCCACGCCGGCGCGCACGATCTGGTGCGGCTTCAGGCCCTTCAGCGAACGGCCGCGATACGTGACCTCGCCCTCGTTCGGCTGCAGGAAACCGGTGAGCAGGTTGAACGCGGTGGTCTTGCCGGCGCCGTTCGGGCCGATCAGCCCGGTGATGCGGCCGGGCGGGATCGTGATGTCGACGCCGGACACCGCGACGATGCCGCCGAAGCGCTTGGCCAGCCCCTTGCCCTCGAGCGAGGCACCGGCCAGCTGGGTCGCCACCGGCGGGCGATCGGGCGGCGCACGATAGTGGCTGGCCGAGGCAGACTCGGGCAGCAGGCCCTGCGGCCTGAGCCGCAGCATCACGATCAGCAGCAGCCCGTACATCATCTGCCGGACCTTGTCGGCGATGTCCGAGGGCATGTCGACGAACTTCAGCAGCTCGGGAAGCACCGCGAGCACCACGGCGCCGACCAGCGAGCCGGCCAGGTTGCCGGTGCCCCCGAGGATGACCATCGCGAGCAGGTAGATCGTGAGCTCGACCGTGAAGCTCTCCGCCGACACGAAGGTCACGTAGTGCGCGTACAGCGAGCCGGCCACCGAGGCGAGCGCCGCGGCGATCGCGAACACCCAGAGCTTCATCGCGACCACGTTCTTGCCGATCGCCTGCGTGGCCGCCTCGTTCTCGCGCATCGCCTTCAGCGCGCGACCGAAGGGGGAGGCGCCGAGCCGCCATGCGATCGCGTAGCAGGCCACCGCGAAGGCCACCGCGAGCGGCAGGAAGCTGCCCGGCGAATCGAGCGCGACGCCGAACAGCTCGATCCGCGGGATGGCCCGGATGCCGTCGGTGCCGCCGGTCATGTCGGTCCAGTTCAGCAGCACCGTGGTCACGATGATCTGCAGCGCCAGCGTGACGATGACCAGGTAGTCGCCGCCGATGCGCAGCGCCGGCAGCGCGATCAGCACGCCGAGCGCGGCGGTGACCAGGATCCCGGCGATCAGCGGCAGCGGAAACGGGATGCCGTAGGTGGCCGCGAGGATCGCGGTGGCGTAGGCGCCCACGCCGAAGAAGGCCGCGTGGGACAGCGCGAACAGCCCGGCGTAGCCGATCAGCAGGTTGAAGGAGCTGGCCAGGATCGCGTAGAGCGACACCATGACCGCGACGTGAAGGACGTAGTCCATGAACTAGCGCCCTCCGAACAGGCCGCGCGGCCGGAACAGCAGCACGATGAACAGCACGACGAAGGCGACCGAGCTCTGCCACTCGGTCGGAATCCTCACCATGCCGGTGCTCTCGATCAGGCCGAGCGCCAGCCCGCCGATGACCGCCCCGCGCAGCGAGCCGACGCCGCCGACCACGACCGCCACGAAGGCCATGAACACGGCCAGGAAGCCCATGTGCGCGGTGGCGCCGTCCTTCACCAGGATCAGCGTGGCCGGCACCGCGGCGATCGCGGAGCCCAGCGCGAAGGCGATCACAGAGACCCTGACCGTGTCGATGCCGATGATCCTAGCCATCTCGGCGTTGTCGGTCATCGCCAGCACCGCCTTGCCCATCCGCGTGCGGGTCAGGTAGACGCCGACCGCGGTGGCCACGATCGCCAGCGCCGCCACCTGCGCGAGCTGCACGCCGGTGACCACCAGCGGACCCCACAGGAAGATGCCGCCGGGCGGGGACGGCACCACCTTGGTGTCGGTGCCGAACACCACGCCGATCGCGTTCTCGAGCAGGATGAACAGCCCAAGCGACGCGATCAGCACGACCAGCGAGGTGCTGCCCCGCTTCTCGAACGGCCGGTACACGACCAGGTAGGCCAGCACGCCGGCGATCGCGCCGGTGGCGACGCCGGCGACTCCCGACAGCCAGAGCGGCGCGCCCATCGACGCCGCCAGCCAGCTGCCGTAGGCCGACAGCGCGTAGACCGGGCCGTAGGCGAAGTGGACGACCCGGGTGGTGCCGAAGATCAGTCCGAAGCCCAGCGCGAGCAGCGCGTAATGGCTGCCGTTGACCAGGCCGTTGACCACCAGCTGGGCGAGCAGGTCCAATCGGGTCTCCCGATGCCGTAGAGGGCGGCGCGTGTCGGTCCGGCTTCGATCAGTCGGGCTTCACGAAGGACTGGAATTTCTTCTCCCCGCCCTCGACCTTGAACAGCCCCACCCGCTTCTGCGCGACGCCGTTCGGCTGGAACACCATCTGCCCGCCGTAGACGCTGTCGAACTTCGGGTCGTCGTACAGCGCGGCCTTCATCACCTCCGCGTCCATGTAGTCGCCGCCCTTGGCCTTCGCGCGCTTCAGCAGCTCGGCGATCAGGTAGACGCCCTCGTAGTAGTTGGCCGCGTAGAAATCGGGCTTGGTGCCGTAGCGTTTCTCGTAGTCGGTGGCGAACTGCTTGGACCACGGCTGGTCGTCGGAGGGCTGGAAGTAGTCGTTGATGAACAGGTAGCCCTCGCCCTGGGCGCCGGCGATCTTCGCGTCGTTCTGCGTGTACTCGACGCCGATGATCGGCTGCTTCATGCCGAAGTCGCGGATCCGCTTCACTGCCAGGCCCACCTCGGGCGTGAACATCCACAGCGCGATCGCATCGGGGTTGGCGGCGCGGATCTTCGCGATCTGCGTGTCCATGTTGGTGACGCCCTGCGGCACCGCCTCGATCGCGACCACCGAACCGCCCGCCTTCTCCCAGTAAGGCCTGGTCGCGCGCACCACGCTGTCGCCGGCGTCGTTCTTCCACTGCAGCATCGCGAGCTTCTTCGCGCCGGTCGACTTAAGGTGAGCGACCGCGGCCAGGCCGAGGTCGGCGGCCAGCGATCGGTTGTGGAACATGTACTTCGAGACGCCGACCAGGCTGTTCGACACGCCCCCGCCGTTCAGCAGGAAGATGTGGTGCTGGTCCGCCAGCGGTGCGACCGCCTGCGTGGGCGCCGAGAACGAGGTCATCACGATCTTGACCTTGTTGATCGTGATCAGGCGGTTCATCGCGGAGACCGCCTCCTGCGCGTTGCCCGACTTGTGGTCCTCGATCACCGCCTCGAGCTTGATGCCGTTGACGCCGCCCTTGGCGTTGATCTCGTCGACCGCCTGCTTGATGCCCTGGCTCATCACGGTGCCGTAGAAGCTGGCCTGCCCGCTCATCGCGAGGATGGCGCCGATCTTGTAGGTCTGGGGATCCTGGGCCGATGCGGTGCCGAAGACCGAGGCCGCGGACAGCGCCGCGACGAGCACCGGAAGCCTGCGCTTGAGCTGGAACATGATCGTCTCCTCTTGTGGATGCCGGCACGGCGGCACCTGCGTGCGCCTTTTTCGGTCGCCGCGTTGATGTTTCATTGAATGAAACAATGAAACTGCATTAGGATTCTAAGCGCCAAATTCGGCAGTGGTCAATGCGCGGCCCGGATCCCGCCGAAGACTTTCAATCGATGAAACCGCCCCGGATTGGCGATCCGGAGTGCGGGCGCGCCGGCCGCCGCCGGCGCCCCGCGGCGCTGCCGGCCGCTCAAGACGGATGGAGACCAGGATGGACCGAATCACCTTGTCCGCCATGCTCGCGCATCACCGGCCTCGCGAGCCCGGCGCACCGGTCCTGACCGACGATCGCCGGTCGCTGGACCTTGCGGCCTTCGAGGCGCTGGTCCGGCGCGCCGTGGCCTGGCTCCACGGGCAGGGAATCGGCCGCGGCGACCGCGTGGGCGTCTGGCTGCCGAACCGGGTCGAGTGGCTCGTCCTGCTGTTCGCGCTCGCGCGCCTTGGCGCGACGCTCGTGTCGATCAATACCCGTTATCGGGCCGCGGAGGTCGCATACCTGCTCGAGCGCTCGGGCGCGCGGCTGCTCGTGCTGCAGGGCGCCCTGCGCGGCGTCGACTTCCCGGCCGTGCTGGCGGGCATCGAACCGGGCACGGTGCCGGCGCTCGAGCGGATCGCGGTGCTCGCCGACCCGGCCGCCCGGCCCGCGCACTTGCTCGGCAGGCCGACCCTGGGGTTCCACCTTGCCGACCTGCCGCCGGACCCGGGGCCCGACGACCCGGCCGCCGCGCACTGCGGCGATCCCGAGTCGATCGCGATCCTGTTCACCACGTCGGGTACCACCCGCAGGCCCAAGCTGGTGATGCACACGCAGCACACGCTGGCCTGCCACGCGGCGCACGTCGCGCGCGCCAACCGCCTGGACGCGCCCGGCGCCTGCCTGCTCGGCGCGCTGCCGCTGTGCGGCACCTTCGGGCTCACCGGCGTGCTCGCCGCGCTGTCAGCGGGCGCGCCGGTCGTGCTGGTCGAGTCCTTCGACGGCGCGAACGCCGCGCGGCTCGTGCGCGAGCGCGCCGTCACGCACGCGTACGGAAGCGACGAGATGTTCCGCAGGATGCTCGACGCCGCGCCCGGCCCCCGCCCCTTCCCTTCGGCGCGGGTGTTCGGGTTCGCGGCCTTCCAGCCCGGGGCCGCGGAGTTCGCGAAGGCCGCCGTGGCCCGCGACGTGCCGATGCTCGGACTCTACGGTTCGAGCGAGGTGCAGGCGCTGTTCGCGATACAGGATCCCGCCGAGGGCGTCGACGCCCGGGTCGAAGGCGGCGGCGTGCCGGCCGCCCCGGACGCATCGGTCCGGATACGCGACATGGAGACCGGCGAGCTCGTCGGCCCCGGGATCGACGGCGAGATCGAGATCCGCGCGCCGGGCAACTTCGTCGGCTACCTGAACGACGCGCAGGCCACCGCGTCGGCGATCGACCCCGAGGGCTTCTTCCGGACAGGCGACATCGGCCACCTGCGATCCGACGGCAGCTTCGTGTACCTGACGCGGCGCGGCGACGCGATCCGGCTGGGAGGCTTCCTGGTGAACCCGGGCGAGATCGAGGACGAGCTCGGCGCGCTCGCCGGCGTCGCCGGCGCGGCCGTGATCGCGGTCGAGATCGACGGCCGGGCGCGCTGCGTGGCCTTCGTCGTGCGCGAGGCCGGCGCGGCCATCGAGGAAGCGGCCCTGATCGAGGCAGCCAGGAACCGGATGGCCGGCTTCAAGGTCCCGGCCAGGGTCTGGTTCGTCGACGCGCTGCCGGTCACCGCGAGCGCGAACGGCACCAAGGTGCAGCGCGCGCGGCTCCGCGAAATGGCGATGGAGCGGCTGGACGCCCCCGCGGGCGGCGACTGAACGTCATTTCGCTCTTCGAAACCTTCGAGGAACTCGATTGACGCGACTCGACGCGGCCCCTAGCATGAATCCGCGCATGGGTTCATTGAATGAAATTTCATTCGAGGCATCGTGATGAGCAGATCGCCCCGCGGCAGCGCCAGGCCCGCCCCGACCTCCTCGGTGCAGCGCGCTTGCCGGATCCTCCAGGTGCTTTCCGACACGCGCAACGGGAGGCTCACCGACATCGCCGCCGCCGCCGGGCAGGACAAGGCAACCGTGCTGCGGCTGCTCGACGTGCTGGCCGGCGAGGGCTTCGTCGTGCGCGACCCGGCCAGCAAGCGTTACTCGCTGGGCGCCGAGGTGTTCGTGCTGGGCGCCGCCGCCGCCGCCCGCTTCGATCCGCGGCCGATCGCCCGCCCGTCCCTGATCCGGCTGGCGAACGCGTTCCAGGACAGCACCATCCTGTCGATCGCGCGGGGCGCGGAGTCGGTCTGCGTCGACGTGGAGCTCGGCAGCTTCCCGATCCGAGCCACCTACCTCGAGGTCGGCAGCCGCAGGCCGCTCGGCGCCGGCGCGGGCAGCCTGGCGCTGCTCGCATGGATGCCGGACCCGGAGATCGAGGCGCTGATGCCGTCGATCCTCGCGGGCCTGGGCCGCTATCCGCGAATCACGCAAAAGGCGCTCGAGCGCCACGTCGCGCAGTCGCGCAAGCGCGGCTACGCGGTCATGCTCGATCTGGTCGTCGACAAGATGGGCGGGATCGCGATGCCGATCCTCGGCGGCGACGGGCGGCCGGTCGCGGCGATCAGCATCGCGGCCCTGACCGAGCGGATCGTGTCGCGCGAGGCAGCGCTCGCCGAGGCGCTGAGGCGCGAAGTCGCGGCTTGCGAGGCGATCGGGGCCCTCGGCGCGGCGGCCCGCTCCACCGGCGCGACCAGGCACCGCGCGGACAGCGCGTGAGCGCCGACCGCTGACTCCCACACACGCATCGACGCCGAGGCGACGACCATGGACGACACGCTGCAGTTCGCTCTTGCCCCCCGGTCGGTCGCCGTCATCGGCGCCTCGGACGACCCGAACAAGATCGGTGGACGCCCGATCCACTACATGCTGCGCCACGGCTTCGCCGGCCGGATCCTGCCGGTCAACCCCAGCCGGGCGAAGATCCAGGGGATAGCGGCCTTCGCGTCGCTGGCGGCCCTGCCCGAGACGCCCGAGCTGGCGGTGATCGCCGTGGCCGGAGAGGCCGCGGTCGAGGCGGTGGAAGCCTGCGCGAAGCGCGGCGTGAGGGTCGCGGTGATCATCGCGTCGGGCTTCGGCGAGACCGGCGCGGCGGGGCGCGCTATCCAGCAGGCGATGGTGACCAGCGCGCGTGCCCACGGCATGCGGCTGGTCGGCCCGAACACCCAGGGGATCGCCAATTTCGGCAACGGCGCGATCGCCAACTTCTCGACCATGTTCGGCGAGCTGCCGCCCCTCGACGGACCGGTCGCGATCTGCAGCCAGAGCGGCGGCATGAGCCAGGTGGTCTACGGCCTGGTCCGCAACCGCGGCATCGGCGTGCGGCACGTGCACGCGACCGGCAACGAGGCCGACCTGACGGTCGCGGACTTCGCGGTGGCCTGCGCCCTCGATCCGGACGTCCGGCTGATCCTCCTGTACCTGGAGTCGATCGCCGAGCCGGAGCGACTCGCCCGCGCGGCAGCGATCGCCCGCGAGCGCGACGTGCCGATCGTGGCGATCAAGGCGGGCCGCTCGGCGAGCGGCCAGCGCGCCGCCAGCTCGCACACCGGCGCGCTGGCCAACGAGGACCGCGTGGTCGACGCATTCCTGAGGCGCCATGGCATCTGGCGAGCGCGCGACCCGCATGCGCTGGCGCTCGCCGCCGAGGCCTACCTGAAGGGCTGGCGCCCCGAGGGCAGGCGGCTCGTGGTCATCAGCAACTCCGGCGCCAGCTGCGTTCTGGCCGCCGACGAAGCCGAGGCCCTGTCGCTGCCGCTCGCCGAGCTCGCGCCGGAAACGCGCGCGGCCGTCGCGGCGAAGCTGCCCGGCTTCGCCAGCGCCGCCAACCCGATCGACATCACCGCCGCGCTGCTGCAGAACAGCCGCCTGTTCGGCGACGTGCTGCCGGTGCTGGCCGGCGACCCGGCCGCCGACCTCTTCTTCATCGACATCCCGGTGGCGGGCGCAGGCTACGACGTCGACGCCTTCGCGCGCGACACCGCGGGCTTCGCGCAGGCCACCGGCAAGCCGGTCGTGGTCGCCGTCGCGCAGGAATCGATCCGCGACGTGTTCCGCGCGGCCGGCGTCGTCGCCTACGCGGACGGCACCGACGCGCTGAATGCGCTGGCCCAGCTGGCCTCGCACACCGAGTTGATGCGCGCTCCGGCTGCGGCCTGGCCGGGCCCCGAGCGGGTGTCGCTGCCCGAGGGCGCGGGCGGCTTCCTGGACGAAGCCGCGAGCCTCGCCGTCCTCGAAGCGCGCGGCCTTCCGGTGGTCGCCCACCGCCTGTGCCGCAGCGCCGACGAGGCGCGCGCGGCCTTCGCGGCGATCGGCGGGCCGGTGGCGGTGAAGGCCTGCTCGGCCGACGTGCCGCACAAGTCCGAGCACGGGCTGGTTGCGCTGGGCGTGGCCGACGAAGCCGCGGCGATCGCCGCTTTCGAGGCGCAGTCCGCGAAGCTCGACGCGATGCGCGCCAGCCGTCAGGGAGTCATCGTGGCCGAGATGCGCCGCGGCCGGCACGAGTTCATGGTCGGCGCGCGAATCGACCCGGTGTTCGGGCCCGTCGTGCTGGTGGGCGACGGCGGCCGCTACGTCGAAGCGCTGAAGGATTTCGCGATCCTGCTTCCGCCCTTCGATGCCGGCGAAGTGCTGCAGGCCCTGCACGGCCTGCGGATCGCCCCGCTTTTCGGCGGCCTGCGCGGCGAGCCGCCGATGGACCTCGAGGCGCTCGCGGCAATCGCGGTCGGCGTCGGCCGCCTGCTGCGCGATGCGCAGGGCAGCATCGCGTCGATCGACCTGAACCCGGTGATCGTCGGTGCGGCCGGCGAGGGCGCGGTGATCGTCGACGCGCTGGTCGAGCGGGGGTGAGGCGCCGGCTGGCTGTCCGCAGGACGTGCCGTTTCCAGGCCGCGCAGGCGGGTCCCGCCCCGGCCGCATGGCATCATCCGGCAACCCGGACACTGGCCGCGCCCAGTGCCTTCGCCTCGCTCCTCCTGCCCCTGCCCGCATGAATCCCGGTTACCGCCTCGGCGCCCGCGAGGCGCTCGGCACCCCCGCCGCGGTGCTCGCGGCCGGCTACGTCGGCTACGGCGCGCTGTCGTCCGACGTCGGTTTCTCCCTCTGGGCGACGCTGCTTTCGACCGCCGCGATCTGGGCGCTGCCCGGACAGCTGATCCTGGTCGAGATGTCGTCGTCGGGCGCGCCGCTGTTCGCGATCCTGCTGGCGGTCGCCTTCTCCGCGGTCCGCTTCCTGCCGATGACGGTCTCGCTGCTGCCCGCGCTTCGCGCGCCGGCGCACGGCCGCGCCAAGGAGTTCCTGGCAGCCCACCTGATCGCGATGACCGGCTGGATCATGGCGATGCGCCGCACGCCCGAGCTCCCGGTCGCCGACCGCCTGCCCTACTTCATCGGCTTCGCGCTGGCGCTCTGGCTCGTGTCGATCGCGGCCACCGGCGCCGGCTTCCTGATCGCCGGCAGCCTGCCGCCGGTCACCAAGAGCGCCTTCGTGTTCATGAACCCGGTCTACTTCCTGCTGCTGATGCTGTCCGACGCGCGCACCCGCGTGATGGCGTTGTCGCTGGCCGGCGGCGCCGTCTGCGGCCCGCTGATCTACCTGCTCGCGCCGCAGTGGAGCGTGCTGGGCGGCGGGCTGATCGGCGGCACCGCAGCGTTCGCGATTCACCGGTACGCGAGCCGCCATGACTGAGTCGCTGCTTGTCGCGATCTGCGGGGCTGCCACCTACCTGTGGCGCGGGCTGGGTGTCGTGCTGTCCGGGCGCGTGCGCACCGAGAGCCCGGTCTTCACCTGGGTCGGCTGCGTGGCCTGGGCGATGATTGCCGGGCTCACGATGCGCATCCTTCTGATGCCCGCGGGCGTGCTGGCCGAAACCTCGCTGCTCGATCGCGCGATCGGCAGCGCGGTCGCGATGCTGCTCTACTTCGTACTGAGCCGGCGCAACCTTTTCCTCGGCGTCGGCTCGGCATTCGTCACGATGATCGTGCTGTCGCTTCTGCAGCGCGCCTGATTGCGAGGGAACCCACGTGAATCCGATCTCCAGCTTCGACGACCTGCTGCAGGCGGCACGCCAGCAGCCCGAGCCCCAGCGCCTGCTCTTCGTGTTCGCCAACGTCGAGCTGCCCGACAAGCCCACTCGCGAGCAGCGCGCCGAGTTCGACGCGGGCCGCGGCGGAACGCTGGCGCCGGTCATGTGCGTGGACAAGGCGGCCGACGAGCTGCCGGACTTCGCCGCGCTGGTCGGCGAGTCGGAGCAGTTCGGGCAGCCGTGGGCGGTCGTCTTCGCGGGCGCGCTGTCGGGCCGCGACGGCCGCGCGCCGGCCGAGACCGAAGTCGAGAAGGCGCTCGAGCGCATGATCGAATCGATCAAGGGCGGCGCGATCGGGTCGATGATCCCGTTCGACAGGAAGGGGCGGATCCTGGCGCTCAGCGGCGGCTGACGGCGGCTCGCCCTGCGGCCGAGGCGGCAGGCCTGGCGCTGTTGCTGCAGGCGGCGCCGCTCTTCGACCTGCGAGGGCGCCTAGGCAAGGTGTAAAGTCCGGCGCATGCCAGGCTCTCCTTCCAGCGCCGGCGGGACGCTTCCCCGCTGGCTGGGCGTCGTCGCCCTGCTCGCGATCGCAAGCACCTTCGGCGCCAACCACGTTGCGGCGCGGCTGGCGTTCGATCACGGCGTCAGCGTGACCACCGCGGTATCGGTGCGCTCGGTGGGCACCGTGCTGTTCGTGCTGGCCCTGCTGCGGCTGTCCCGGGTGCCGCTGCGGGTTCCGGCACCCACGCTTCGCCGCGGGCTGGCGATCGGCTTGCTGGTGGCGGTGCAAAGCTGGTGCATCTACTCGGCGGTGGCGCGCATTCCAGTTGCGCTGGCGCTGCTGGTCTTCAATACCTTCCCGATCATGCTGGGGCTGGTTTCCTGGGTCGCCGGCGGCGAGCGCCCGGCGCCTCGCACGCTGGTCGCGATGCCGGTCGCCCTGCTCGGGCTGGCGATCGCGCTCGACGTGGCCGGCGTCGCGGACGCGGCCACGGCGGAAGGCGGGCGATCGGCCTTCGCAACCATGCTGCCAGGCGTGGGCTTCGCGCTCGGCGCATCGGTCGCGTTCGGGGTCGCGCTGTACCTGACCGGCCGCTGGCTGCCGGCGATCGACGGCCGGCTGCGCACGCTGATGTTCATGACCACGGTGGGAATCGTGTCGATTGCGGCGGGTGCCGCGGGCACCGGCTTCGGCTGGCCGCAGGACGCTCCAGGCTGGGTCGGGCTGGCGCTGCTGACCGTGCTCTACGGCTCTGCGATCACCGCGCTGTTCGTCGTGCTGCCGAGGCTGGGCGCGGTCAACAACGCGGCGATCATGAACATCGAGCCGGTCGCGGCGCTGGTGCTCGCCTGGCTGCTTCTCGGACAGACCGTGTCGCCGGTCCAGTTGCTCGGCGGCGCGATCGTGATCGGCGCGATCGTGTTCCTGAGCACCGGACGGCGCCCCTGAGCACCGGTCGGCGACCCTGAGCGCCGGTCGGCGACCCTGAGCGCCGCACGGCCACGCTGGAAGCGGGACCGCGGCCCCGCGCGCCGAGCGGCGGCGGTCGACCCGCGTCGCGGATCCGGGGCCCGAAAGGCGCGAGAATCGCGACTTTCCCGCACCGCAAGCAGATCCTCGTGTCCGCCTTCAACACCGAAACCGTGACCCAGGTCCGTCACTGGGACGACCGCCTCTTCAGCTTCCGCACCACCCGCGACCGCAGCCTGCGCTTCCACAACGGGCATTTCGTGATGCTCGGCCTGGAGGTCGACGGCCGGCCGCTGATGCGGGCCTACAGCATCGCCAGCGCGAACCACGAGGACTTCCTCGAGTTCCTCAGCATCGAGGTGCCCAACGGGCCGCTGACCTCGCGCCTGCAGCACCTGCAGGTCGGCGACAAGGTACTGGTCAGCCGCAAGCCGACCGGCACGCTGGTCGCGTCCGACCTGCTGTCCGGCAAGCGGCTCTGGCTGCTCGCCACCGGCACCGGGCTCGCGCCCTTCATGAGCATCGTCAAGGACCCCGAGGTCTACGAGCGCTTCGAGAAGGTGATCCTGGTGCACGGCGTGCGACGCGTCAGCGAACTCGCCTACGCCGACTACATCGAGAAGGAACTGCCGCAGGACGAATTCCTCGGCGAGATGATCCGCGAGAAGCTGCTGTACTACCCCACGGTCACCCGCGAGCCCTTCCGCAACCAGGGGCGGATCACCGCTCTGCTGGAGTCGGGCAAGCTCGAGGCCGACCTCGGCCTGCCGCCGATCGCGCCGGCCGAGGATCGCTTCATGCTGTGCGGCAGCGTGGCGATGCTCGCCGACCTGCGCGCGCTGCTCGACGCCAGGGGCTTCCGGCTCTCGCCACAGACCGGCCACGCCGGCGACTACGTGATCGAGAAGTCGTTCGCCGAGAAGTGAGGTGAGCGCGGCGGCGCAAGCGTCGCCGCCGTGGCGAGGGGCCGGCCTGGAGCCGGCCCTTCCTTTTTGCCGCCCATCCCCTTCCACCCCCTCTCCCTGCCAAAAAATAACGAAAGATCACGCCATTTTTGAAGAGGATAAAGACAGATTGCAGACGACTACATTTGCATAAATACAACATACCTGCGATAATCCTCAGGCTCCACCCACCAGACACAGCGAGGCAATCCACTCATGTGCGGATTTGCGGGTGAAGCCCGCTTCGACTCTTCTGCTGCCGATATCGGCACCGTCGCCCGGATGGGCGAGGTCCTGCAACCCCGCGGTCCCGACGCCTCCGGCGCCTTCCAGCAGGGCGGCATCGCGCTCGCCCACCGCCGGCTGCGGATCATCGACCTGTCCGAGAACGCGCAGCAGCCGATGACCGACCCCTCGCTCGGGCTCACGGTCGCCTTCAACGGCTGCATCTACAACTACCGGGAACTGAGACGCGAGCTGGAGGCCCTCGACTACCGCTTCTTCTCCGATGGCGACACGGAAGTGGTGCTCAAGAGCTTTCACGCCTGGGGGCGCGACTGCGTCAGCCGGTTCCACGGCATGTTCGCGTTCGCGATGTTCGAGCGCGACAGCGGCCGGCTCACGCTGGCACGCGACCGCTTCGGCATCAAGCCGCTCTACCTGGCCGAACGCGCGGGGCGGCTGCGCTTCGCTTCGTCGCTGCCGGCGCTGCTGGCGGGGGGCGAGGTCGACACCGCGATCGACCCGGCCGCGCTGCACCACTACATGAGCTGGCACGCGGTCGTGCCGCCGCCGATGACCATCCTGGCCGGCATTCGCAAGCTGCCGCCCGCCACCGTGGCCACCTGGGACGCCGAGGGCCGGTGCGAGACGAACCGCTTCTGGGGGCTGAAGGTGCAGGCCGACCCGGCGCTGGCCGCGCTGCCCGCCGAAGAGCGCGAGCGGCTCACCGAAGACGCGCTGCGCACCGCGGTGCGCCGCCGCATGGTGGCCGACGTCCCGGTCGGCGTGCTGCTGTCGGGCGGCGTCGACTCCAGCCTGATCGTCGCGCTGCTGGCCGAGGCCGGCCAGCACGACCTGCGCACCTTCTCGATCGGCTTCGAGGCCGCCGGCGGCGAATCGGGCGACGAGTTCGTCTACTCCGACATGGTCGCGAAGCGCTTCGCCACGAAGCACACGCAGATCCGGATCCCGACCTCCGAGCTGATGGGCGCACTGCCGGGAACCATCGCCGCGATGAGCGAGCCGATGGTCAGCTACGACAACGTCGCGTTCTACCTGCTGTCGCGCGAGGTCTCGAAGCACCTGAAGGTGGTGCAGAGCGGCCAGGGCGCGGACGAGGTCTTCGCCGGGTACCACTGGTACCCGAAGCTGGCGGCCAGCACCGAGCCGACCGCCGACTACGCGCGCGCCTTCTTCGACCGCGACCACGCCGAGTACCTGGCCACCGTGGGCGAGGCCTTCGCCACCGACGACCACAGCCGGGCCTTCCTCGAACGCGAGTTCGCCGCCGGCCACGGCGGCAGCGCGGTCGAGAAGGCGCTGCACCTGGACACCACCGTGATGCTGGCCGACGACCCGGTCAAGCGCGTCGACAACATGACGATGGCCTGGGGCCTCGAGGCCCGGGTGCCCTTCCTGGACCACGAACTGGTCGAGCTGGCCGGCCGGCTGCCTGCGGCGGACAAGCTCGGCGACGGCGGCAAGGGCGTGCTGAAATCGATCGCGCGCCGGCTGGTGCCGCGCGAGGTCGTCGACCGGCCGAAGGGCTATTTCCCGGTGCCCATCCTCAAGTACATCGACGGGCCGGTGCTCGAAATGGTGCGCGACGCGCTCGGCAGCCGCGCCGCCCGCGAGCGCGGCCTGTTCCGGCCCGACGCGGTCGCGAAGCTGCTGGCCGCGCCGTCGGACCACATCACCCCGCTGCGCGGCTCCAAGCTCTGGCAGGTCGCGCTGCTCGAACTCTGGCTGCAGGCCCGCGGCCTGTGAGCCCGAACGGCCGCGGCCCACGCGGCAAGGAGAGACCGATGACACGCACTGCCAGCGTCGACGATCGCGACCCGATGGACCCGGTCCGGATGGCCTCGCTGAAGCACTGGGGCGAGTTGCCCGCGGGCACCGGCGAGCGGATGACCGACGAAGCCACGGTCGACTGCGGCTGGGGCCGGCTGATCTTCGGCCAGACCTTCGCATCGCCCGAGCGGCTGGCCGACGAGATCCGCCGCGAGGAGCCCGGCCGGCGCGACGTCGCGCTGTACATCCGCGACCCGCACGTCGTGATCGCGCTGGCCCCGCAGCAGCTCTTCCTGGACCCCTCGCACACCTTCAGGCTTGCGCTGCGCGGGGCGGAGATCGACGCCAGCCCCGTGCCGGGCGTCGCGATCCGCGAGGCCCGGCCCGACGACGAAGCGCAGGTCAACAGGATCTACCTGTCGCGCTCGATGGTGCCGGTTCGCGAGGGCTTCCTGGCCCGCGCGAAGGACGATCCCGCGGTGCTGCTGCTGGTGGCCGAGGACACCGACAGCGGCGCGATCCTCGGCGCCGTAACCGGCGTGGACCACGTCGCCGCCTGCAACGACCCTGACGGCGGCTCCAGCCTGTGGTCGCTGGCGGTCGACTCCCAGGGCACGCGGCCCGGCGTCGGCGAGGCGCTGGTGCGCGCGCTCGCGGCGCGCTTTCGCGAGCGCGGCCGCACCTGCATGGACCTGTCGGTGATGCACGACAACGCCGAGGCGATCGCGCTCTACGAGAAGATCGGCTTCGAGCGGGTGCCGGTCTACTGCGTGAAGAACAAGAACCCGATCAACGAGAAGCTGTTCGTCGGGCCGGACAGTTTCGCCGGACTCAACGTGTACGCGCGAATCCTGGTCGACGAGGCCCGCCGCCGGGGCATCGGCGTCGAGGTGCTCGACGCCGAGCACGGCTATTTCCGGCTCTCGCACGGCGGCCGCACCGTCACCTGCCGGGAATCCCTGTCCGAGCTGACCACCGCGATCGCGATGAGTCGCTGCGACGACAAGCGCGTCACCCGCAACGTTCTGACCGGCGCAGGCCTGCGGATGCCCGACCAGATCATCGCCGGCGACGACGAGTCGCTGCGCGCCTTCCTGGCGCGCCACGGCCGGGTCGTGGTCAAGCCGGCGCGGGGCGAGCAGGGCCACGGCGTGAAGGTCGACCTGCGCAGTCTCGACGAGGTGAAGGCCGCGGTCGACGAGGCGCGCCAGTACTGCGAGGAGGTCATCGTCGAGGAGCTCGTGCCGGGCGACGACCTGCGGATCGTGGTCATCGACTACCGCGTCGTCGCGGCGGCCACCCGCAAGCCGGCGCAGGTAGTCGGCGACGGCGAGAACACCGTGCGCACGCTGATCGAGAAGCAGAGCCGCCGCCGCCAGGCGGCCACCGGCGGCGAAAGCTCGATCCCGCTCGACGCCGAGACCGAGCGCTGCGTGGTGGCCGGCGGCAGGACCATGGCCTCGGTGCTGGCGCCGGGCGAGGCCCTCGTCGTCCGCAAGACCGCCAACCTGCACACCGGCGGCACGATCCACGACGTGACCGGCGAGCTGAACCCCAGGCTCGCCGACGTCGCGGTGCGGGCGGCGCGCGCGCTGGACATCCCGGTCGTCGGCTTCGACTTCATGGTGCCCGACGTGGCGGGCGACGAGTACGCGATCATCGAGGCGAACGAGCGGCCGGGCCTGGCCAATCACGAGCCGCAGCCCACCGCCGAGCGCTTCGTCGACCTGCTGTTTCCCCAGACCAGGACCGAACAATGACGAAGAATCCCCCCGAGACCCGCTCGGCGATCGACCGGGCCTACATGCTGGACATCCTGGGCAGGTTGCTCGCCACGCCGAGCCCCTCGGGCATGACCGACCAGATCGTGCTCACCGCCTGCCAGGAACTGGAGAAGCTCGGCATCCCGTACAGCCTGACCCGGCGCGGCGCGATCCGCGCCGACCTGGAGGGCGCGCGGCACAGCCCGGACCGGGCGATCGTCGCGCACCTCGACACGCTGGGCGCGATGGTCAAGCAGCTCAAGCCGAACGGCCGGCTCGAGATCGTGCCGATCGGCCACTGGTCGGCGCGCTTCGCCGAGGGCGCGCGCGTGACCGTCTACGGCGACGAAGGCCGCCATTTCCGCGGAACGATCCTGCCGCTGAAGGCCTCGGGCCACACCTACAACGAGGGGATCGACACGCAGCCGGTCGGCTGGGAGCACGTGGAACTGCGGCTCGACGAGCGCAGCCACTGCATCGACGACCTCGTGAATCTCGGCGTGAACATCGGCGACACGATCTCGATCGACGCGCAACCCGAGTTCTGCGACAACGGCTTCATCAACTCGCGCCACATCGACGACAAGGCCGGCGTGGCCGCGCTGCTGGCGGTCGCCAAGGCCTGCCGCGACAACGAGGCGCGGCTGCCGGTCGATTGCCACCTGCTGTTCACGATCTCTGAAGAGACCGGGGTGGGCGCCTCGCACATCCTGCACGGCGACGTTGCCGAGCTGGTGTCGATCGACAACGGCACGATCGCCCCGGGCCAGAACACCTGCGAATACGGCGTCACGATCTCGATGCAGGACTCGTCCGGCCCCTTCGACTGGCACCTGACGCGCCACCTGCTGGGGCTGGCCCGCGAGAACCGGATCGAGCACAGCCGCGACGTGTTCCGCTACTACCGCAGCGACGCGGCGGCCGCGGTCGAGGCCGGCAACGACATCCGCACCGCGCTGGTCTGCTTCGCGCTCGACGCCTCGCACGGCTACGAGCGCACGCACGTCGACTCGCTGATGGCGCTGGCCGACCTGCTCTACGCCTACGTGACCAGCGAGCCCCTGTTCCGGCGCGACGCGCTGCGCCTGGGCCCGGTGGCAGACTTCCCGACGCCGCCGCCGCCGCCCGAGCGGCCGTCGGACGACCCGGCAGTGGCCGACCAGGCGCCGCCGCGCCAGCCTGGTTCGGAGTTCCTGCCCAAGGGCTGACGAACGGAACGGCGCCTGGAACCTCGCCGCGCCACGCGGGGCTGGCCGGCGTCCACCGCGTTCAGCCGCCTCGCGCCTGCTCGAACGCGGAAACGAGCGCGTCCGCGCCCTGCGCGCCGCTCACCCCGAGCTTGCCGTCGATGACGAAGAAGGGCACGCCGCTCACGCCCAGCCGGCGCGCCTCGGTGTCGCCGAGTGCCGCTTGCTGCGCCCCTTCACCGTCGAGCGCCTCACGGATGGCCTCGTCCGACAATCCGGCCTCGCGCGCGAGAGCCTCGAGCGTGTCGCGCGCGGTCAGGTCGGCGCCCTCCATGAAGTAGGCGCGGAACAGCCGCTCCACGACCGCCTGCTGCGCCTCGCCATGCGCCGCACCGACCAGCGCGTGCGCGCGCAGCGTGTTCGGCTGCCGCGCGATCTTCTCGAATTCGGGCGCGAGCCCGACCGCCCGGGCCGCCGCGCCGACCCGCTGGTAGATCGACGACGGATCCGGCGTGCCGAACTTCATCCGCAGGTAGTCGGCGCGCGCGACCCCCTCCTCGGGGAGGTCGGGATTCAGCTGGAACGGGTGCCAGCGCACCAGCGGCTCGGGCGCGCCCGGGTGCGCCTCGCGCCAGCGCGCGAGCGCCGCCTCGAGCTGGCGCTTGCCCACGTAGCACCACGGGCAGACGACGTCGGAAATCACGTCGACCCGCAGCGCCTCGCCGGCAGGTTCGAGTATCGGGTTGTCCATCGCCTTCTCCTTGTTCAGCTGCGTTCGGCCCAGCCTGGCACCCGCCAGCCGCGCGCGAGCGCGAACAGCCGCAGGCCGGCAGTGACCACGATGCCGACCGACAGGGCCGGCCAGCCGGGGCCCGTGACCGACGCCACCGCCAGGAATGCCCAGGCGCCGGCGAAGGAACAGACCGCGTAGGGCCGATGATCGCTGAAGATCGCCGGCACCTCGTTGCACAGCACGTCGCGCATCACCCCGCCGAACACGCCGGTGACCACCCCCATCAGCGCGCAGACGATGGCCGGCTGCCCCATCTCCCACGCCAGGCCGGCGCCCGAGGCGCTGAACAGGCCGAGTCCGAGCGCGTCGGCCCACAGCATCGGCCGGGCCGACGGCGAAAGGTGCGTCGCCCGCAAGCCGGCCAGGCCCGCCGCGACCAGCGCGAGGACCGCCCACACGTATTCGCTGTGCTGCACCCAGAAGAAGGGCCGGCGGTCGAGGAGGATGTCGCGCAGCGTGCCGCCGCCGAAGGCGGCGAAGAAGGTGACCGCGGCCACGCCGACCACGTCCATGCGCTTGCGCGCGGCCTCGATGAAGCCCGACAGCGCGAAGGCCAGCGTGCCGGCGACCTCGATCGCGGTCAGGACCCAGTCGACCCTGACGGCCGGCGTCACGCGCCGGCCCGCAACCGCTGCGGACGCCGCCGCTTGATGAGGACGGCCATTCGCCAGACGAACAGCGTGCCGAAGTAGGAGACGATCGACAGCGTGACGGCCATGATGCCCAGGCCCAGGAACAGCGGCTTGCCGTAGGCGGCCATCTGCGTCCAGACATCGGACAGCCAGGCGCCGATGCCCGACGCAGCGTGCTCCAGCGCCGGCGTGACTGCGTGCACCAGCGCGGGATCGAGGTCCGCCGCGGTGGCCGGCCCGGCGTGCCCGAGCAGGAAACCGCCCAACCGGTAGGCAGCGTAGTAGATCGGCGCGTAGGTGAACGGGTTGGACACCAGTGTGGCGATCGCCGACACGAGCAGGTTGGCCCGCGCGAAGAAGGCGCCGATCGCCGCGGCCGGAATCTGCGCGACCGGGATCATGAAGCCGAAGAAGACCCCGATCGCCACGCCGCGCGCCACCGCGCGCCGGTTCAGGTGCCAGAGGCCGGGCTCGTGCAGGCGCGGCCCGAGCCAGCGCAAGAACCTGTTGGCCTTGATGCTTTCCTCGGTAGGCAGGAACCTGCGCAAGATGTTTCTCTCGGGTGTCTCGGGTCGCCGCGGCCGGGCTCCGGGCCAGGGGCGCCGGCTGCCCGCACGCCGCTGCGGGGGGAATCGGATCGTACAACTTTTCGTCGTGATTTCCCTGTGCGAAATGACAGGCGGCACGGTTTCGGGCGGTAGCCGGGCTGCGGCAGAATCGGGGCAGGCTCCCTGCCCGCGCCCGGCGCAGGTGCCCCGACTCGAGGAGCTGCCGATGAACGAACCCGAGGATCCAGCGTCGCCCGCGGTCGACCGGTCCGGCTTCCTGGCCGACGTGGCCGCCCGGTCCACGCACGGGCTGCGCGGCGATTATTCCCGGATGCGCGCCGACTACACGGTCGAGCAGCGCTATGAGCTCTACACGCCTGCCCACCAGGACGTCTGGCGCCGGCTCTACGCCCGCCAGCACGAGCTGCTGCCCGGCAGGGCCTGCGAGGCCTTCGCCTCGGCGCTGGCTAGGCTGGACTTCGCCGACGCGATCCCGCGCTTCGACTCGGTCAACCAGCGCCTGCACGCCGCGACCCGCTGGCGGCTGGTGCCGGTGCCGGGCCTGCTGCCCGACGACGTCTTCTTCGGCCACCTCGCGAAGCGCCAGTTCCCCGTGACGGTCTGGATCCGCGAGCCCGAGGAATTCGACTACATCGTCGAGCCGGACATCTTCCACGACTTCTTCGGCCACGTGCCGATGCTGTTCGACCCGCAGATCGCCGACTACCTTCAGGCCTACGGTCTGGGCGGCCTGAAGGCGCAGCGGCTGGGCGGCCTGAAGTACCTGGCCCGGCTCTACTGGTACACGATCGAGTTCGGACTGGTCGCCGAGGCCGGCGGCGTGCGCGCCTACGGTGCCGGCATCCTGTCCTCGCCGGGCGAGATCCGCCACGCGGTCGACGCGCCGGAGGTCCACCGCGAACGCTTCGACCTGATCCGGGTCATGCAGACGAAGTACCTGATCGACGACTTCCAGAAGGTCTACTTCGTGGTGGACTCCTTCGGCCAGCTGTTCGACGAGACCGCGCCCGATTTCTCGCTGTTGTATCGTGCGCTCGAGCGACTGCCGGAGCTCGAGCCCTGAGCGGCGCGGGCCGCGCTGCGACAGCCTGCCCGCCCCCTGCCCCTCCTGCATCCACGGTCCCGACTTCCCCCCCCCGATGCCATGCCGCTGAAAGTCCTCGACGCCGAAGCCACCGCCGCCGCGCTGCCCTGGGGCGGCCTCATCGACGCGCTGCGCGACATGCTCGCGCGCCGGCGCGCCGGTCGCACCCAATCGCCCGAACGGCTCGCGGTGCCGATCGCCGGGGGCACGCTGCTGGCGATGCCGGCCACCGACGGGGAATACGCTTCGACGAAGCTGGTGACCGTCTGCGCGGACAACGCAGCGCGCGGGCTGCCCACGTTGCTGGGCGAGGTGATCCTGATGCGCGCCGACACCGGCGAGCGGCTGCTGATGCTCGACGGGCCCACCGTCACCGCCCGGCGCACCGCGGCGATGTCCGCGCTCGCGGCGATCGAGCTCGGTGCGGCCAGTCTTGCGGCGCCAGGCGACGGACCGGCGGGTGCTGCGCGTGACGACGGCCCCTCGATGCTGATCGTGGGCAGCGGCGTGCAGGCGCAGGGACACCTCGAGGTGTTCACGCAGACGCTCGGCGTGAAGCGGGTGCGCGTGTCCTCGCGCACGCCGGAGAACGCGCGGGCCTTCGCCGCGCGCGCCCGCGCCGCCGGAATCGACTGCGAGGCGATCGCGAACCCGGGGCAGGCGCTGCGCGACGCTGACATCGTCGTCACCGGCACGACTAGCCTCGCCCCGCTGTTCGACGACGATCCGGACTTCGGCGGTTTCGTGGCCGCGGTCGGCGCCTTCCGGCCCGAGATGTGCGAACTGCCGGCCGCGCTGGTGCGCCGTGCGCGCCTTTACATCGACGACAAGCCGGGCGGCCTGCACGAGGCCGGCGACTTCATCCAGGCGAAGATCGACTGGAAGCGCCTGACGGCGCTCGAGGACGCGATCGCCGACGGCGAGAAACCTGCCGGCGGGCCGGTGGTCTTCAAGAGCGTGGGCCAGGCGCTGTGGGACCTGGCGGCCTGCCGGCTTGCGATCGAGTAATTCGATCGCAAGCCCCGGAGTGAAGCCGCGCGGGGGCTCGAATAGATTCTGTCCGTCGATCCATCGAATCCGGGAGGGACGGAAATGAACATGAGCACGAAGAGGGAGCTTCTCGCCGCAGCCACGGTGGCCGATCCCCGCTGGGCCGCCGTCGTGGCGCGCGACCCGGAGGCCGACGGCCGTTTCGTCTATTCGGTCGCCACCACCGGCGTCTACTGCCGGCCCTCGTGCGCCGCGCGCAGGCCCCGGCCCGAGAACGTCGCCTTCCACGCCGGTCCGGCCGATGCCGAGCGCGCGGGCTTCCGGCCCTGCAAGCGCTGCCGGCCCGACCGGCCGTCGCTCGCCGAGGCCCACGCCACGATGGTCGCCCGGCTCTGCCGGACGATCGAGGGCTCCGGGCAGGCGCCGACCCTCGAGGCGCTGGCGCGCGAGGCCGGCATGAGCCCGCACCACCTGCAGCGGGTGTTCAAGGCTATCGTCGGCCTGTCGCCCCGGCAATACGCGGCGGCGCATCGCGCGCAGCGCGCGCGAGAGCGGCTCGGCGCCTCGGGATCGGTCACCGACGCGCTCTACGACGCCGGCTTCGGGTCGAGCGGCCGCTTCTACGAGAACTCGAACGAGCTGCTGGGCATGACCCCGACCGCCTGGCGCGCCGGCGGCGCGAACACCGAGATCCGCTTCGCGATCGGCCAGTGCTCGCTCGGCGCGATCCTGGTGGCGGCCACCGGGCGCGGCGTCTGCGCGATCCTGATCGGCGACGATCCCGACGAGCTGGCCCGCGACCTGCAGGACCGCTTCCCGCGCGCCACGCTGGTCGGCGGCGACGCTGCGTTCGAGAAGACCGTCGCGACCGTCGTCGGCTTCGTCGAGGCGCCGCGGCTCGGTCTCGACCTGCCGCTCGACGTGCGCGGCACCGCCTTCCAGCAGCGAGTCTGGCAAGCGCTGCGCGAGATCCCGCCCGGCAGCACTGCCAGCTACACCGAGATCGCCGCGCGGATCGGTGCGCCGAAGTCGGTGCGCGCGGTGGCCGGCGCCTGCGCGGCGAACGCGCTGGCGGTCGCTATCCCCTGCCACCGGGTCGTGCGAAACGACGGCGGCCTGGCCGGCTATCGCTGGGGCGTGGCGCGCAAGCGCGCGCTGCTCGAGCGGGAAGCAGGCGGCACACGCCGGGCATCATCTTCCACGACGCGGCCTGAGCAAGCTCGCCGATGACGCCCGACCTCTTCGATTCGATCGATGCGGCCCGCCCGGACGAAGCGCTCGCGGAGCAGCTCGCCGACGGGGCAGTCGTGCTGCGCGGCTTCGCGCTGCCCGCCCAGGCCGCATTGCTGGACGGCCTGCGGCAGGTCGTCGCGCAGGCGCCGCTGCGGCACATGGTCACTCCGGGCGGATTCACTATGTCGGTCGCGATGACCAACTGCGGCGCGCTCGGCTGGGTGTCGAATCGCCGCGGCTATCGCTACGCGCCGCTGGATCCCGACGGCACCCTGCCCTGGCCGGCGATGCCGCGGGACTTCGAACGGCTCGCCGCGGAGGCGGCCTCGCGGGCGGGCTTCCCGGGCTTCGTGCCCGACGCCTGCCTGGTCAATCGCTACGAGCCGGGCGCGCGCCTGGCCCTGCACCAGGACCGCAACGAGCGCGACTTCGACGCGCCGATCGTGTCGGTGTCGCTGGGCCTGCCGGCAGTCTTCCTTTTCGGTGGCCAGTCACGCGCGGACAAGGCGATGCGCGTCCCGCTGGTCCACGGCGACGTCGCGGTCTGGGGCGGACCGGCCAGGCTGCGCTACCACGGCGTGATGCCGCTGAAGGACGGCGAGCATCCGTTGCTGGGCCGTTGCCGCATCAACCTGACCTTCCGCAAGGCCGGCTGAAGGCCGCGCCGTGCCGGCGCGCCGCGAGCACGCCTGCCGTCGCAGCGATCGGTCAGCCGCCGAACACCTTCTTGAGCAGCTCGGTCGTGCGCGCGCCCGGGTTGCTGCGGATGCTCTTCTCCTCCTCGCCGACCATGTAGAACAGGCCGTCGAGCGCCTTTCCGGTCACGTAGTCGTCCAGGTCGAGCGACTGGCTGCCGACCAGCGGCACCTTCTCGTAGCGGCCCATCATGTCCTTGTAGGCGCGGGTCGTGCCGACCTCGTCGACCTTCTTCGACACGACCGGCTTGAAGGCCGCGAACAGCTTGTCCTGCGTCTTGCCCCGGAAGAACTCGGTGGCGGCGGTGTCGCCGCCGGTGAGGATCGCGCGCGCGTCGTCGAGCGTCATCGCACGGATCGCGTCGGCGAAGAAGCGGCTCGCCATCGGCACCGCCGCCTCGGCCGCCCGGTTCATGCTCAGCACGAACTCGTCGACCTGCTTCTGGTAGCCGGCCATCCGGGCGACGTCGGCCACCTTCTGGATCGACGAGGGCATCAGGATCTTCACCGCCTGGTTGCCGAAGTAGCCGTCGCGCCTGGCGAGGTTCGCGACCGCGCGCTCGGTGCCCACGGCCAGCGCCTCCTTGATGCCGGCGACGTCGGTCTGCGCGTCGCCGCTGCCGACGCTCCCGGAGGACAGGCCGGGGAGCGCGGCGCCGCCCTTCTTCAGGAGGTCGTCGAGCCGGGGCAGCTGCGCGCGCGCGGTGCCGCAGGCCAGCAGTGCGGCCAGCGCCGCCAGGGTCGTTCGCCGGTTCATGCTCGGGCTCCATGCATCGTCGGACACCATGCTTGCTTTCTTGCCATCCTAGCCGATGCGGGTCGACCGTAGCTTGCCGTGACCAATCTATTGCATCTACAATTGTTGTATCTACATTTTCACGTCCGGCCTGCGATGACGACACCCACTTCCCGGCCCTCCAGGGCCTGCACCAACTTCCGGCTTCGCCAGTTGACCCGCCGCGTCACCCAGTTCTACGACGCCGAGCTGGGGAAGGCCGGCATCAGGACGACCCAGTACGCTCTGCTCTCGCACGTGCTGAAGCTCGGCCCGGTGCGCCCTGGCGAGCTGGCCCGGGCAATGACGATGGACGCGTCCACACTGACCCGCAACCTCAGGCCCCTGGTCGAAGCCGGCTGGATCGAAATCTCGGCCGGGCCCGACGCGCGTTCCCGCATGGTCACGATCACCGAGGCCGGACGGGCCCGGCGCGAGGCCGCCCGCGATGACTGGCAGCGCGCCCAGACCGGCCTCGAGGCACGCCTCGGTCGGTCCCGGGTGCTCGCCTTGCACGCGCTGATCGACGAATCCCTGGCGCTGCTCGATGCGCCAGCCGACGGAGACATCGAATGAGCCAGTCCCCAGGCGGATCCGGGCGATCCCCGGGCGCTACCACCGCCGCCGCGCCGGCCCCCGCGCAGATCGCCGTCTGGCTGGTGCTGCTGGCCGCCGCCGGCACCTTCGCGCTCACGATGGGCACCCGCCAGACCATGGGCCTGTTCCTGAGCCCGCTGAACAGCGCGACAGGGCTCGGGCTCGGCAGCATCAGCCTGGCCTTCGCCTTCGGCCAGCTCTGGTGGGGGCTCACGCAGCCCTTCGCCGGCGCGATCGCCGACCGGATCGGCGCCGGCCGGGTGTTGCTGGCCGGCGTCATGCTGGTGGCGCTGGGCACTGCGCTCACCCCCTTCATGACGACCACCTCGGGCCTGGTGCTGGCGATCGGCGTGCTGGCGGCGGGCGGCGCCGGCATGGCCGGCCCTGCCGTGCTGATGGCCGCGACGATGCGGCTGCTGCCGCAACGGATGCGCGGCATGGCGACCGGCATCGTCAACGCAGGCGGCTCGTTCGGCCAGTTCGCGATGGCGCCGATCGCCGGCGCGCTGATGGTCGGCTACGGCTGGTCGATCGCGATGCAGGTGCTGGGCGCGATCGTGCTGCTTGCGCTGCCGGCGGCCTTCCTGCTGCGAGGCAACGGGCAGGCGGCGCAGCCGGCTTCCGCGCCGCCCGCGGGACCGGCTACCCCCGCTGCTGCGGTTGCCCCCCGGCCCGCCGGCGCCCGCGCCGCGCTCGCCGAAGCCGCGCGCGACCCGAGCTACCGGATGCTCGCCGCCGGCTTCTTCGTCTGCGGCTTCCACGTCGCCTTCCTGGCCACCCACCTGCCGGGCGTGATCGCCACCTGCGGGCTGCCGGTCCAGTTCGGCGCCTGGTCGCTGGCCATGCTGGGCCTGTTCAACATCGTCGGCAGCGTGGCCATGGGCTGGGCGGTCGGTCGCTGGCGGATGAAATCGCTGCTGTCGCTGGTCTACGCGACCCGCGCGCTGGCGGTACTGGCCTTCCTGCTGGCTCCCAAGACCGGTTTCACGGTGCTGGCCTTCTCGGCGGTGATGGGCCTGACCTTCCTGTCCACCGTACCGCCGACCGCCGGCCTGGTGGCCAAGCTGTTCGGCACGACGAACATGGCGATGCTGTTCGGCGTGGTCATGCTGTCGCACCAGATCGGCGGCTTCCTGGGCGCCTGGCTCGGCGGCCGGATGTTCGAGGCCACCGGCAGCTACGACTGGGTCTGGTACATCGACATCATGCTGGCCGTCGGCGCCGCGCTGATCCACCTGCCGATCCGCGAGGCGCGGATCGCGCGTCCGTCGGCCGCCTGAGCCGCGCGCCGGCCGGCCACCCGGGGATCCGTGCCCGGGTGCCGGGCCGGACCGCCCACGCGCAAGCGCCCCCCGCGCGGCGCAGCCCGGAACGTGCCGGGAGCGCCGGTCGGCGCGGCCCGATATCATTCGCCTTTGCGACCCGCCGGTCGACGAACCGAATCATGGCGACCCGGCGGCGCCCACGGCCCCGGATCCCCCACGCGCATGGCGAACCAGACGCCCCTCGAAGACAGGCCCGAACCCACCGCCGGCGAAGCCGCGATCCGGCTGGTCGCGTCCTGCCGCCTGCCCACCGAGTGGGGCGTCTTCGAGCTGCACGGTTTCGAGGAGGCCGCCACCGGCCGCGAGCATGTCGCGCTCGCGATGGGCGACATCGCCGACGGCCGGCCGGTGCTCGCCCGGCTCCACTCCGAGTGCCTGACCGGCGACGCGCTGTTCAGCCTGCGCTGCGACTGCGGGCCGCAGCTCGAGGCCGCGCTGGCGGCGATCGCCGCCGAAGGCCGCGGCCTGCTGCTCTACCTGCGCCAGGAAGGCCGCGGCATCGGGCTGCTGAACAAGATCCGCGCCTACCGGCTGCAGGACGAAGGCGCCGACACGGTCGAGGCCAACCTGCGGCTCGGCCTGGCGCCGGACCTGCGCAAGTACGACATCGCCGCCGACATGCTGGTGCAACTCGGCGTGCGCTCGCTGCGCCTGATGACGAACAACCCGCGCAAGATCCGCGCGCTCGAGAAGGCGGGCATCGAGATCGCCGAGCGGGTGCCGCTGCAGATCGAGCCTAACCCGCACAACGCCGGCTACCTGCGCACCAAGCGCCAGCGCCTGGGCCACCTGCTGGCCGCCAGCGGCCTGCAGCCCGACGAGACCGCGCCTTGAGCGCGAACGCACCGGGCCAGGCGGCCGGCATCGACGTCGCGCGCAGCGACGCGATCGTCGTCGGCGCCGGCATCGTCGGCGCGGCCTGCGCCCGCCGGCTCGCCGAGGCGGGCCTGCGGGTCACCGTGCTCGAGCGCGAAGCGGCGCCCGCCACCCACTCGACCGGCCGCAGCGCGGCCGGCATCCGGGTGCAGTTCAGCGAGGCGGTCAACGTGCTGCTGTCGGCGGCGAGCCTGGACGAGTATCGCGCGATGCCCGAGGCCGCCTACCGGCCGGTCGGTTACCTGTTCTTCGTGCCGCCCGCGCTGTGGCCGGCTCATCTCGAAGGCTACGAACTGCAGCGCTCTCTCGGCATGCCGGTCGAGCGGCTCACCCCGGAGCAGGCCGCCCGGATCGTGCCGGCCCGCATCGACGACATCGCCGGCGCCACCTGGTGCCCCGCCGACGGCGTACTGGATCCGCACGGCATCGCGATGGCCTTCCTGGCCGAGGCCAGGCGGCTCGGGGCGGCCGTCCGCCTGAACGCGCCGGCGCAGGCGATCGCGAACGCCGGTTCGCCCGCCGCGGCGCGCTGGCAGGTGCGCACGCCGGCGGGCACGTTCGAGGCCCCGGTGCTGGTCAATTGCGCGGGCGCCTGGTCGGGCGAGGTCGGCCGCCTCGCCGGACTCGAGGTGCCGGTCGGCCCGGCGCGCCGGATCGTGTTCGCGACCGGCCCGCGAGTCGAGCCGAGGGTCTTCCCGCTGACGGTGGATGCCGGCACCGGCTTCTGGTTTCGCTCGGAGGGGCAGCGGCTGATCTTCGGGCTGAGCAACCCGGAGGACACCGGCTTCGAGGAAGGCATCGACTGGCCGTGGCTCGAGACCGCGTACCCGGTCGGGCTCGAGCGCTTTCCCTGGTTCGAGACGCTGGACCTCGACCGCAAGGCGAGCTGGTGGGGCTACTACGAAGTGACGCCCGATCACCAGCCGGTGGTCGGGCCCATGCCGGGTGCTCCCGGCTGGTTCAACGCCTGCGGCTTCTCCGGGCACGGCGTGCAGCAGGCCGCCGCGATCGGCCGGGTCGTCGCCGCCCAGGTGCGCGGCCAGCAGCCCTTCGTCGACGTGTCGTCGCTGTCGATCGAGCGCTTCGCCGCCGGCGCGCCGGCGAAGCGGGAGTCGCTGATCGTCTGAGCGCGGCGAGGCACGCGTCGACGGCGACGCCCCTGTTCGGCAGGCCCGAACGCTCGCCGCCCGGAAGCTCAGCGATGACGCGCGCGCGCCAGGTCCAGCGCCCGCGCCGCCGCGGCCAGGCCCATCGCCGCGGTGACCGTCACCAGCGAGCCGTAGCCGGCGCAGGACAGCGCGGCCCCCGGCGCCTCGGCCGCGCGGCCGCCGCCCATGTGCTCGTCGCTGTAGACCACCTCGACGCCGAAGCGCTTGCCCGGTTCGCGCGGAAACCCGTGCTCGCGCCGCAGGCGGGCGCGCAGCGAGGACAACAGCGCGTCGCCCTTCGCGTTCGCGAGATCGTCGCGCCTCAGCCGCAGCGGATCGTGGCGGCCGCCGGCGCCGCCGCAGACGAGCAGCTTCTGCCGGCGGGCGCGACACAGCGCGACCAGCGCCACCTTCGAGCGGACCTGGTCGATCGCGTCGACGACGATCGCGTCGGCCGGGACGATGTCGGCCGCGTTGTCGGGCGTGACGAACTCGTCGACGGCCGTCACGCGGCAGTCCGGGGCGATGTCGGCGATCCGCGCGCGCATCGCCTCGACCTTGGCCGCGCCGAGCGTGGACTCGAGCGCCAGCACCTGCCGGTTCAGGTTGGACTCCGCGATGTGGTCGAGGTCGATCAGCGTGAGCCGCCCGACGCCGGACCGCGCCAGCGCCTCGGCGGCCCAGGAACCGACACCGCCCAGCCCGATCACGCAGACGTGGGCGGCGGCGATCCGCGCGAAGGCGTCGTCGCCGAAGACGCGCGCGACGCCCGAGAAACGCCGGGGCGTCAAGGCAGCAGCAGCGACGACCCGGTGGTCTTGCGCGATTGCAGGTCCTGGTGCGCCTTCACCGCGTCGGCCAGCGCGTAGCGCTGGTCGATCTCGATCTTCACCTTGCCCGAGCCGACCATCCGGAACAGGTCGGCCGCCATCTCGACGAGGTTCTCGCGCCTGGCGGTGTGGGGCATCAGCCCGGGCCGGGTCAGGTAGAGCGAGCCCTTGAGCACGGTGAGCGGAATCGGCGGCACCGGCCCCGACGCGTTGCCGAAGCTCACCATCAGGCCGAAGGGCTGCAGCGAGTCGATCGACATCTGGAAGGTGTCCTTGCCGACGCCGTCGTAGACCACCGGCACCATCGCGCCCTTCGTGATCTCGCGCACCCGCTCGGGCACGTTCTCCTTGCGGTACAGGATCACGTGGTCGGCGCCGAACTTGCTCGCGAGCGCCGCCTTCTCCTCGGAGCCGGCCGTGCCGATCACGGTCACGCCCAGCGCCTTGGCCCACTGCATCGCGATCAGGCCCACGCCGCCGGCAGCGGCGTGGAACAGGATCGTCTGGCCCTTCTGCAGCTTGTAGGTGCGGCGGAACAGGTACTGGACGGTCAGGCCCTTGAGCATCATCGCCGCGGCGGTCTCGAAGTCGATCTTCTTCGGCAGCTTGACCAGCACGGCGGCGGGCATGTTGCGCAGCTCGGCGTAGGCGCCGACCGGCCCGCCGCAATAGGCGACCCGGTCGCCGACCTTCACTTCGGTCACGCCGGCGCCCACCGCGGTGACCACGCCGGCCCCCTCGAGGCCGATGCCCCCCGGAAGCGGCATCGGGTAGAGCCCGCTGCGATAGTAGGTGTCGATGAAATTGAGGCCGAGCGCGTGGTTGCGCACCTGGGCCTCGCCCGGGCCGGGCGCGCCGACCTCGACATCGACCAGTTTCATCACCTCGGGACCGCCGGTCTCGGTGATCCGGATCGCCTTCGCCATCTTCGTCTCCCTCGTCTGTCGAATCTGGCCGGCCGCTCTCGGCCGGCCGCCAGCCTGGTTTGCCTGTCGGGCCCTCAGAAGGTGCCCGGGTAGTTGCCGCCGTCGATCAGGAAGTTCTGCCCGGTCACGTAGCCGGCCTGCGCGCTGCACAGGTAGGCGCAGGCCTGGCCGAAC
Source organism: Zeimonas sediminis (assembly GCF_023721795.1). Lineage (NCBI taxonomy): Bacteria > Pseudomonadati > Pseudomonadota > Betaproteobacteria > Burkholderiales > Burkholderiaceae > Zeimonas > Zeimonas sediminis. The sequence goes on from NZ_JAMQYE010000001.1 coordinate 1,618,276, forward strand.
TCCCACGACGTGCCGAAGCGGCCCGCCGGGATCGAGGCCATGCGCCGCGCGGCGGCTTCCTCGACCGTGATGCCGGCGGCATCGGCCGCCGCCTTGTTGGTGCCGCGCAGGCGGTCGGTGTCGAACATGCCGGGCAGCAGGTTGTTGATCGTCACGTTGTGCACGACCGTCTTGCGCGCCAGGCCGGCGACGAAGCCGGTCAGGCCCGAACGCGCGCCGTTGGACAGGCCCAGGATGTCGATCGGCGCCTTGACCGCGCTCGACGTGATGTTGACGATGCGGCCGAACTTGCGCTCGATCATCGGGTCGACGGTGGCCTTGATCAGCTCGATCGGCGTCAGCATGTTCGCGTCGATCGCCTTGATCCAGTCGTCGCGGCCGAACTTGCGGAAGTCGCCCGGCGGCGGGCCGCCGGCGTTGTTGACCAGGATGTCGACCTGCGGCGCGGCGGACAGCGCCTCCTTGCGGCCGGCCTCGGTCGTGATGTCGCACGCGACCGCGCGGACCTCGACGCTGGTCTCGCCGGCGATCCGCTTCGCGGCCTCTTCCAGCGGGCCGGCCGAGCGCGCGTTGATCACCAGGTTCACGCCCTCCTTCGCGAGCGAGATCGCGCAGCCGTAACCCAGTCCCTTGCTGGCGCCGCAGACCAGCGCCCACTTTCCGGCAATGCCGAGATCCATCGTCAGACTCTCCGTTGTTGTCGTGTCAGGAAAAAGATACCGGCAAGCACGATCGCCGTGCCGATCACCTGCGTTCCGGAAACGGGCTCGCCGAGCAGCAGCGCGCCGAGCGCGATCGTCGAGACCGGGCCCAGCATGCCGGTCTGGGCCGCAGCTGCCGACCCGATGCGGTCGATCGCGAACATCACCAGGAAGACCGGCAGCACGGTGCACAGGGTACCGTTGAGCAGCGAAAGCCACCAGACCGGCGCCGGTTGCGCGAGCAACGCGGCAGGATCCAGCACCAGCGCCTGCGCGATGCAGGCCAGGCTGGCCACGATGCTCGCCCAGGCGGTCAGCCGCACCGGGCCCAACCGCTTGACCATCTCGCCGCTCATCACCAGGTAGACCGCGTAGGACAGCGCACTGGCGAAGACCAGCGCGCCGCCGAGCGGCACGTTGGCGCCCTCGAAGCGCACGTCGTGCGCGAAGACCACCAGCACCCCCAGGTAGGCGATCGCCAGCGCGATCACCTCGTGGCGGCGGATCGGCCGGCGCAGGGCCAGCGCCGAGATCAGCAGCACCAGCGTCGGGTTCAGGTACAGGATGATCCGCTCCAGTCCGGCCGAGATGTACTGGAGGCCGAGGAAGTCGAGGTAGCTCGCCAGGTAGTAGCCGAGCAGCCCGAGCAGCAGGACCCGCGCGCGGTCACCCCGCCGCCAGGCGATCGGCGAGCGCCGGCCGATCCACCAGGCGGCCGCCGCGAAGAACGGCAGCGCGACCAGCATCCGCATCGCGATCAGCGTGGCCGGGTCGACCTGGTGGCGGTAGGCGAGCTTGACGATGATCGCCTTGGCCGAGAACAGGACGGCGCCGGTCGCGGCCAGCGCGAAGCCGCCGGCGCGCGCCGGGGCAGGCGCCGCGGTCAACGCCGCTTGCCGCCGAGCAGCGTGCCGAGGATCCCGCGAACGATCTGCCGGCCGAGCGTGGAGCCGATCGAGCGGGCGGCGCTCTTGGCCATCGCCTCGACCGTCGATTGCCGGCGGCCGCCTCCGCCGCCCAGGATGTCGTCGAGGATGCCGCCCTGGCCCGCGCTGCCGGCCCGGCCCCTGGCCTGCTCCTTCGACGCCTGCTCGGCGGCCTGCTGCGCGGCCTCGCTCTCGGCCCTGGCCTTCAGCATCTCGAACGCCGACTCGCGGTCGACGGTCTTGTCGTAGACCCCCGCCACGATCGACCGGCGCAGCAGCGGCGCGCGCTCCTCGTCGGTGATCGGCCCGATCCGCGAGGCGGGCGGACACACCCACGCGCGCTCGACGACGCTCGGCCGCCCCTTCTCGTCGAGCATCGAGATCAGGCCCTCGCCGACGCCCAGCTCGGTGATCGCCTTCTCGGTGTCGATCGCCGGGTTCTGGCGCATCGTGCTCGCCGCGGTGCGCACCGCCTTCTGGTCGCGCGGCGTGTAGGCGCGCAGCGCGTGCTGCACGCGGTTGCCGAGCTGGCCCAGCACGGTCTCGGGGATGTCGAGCGGATTCTGGGTCACGAAGTAGACGCCGACCCCCTTGGAACGGATCAGCCGCACCACCTGCTCGATCTTGTCGAGCAGCGCCTTGGGCGCGTCGTCGAACAGCAGGTGCGCCTCGTCGAAGAAGAACACCATCTTCGGCTCGTCGCGGTCGCCGACCTCGGGCAGGCGCTCGAACAGCTCGGACAGCAGCCAGAGCAGGAAGGTGCCGTAGAGCTTCGGCGCGTTCAGCAGCCGGTCGGCGGCCAGGATGTTGACGACGCCCCTGCCCTGCGCATCGGTCTGCATCAGGTCGTCGACGTTCAGCATCGGCTCTCCGAAGAAGCGATCCGCCCCTTGCTGGTCGAGCACCAGCAGCGCGCGCTGGATCGCGCCGATCGAAGCAGCCGACACGTTGCCGTAGCCGGTGGTGAATTCCCGGGCATTGTCGCCCACGAACTGCAGCATCGCCCGCAGGTCCTTGGCGTCGAGCAGCAGCAGCCCCTGCTCGTCGGCGATCCTGAACACCAGGTGCAGCACGCCCTCCTGGGTCTCGTTCAGGCCCATCATCCGCGACAGCAGCAGCGGCCCCATGTCGGACACGGTGGCGCGCAGCGGGTGCCCCTTCTCGCCGTAGACGTCCCACAGCGTGACCGGGAAACCGCTGAAGGCGGGCATCTCGAAACCGAGGCGGTCGAGCCGCTCCTTCAGCTTGGGCGAGGCGGCGCCGGGCTGCGAGATGCCGGTCAGGTCGCCCTTCACGTCCGCCATGAACACCGGCACGCCGATCCCGGAGAAGCGCTCGGCGAGCACCTGCAGCGTGACCGTCTTGCCGGTGCCGGTGGCCCCGGTGATCAGGCCGTGCCGGTTGGCGAGCGCGGGGAGCAGTTGCAGCGGCGTGTCGCCGTGTCGGGCGATGACGAGGGGCTCGGTCATGGTCTCGGGGCGACGAATCGCGAAGGGAAGGGCGAGGGCCGAATGGTAAAATATCGGGTTTTCCGACGAAGCTATTCGACCACGGTCGCCGCGCGGCAGGCAAGCGGCGCCGGCAGGTCGGTTACGAGGGCGCACCATGGCCGGCCACTCGAAATGGGCCAACATCCAGCACCGCAAGAACCGCCAGGATGAAAAGCGCGGCAAGCTCTTCACCCGGCTGATCCGCGAGATCACCGTCGCCGCCAAGATGGGCGGCGGCGACCCGGCCGCCAACCCGCGCCTGAGGCTCGCGCTGGACAAGGCCTCCGACGCGAACATGCCCAAGGACACCGTGCAGCGGGCGATCCAGAAAGGCATCGGCGGCCTCGAGGGGCAGAACTACGAGGAAATCCGCTACGAGGGCTACGGCATCGGCGGCGCGGCGGTCATCGTCGATTGCCTCACCGACAACCGCACCCGCACGGTCGCCGAGGTGCGCCACGCCTTCTCCAAGAACGGCGGCAACCTCGGCACCGACGGCTCGGTGGCCTTCATGTTCAAGCACTGCGGCCAGGTCCTGTTCGAGCCGGGCACCTCCGAAGAGAAGGTCATGGAGGCCGCGATCGAGGCCGGCGCCGAAGACGTCGCGACCGACGACGAGGGCGGCATCGAGGTGCTGTGCGCGCCCGGCGACTTCGCCGCGGTCAAGGCGGCGCTCGAGGCCGCCGGCCTGAAGCCCGCGGTCGCCGAGATCACGATGCGGCCCGACACCACCACTTCGCTGGCCGGCGACGACGCAGCGAAGATGCAGAAGCTGCTCGACGCGCTCGAGAACCTCGACGACGTCCAGCAGGTCTACACCAACGCGGAATTCGACGAGACCGGCCAATCATGAAAATCCTCGTAGTCGGTTCGGGCGGCCGCGAGCACGCGCTGGCCTGGCGGCTCGCGCGCTCGCCGCGCGTGCAGATGGTCTACGTGGCGCCCGGCAACGGGGGCACGGCCCGCGAGCGCAATCTCGTCAACCTGCCGGTCACCGACCTTCGCACGCTGGCGGCCTTCGCCGAGCGCGAGAAGATCGCCTTCACCGTGGTGGGCCCCGAGGCGCCGCTGGCGGCCGGCATCGTCGACCTGTTCCGGGAGAAGGGCCTGCGCATCTTCGGCCCCACGCGCGCCGCGGCCCAGCTCGAGTCGTCGAAGGACTTCGCCAAGGCCTTCATGAAGCGCCACGGCATCCCGACCGCCGACTACGAAACCTTTTCCGACCCGAAGGCGGCGCACGACTACGTGAACCGCCGGGGCGCGCCGATCGTGATCAAGGCCGACGGCCTGGCGGCCGGCAAGGGCGTGGTCGTGGCCACCACGCTCGACGAGGCCCACGCGGCGATCGACGCGATGCTGGTCGACAACAGCATGGGCGACGCCGGCGCGCGCGTCGTCATCGAGGACTTCCTCGAGGGCGAGGAAGCGAGCTTCATCGTGATGGTCGACGGCCGCAACGTGCTGCCGCTGGCCTCCAGCCAGGACCACAAGCGGCTGCGCGACGGCGACCAGGGCCCGAACACCGGCGGCATGGGCGCCTACTCGCCGGCGCCGGTCGTCACGCCCGACGTGCACGCCCGGGTGCTGCGCGAGATCGTCAAGCCGACGGTCGAGGGCATGGCCGCAGACGGCATTCCGTTCACCGGCTTCCTCTATGCCGGGCTGATGATCGACGCGGCCGGCAAGCCGCGCACCCTGGAGTTCAACTGCCGGATGGGCGATCCCGAGACCCAGCCGATCATGGCCCGCGTGAAGAGCGACCTGGTCGACGTGTTCGAGCACGCGCTGTCGGGCACGCTGGACCAGGCCGAGATCGAATGGGACCGCCGCACCGCGCTCGGCGTCGTGCTGGCCGCCGCCGGCTACCCCGAGTCGCCGCGCAAGGGCGACCCGATCGACGGGCTGCCGGCGCACGGCAACGAGTTCGGCGAGGACTGCATCGTGTTCCACGCCGGCACGGTCGCCGACGGCGATCGCACGCTCACCGCCGGCGGGCGCGTGCTGTGCGTGACCGCGCTGGGCGACTCGGTCAAGATCGCGCAGGCGCGCGCCTATCGGGCGGTCGAGTCCTTGCGCTTCGACGGCATGCAGTACCGCCGCGACATCGGCCACCGCGCGATCGGCCGCGGCAACAGCCGATGAGCGACGCACGCCTTCGACCCGTCGGCGACGCGCCGCATGCGGCGCGGCCCGACGCCGGCGAGGTCCGCGACTGGCTGCTCGGCCTGCAGCAGCGGATCGTGTCGGGGCTGGAGGCGCTCGACGGCCAGCGCTTCCGGCGCGACGAATGGCGGCGCGAGCCAGGCGGCGCCAGCCAGCTCGGCGGCGGCGGCGGCATCAGCTGCGTCATCGAGGAAGGCGGCGTGTTCGAGCGCGGCGCGGTGCTGTTCTCGCACGTGCACGGCGAACGGCTGCCCGCGTCGGCCAGCGCCCAGCGCCCGGGGCTCGGCGGCCGGCCCTTCGAGGCCACCGGGGTCTCGCTGGTCCTGCACCCGCGCAATCCCTACGTGCCCACCGTGCACCTGAACGTGCGCTTCTTCATCGCCGGCGCGCCGGCCGAAGGGCCGGCCGATGCCGAGCCGATCTGGTGGTTCGGCGGCGGCATGGACCTCACGCCCTATTACCCGTTCGAGAAGGACGTCGTCCGCTTTCACGGCGTGTGCCGCCAGGCGCTCGAGCCCTTCGGGCCGCAGTGGCACCCGCGCTTCAAGAAGTGGTGCGACGACTACTTCTTCCTGAAGCACCGCAACGAGCCGCGCGGCGTCGGCGGCGTGTTCTTCGACGACCTGAACGAGCCCGGCTTCGAGCGTTCGTTCGCGATGACCCGGGCGGTCGGCGATGCCTTCCTCGAAGCCTACGGGCCGATCGTCGAGCGCCATCGCGACGAGCCCTACGGCGAGCGCGAGCGCGACTTCCAGGCCTATCGCCGCGGCCGCTACGTCGAGTTCAACCTGGTCTACGACCGCGGCACGCTGTTCGGCCTGCAGTCGGGCGGGCGCACCGAGTCCATCCTGTGCTCGATGCCGCCCGTCGCGCGCTGGCGCTACGACTGGCACCCCGAGCCCGGCTCGCCCGAGGCGCGGCTGCACGACTTCCTCGTTCCGCGCGACTGGGTCTGATGCCCCGCAAGCGCATCGGCCTGCTCGGCGGCACCTTCGATCCGATCCACGTCGGGCACCTGGCGCTGGCCAGCGCGGCCCAGCTGGCGCTGGCGCTCGACGAGGTCCGCTTCATCCCGACCGGCCACTCGTGGCAGAAGCACGGCGCATCGACCGCCGGCGAGCACCGCCTGGCGATGACCCGGCTGGCCGTCGGCGACACGCCGGGCTGGAGCGTCGACACGCGCGAGCTCGACCGCGAGGGCGCGACCTACACCGTGGAAACGCTGCGCGAGCTGCGCGAGGCGCTCGGCCCCGAGCCGTCGCTGGTGCTGCTGCTCGGCAGCGACCAGATGCGCAACCTGGCCACCTGGCATCGCTACCGGGAGCTGCTGCGCTACGCGCACATCGCCGCGACCCAGCGAGGCCCGCACCGCCTCGCCGAGTTCGACCCGCTGGTCGAGGTGCTGGTGGCCACGCACGGGCGCGACGCGCTTCCCGACGAGCCCGCGGGCTCGATCGTCTTCTTCCGGATGCCGCCGGTGCCGGTCTCGGCCACCGCGCTTCGCGAGGCGCTGGCGCGCGGCGAACGGCCGGCCGAACTGTTGCCGCCCCCGGTTCTCGACTATATTGACCGACACCACCTCTACCAGGACCGGCCGGCGACCCGTTGACATCGGGCGCAACCGGTCCGCAGCCCGGACACGGATGGACATCAGAAAACTGCAGCGCGTCATCGTCGACGCGCTAGAAGACGTCAAGGCCCAGGACATCAGGGTCTTCAACACCGTCGGCCAGACCGAACTCTTCGACCGGGTGATCCTCGCCACCGGCACCTCGAACCGCCAGACGCGGGCGCTCGCCTCGCACGTGCGCGACGAGGTCAAGAAGGCCGGCGGCCAGGTCGTGTCGATGGAAGGCGAGGAAACCGGCGAGTGGGTGCTGGTCGACCTCGGCGACGCGGTCGTGCACATCATGCAGCCGGGCATCCGCGACTACTACCGGCTCGAGGAACTGTGGGGCGAGAAGCCCGTCCGGCTGAAGCCGGCGGAGTCGCCGGCCGCGAAGGCGGCGGCGGCCATGGCGCAAGCGAGGAAGTCCCCGGATGCCGCGAAGCCCCCGGCGAAGAAGCCGGCGGCCAGGAAGCCGGCCGCGAAGAAGCCCGCTGCCGCGAAAAGGCCGACCGAGGCGAAGAAGCCGACGGCTGCGAAGGCCGGCGTCGCGGCGAAGAAGCCCGCCGGGAAGAAGCCAGCGGCGAAGAAGGCGGCCGCCCGCTAGCCGGCGGCGCCGGTACGGCCGATGCTGATCCGGGTCGTCGCGGTCGGCACGCGGATGCCCGCCTGGGTCGGCGCCGCGGTCGACGATTACCTGAAGCGGCTTCCTGCGGGCTTCACCGTGGAGATGCGCGAGGTCCGCGCCGAGGCCCGGTCGAGCTCGGGGAGCGCAGCCGCCTGGATGCAGAAGGAGGCCGCGCGGATCGAGGCCGCGCTGCCCGCCGGCAGCCGGATCGTCGCCCTCGACGAGCGCGGCAGGGACCTCGACACCCAGAAGCTCGCCGCGCGCATGCGCGCCTGGCAGGAGGACGCGCGGCCGGTGGCGATCCTGATCGGTGGACCGGACGGCCTGGACCCGCCCCTGAAGGCGCGGGCCGACGAAACGATCCGGCTCTCCAGCCTCACGCTGCCGCATCCGCTGGTCAGGGTCCTGCTCGCCGAGCAGCTCTATCGCGGCTGGTCGATCCTGGCCGGCCATCCGTATCATCGCGATTGAGCATCGCGCGCCCCGGGCACCGGCCCGGAGCGCCCTTCCAGGACCTGCCGCGACCGTGCCCGCCGAATTCGTCTACCTCGCCTCCACCAGCCCCCGCCGCCAGGAACTTCTGCGCCAGATCGGCGTGCGCTTCGAGTTCCTGCTGCCCGATCCCGAGGAAGACGCCGAGGCGCTCGAGGCGCTGCGCGCCGGGGAGTCGCCGACGCGCTACGTCGAGCGCGTCACCCTCGCCAAGGCCGGCGCTGCCCGCGAGCGGCTAGCGCGGCGAGGGCTCGTGCCGGCGCCGATCCTGGTGGCCGACACCACGGTCGCGATCGGCGGCCGCATCCTGGGCAAGCCGGTCGACGACGACGACGCGCGGCGCATGCTCGCCGAGCTGTCGGGCCGCGGCCACCGCGTGCTGACCGCGGTGGCGGTCGTGCGCGGCGCGCGCATCGAGCACCTGGTCAACGTTTCTCGGGTGTGGTTCGCGCGGCTCGGCGCCGCCGAGATCGGGCGCTACGTGGCCACCGGCGAGCCGCGCGGCAAGGCCGGGGGCTACGCGATCCAGGGCTTCGCGGCGCGCTTCGTGCGCCGGATCGAGGGCAGCCACTCCGGTATCATGGGCCTGCCGCTGTACGAGACCGCGCGGCTGCTGCGCGCAGACGGCCTGCACCTTCCGGCCTCCCGATGACCGAAGAGATCCTCGTCAACCACGCCGCGCACGAAACCCGCGTCGCCGTCATCCAGCAGGGCGCGATGCAGGAACTGCACGTCGAGCGGGCGGCCACCCGCGGGCTGGTCGGCAACGTCTACCTCGGGCGCGTGTCGCGGGTGCTGCCCGGCATGCAGTCGGCCTTCGTCGACGTCGGGCTCGAGCGGGCGGCCTTCCTGCACGTGGCCGACCTCTGGCAGTCGCGCGCGAGCGCTCACGGCAACGGTTCGCCGGTCCCGATCGAGAAACTGCTCTTCGAGGGCCAGCCGCTGCTGGTGCAGGTCATCAAGGACCCGCTGGGCACCAAGGGCGCCCGCCTGTCCACCCAGATCAGCATCGCGGGCCGCTTCCTGGTCCACCTGCCGCAGGACCCGCACATCGGCGTGTCGCAGCGGATCGGCGACGAGGCCGGGCGCGCCGAGCTGCGCGCCCGCCTGCAGCGCCTGATGCCGGAAGACGAGAAGGGCGGCTTCATCATTCGCACCTCCGCCGAGGACGCCGCCGACGACGAGCTGGCCGCCGACGTCGCCTACCTGCGCAAGCGCTGGCGCCAGATCCTCGCGGCGAGCCGCGAGCGGCCGGCGCCGTCGTTGCTGTACCAGGAACTGAGCCTGGGCGAGCGGGTGCTGCGCGACCTCGCCACCGACCGCACCGGCGCGATCTTCGTCGACTCGCGCGAGGCGCTGGCCGAGCTGTCGGACTTCGCCCGCACCTACATGCCGTCGATGGCCGGCCGGCTTCGCCACTACGCCGGCGAGCGCCCGCTTTTCGAGCTGCACGGCGTCGAGGACGAGATCGCGCGCGCGCTTTCGCGCCGGGTCGACCTGAAGTCGGGCGGCTACCTGATCATCGACCAGACCGAGGCGATGACGACGATCGACGTCAACACCGGCGGCTACGTCGGCGGGCGCAACTTCGACGACACGATCTTCCGCACCAACCTCGAGGCCGCGCACTCGATCGCCCGCCAGCTGCGGGTGCGCAACCTCGGCGGCATCATCATCATCGACTTCATCGACATGGCGAGCAACGAGCACCGCGAGTCGGTGCTGCAGGAGCTGCGCAAGGCGCTGGCGCGCGACCGCACCAAGTCCAGCGTCAACGGCTTCACCTCGCTGGGCCTGGTCGAGATGACCCGCAAGCGCACCCGCGAGTCGCTCGCCCACGTGCTACTCGAACGTTGCCCCACCTGCGAGGGCAAGGGCCAGATCAAGACCGCGCGCACAGTCTGCTACGAGATCCTGCGCGAGATCCAGCGCGAGGCCGGGCAGTTCAGCCCGAAGGAGTTCCGGATCGTGGCCGCGCAGTCGGTGATCGACCTGTTTCTCGAGGAGGAATCGCAGCCGCTCGCCGTGCTCGGCGACGCGATCGGCAAGCGAATCGCGCTGCAGGTCGAGACCGTCTACGCGCAGGAACAGTACGACATCGTGCTGATCTGAGCCCCGCCGGGCCCTGAGGAAGTTCACCGCACCGAACATGAAGAAGACGCTCGTTCCGCTGGCCCTCGCAGGGATGCTGGCATTCGCGGCCCCTGCCCGCGCCGGCGATCCCGCCACCGACGCGATGCAGGCCGCCTACGCCCCGTATCGGGCAGCCCTGTTCCAGACCAACATGAAGAAGCAGGCCGAGTCGGAACAGGCGATCGAGCAGGCTCGGGCAGCCTGGAGAGGCGTGGTCGCCCGTTTCGCGCCGACGCCGCCACCGCCCTACTCGCGCGACTCGGGCTTCTCCGCCACCCTGGTCCGGGTGAGCGACATTCTCGGCAAGGCCGCGGGCGAGGCGCGCGAGGGCCGGCTCGCCGAGGCGCACGAAACGCTCGAGGCGGTGCGCGAGCAGCTCGCCGAGCTCAGGCGGCGCAACGACGTCGTGATCTACAGCGACCACGTCGACGCCTATCACGCGGAGATGGAGCACCTGCTGCGCGACGCCACGGCGCTGCTCGGCCGGCCCGACGGGCTACTGCGGATCATGGCCGCCGCGGGAACGCTCGAATACCTGGCGCGCAGGCTGCGCGTCGAGGCCCCGCCGGCGCTGGCCGAGAGCCCCGAATTCAAGGCGCTGCTCGAGGCGGTGGCGGCCTCCGTGGCCGGGCTTCGCGATGCGGTGCTTCGCGGGGACGCGGAGGCGGTGCGCGAGGCGCTCGGCCGGCTCAAGCCTCCGTACGCCCGCCTGTTCCTGAAGTTCGGCTGACCGACTGGGCGGAGCTCATCGCGATCACGGTCCAGCCGGCCTGCGGCTCGAACTGCGAGTCGACGGCGAACACCCTGAGCTTGCCTTTCGGGTCCAGCGCGAACAGCGGCAGGAAGGACTCGCGTTCGCGGGCACGCAGCGCATCGAAACCGTAGGTCTCGGTCAGCGTGGTGGCCCGGAGCTGGGCGCCGCGTGCCAGCTCGCGGTTCATCGCCTCGTAGCTGGCGCCTTCGCCGAAGGCGTCGCGCCCGCGCCCGCTCGCCACTGCCCTGGACTCGCCCTCCGTCACCCTGAGCTGGTAGACCTTGTTGGGCCCGAGATCCCGCGCCAGCCGCTCGCAGGCGAGCGCGTTCAGGTGCGGATCGGATGTCATCGCGAGCATCGTCCCGAGCCCGGACAGGTCGAGCGCCACCTCGGCGTGCTCCGACAGGGGGTTACCGAAATAGGTCCTGATACCCAGCATGCGCGCGCGGCTCAGGCTGTCCCACTGCGTGTCGGTCAGCATGACCGGCAGCTTCCGGTCCACCAGCACCTTGGCGATCGCGCGGGCGAGCGGATTGGCGCCGACGATCAGCAGGCCGCGCGGTTCGGGCTCGGCCACCCCAAGCGCCCGGGCGAGCGGCCCCGCAGTGAGGCTCTGCAGGACGACCGTGCCGATGATGACCACGAAGGTCAGCGGCACCAGCGACGCTGCGCCCTCGAACCCGTGCGCGTCGAGCTGGAAGGCGAAAAGGCCCGACACCGCGGCAGCGACGATGCCGCGCGGTGCGATCCACGCGAGCAGTACCCGCTCGTTCCAGCCGAGCGACGACCCCATCGTCGACCACAGGATCTTGAGCGGCCTGGCGACGAACTGCATCGCGGCGAAGACACCCAGCGAGGGAAGGCCCAGCGCACGCAGGTCGTCGAGGTCGAGGCGCGCCGCCAGCAGGATGAAAAGGCCGGCGATCAGCAGCAGGCTGAGGTGCTCCTTGAACTCGAGGATCTCCTCGACCGGCACGCCCTTGCGGTTGGCAAGGAAGGCGCCCATGACGGTCACGGCAAGGAGCCCCGACTCGTGCGCCAGCATGTCGGACAGTGCGAGCGCCGCGAACACGCTCGCGAGGGTGAGCACGTTGTACAGGTAGACGGGAACCAGGTGCCGGCGCAGCGCCTCGCCCAGCAGGAAGGCGAGGACCGCGCCGACAACGAGGCCGGACATCGTCATCTTCGCGAAGATCCAGGCGGTCGCGAGCAGCGCCCCGCCCTCGCCCGCGGACACGACGAACTGGAAGACCAGCACCGCCAGGAACGCGCCGACCGGATCGATGACGATCCCCTCCCAGCGCAGAACGCTGGCGACCCGCGCATTGGGCCTGACCGTGCGCAGCATCGGGACGATGACCGTGGGCCCGGTCACGATCATGATCGCGCCGAAGAGCGTGGCAAGGGGCCAGGACAGACCAGCCAGCCAGTGGGCGGCGCTCGCCGCGACCGCCCAGGTGATCAGCGCGCCGCTGCCGACCATGCGTCGCACGATTCGCTCCAGGCCGGCGATCTCCGAAAGCCTGAGCGTCAGCGCGCCCTCGAACAGGATCAGCCCGACCGCCAGCGAGACGAGAGGGAACAGGAGCTCGCCGAACAGGGCGTCGGGATCCAGCCAGCCCGCGACCGGGCCGACCGCGATGCCGGCCAGCAGCAAGAAGACGATCGCCGGCAGCCGGACCCGCCAGGCCAGCCACTGCGCCGCCGCGCCCAGCGCGCCGATCGCGGCGAGCGCGACGATCGGGTGCTCGGTCACGTGCGGCCTTCCCGAACCGCCGCCGGCCCGGCCGACCTCAGACCAGCTTCGACGCGTCGACCGGCTTGCCGTCGTACAGCGCCAGCCAGCCCTTCACCACCCGGTAGATCGCCCACACGCCGACCGCGAGCAGCATCGGGAAGCCGATCAGCACGAACATCAGCATCCAGCTGACCAGCGCGCCGACCAGCGCGTACCAGAAGGTCTTGATCTGCCACTCGAAGTGGCTTGCGACCCAGGTTCCGGCCACGTCGTCGCGCTTCAGGTAGTTGATGATGATCGCCGCGATCGCGGTCACGCCGATGATGCAGGACACCGCGTACAGCGCATAGCAGATCGTGGCGAGCTTCCTCGCCTGCTCGGTGCGAGCGTCGTCGGACGGCATCGGTTCCATTCGGTTCCTCCGTGTGTGCGAAGCGCCTTTGCCGCGGCAGCGGCTCCCGACCGGGGCCTCAGCTCCTCGGCATCCGCCCCATCGCGTAGAACTCGTGATTGGGCATCATGCCAGACAGGTTGGCCATCCGGTTCGACAGCGCGAAGAACGCGGCGATCGCGCCGATGTCCCAGGCGTCCTCGTCGGAGAAGCCGTGCGCGTGCAGCGCGTCGAAGTCGGCCGGGACCAGCGAGGCCGAGTCGGTGGCGACCTTCATCGCGAACTCGATCATCGCGGCCTGGCGCGGCGCGAGCTCGGCCTTGCGCCAGTTCGTGGCCAGCTGGTCGGAGACCCGCGGGTTCTTCGCGTAGATGCGCAGGATCGCGCCGTGGGCCACCACGCAGTACAGGCACTGGTTGGCGCCGCTGGTCGCGACCACGATCATCTCCTTCTCGGCCTTCGACAGCGCGTTGTCGCGCAGCATCAGCGCGTCGTGGTAGGCGAAGAAGGCGCGGAACTCGTCGGGGCGGCGCGCCAGCTTCAGGAACACGTTGGGCACGAAGCCGGCCTTCTCCTGGACGGCGAGGATCTTCTCGCGGATGTCGTCGGGCAGCCCGGCGATCTCGGGCAGCGGGTAGCGGTCGGTCTGGTCGGTCACTTGGGGGCCTCCTTGATGGTCCTTCGTCATGGTATCCGCTGCCAGAGCAGGTCGACCTGGCCGCCCATCGACAGCAGGGCGACCGGGTCGACCGGCACCGGCCCGCCCTCTTGCAGCACCGAAGCCCGCATGCCGGTCGACGCGAGCAGCTCGACGAGCGACGCCGGGTCCACGCCGCCCTGCCGCATCAGGTCGGGCGAGTACTCGACGACCAGGTTCCGGCAGCGGGAGAGCGCGAGCGGGCCGCCCCGCAGGACGAATGGCTCGTAGCCCTCGACGTCGATCTTGATCAGGTCGATCGGACGCTCGTCGAGCGCGAGCGCGCGCAAGCGCTCGTCGAGCGTCGTGACGGGCACCTCGACCGCGTCCGCGCCCGACGCGCCCAGCATCGAATGGCGACCGGGGTTCGACGGCTTGTAGAGCCGCAGCGAAAGCACTCCGGGGCGTTCCGCCAGCCCCTCCTGAAGCGCGATCACGTTCGGGCAGCCGTTGCGGGACAGGTTGGCCTTCAGCAATCCGTGATTGACCGGCTCGGGCTCGAAGGCGACGACCTTGCCGCGTTCGCCCGCGATCAGTGAGAACAGGCAGGCGTACCACCCGAAGTTGGCGCCGATGTCGACGAACAGCCCGCCGCCGCCGAAGGGGAAGTTCGCGAGCACCCAGTTGCCGACGTGCGGCTCGTAGGACCGGTACTTGTACAGGTGCCTGGCCAGCCCCGAGCGGGCCGGCAGGGCGAAGCTCAGGCCCAGCGCGGGCACGTCGGCGACGAGCGGGCTGTCCGGTGCCAGGGCCCGGCGCAGCGCGTAGGCAAGCGACCGCAGCACGCTCGGCGAACGAGCCAGCACGGGCGTCATGCGCGCTCCTCGCGAACGAGCCGGTACTTCAGCCAGCTGCCGAGCGCGTTGAGCCGCGCGATCGTGAAGCCGGCGCGCCCGTCGAGGAAGCCGCCGCGCAGCAGGTAGCCGCGAACGAAGGTCCAGCCGGCGTGCAGCGCGGCATCGGCAACGCCCCCGCCGCGCCCCTTCGCGCGCAGCTTCGCCGCGCCGAGCCGGGCGTAGCGCACGGTCTTCTCGCGCATGTCCTCGACCGAGTCCACGCTGTCGTGCAGCAGCAGGCCCGGCAGCACGTCGTGCGGCGGCGGGCAGTCGACGCGCTCGTGAACCAGGTCGTCGGTGAAGCGCGCGTGCTCGCGCCGGAACAGGCGCAGCACCTTGTCGTTGCGCCAGTCGCCATGGCGGATCCGCTTTCCGCAGAAGAAGCTCGCGCGGCGCAGCCAGTATCCGAGCGGGTCGCCGGCCTTCGGCTGCGCGCGGACCACGGCGAGGATGGCATCGCGCAGCCGCTCGTCGACCGCCTCGTCGGCGTCGATCGACAGCACCCAGTCGCCGCGGCAGGCGTCCAGCGCGCGGTTCTTCTGCGGGCCGAAGCCCGGCCAGTCCGGGGTGTCGATCACCCTCGCGCCGAGGCGCCTGGCGATCTCCGGCGTGCCGTCGCCGCTGCCCGAGTCGACCAGCACGATCTCGTCGGAGAAGGCCACCGAGCGCAGGCAGCGCTCGATCCGGTGCGCCTCGTTCTTCGCGATGACCGCGACCGAAAGCGACGGGCCGCTCAAGGCGCGATCCTGGACGCGACGTCGGCGAACAGGCGCTCCATCCGGTCGAGCATCGCCTCGATCGAGCAGCGCTGGAGCGCCGCCTCGCGCGCCGCGCCGCCGAGCCGCTCGCGCAACCCGGCATCGCCGAGCACGCGCTCGATGCCTGCCCGCAGCTCGTCGACCTTGCCGGGCGCCACGAACAGCGCGCTCTCGCCGTCGACCGCGATCTCGGGAATGCCGCCGACCGGCGTGGTCACGCAGCACAGCCCCACGCCCATTGCCTGGGACAGCGACTGCGGGATTCCTTCGTGCAGCGTCGGCAGCACGAACACGTCGAGCGCCTGCAGCCAGGGCAGGACGTCGGCCTGCCGGCCGGCGAAACGCACGCGGTCCGGCGGCAGCATCGCGTCGGCCTGCTTCTCGAGCGCGGCCCGCTGCGGGCCGTCGCCGACCACGAGCAACCGCGCCGGCTCCCGGAGGCCGGCGAGCGCCTCGATCAACAGGTGGTGCCCCTTGGCGCGCCGCAGCGACGCGACGATGCCGAGCACCGGCCAGCCGTCGTCGGGCAGCTCGAGCGCGTGCCGCGCCTCGGCGCGGTCGCCGGGCCGGAAGTGCTGCAGGTCGACGCCGGTGGGCACCGAGACGATGCGCCGCCCGTCGAAGCCCTGGTCCCGGACGAGCGACTGGCGGATCGCCTCGCCCCCGGTCACGACCCGCGAGGCGGCCCGCATGTAGAGCCAGCGATTCGCCGGCCCGCGCGGCGCGGAGGCGGAAGGATGGTGGATGCGCACCGTGGCCGGCGCGCGCGCGAGGCTCGCTCGGGCCAACGCGACCAGCCAGCTGTCGACCGGGCCGTGCGTGGCGATCACGTCGAACTCGCCCTCGGCGATCAGGCGGCGCAAAGCGGCCAGCGCGCGCGCGCGTCCCGCGAGGCTGTCGCGCCCCAGCCCGAGGCTCGCGGGAAGCTCGACGACCGGCACGCGGTGCGAGGCGGCCCTCGCCGCCAGCGGCGATCCGGCCGGGCAGGCGATCGTGACCTCGTGGCCCCGCGCGACCAGGCCGGCCGCCTCGGTCAGCGTTCGGATCTGCGCGCCGCCCCAATCGGCCGAGGAGGAGGTGTGGAGGATCCTCAAGCGCGCCCCCGTCAGCCGGTCGGGCCGTCGGCGATCGCGGCCGCCGCGTACTGCGCGCGGTGCAGCGCGGCGTAGGATCCGCCCAGCGCCAGCAGTTCCTCGTGCCTTCCCTGCTCGACGATCCTGCCGCCCTCGAGCACCACGATCCGGTCGGCCCGCTCGATCGTCGACAGCCGGTGCGCGATCACGAGCGTGGTGCGGCCCGACATGCCCCGCTCGAGCGCCTCCTGCACTTCGCGCTCGGTGCTGGTGTCGAGCGCTGAGGTCGCCTCGTCGAGCAGCAGGATCGGCGCGTCCTTCAGCAGCGCGCGAGCGATCGCGAGGCGCTGCCGCTGCCCGCCCGAGAGCTTGGCCCCCCTCTCCCCGATCGGCGTGTCGAGGCCCTCGGGCAGGCCGTCGACGAACGCTTCGAGCGCGGCCTTGCGCAGCGCGGCGCGGATCGCGTCGTCGCCGACCGGCCCGCGCACGCCGAAGGCCACGTTGGCCCGGACCGTGTCGTTGAACAGCACGATGTCCTGGCTCACCAGCGCGAGCTGGTCGCGCAGGCTCTCGAGCGTGAGCTCCTCGATCGGGACCTCGTCGATCAGGATCCGCCCCGCCGTGGGCGAGTGGAAGCGCGGCAGCAGGTTGGCCAGCGTGGTCTTGCCGCCGCCCGACCCGCCTACGAAGGCGACCATCTCGCCCGCGCGGATGTGCAGGTCGATGCCCGACAGCGCGTCGCGCGCCGCGCCCGGGTAGCGGAACGAAACGTTCTCGAAACGGACCTCGCCGCGCGCCCGGCCGATCGTCCGGGTGCCGGCGTCGGGCTCGGCCTGGCGGTCGAGCAGCGCGAACACGCTCTCGGCCGCGGCCAGTCCGCGCTGCAGCGGGCCGTTCAGGTCGGCCAGGTGCTTGAGCGGGCCGAGCAGCATCAGCATCGCGGTCACGAAGGAGACGAAGCCGCCGACCGTGGTCTGGTTTTCCATCGACTGCAGCAGCGCGATCGAGACGACGGCCGCCACCGCGATCGCGGCGCAGAGCTGGCTGATCGGCGCCATCGCGCCGCTGGCGATCGCCTCGCGCATCGCGAAGCCGCGCAGGCGCTCCACCGTGCGATCGAACAGCGCCTTCTCGCGCTCGTAGGCGCCGAAGATCTTGATCACCTTGTAGCCGTGCACCGCTTCCTCGACCACCCGCGTCAGCTCGCCGGTGTGCTGCAGGCTCTGGCGGCCGAGCTTGCGCAGCCTGCCGCCGAACACCCGGACCAGCAGCGCCATCACCGGGATCAGCGCGAACGCGACCAGCGTGAGCTGCCAGTTCAGGATCAGCAGCCAGGCGAGCAGGCCGATGACGATCAGGGTGTCGCGCACCAGCGTGGACAGCACGCTCGAGGTGGCCGCCATCAGGTTGTTGACCTCGAAGACGATCCGGGAGATCAGCAGGCCGGCGGCCTCGCGCTCGAACTCCGAGGCGGGAAGTTTCAGCGCGTGGCCGAACATCTGCCTGCGCACCGAGGCCAGCACGTTGTTGGCGACCCAGGCCAGGCCGTAGTGGCCGGCGAAGGTGCCCACGCCGCGCACGACGAAGATCAGCACGATCACCGCCGGCACCAGCCAGAGCGGGATATTGCCTCGCTCGACGAAACCCTCGTCGAGCAGCGGCTTCATCAGGGCGGGGAACAGCGGCTCGGTCAGCGCGGCGACCACCATCCCGAGGATCGCGAGGGCGAAGCCCTTGCGATAGGGGACCGCGTAGCCGAGAAGCCGCCGGTAGACCGCGAGGCTCTTGTTCATCGGGTCGTGTCGGAGTCCGCGCCGATTCTAGCAGCGGCCAATGCCGCGAGCGCCGCGAAGAGCTGGCCTTCCACCGAGTCCCAGAGGAAGGCGTTGACGAGCGACCCCGCCGCGTAGGCGACGAGCGTCACCGCCAGCAGGTCGGCATCGCCGCGCATTCGAGCGGCGTATCGGGCGATCGACAGCAGCCCGACGAGGAAGAGCGCCACGCCCAACGCCCCGGTCTGCGTCGCCACGTGCAGCAGTTCGTTGTGAGGGTGCTCGTGGCCCATCAGCATCCTTTCGCGCTGCTCCGGCGTCATGACCTCCGCGGCGCGGTCGTGCCAGCTGCCGAGGCCCGTCCCGAAAAGGGGCTGGCGAGCGATCAGTTCGATCGAGCTCTCCCAGAACAGCAGTCGCGAACCGGCAGACGTGGGCGCCACCTCGCCGTCGGCGAAACGCAGGGTCTCGGCAACCGCCGCGTCGATGCGGTGCCTGAAGACGTCCGAGGCCCGGTAGGCGGCGCTGCCGAGAACGGCTGCCGCGAGCAGCGCCGCGAGCAGGCCGCGCCAGCCGAAACGCCGGAAGCCGGCATAGGCCAGGCCGGCCGACAGGATCAGGTAGCCGGTGCGCCCGGGCACCATCAGCAGCGCGTTCGCGGCGCACGCGAGCGAGACAATCCGCCAGAAGGCGGACGGCATGTTCGCCGTCGGGCGCGCCGCCTGCAGCCACGCCACGAGCGCCAGGGTCGCCAGCACCGTCGAGTGAGTGATGCCGTGGCGAAGCACGAGCGCGGCTTCCGCCGGGCCTCGCGGACTTGCGAGCAGGCCCAGCCACTGCGCGCTCGACACGGTGGCCAGCGCCAGGCCCGAAACCGCGAAGGCGAGCAGCGCCCGATCGCGCCACGCGGGATCCCGAAACAGGGCGACGATCGGGACCGCCAGCAGGAGCTCGCGATAGCGGAGCAGGGCCGCGAAGGACTCGCCAGCCGACATCGGGGATGCGATCGCCGCGACAGTGAGCAATGCGAACCCGGCCACGAACACCCTGACCAGTGGCTCCCGGCCGAGCTCGCGCAGCGAGAGGCCATTGCGGCCGCCGGCCAGCCAGAGCAGGAAACCGAGCGCGAAGAACGTGTTGACCTGCGCGATCAGCCAGGGCGTCAGGGCGAGGCCCGCGACGAAGCAGCAGCGGCTCGCCTGGGTCAGCGCGTGAGCCCGGCGCGCCACTGCGGGGCTCGTGCCAGGAAGCGTGGGCCCCGACGACGCGTGACCGCCCAAGTCAGTACTCGATCGCGGTTTCGACCGGATGCAGCGCGTCGACGATCGCGCCGATCAGGTCGTCGTGCGGCTGCACCCGCCAGCCCGCGCCCAGCTCGACCGCGCAGACAGCCTCGGCGTTGCCGTACTCCACGACGACCGGCACCGCCGGCACGTCCTGTCGCTCGCCCACCGCGAAGGGCCCGATCGCGCCGCGCAGCGCGGCGCCGTCGGCGATGCCGTTGAGCCGGATCCGCAGCCGCCGGGCGAACTCCTGGCGCGCGCCGACCAGGTCGAGCACCCGCTCGGCCACGACCCGCTGGCCGCCGGTGTAGTCGTCGCGGCTGACCTTGCCCAGCACCACCAGCAACTCGTCGTCGCGGATGATCCGGCGGTGCGCGTCGTAGAGCTCGTTGAACACCGACACCTCGACCGCGGCGCTGCCGTCGTCGAGCGTGACGAAGACCATCTTGCCGCGCCGGGTCATCATCGTGCGCTGCGCGGCGACCACCCCGGCGATCCAGACCGGCTGCGGCGCGGGCTGCAGGTCGGCGAGCTTCGTGCGCACGAAACGGCGAACCTCGTCGCGATAGCCGTTGAACAGGTGCCCGCTCAGGAAGAAGCCGAGCGCGGACTTCTCCTCCTGCAGTCGCTGCCGCTCGGACCACGCCGGCGCGGGCAGCCACTCGGGCGCGCTCGGCATGCCCGAGTCGTCGCCGAACAGGCTGACCTGGTCGGCCGCGGCGCCGGCCGCCTCGGCCGCGTCGATCGCGCGCCCGACGTTGGCCAGCAGCTTGGCGCGGTCCGGATCGAGCGCATCGAAGGCGCCGGCGCGCACCAGCGCCTCGATCGCGCGGCGGTTGACCGTCTTGCGGTCGATCCGCTCGCAGAAGTCGAACAGGTTCTCGAAGGGCCGCTCGGCGCGGGCGCGCAGGATGTCGACCACCGCCGACTCGCCGGTGCCCTTGACCGCGCCCAGGCCGTAGCGGATCGCGCGATCGGACACCGGCTCGAAGCGAAAGCCCGACGCGTTGATGTCGGGCGGCAGCACCTCGACGCCGTTCGCCTTCGCGTCGGCCACGAACAGCTGCACCTTGTCGGTGTCGTCCATGTCGGACGACAGCGTGGCCGCCACGAACTCGGCCGGATAGTGCGCCTTCAGCCAGGCCGTGTGGTAGGTGACGACCGCGTAGGCCGCGGTGTGCGACTTGTTGAAGCCGTACTCGGCGAACATCGCCATCAGGTCGAACAGCTTGTTCGCGAGCTCGACCGGATAGCCCTTCGTCTTCGCGCCCTCGACGAACAGCCCGCGGTGCTGGGCCATCTCCTCGGGCTTCTTCTTGCCCATGGCCCGGCGCAGCAGGTCGGCGCCGCCCAGCGTGTAGCCGCCGATGATCTGCGCGATCTGCATCACCTGTTCCTGGTAGACGATGACGCCGTAGGTCGGCTCCAGGCAGGCTTTCAGGTCGGGGTGGAAATAGTCGATCTGCTGCTGGCCCTTCTTGCGCAGGATGAAGTCGTCGACCATGCCCGAGCCCAGCGGACCGGGCCGGTACAGCGCCAGCACCGCGATGATGTCCTCGAAGCGGTCGGGGGCGAGCTTCTTCAGCAGCTTCTTCATGCCCTCGCTTTCCAGCTGGAAGATCGCCGTGGTGTTGGCGTCCTTCAGCACCTGGTAGGCCTTCGGGTCGGTGAAGGGCAGCGTGTTCAGGTCCAGGCCCAGCTCGGGGTGCCGCTGGTTGATGTAGCGCACCGCCAGGTCGATGATGGTCAGGTTGCGCAGGCCCAGGAAGTCGAACTTGACCAGGCCCACCGCCTCGACGTCGTCCTTGTCGAACTGGCTGACCACGCCGGCGTCGGCCCCGGGCTGCCGGTACAGCGGGCAGAAGTCGGTCAGCCTGCCCGGTGCGATCAGCACGCCGCCGGCGTGCATGCCGACGTTGCGGGTCAGGTCCTCGAGCGGCTCGGCCAGCGCGAGCAGGCCGCGCACCTCGTCTTCCTTCTCCTCGCGCTCCTTGAGCAGCGGTTCGGACTCGCGCGCCTTGGCCAGCGAGACCGGCTTGTTCTGGACCACCGGGATCAGCTTGGAGAGCTGGTCGCAGAAGTTGTAGCCCATGTCGAGCACGCGGCCGACGTCGCGGATCACCGCCTTGGAGGCCATCGTTCCGAAGGTCGCGATCTGCGAGACGGCCTGCTCGCCGTAGCGGCCGCGCACGTACTCGATGACCTTCCAGCGGTTGTCCTGGCAGAAGTCGATGTCGAAGTCAGGCATCGACACCCGCTCGGGGTTCAGGAAGCGCTCGAACAGCAGCGCGTACGGGATCGGGTCGAGGTCGGTGATGCCCAGCGCGAACGCGACCAGCGAGCCGGCGCCCGATCCGCGGCCCGGCCCGACCGGCACGCCGTTCTTCTTCGCCCAGTTGATGAAGTCGGCCACGATCAGGAAGTAGCCGGGGAAGCCCATCTGCACGATCGTGTCGCACTCGTAGTCGAGCCGCTTCGCGTACTGCTCGCGCTTCGCCTCGAGCACCTCGGCGGGCGTGCTCTCGGGCGGGAACAGCACCTTCATCCGCTCGGCCAGGCCCTCGCGGGCCAGCTGGCGCAGGTAGTCGTCGAGGGTCACGCCCTCGGGCGTGGGAAACTGCGGCAGCTGCGGCTTGCCCAGCACCATCGGCAGGCTGCAGCGCCGGGCGATCTCGACGCTGTTGGCCAGCGCCGACGGCAGGTCGGCGAAGGCCTCGCACATTTCGTCCTGCGTGCGGAAGTACTGGTCCTCGGTGAACTTCCTCTGCCGCCGAGGGTTGGCGAGGATCTCGCCCTCGGCGATGCAGACGCGCGCCTCGTGCGCGCGGAACTCGTCGCGCGACAGGAACTGGACCGGGTGCGTGGCCACCAGCGGCAGGTCCAGCTCGGCGGCCAGCCGGGCGGCGCCGCGGGTCTGGGCCTCGGCCTCGGGCGCACCGTAGCGCTGCACCTCGAGATAGAAGGCGCCGGGGAAGCGTTGCGCCCAGCGCCCGGCCGCGGCGGCCGCCGCCTCGCGGTTGCCGGCCAGCAGAGCCTGCCCGACCTCGCCGGCCTGCGCCCCCGACAGCGCGATCAGCCCGTCGGCAATCGGGCGGCCATCCTGCGCGGATTCGTCGAACCACTCGGCGCGAAGCTCGGCCCGGCCGCGATACTCGTTCTCGAGCCAGGCCCGGCTGAGCAGCTCGCACAGCCGCAGGTAGCCCTCCCGGTTGCGGGCGAGCAGCAGGATCCGGAACGGGCGCTCGCGCTCGGCCTCGTTCGTGACCCAGCAGTCGGCGCCGCAGATCGGCTTGACCCCCTTGCCGCGGGCGGCCTTGTAGAACTTGACCCAGCCGAACAGGTTGCCCAGGTCGGTGACCGCGACCGCCGGCTGGGCGTCGGCCGCGGCCGCTGCGACCAGCGCGTCGAGGCGCACGATCGAGTCGCTGATCGAGTATTCCGAATGGACTCGGAGGTGGACGAATCTGGGGTCGGTCATCGGTACAATTCTATCCCCATGCCCCGCGACCTCTCCCACCGCAACGCCGCCCTGCTGCTCGCCTTCTGCGCGATCTGCTGGAGCATCGCCGGCGTGTTCACCCGGCACCTCGAACGGGCCGACGGCTTCGAGATCACCTTCTGGCGAAGCTTCTTCTGCGCCGTCGCGATGATCGCGATCCTGGCCTGGCAGCGGCGCGGCAACCCGCTCGTTCCGGTCGTGGCCATGGGCTGGCCCGGCCTGTTCTCCGGGTTCATGTGGTCGATCATGTTCACCTGCTTCATGCTGGCGATCACCCGCACCAGCGTGGCCAACACCCTGCTGGTGCTGAGCGTGTCGCCGCTGCTGGCCGCGCTGCTCGGCCGCGCGGTGCTCGGCAACCGGCTCTCGCCGATGACCTGGGCGGCGATCGGGCTGGCCGGCTTCGGCATCTGGTGGATGGTCCGCGACGGCGTCTCGGCCGACGGCCTTGCCGGCATGCTGATCGCGGCGGCGGTGCCGGTGGCCGCGGCGGTCAACATCGTCACGCTGAAGAAGCTGCAGGCCGACGTGGACCTCGCCCCCGCCGTGCTGATCGGCGCGCTGCTGTCCTGCCTGTTCACGCTGCCGCTGGCCTGGCCGCTGGGGGCCACCTCGAACGACCTGGCGATCCTCGCGCTGCTAGGCGTGATCCAGCTCGCGGTGCCCTGCTTCCTGATGATCCGGGCCACCCGCTCGCTCGCGCCGCACGAAGTGGCGCTGATCGCTCTGCTCGAGGTCGTGTTCGGGCCGATCTGGGCCTGGCTGGGCGCCGGCGAGGCCATGCCGCCCGCCACGATCCAGGGCGGCCTGGTCGTGCTGGCGGCCCTGGTCGGCAACGCGCTGGTCGGCCGGGCACCGCCGCCCGCGGTCGCCCGGGCGACGGCTTGAGCCGCCACGGCCCGGCGCCTCGCACGGAGTTCCCGGCATGACGCGGCCCGATGCCGGCCCCCCGCCCACGGGTCCGGACGCCGAGCCCCCGCGGCTGAGGCCGCTCGAGGAGTTCGACGCGCGCGGCGTCCACGGCGTGCTGACCGACCTCGACGACACGCTGAGCACCGACGGCCGCCTCGACCCCGAGGCCTTCGCGGCGATGAACCGGCTCCGCCAGGCCGGGCTGCGGGTCGTGCCGGTGACCGGCCGCTCGGCCGGCTGGTGCGACCATTTCGTGCGGATGTGGCCGGTAGACGCGGTGATCGGCGAAACCGGCGCCTTCTACATGCTTCGCCAGGGCGGCGGCGTGCGCACCGTGTTCACGCCCGGCGCCGAAGACCTCCATGCCGCCCGCACCCGGCGCGAAGCGATCGCCGCCGAAGTGCTGCGCGAAGTGCCCGAGGCCGCGCTCGCCGGCGACCAGCCCTACCGGCTGATCGACCTGGCGATCGACGTCGCCGAGGCGGTGCCGCCAGTGGCGCCGGCGCGGGTCGCCCGCATCGTCGAGATCCTGCGCGCGCACGGCATGCACGCGCAGACCAGCTCGATCCACGTGAACGCCTGGTTCGGCGAGTTCGACAAGGGCCGCACCGCCCGCAAGCTGCTCGCCGAGCAGTTCGGGGAGAGCGACGACGATGCCCGCGACCGCTGGGTCTGCGTCGGCGACGCGCCGAACGACGCCCCGCTGTTCGCGGCCTTCCGGAACTCGGTCGGCGTCGCCAACCTGCTGGCGCGCGCCGACCGGATGCCGGTGCTGCCCCGCTGGATCACCCGCGCGCCCAGCGGCGCGGGCTTCGCGGAGCTCGCCGCCCACCTGCTGGCGGCCAGATGATCGAGGAAACCGAACTCGGGCGACCCGACGGCGCCTTGCTGCGCGGCTGGATCCGCCACCCGGCCGCGCCCGATCCGGCGCGAGCCGTGTGGATCGTCCACGGCCTGGGCGAGCACATGGGCCGGCACGCGGAACTGGCGGACTGGTTCGTCGCTCGCGGCTACACGGTGGCGGGGCACGACCATCGCGGCCACGGCCGCTCGTCGGGGCGGCGCGGCGCGATCCCGGAAACCTGGGACCTCGTCGACGACCTCGAGGCCGGCCTTTCGGCCTTCGCCTTGCGGCTGTCCGCGCCGCCGCTGATGTTCGGCCAGAGCCTGGGCGGGCTGACCGCGCTCGCCTTCGCGCTGCGCGCGCCAGATCGCCTTCGCGGCCTGGTCCTGTCCTCGCCTGCCCTGGATCCCGGCCTCTCCGGAGCGCAGCGGCTCCTGCACCGCGCGCTGCTGCGCCTCGCTCCGGACCTGCCGGTGCCGACCGGGCTCGATCCGGAGCGACTGTCGCACGACCCCGAGGTCGCCCGTCGCTGGCGCGCCGATCCGCTGGTTCACGGCCGGATCACCGCGCGCCTGCTCGACTTCGTGGTCGAGGGCTCCGCCCGGGCCGCGCGCGAGGCCGCTGGTCTCTCGGTGCCGACGCTGCTGCAGTACGGCACCGACGACAGCTTCGTCGATCCGGCGGGAAGCCGCCGCTTCGCCGCCGCCGCGCCGACGCGGCTGCTGACCGTGCACGAATACCCCGGCCTGCGGCACGAGCTCCATCAGGAGCCGGCTGCGATGCGCGAGCCTGTCAGGGCCGACCTGCTGGCCTGGCTCGCGCGGCTCGGCTGATACCGGCGAAACCCGCGATCCGCTCGCCATAGGCGAACGCGGTCTCCAGGTCGCCGGCCGGCGGGCTCTGCTCCGGCGGCACGTTGTCGGCCTGGGCCATCGGGCCGATGTAGCTGCCCAGCCGGTTCCGTTCTTCCGGATCGCCCGGCCGCTGCGGCGGCATCATGCCGAGACCGACCCAGACCATGCCGTGCTGCATCGCCAGCGTGACGAAGTAGCTGAGCGTGGCGAACTTGTCGCCGCTCATGTTCAGCGAGCAGGTGAAGCCGCCGGCGACCTTGTCCTTCCAGCCCTGCGTGAACCAGACCTTGGAGCTCGCGTCGGCGAAGGCCTTGAACGGCGCCGACGGGCCGCCCATGTAGGTCGGCGCGCCGAAGACGATCGCGTCGGCATCGGCGAGGCGCCGCCAGCCGGCGTCGTCGATCGCGGAAACGTCGAGCGGCGAGGCGTCGACGCCGGCCACCGAGGCGGCGCCGTCGACGACCGCCTCGGCGAGCTTCTTCGTGTGGCCGTAGCCGGAGTGGTAGGCGACGATCACGATCGTCATGCGCGAGCCTTCCTGTCGTCGAGCGAGTGATGAAACCGCCAGCGCGCGCTCAGGCGAGGTCGAACACGAGCACTTCCGCGCCCTGGCCATCGGCGAACTCGAAGCGGGTCTCGCCGGTGAACTTCGCGGCGTCGCCCGCCTCGAGCGGATAGCCGTTCACCGACAGGCGCCCGCGGGCCAGGTGCACGTAGACCTGCCGCCCCGGCGCCACTTCGAGCGTGGCCCGCTCGGCCGCGTCGAACAGCCCGGCGTGAAGCCGCGCGTCCTGGTGCACGGTGACCGAACCGGCCGCGCCGTCGGGCGACGCGACCAGCGCGAGCCGGCCGCGGCGGGCGGCCGGCTCGAAGTGCTTCTGCTCGTAGCCCGGCGCGATCCCCTGCTGCCCGGGGATGATCCAGATCTGCAGGAAGTGGGTCTGTCCGGTGGCCGAATGGTTGAACTCCGAGTGCATGACGCCGGTGCCCGCGCTCATCCGCTGGACGTCGCCCGGCCGGATCACCGAGCCGTTGCCCATGCTGTCGCGATGGGCGAGCTCGCCGTCGAGCACGTAGCTGAGGATCTCCATGTCCCGATGCCCGTGCGTGCCGAAGCCGGTGCCCGGCTCGATGCGGTCCTCGTTGATCACGCGCAGCGCCCCGAAGCCCATGTGGGCCGGGTCGTGGTAGCCGGCAAAGGAAAAGCTGTGGAAGGACTTGAGCCAGCCGTGATCGGCGTAGCCGCGCTCGCGGCCGCGTCGGAATTCGACCATCGGGGAACCTCCTTGCAGGGAAACGGTTTCGATGTGGGTAGTCTAGGCGCCGCAGGGCTTGCATCCGTCGCTAGAATTCGTGCGGTTCGTTCAAATTTCTTGAAGGCCCGGCCCGCGGTGAATCTCTCGCTCGAAGCCCTCGAGATCGTCGACATGATCGCCAGGCGCGGCAGCTTCGCCGCGGCGGCGGCCGAGCTCGGCAAGGTGCCGTCGGCGCTCAGCTACACGGTTCGCCGGCTAGAGGAAGACCTCGACGTCCTGGTCTTCGACAGGCGCGGCGGCCGGGCCCGCCTGACCGACGCGGGCCGCGAGTTGCTGGACCAGGGCAGGCTGCTGCTGCGCGCCGCGGACGACCTCGCCTGCCGGGTTCGCGAGGTCGCGACCGGCTGGGAAGTCGAGCTCAGGATCGCGGTCGACGGCGTCGTCGCCTTCGACCGCCTGCTCGCGCTGATCGCCGACTTCCACCGGATCGGCGCGCCGACCCGCCTGCGCATCTCCCACGAGGTGCTCGAGGGCGGCTGGGATGCGCTGGTCGACGGGCGCGCCGACCTGGCGATCGGCGTCGCCCACGACGCGCCGGCCGAGGCGGCGATCGCCGGCCAGTTCAGCCATCGCCCGCTCGGCGAGCTGGATTTCGTGTTCTGCGTGGCCCCGCACCACCCGCTCGCGGCCGAGCGCGGCCCGGTCACGCTCGCGATGCGGCAAGCGCACCGCGCGGTGGCGATCGCCGACACGTCGCGCGGCCGCCCCGCGCGCAGCCGGGGCCTGCTCGGCGGCCAGGACCTGCTGACCGTCGCGACGATGGAGCAGAAGGTCGCCGCCCAGCTCGCCGGCCTGGGCTGCGGCTTCCTGCCCGAGCCCTTCGCCCGCCCGCATCTGGCAGCGGGCCGGCTGCTCGCGCTCGAGCTCGACGAGCCCCGGCCGCCCGATGCGCTGCGCTATGTGTGGCGCACCGCCGCGCTCGGCAAGTCGCTCAGGTGGTGGCTGTCGCGACTCGAGGTCGCGCGGGTCCGCAAGAAGCTGCTCGCCGGGCCGTCCGCAGCCGACGAGGCGCCGCGGTGAACGACGAACGCCTGCCGCCGCGCGGCGAGCGCCTTGCGACGGGCGGCGAGCGCCCGAACCCTGGCGCAGGGCGCCGCGCCTACGTCGGCCGCTTCGCGCCCTCCCCGACCGGCCCGCTGCACGAGGGGTCGCTGGCCACCGCGCTGGCGAGCCGGCTCGATGCGCTCGCCCACGGCGGCCGCTGGCTGCTGCGGATCGAGGACCTCGACCCGCCGCGCGAGATGCCGGGCGCCGCCGCCGGCATCGTCGACACGCTCGCCCGGCTCGGCTTCGCGCCCGATGGCCCGGTCGAATACCAGAGCCGGCGCGGCGCGCTCTACCAGCAGGCATTCGAGCGGCTGCGGGCGGCCGGCCTGCTCTACCCCTGCGCCTGCACCCGGCGCGAGATCGCCGATTCGCTGACCCGGGTGGGCCTCGCGCGCGAACGGCACCGCGAGCTCGTCTATCCGGGCACCTGCCGGCACGGCATGCCGGCGGGCCGCGAGCCGCGGGCGTGGCGGCTGCGCGTCGGCGACGCAGTCGTCGCATGGCGGGATCGCAGCGGAAGGTCCTTCGAGGACCGGATGGCCGAAGAGGTCGGAGATTTCGTGCTGAAGCGGGCCGACGGCCTGTGGGCCTACCAGCTCGCGGTGGTCGTCGACGACGCCGCGCAGGGCGTCACCGACGTCGTGCGCGGCGACGACCTGATCGGGTCCACTTCGCGCCAGATCCTGCTGCAGCGCCTGCTCGGCCTTCCGACGCCGCGCTACCTGCACCTTCCGGTGGTGCTCGGCGCGGACGGCGAGAAGCTCTCGAAGCAGAACGGGGCGCAGGCGATCGATGCCGAGCGCCCGCTCGAAGCGCTGGCCGCCGCGATGCGGCACCTGGGACTGCCCACCGTGCCGCCCTCTGGCGGCGTCAAGACCGGGCTCGACGCCTTCTGGCGCGAGGCAACCGAGGCCTGGCGCCGGTCGCGCTGGTTCGCCGCCGGGGGACCGTGAGCGGCCCCCGGCGCCTGGCTCAATGCACTAGCGCTTGCCGAGTCCGCCGAGCAGCGCGGCGACCGGCTTGCGCGACCGCCTCGCGCCGGTGATCGAGCCGCGGCCGCCCTTTCCGTGATGCCCGCCGGCCTCGGCCGCCGCAGCGGCGAGCTCGGTTTCGGCCTCGGTCGCGGCCGGCGGCTCCGGCGGCTCGTAGGGCTGGTGAAAGAGCGGGTCGTCGCGCAGCGACGGCCCGGCCGGCCGCTGGTCCGCGCGACCTTCGCGCGAACGGCGCGGACGCGACGGGGCTTCCTCGCGACCGCCGCGCGCGGCACGCTCGCCGCGACCCGGCCTCTCGCCGCGCTCGGGCCGCGGCTCGCGCTCGACCGGGCCGACGTCGATCGACTCGGGCGTGAACTTGCGCTTGGTGAGCTTCTCGATGTCGGCGAGCAGGCGCTCGTCGTTGCTGCCGCACATCAGCGAGAGCGCGACCCCGCTGGCGCCGGCGCGGCCGGTGCGGCCGATCCGGTGGACGTAGTCCTCGGCGTTGTGAGGCAGGTCGTAGTTGATGACCGCCGGCAGCTCGGCGATGTCCAGACCTCGCGCGGCCACGTCGGTGGCCACCAGCACGCTGGTCTCGCCCTTCTTGAAGGCCTCGAGCGTGGCGAGCCGCTCCTGCTGGGTCTTGTCGCCGTGGATCGCCGCGGCGTTGAGGCCGTCGCGCTCGAGCAGGCGGGCAAGCCGGCCGGCGCCGATCTTGGTGTTCGTGAACACGATCACCTGCGACAGCGCCCGGTCCTTGATCAGCTTGGCGACCGCCGCGCGCTTGGAGTCGGCGTCGGCCACGCGGTAGATCGTCTGCTCGACGTTCTCGGCGGTGGCGTTGCGCCGCGCGACCTCGATCGACACCGGGTCGTGCAGGAAGCTCTCTGCCAGCTTGCGGATCTCGCCGGAGAAGGTGGCCGAGAACATCAGGTTCTGCCGCTTCTTCGGCAGCAGGTTGATGATCCGCTGGATGTCGGGCATGAAGCCCATGTCGAGCATCCGGTCGGCCTCGTCGAGCACGAGCAGCTCGGCCTGCGCCAGCGACACCGTGCGCTGGCCGACGTGGTCGAGCAGCCGGCCCGGCGTGGCGATCAGCACCTCGGCGCCCTTCTTCAGCTCGGCGATCTGAGGCTTGATGTCGACGCCGCCGAACACGACAGCGGCGCGCAGGCCGGTGTGCTTCGCGTAGTCGCGGACGTTCTCGAAGATCTGGTCGGCGAGCTCGCGGGTCGGCGCGAGGATCAGCGCACGGACCGGATGGCGCGCCGGGGAGGCGCTGGTGTTCGCGTGCCGCATCAGCAGCTGCAGGATAGGCAGCGCGAAGCCGGCGGTCTTGCCGGTGCCCGTCTGGGCGGCGCCCATGACGTCGCGGCCCTGGAGCACGATCGGGATCGCCTGGGCCTGGATCGGGGTGGGTTCGCGGTAGCCGAGCTCGGTGACGGCCCGGAGGATGGGTTCGGCCAGGCCGAAGGAATCGAATGTCGTAGTCAAATGCGTGCTTGACATGCCGCAGGACGCGGCACAGGGGTGAAAAAACGATATTGTCCGGCTTTCGGAACGCAATGCAACATAAATCGGCAGCCGGGAGGCTTGCGCTGGCGCAAGACACCGATGCGCGGTCGTGGACAAAGCGGACCCGAATCGCGATGATCGACCGACCCGTTTGCCAGGCAGGACCTCCGTTTCCAGTGCTCCCGCTCGCCCCTTTCCTTCGCGCTCTGGCCATCGTGCTGGCCGTCCTGGCGCTCCCGGCTTGCCGGTCGCTGCTGCCCGACGCCCACGAGGACACGCTCGTCGAATGGAAGACCTTCGACGACGCCAAGGCGGCGATCGACGCCATCGAGCCCTTCAAGACGACCCGTGCCGAGCTCGCCGCCCAGGGGATCGACCCGCTGCGCAACCCGGCGATCACGGTCCTCTCCTACCCGGACGTCGTCCAGCGCTTCTCGCCCGGCGCCGCGGTGCTGCCGCACCAGCTCGACCCGGGCGTGCTGGCCTGCCTGAAGGCCGCGAAGACCTGCACCGGTTACGCGATCGCGATGCGCCGGATCAAGCGCGACCGGACCGGCAACTTCTGGCTCGACTCTTTCAACTTCAACCGGGAAGTCACGATCACCGGCTGGACCTTCAACGCCACCGTGCTGTTCGTCGACGGCCTGGCGGTCTTCGCGGTCTACGGCGGCCAGCCCGCGATGCACGAGCGGCAGGTCACCCGCAATCCGCTCGGCCCGCTGCAGGGTTGGGGCGACGCGCTGCGGCCCCGGTGAGTCGAAGCGGCGGCACAGGCAGACCACGCTGCCGGCGATTGGCTGCGCTGTTATACTGAAGGGTTTTCCACCCTCCCTGCACGATGAGGCTGGCCCCGGGAAGCGCCCACGGCGCTTCGGCGGCCCCGATCCCGCAGGCGCGATCCAGACAGATGTCGATCCAGACCGAAGTCGCCCGCCGCCGGAGCTTCGCGATCATCTCGCACCCCGACGCCGGCAAGACCACGCTCACCGAGAAGCTGCTGCTGTTCTCCGGCGCGATCCAGATCGCCGGCACGGTGCGCGCGCGCAAGGCCAGCCGCTTCGCGACCTCGGACTGGATGGAGATCGAGAAGCAGCGCGGCATCTCGGTGGCCAGCTCGGTCATGCAGTTCGTCTACCGCGACTGCGTGATCAACCTGCTCGACACCCCCGGCCACCAGGACTTCTCGGAAGACACCTACCGGGTGCTGACCGCGGTGGACGCGGCGCTGATGGTCATCGACGGCGCCAACGGCATCGAGCCGCAGACGATGCGGCTGCTCAAGATCTGCCGCGCGCGCAACATCCCGATCGTCACCTTCGTCAACAAGTTCGACCGCGAGGTCCGCGAGCCGCTCGACCTGCTCGACGAGCTCGAGCGCGAGCTCGGCATGACGCCGGTGCCCTTGACCTGGCCGATCGGCATGGGCTCGCGCTTTCGCGGCGTGTTCGACCTGCGCGAGAACCGGGTCCGCGTGTTCCGCGCGGGGGAGGACCGGGTCGGCGAGGAGAGCTTCGTGTCGCCCGGGGATGCCGCGGGCATGGCCGCGCTGGGCCCGGAGTGGCCGCATGCCCAGGCCGAGATCGAGCTGGTGCAGGGCGCGTCCGAGCCCTTCGACCGGCAGGCCTTCGTCGCGGCGACCCAGACGCCGGTCTACTTCGGCTCGGCGATCAACAACTTCGGCGTGCGCGAAGTGCTCGACGCGATCGTCGACTTCTGCCCGCCCCCCGGCCCCAAGCACGCGGAGCAGCGCGAGGTCGAGCCGACCGAGAGCGCCTTCACCGGCGTCGTGTTCAAGGTCCAGGCGAACATGGACCCGCAGCATCGCGACCGGGTCGCGTTCGTGCGCGTCTGCTCGGGCCGCTTCGAGCGCGGCATGCCGATCCACAACGCCCGCACCAAGCGCACGCTGCGACCGCAGAACGTGGTCACCTTCCTGTCGCAGCGCCGCGACATCGTCGACGAGGCCTGGCCCGGCGACATCATCGGCATCCCGAACCACGGCACGCTGCGGCTCGGCGACACGCTGACGCAGGGCGAGAACCTGCAGTTCACCGGCCTGCCCTGGTTCGCACCCGAGGCCTTCCGCTCGATCGAGGTCGTGGACCCGATGAAGGCCAAGCAGCTGCGCGCCGCGCTGGAGCAGTTGGGCGACGAGGGCGCGATCCAGGTCTTCCGCTTCGACGACGGCCAGATGCTGCTCGGCGCGGTCGGCGTGCTGCAGTTCGAGGTCGTCGCGCACCGGCTCGCGGCAGAGTACGGCGTGGCCGCGCGGATCGGCCCGTCGCCCTACATCGCGGCGCGCTGGGTCAGCTCCGACGACGAGGCCGAGCTCGATCGGTTCATCTCCTACAACGAGTCGCGGATCGCGCGCGACACGGTCGACGCGCCGGCCTATCTGGCCAAGATGCTGGTGGAGCTCGATGTGGCGAAGGAGCGCTGGCCGAAGGTGCGGTTCAGTGCGTTTCGCGAGTTCGGGAGTTCGACCTTCGCTGGCGTGGCGGCGGACTGAGCTGGTCCGCGTCGAGCGGCGCGGGTGCCGGCTCCACTTCCGCAGGCCGGCGGCGCTGTCCGCTTCGCGGAAACGCTTGGTCGCGCGGACGCTCAGCCCCGTCGCCGAGCCGAACTCGGCCCGCCTTCGGCGGACCTCGGACAGGGCTCGGCTCTCGCTTCGCTCGCCGGGTCTTCGCTGCGCTCCCGCGCCAGCGCCGAAGGCCTGCGGAAGCGGACCCGGCACCGCAAATCCTAACTGCCGCTATTACGGCCCGCGCGCCTCGCTGGCTGCGGTCTTCTGGCCCAGCGCCACTGCCGCGCCGGCCAGCAGGACCAGTGCGGACAGGGCCAGGCCGGGGCGCAGCGAGCCTTGCAGGTCGGCGAGCCAGCCGGTGAACGTGGGGCCGACGATCTGGCCGGCGGCGAAGACGATCGTGAAGACGGCCATCGCCTGGCCCCATGCGGGCTTGGGGAGTTCCTTGCGGATCAGCGTGCTGATCGCCGCGGGGGTGGAGAACATGCCGGCGCCGAACAGGGCGGCCGAGGCGAGCATCGCGGGCAGCGACGCGTTCAGCAGGGGCAGCCCGGCGCCGGCGGCGAGCACGGTCATCACCAGTGCGATCACCGGGCCGCCGCGCCAGTCGGCGAACGGGCGCTTCCACAGCCAGGGCGCCACCAGCGTGGCGAGGCCGAGCAGGCTCCAGACCACGATCACGTCGCCGGTCGAAGCGCCCTGCTCGCGCATCCAGGCGATCACGAAGGTCATGTAGCCGATGTAGCCGAGACCGAAGCAGGCGTAGGCGATCAGGGACGGCACGAACTCGGTCAGCCGCCAGGCCAGGCCCGGCCTGGCGTCTGCCCCGGCGACCCGCTCTGCGCGATCGGGGGCCCTGGCCGCCCCCAGCGCGGCCGGCTCGGCGATCCTCGCGGCAGCGGCCACGGCGGCGGCGGTCATCGCCAGCGAAGCCAGTCCCATCGCGATCCAGGCCTGCGGCCAGGCCGTGTCGCCGCCCCACCCGAGCAGCAGCGGGATGCCGACCCCGCACAGGACCAGGCCGATGCCCGAGCCGCCGAAGAAGACGGTGATCGCCAGCGTCGCCCGGCGCGGGTCGTCGGGGAAGACGTTGCCCGACAGTGCCCCACCGCACACGAAGATCATCGCGCCCGACACGCCGGCCAGCACGCGCAGCACCGACAGCCAGAACAGGTCGGCGACGAAGCCGGTGGCCAGCAGCGACACCGCGGTCACCGGCATCCCCACGATGAACAGCGCGCGGTTGCCGATCCGGTCGACCAGCGCCCGCGCGAGCACCGCGCCGCCCAGGTAGCCGAGCGCGTTCGCGGTGTTCAGCGCGCCGGCCTGCGACCAGTTCCATCCGAGGTCGTCGCGCATCGCCGGCAGCACCAGCGCATACGCGAAGCGGGCGAAGGAGTTCGACACGACGGTGCCGAGCGAGAGCAGGAAGGCCAGCGCCAGGCCGTCGATCCGCGCGGCGCCTCGCCCGGCCATGCTAGCGCCCGCCCCCGGACCAGGCGCCCGGCCTGACGCCGATCGCGGTCACGACGCCGTACGAGGCGATCCCCAGCGCCACCCCGAGGAAGTAGCCGTCGATCCCCATGCCGGCCACCTCGGCCAGCAGCCAGCCGCCACCCACCGCGAGCGCGATCCGCGACAGCGCCGCCATCACCGGCCAGCGCATGCGGCCGGCGCCCATCGCGGCGAAATAGAGCGCCATGCCGAGTCCGAACAGGCCGAACGCGAAGCCGGTGTAAGACAGCGCGCGCACCGCGATCGCCAGCACCGCCGGATCGCTGCTGAACAAGCCGGCGAACGAGGCCGGTGCCAGCGCGACCGCGATGCCGGCCGCGCCGGTCGCGGCGAAGACCAGCAGCGCGCCGGTCCAGGCGGTCCGCCGCGCCGTCGGCCAGTCGCCGGCCCCGACCGCGTGGCCGACCAGCGCGGTCAGCGCCGAGCCCACGCTGAAGGCGGCCGGGATCACCAGGAACTCGAGGCGCGCCGCGATGCCGAAGGCGGCGACCGCTGCCGCTCCGTGGCGCGACACCTGCGAGGTGACCAGGATCGTGGTCAGGTTGGCGATCGCGGCCAGCGCGCACGCGACCAGTCCGACCGACAGGATGCGGTGGAACAGCGCGCCGGAAGGCCTGACGCGAAAGGCCGGCGTGAAGCCCGCATCGCCGCGCATCACCGCGGTCGCCATCGCGATCGCGGCGCCCCAGAAGGCCAGCGCGAAGGCGGCGCCCAGGCCCGCCAGCCCCATGCCCAGCGGCTCGGCCAGCAGCCAGCCCAGCACCGGGCAGGCCGCCCAGGTCAGCACCAGCACGCGTGCGGCGAGCGCATGGCGGCCGCCGCCGCGCAGCACCGATGCGAAGGTGTTGGCCAGCCAGATCGGCGCGGCGCCGGCGCCGAACAGCCAGATCGCGTAGGCCGACGCCGCTTGCGCCACCTCGGGCCCGGCGATCGCGCCGAGGAGCTGTCGCGGGAATCCGGCCAGGGCCACCCCGAAGGCCGCGCCGGCGGCGACCGCGATAAGCGCCGCGTGCATCACCAGCGCGGAGGCTTCTTCGCGCCGGCCGGCGCCGAGCGCCCGCGCGATCGCCGACGCAACGCCACCGCCCATCGCGCCGGTCGACATCTGCTGCATCAGCTGCGCGAAGGGAAGCACCACGGCCCAGCCGGCGAAGGCGGCCACGCCCTGTCGCGCGGCCAGCCAGATCTCGACCAGTTGCGCCACCACCTGCAGCGCCGCGAGCAGGCCGGTCGGCGCGGCCAGCACGAGAATGCGCCGCAGAAGCGCGCCGGTGTCGGCGTTCAGCGGCCGTGGCGTCGCAGTCGTCGTCACCGCGGCCCCGGGCGGCGCGTCGGCGTCAGGGGTGCAGGACGATCGCGCCGGTGGTCGCGCGCGACTCGGCCGCTCGATGCGCCTGCGCCGCCTCGTCGAGCGCGAAGCGCGCGCCGATCGCGGCCCGCACCTGCCCGGCGGCGATCGCCTGGAAGACCTCGATCGCATTGGCGCGGAAGGTGGCCGGGTCGGCGTTGTGCGGGAACACCGACGGCCGGGTCAGGAACAGGCAACCCTTCTTGTTCAGCAGCTCGGGCTCGATCGCCGGCGCCGGCCCCGAGGCCGCACCGTACAGCACGACGAGCCCGAAGGGCGCGGCGCAATCGAGAGAGTGCAGGAAGGTGTCCTTGCCCACCGAATCGTAGACGACCCGGGCCTTGCGCCCGTCGGTTGCGGCCAGCAGGGCCTGCGGCCAGTCGGGCTTCGAGTAGTCGATCGCATGGTCGGCGCCGGCCGCGCGGGCGATCTCGCACTTGGCGGCCGAGCCGGCCGTGCCGATCACTTCCGCCCCGAGCGCCTTGGCCCAGCGGCACAGGATCTGGCCGACGCCGCCCGCGGCAGCGTGCACCAGCAGCAGGTCGCCCGGCTCGACCCGGTGCGTCCTGCGCAGCAGGTACTGCGCGGTCATCGCCTTGAAGAACACCGCCGCCGCGTCCTCGTCGGACACCGCGGCCGGCAGCGTGGCGAGCCGGTCGGCCGGCAGGTTGCGAAGGTCGGCGTAGGCGCCGATGCCGGCGTTCATGTAGACGACCCTGTCGCCGACCTTCAGGTCGGCCACGCCCGGACCCACCGCCTCGACCACGCCCGCCGCCTCGTGCCCGAGGCCGGTCGGCAAGGGCAAGGGATAGGTGCCGCGCCGCTGGTAGACGTCGATGAAGTTGAAGCCGATCGCCGTCTGGCGGACCCGCACCTCGCCGGCCGCCGGATCGGGCAGCTCGACCTGCTCGACCCGCATCACCTCGGGCGCGCCGAATTCGCGGACGCGTACTGCGCGTGCAATGCTCATCGCCTGGCCGCCTTCGCTCACGCCAGCGAGTAGGCGGTCTTCACCGTCGTGAAGAACTCCTGCGCGTAGCGGCCCTGCTCGCGCGGGCCGTAGCTCGAGCCCTTCCGCCCGCCGAACGGCACGTGGTAGTCGACGCCTGCGGTGGGCAGGTTGACCATGACCATGCCCGCCTGGCAGTGCCGCTTGAAGTGGGTCGCGTACTTCAGCGACGTGGTCGCGATGCCGGCCGACAGGCCGAAGGTGGTGTTGTTCGCCTCGGCGAGCGCGGCCTCGTAGTCCTTGACCCGGATCACGCTGGCCACCGGGCCGAAGATCTCCTCGCGATTGATCCGCATCTCGCTCGAGGTCTCGGTGAACAGCGCAGGCGCCACGTAGAAGCCCTCGGTGTCGCGCTTCAGGCGCTCGCCGCCGGCCGCCAGCGTGGCGCCTTCGGACTTGCCGATCTCGATGTAGGAGAGATCCTGCTCGAGCTGCGCCTGGCTGGACGCCGGACCGATGTCGGTGCCGGCCTTCAGCGCATCGTCGATCTTCAGCGTGGCCATCCGCGCCTTCATCGCCTCGATGAACTTCGGGTAGATGCCCTCGGTCACGATCAGCCGGCTGGAAGCGGTGCAGCGCTGGCCGGTCTGGAAGAAGGCGCTCTGAACGCACAGCTCGACCGCCTGCTTCAGGTCGGCGTCGTCGAGGACGACCTGCGGGTTCTTGCCTCCCATCTCGAGCTGGACCTTCTTCATGTTCTGCGCGCAGGCCTGCGCGACGCGCCCGCCCACGCTGACCGAGCCGGTGAAGGTGACCGCGTCGATGCCGGGATGATTGATCAGGCGCTCGCCGACCACGCTGCCGCGGCCCATGACGAGATTGAACACGCCGGCCGGGATTCCCGAGCGCGAGATGATTTCGGCGATCGCCCACGAGCAGCCCGGCACCAGGTCGGCAGGCTTGATGACGACGCAGTTGCCATAGGCCAGCGCCGGCGCGATCTTCCAGGCCGGGATCGCGATCGGGAAGTTCCACGGCGTGATGATGCCGACCACGCCGACCGGCTCGCGGGTGATCTCGACGCCGATGCCGGGGCGCACCGACGGGATCGTCTCGCCGGCCAGCCGCAGGCACTCGCCCGCGAAGAACTTGAAGATGTTGCCCGCGCGCACCGCCTCGCCGATGCCGTCGGCCAGGGTCTTGCCCTCCTCGCGGGACAGCAGCCTGCCGAGCTCCTCCTTGCGCGCGATGATCTCGTTGCCGATCTTGTCGAGCGCGTCGTGGCGGGCCTGGATGCCGCTGGTCGACCAGGCCGGGAACGCGGCCCGGGCGGCCTGCACCGCGGCCTCGAGTTGCGCCGCGTCGGCCTGCGCGTACTCGCCGATCACGTCGGCCAGGTTCGACGGGTTCACGTTCTTCGTGTAGGCGTTTCCGGCCACCCACTGGCCGTCGATCAGGTTGTCGTGCTTGGTCGTCATCGTGCTCTCCTTGTTCACTTGCCCCAGCGCAGCACCATCGGATCGAGGCGCTTCGCGGTCTCGATCAGGCCTGCCCGGGTCTCGGGATTCATCGGCGCCACCGGATGGCGGGGCGCTTCGCAGTCGATCACGCCGCCCTCCTTCATCAGCGCCTTGGCGGTCAGCAGCCCGCCCTGGCGGTTCTCGTAGTTGATCAGCGGCAGCCAGCGATTGTAGGCCGCGGCCGCTTCTTCGCGCCGGCCGGCGAACCAGGGGTCGAGGATGGTGCGGAACGCGTCGGGATAGCCGCCGCCGGTCATCGAGCCGTTGGCGCCGGCCTCGAGGTCGGCGAGCAGCGTGATTCCCTCCTCGCCGTCCCAGGGTCCCTCGATCGCGTCGCCGCCGAGCCGGATCAGCTCGCGCAGCTTGGAGGCCGCGCCGGCGGTCTCCATCTTGAAGTAGCGCACGTGCTCGATCTCGCGGGCCAGCTTCGCGAGGAAGGCGGGCGGCATCGGGGTGCCGGCCACCGGTGCGTCCTGGATCATGATCGGGATGTCGATCGCGTCGGACAGCGCCGCGAAGAACTCCTGGATCTTCGGCTCGGCGACTCGGATCGTGGCGCCGTGATACGGCGGCATCACCATGACCATCGCGGCGCCCATGTCCTGGGCGCGGCGGCTGCGGGCGGCGCAGACGCGGGTGCTGAAGTGGGTCGTGGTCACGATCACCGGCACTCGGCCGGCCACGTGCTCGAGGATCGCCTTCGTGAGCACCTCGCGCTCCTCGTCGGACAGCACGAACTGCTCGGAGAAGTTCGCCAGGATGCACAGGCCGTTGGAGCCGGCGTCGATCATGAAGTCGACGCAGCGCTTCTGGCTGTCGAGGTCGAGCTCGCCGTTCTCGCGAAAGGTGGTCGGCACGACGGGAAAGACGCCGGTGTAGCGGGCCTTGCGGGGGCTGGTCATGGGGGTGTCGCCCTTGTTGTCGGTTGTCTGGAGCCGGCGGACTGCGGCCGCCGGTCTGCGGGGTGGTCCATGATACCGGCCCGGCGAATGCGCGGCCCCTTGAGTGCGGTCAAGCGAAGCCACTCCCGGAACGCCCGCTTCGGTGCCATCATCGACCCGATGCCCGCGCAGTTCCGGGCCGAGAGGTGTCCGTCATGAAAAGTTCCCGCCCGCTCGCCGCGCTGCTCTGCGCGGCGCTCGCCCTGGTTCTCCTGGCCGCACCGGTCGAGCCGCTCCGGGCCCAGCAGCAGTTCGACCAGCGCGCTGCGGCGCCGTTCAGCCAGCAGGAGCTCGACCAGATGCTGGCGCCGATCGCGCTGTACCCGGACGCATTGCTCGCGCAAGTGCTGATGGCGGCCACCTATCCGCTCGAGGTCGTGCAGGCGGCGCGGTTCATGCAGCGCAACCCCGGTCTGTCGGGCGACACGCTGGCGCGGGCGGTCGAGCCGATGCGCTGGGACCCGAGCGTGGCCGCGCTGACCCAGTTCCCGTCGGTGCTGGCCATGATGAACGAGGAGCTCGACTGGACGATCCGGCTCGGCGAGGCCTTCCTCGCGCAGCGCGAGCAGGTGATGGAAACCGTGCAGGTGCTGCGCGAGAAGGCCAGGGCGGCCGGCACGCTTCGATCGAACGACTACCAGAACGTTATCGTTCGCGATCGGGTCATCGTCATCGACACCTGGCGCCCCGACTACTACTGGGTGCCCTACTACAACCCGCTGATCGTGTTCGGCACCTGGTGGTGGCCCGCCTACCCGCCCTTCCTGTGGGTGCCGCCGGTGATCTACCGGCCGCCCTACTTCCCGCAGGTGTACTCGGTCGGCATCGTCTGGGGGCCGCTCACCTTCGTGATCTCGTCGCTCTGGAACGATCCCCTGCCGGTCTGGCGCGACCGCACGGTCGTGTACGGAAGCGTGGCGGTCACGAACGTGATCGTCACGAATGCGACCGCGCCGCGGCCGGTGATCTGGCAGCACGATCCTACCCACCGCCGCAGCGTCGAGTACCGCACCCCGGTCGTGCGCGACCGCTACCCGCCCGCCTTCCCGGAGAAGCCGTCGCGGGTGTCGCCCAGCGTGCAGCCCTCGCGCGAGCCCTACCCCTATCCGGTGCCGCGCGAGCCGAGCGTGCAGGTGCCTCGCCAGCCGGGGATCCAGGCGCCCCGGGAGCCGGGCGTGGAAGTGCCGCGACAGCAGGTTCCGGTGAAGCCGTCGGTCGAGCCAGGCGCGCCCGGCGCACCGCAGCAGCCCCGGACGATCCAGGAGCGGCCGCGGATCATGGAGCAGCCGCGCTACCAGGAGCAGCCCCGGATCCAGCAACCGGCGATCCGGGAGCCCCAGACCCGGCAACCGCAGGTCCAGCAACCCCAGTTCCGGCAGCCAGTGCAGCCGCCGGCGGCCCGACAGCCAGAG
Organism: Zeimonas sediminis; assembly: GCF_023721795.1. NCBI lineage: Bacteria > Pseudomonadati > Pseudomonadota > Betaproteobacteria > Burkholderiales > Burkholderiaceae > Zeimonas > Zeimonas sediminis. The sequence goes on from NZ_JAMQYE010000001.1 coordinate 1,658,887, forward strand.
ATGCGCGAGCCGCAGATCCGGCAACCGGCCATCCGCCAGCCCGAATACCGCCAGCCCGACGTCCGGCAGTCCGTTCCGAGATCGGTGCCGCAGCGCGATCCGCGCCAGCAGGGCGGGCAGAATCCCGAGTCTCCGCGACGACCCACGAACTGAGCGAGCACGCGTGTCGAACCCCGCCTCCGTCTTCGAAGCCGGCGACCTCCGGCTGAGCTCCGGCGCCACCTATCGCGGCGCGCGGCTCTCCTATCGCACCTACGGCACGCTCTCGCCGGCACGCGACAACGTCGTGCTGTACCCGACCTCGTATTCGGCGCAGCACCTCGACACCCAGTGGCTGATCGAGCCCGACGGCATCCTCGATCCGACGCGCTGGTTCGTCGTGATTCCGGACATGTTCGGCAACGGCCTCTCCTCGTCGCCCGGCAACACCGCGCCGCCCTACGACGGCAGCCGCTACCCGCACTTCAGCATCCTCGACAACGTGCGCGCGCAGCGTCGCCTGTTGCGCGAGGTCTTCGGGGTCGAGCGGCTGAAGATGGTCTACGGCTGGTCGATGGGCGGCATGCAGGCCTACCAGTGGGCAGCCAGCTTTCCCGACGAGGTGGAACGGATCGCCGTGGTCTGCGGCGCCGCCCGCTGCGCGCGGCACAACTACGTGTTCCTCGAGGGCGTGAAGGCCGCGCTGACCGCCGACCCGGCCTGGCAGGACGGCCGTTTCGTCCGCAAGCCCGAGCGGGGCCTGCGCGCGATGGGCCGGGTCTACGCCGGCTGGGCGATGTCGCAGGCCTTCTACCGCGACGAGCTCTGGCGCGAGATCGGCTTCTCGTCGCTCGAGGATTACCTGGTCGGCGGCTGGGAGGGCAACTTCCTGCGCCGCAACGCCGAGGACCTGCTCGCGCAGATCCACACCTGGCAGCACTTCAGCATCGCCGACGACCCCGCGTACGGCGGCGACTTCGACGCGGCGCTGCGCGCGATCCGCGCCGAGGTGCTGTTGATGCCGAGCCGCACCGACCTCTACTTCCGGGTCGAGGACAACGCCGACGAACTGCCGCTGCTGTCGCGCGCACGGCTGGCGCCGATCGAGTCCGACTGGGGCCACCGCGCCGGCAACCCGGTGCATCGCGGCGCCGACTGGTCCTTCATCCGGGCGCAGGTGCGCGAGCTGCTGGCTCGCTGACGGACTCGGGCGCGATCTCGCCGCCCAGCGCCTCGACCAGTTCCGGGATCATCCGGCCGAGCTCGCCGGTGGCGATCGCCACGTCGGCATCGAAACCGTCGTCGGCCGGATCGTCCCCGCTCTCCGCCTTGCCCTCGAGCACCACGTCGAGCATCTCGATCCGCTTGAGCGTCATGCTCGCGTCGAGCAGGAAGGACACGCGATCCCGCCAGGTGATCGCGAGCTTCGTCGCCACCTTGCCCTGCCGGACGTGGGCGACGACCTCGTCGATGTCCAGGCTGTGCCGCGCGTAGCGCACGGTTGCCCGGTCGCCCGCGCGCGCCTGCCCGGTTCCCTCGAGCGCCGCGTCGGACTCGCCGGCGCCCGCCTGCTTCAGCTCGCATTCCTGGTCGATCGAGAAGCCCGGCGGGGCCTCGCGCTCGGCGAGCCATAGCGACATCGCGGTGGACGGCGCCATCTGCGTCTTCAGCAGGCCGGCCGGCAGCACGGCGCCCAGGTCGCGGAAGGCCTCGATCAGCGCGCCGACCGCTTCGTCGGCTTTCGCCGCGCTGCCCGCGCCCACCACCAGCAGCCCGGCCTTCGGGTCGAGCCAGATCCGGGTGGTCGCGAACTTGCTGAAGGCGCGCGGCAGCAGGTCGACGACGATCTCTTCCTTCAACTCCTTGCGAAGCTTGCCGCGCGGCCGGCTGCCGGTTTCCTGCTCGATCTTCTGCAGGCGCGCCTCCAGCGCATCGCGGACCGCCGCGCCGGGCACGGCCCGGGTCTCGGTGCGCAGGCAAAGGATCCAGTGGCCGCCGACCGATTCCACCAGCGCCTCGTGCTCGCGTCCGCGCGGCTCGATCCACCCTGCCGAGCGCGGCTCGGTCGGGCCGCAGGGAACGAAGCGGGCGCGATCCAGCGCGCCCTCGAGGCTGGCGAGCGACGGCGGCTCCCATCCGGGAGCGATCCGGTAGACGATGGCTGACTTGAACATGGGCGACGGTGCGATCCGGTTTCGGGAGCGGGAGACTAACCGAAAGCGGCGGTCCGGCGAAAACGCGCGAACCGGAATGCCCGCCCTGGCGGGCCCTCGCGCCGCGCGGATAATCCTCTCGCCATGAGAGGCTTCTACGGCTGGCGCATGGTCGTCGCGGGTTCGGGTCTGCAGTTCCTGCAGGCCAGCCTGATGATCCAGGCTTTCGGCGCCTACGTGGCGGTCCTCACCGAGGAAAAGGGCTGGAGCAAGACCGCACTGGCCGGCGCGGCGGCGCTGCAGTCGGTCGAGACCGCGCTGATCGGCCCGGTGCTGGGCTGGCTCGTCGACAAGGTCGGCGAGCACCGCCTGATCCGCTTCGGCATCGTCGTGTTCGGTCTGGGCCTGATCGCGATGGGCTTCGTCGACACGCTTGCCGGGTTCTACGGCGCGGTGCTGATGATCGCGCTGGGCAGCAGCCTGGCCGGCTACTTCACGATCAACATCGCGATCATCCACTGGTTCGAGCGCCAGCGGGCGCGGGCGCTGTCGTCGGTGGGGCTGGGGCTGGCGCTGGGCGGGATCGCGGTGCCGCTCGTGGCCGCGTCGATCACGGGCTTCGGCTGGCGGGCCACCGCGATCGGCTCCGGCGTGCTCGCGATCGCGATCGGCTGGCCGCTGGCGCGCGTCTTCCGCGGCCGGCCGCAGTCGCTGGGCACGCGGATCGACGGCCACCTGCCGCGCCCCGCGGCGGCCGCTAGCGAGGCCTCGCCCGGGGCCGGCGCGACCGCGTCGGATGCCGCCGACGCGGCCCTGCCCACTGCCGACGAGACACCCGGCCTGACCGCCCGGCAGGCCCTGCGAACCCGCGCCTTCTGGCTGATCTCGCTGGGCCACGGCTTCGCGCTGCTGGCGGTCACGAGCGTCAACGTGCACGCGATCTCGCACATCAAGGAGGGCCTCGGATACTCGGTGGCCCAGGCCTCGCTGGCGATCACGCTGATGACCGCCGCGCAGATCGGCGGCGTGCTGCTCGGCATGGCAGTGGGCGACCGCTTCGACAAGCGGCGGATCTGCGCGGCCTGCATGGTCGGCCACGGCGCCGGCCTGCTGATGCTGACCTACGCGACCGGGCCCGCAATGCTCGCCGCCTTCGCGCTGCTGCACGGCACCGCCTGGGGCCTGCGCGGCCCGCTGATGCAGGCGATCCGCGCCGACTACTTCGGGCGCAGGTCGATCGGCCTGATCATGGGGCTGTCGTCGCTGATCATCGCGCTGGGGCAGGTCGGCGGCCCGATGGTGGCCGGCGCCTTCGCCGACCTGACCGGCGACTACCGGCTCGGCTACACCTTGCTCGCCCTTTTGGCGGTCGCGGGATCCCTCGCCTTCCTGCTGGCGAAGCCGCCACGCCTGCCGGCCACGCCCGGGGCGGTTGCCTGACGCCCGCTGCGCGCGGGCTGCACCGCCGCCGGGCCCGCCGGCGATGTCACGGCCCGCCCAGGCAGTTCTCGTAAGGCAACGGGCACGGCGTCACGCCGCCCGGGCCATAGGACTTCGCCGGCGCCACCGCGCAGGCGCCGAGCAGGCTCGCAAGCAAAAGGACGATGGACAGTCTCGCTGCGTTCATGACGGGCACCTCCAACATGCCGTTGCGACGGTCGCGCGCAGGCGGTGATCGGCGAGCGGACGCTCTCGGCGCGAGCGCCGGGAGGCGCGAAACCCCTGCACATTGCCATCGTAGGCGCGAGCCCGGTGGCCGTTCTTGACCTGCGACATCCTTCACGCCGAACCGGGCGCCGAGAGCGCCGCGCGGCGCCGGACCGGAAACCGGACCGGGCCAGGAAGCGTCAACCCTGCGCCGGCAAGCGGTCGTCGGATGCCGCGGCGCCGAAGTTGCGGCAGATCGAGGTCTGCTTCTCCTTCAGCAGCAGCCGGCCGCCGGTCGTGCGGTAAGTGTTCAGCGTCCGGACGATCAGCATCGCGGCGCCGCGCGATCCGCTCTTGACGCTCGCGCCGACGATCGCGCTGGTCGCGCTGACCGTCTCGCCGACGCGCAGCAGGCTGGCGATCTCGACGTCGTTGCCGCCGTTGACCGCCCCGGGCAGCGCGATCCCGAGCCGCGCCGCGAGATTGCGGCCGATCTCGTTGACACCTTCGCGGCCCATCGCAGCCGGATCGGTCGACAGCGGAAGACTGCCCGGCATCGCCTCGAGGCCATGGATCGGGAACAGTGGCGGCGCGACGACCGTGCCGTGCGCGCTCGCGCGGCCGGCCTCGGGATCGAAGTATTCTGCGCGCAGGTCGCCGATCGCATCGGCGAACAGGCGCAGCCTGCTGAGGTCCAGCGGATAAGCCGAGACCCGCCGCTGCGGCGCTTCGCCGATCGCAACGGCCAGTTGCGGCGGCACAGGACCGACGGGCTCCTCGATCGACTCGTCGAGCGCGAGGTCGCCCAGGGCTTCCGGCACCACGAACGCTTCGGTGGCGTCCCCGGGCGCCCGCCGCACGAGCACCGCCGAGCCCAGCGTGGTGTCGCGCTGCTGGCCGAGGTTCGTGATCGCCACATCGACGAGAACCATCTCGAGGCCGGCGCGCCGCTCGACCGATCGGACGCTGCCGCCGACGCTCAGCGCCTCGCCCAGGAAGTCCGGTCCGGCGAAGCGGAATGCCAGCCGCCACGGCCAGAAGGCCGGGCCGAAGGCCCTCTCCAGGCACTGCACGAGCAGGTGCTGCTTCAGCGCGCCGTTGACCACGCGCTCGGGCAGGCCCGCATGGCGCTGCGCGTAGTCGAGGTCGTAGTGGATCTTGTCCCAGTTCTGCTGCGCTGCGCACCACCTGACGATGTGGCTGCTCGCATAGGGGCCCTTGACCAGGGCCGGCAGGGCCTGGCCCGGCGCGGGATGCGAAAGCACGGCTGCGTCCATGGTCCTGGTTCCCCCTCGCTTTCCGGCCCTCGGCCGCTACCGCCCCGACGCTATCATGGGCGCGCCGCGGCGCATCGGCGCCTGCGGCAGACCGCCACGCGACGGCCCCCGCGCCGAGGTGCACGATGCGATTCCTGATTCCGTTTTTCGCCGCGATCGCGCTCGCAGCCTGCGCCGCGACGCCCGATTCCGGCACGACGTCCTGGCCGACCGCCTGTCCCGAGGGGTACAACGGCTGCTTCGCCGACTGAGAGGTCATAGTGAGCGGACTCCCCTTCGAATGCGAGAAGCGCCCGGCCACCGGCACCCGCGGGATGGTCGTCACGAACCACCCGCTCGCCTCGGCCGCTGGCGCGGAGATGCTCGCCGCGGGAGGCAACGCGATCGACGCGGCGGTGGCCGCGCTGTTCACGCTCAGCGTCGTCGAGCCGATGATGGTCGGCATCTTCGGCGGCGGCCTGTCGCACATCCGGCTCGCCGACGGCCGGCACACGGTCGTCGACGGCCTGAGCTGCGCGCCGTCCGCGGCGCGGCCCGACACCTACCGCCCGGTCTCCGACCGGATGCCGGACTACATGGAGACCGAGGGCCGCGAGAACGCGGTCGGCGCGACGTCGGTCGCGGTGCCCGGCAACCTGCTCGGCTGGTGCGAAGCCGCGAGCCGGCACGGCCGCTTGCCGCTGGCCGACCTGCTCGAACCGGCGATCCGGCACGCGCGCCGGGGCTTCCGGATCACCGAGTACCTGTCGGGCTGCATCGCGGAATGCGCGCCGGACCTGGCGGCCGACGCGGAGATCGCCCGCCTGTTCCTGCCGAACGGCCGCCCGCTCGCCGCCGGCGAGCGCCTGGTGTCCGGCGACTACGCGGAAACGCTCGCCGCGATCGCCGCGCAGGGCCCGGCGGCGCTGCACGGCGGCGAGCTGGGCCGCCACGCGGTCGATGCGCTGGCGGCCCGCGGCGGGTTGCTGTCGCTCGACGATCTTGCCGGCTTCCGGCTGGTCGACCGCGCGCCGGTGCGCGGCAGCTATCGCGGCCACGAGATCATCGGCCCCCCGCCGCCGTCGGCCGGCGGCGTCCACGTGCTGCAGATGCTGAACATCCTCGAGGGCTTCGACCTGCGGGGCATGGGATTCGGTTCGGCCGAATCGATGCACCTGCTGGCCGAGGTCCTGAAGATCGCGTTCGCCGACCGGGCCGCAGCCACCGCCGACCCGGCCTTCGTGAGCGTGCCGGTCGAGAGGCTGGTGTCGAAGGAATACGCCGGGCAGCGCCGCGCCGCGATCGACACGCGGCAGGCCAGCGAATGGCTGCCCGGCGTTGCGCTGCCGCGCGAGTCGGCCAACACGACCCACGTGAGCGTGGCCGACCGCGACGGCAACATCGTGGCCAGCACGCAGACGATCAACAGCCTGTTCGGGGCGCGGATCATGATCCCGGGCACCGGCATCATCCCGAACAACTACATGTACCTGTTCGATCCGCACCCGGGCAAGGCGCTGTCGGTCGCCCCCGGCAAGCGGGTCACGACCTCGACCGCGCCCACGATCGTGCTGCGCGACGGCCGGCCGCGCTACGTGCTCGGCCTGCCCGGCGGCCTGCGGATCTTCGGTTCGGTGATGCAGGCGCTGGTCAACCTGATCGACCACGGCATGACGATGCAGCAGGCGGTCGAGGCGCCGCGCCTGTGGACCCAGGGCCAGGAGCTGGAGGTCGAGCAGGGCCTGCCGGAAGCCGGCCGGGCCGCGCTGCGGGGGATGGGGCACCGGCTCGCGGTCGTGCCGCACGTGGCCGGCGGCATGAACGGCATCGAATTCGCGGACGACGGGTCGATGACCGGCGCCGCCTGCTGGCGGGCCGACGGCACCGCGATCGGGCTGGGCGGCGGACTGGCGCGGCCGAACACCCGGTTCTGGCCCGAAGCGCCGCGAGCCACATGATTCGAATGGAGAACTTGAAGATGCTGAAGATCTGGGGACGCCGCAACTCGATCAACGTGATGAAGGTGCTGTGGGTCTGCGACGAGCTGTCGCTGCCCTACGAGCGTATCGACGCCGGGATGCAGTTCGGCGTGGTGAACACGCCCGAATACGCCGCGCTGAACCCGAACCGCAGGGTGCCCACGATCGAGGACGACGGTTTCGTGCTGGCCGAGTCGAACACGATCGTGCGCTACCTGGCCGCCCGGCACGGCCGCGAGGACCTGCTCCCTTCGGACGTCCGCCAGCGCGCCCGCATCGAGCAGTGGATGGACTGGGCGTCGTTCAGCCTGGCGATCGGGATGACGCCGCTCTTCTGGCAGCTGGTCCGCACGCCCGAGGACAAGCGCGACCCGAAGCTGATCGCCGCCAACGCCGCCGAGGCCGAGCGCTGCATGCGCATCCTCGACGAGCAACTCGCCGACAAGGCCTACCTGGCCGGCCCCGGGTTCACGCTGGCCGACGTGCCCGCCGCCGCCTTCGTCCATCGCTGGCTGAAGCTGCCGATCGAGCACCCGTCGCTGCCCAGGCTCGAGGACTACTACCGCCGCATGCTCGAGCGGCCGGCCTACCGCGAGCACGTGGCGCTGGAACTGAGCTGAGGGCGCGCCTGAAGGACTCGCCGGCGACTCCTTCTTGACAAACATTTCCCCGATCGCATCTACTGACCCCACGCCGCCGAAGAGCGGCCGTCTCGAGGGGGAGAAGAAGATTGGACATCGGGAAATCCGGGGGCGGCGTCGTGCTCGGGCGCGTCGACCTGCCCGCCGCTGATCGATACATCGCGTCGCTGGGACTCACCGAGGCGGTCGAGCGCCACGCGGACGGAGAGCGCGTCCGCCTTAGGCTCGCCGGCCCGCAGGCGGCTGCCTGGCTGCCGGGCTTCGACACGCTGGGAATCGTCGAGCGCTTGTCGCTCGACGGCGAGCGCCGCCCCGACGACCTCGAACGCGAGATCCTGGTCGCGCTGCTCGGCTCGCCGATCGACTTCGCCTACCCGAGCGCCGACGAGTTCCTGGCCGCGATCCGGATGCGCCGTCGAATCGTCGAGGCGGCCCGGCGCACCGTGCTCGCCTTCGACACCGCCGCGGCGGAGCGCCCGGAAGGCTACTGGGACTACGCGGACGGTCGCGGATTCGTCGTGCTGCCGGGCAAGCCGCTGATCGACGCGCTGGTGCTCGCCACCCAGCCGGGGGCGTCGGGGCGTCTCTACTCGTTCTCCTGCTATAGGGCGACCGAGTACGTGATCCTGCTGGCGATCGCCCAGGAGGCCGAGCAGGTCAACCCGCCGCTGCTCGCCGCGCTGCAGGCGCAGTGGGAGGAGCGCCCGATCATGTCGGGCAAGTTCCACGACGTCTTCCTGCACGAGTTCGGCACCAACGAGGCTCCGCTGCCGCCGCGCTACTACATCCCCGGCGACCGGCTGTGGTTCCGCAATCCCGACCCCCATTCGTCCGACGTCGCCGGCTTCGAGGGCTCCTGGGTGTTCTACCTGGGCGGCGGCATCTTCACGAACTTCTGGAAGCCCGGCCGCCACTTCACGATGGCCGACAAGTGCCTGGAGATCTACCACTGGCGTCACGCGGTGCGGATCGGCGCCGACGGCGAACCCTGGATGGACGAGTCGCTGGTCGACGAGCGCGTGGCCCGCTCGAAGGCCGATCCGGCCGAGGCCGCGCGGATCGTGGCGCTGATGTCCCGGGTGCGCGACCCGAAGGGCGTCTATGCCGACGGCGGCTGCATCGACGCGACCCGCGAGTGCCCGCGCGAGGTCTGCCCGGGGACCGCGGACATCAGATTGCCCGCGCTGCGGCGCGACTCGGCGGCGCCGGCGGATGTCGGGCCCGCTCAGCCGCCGAACGCCGCCTCGAGCATCGCGATGTAGTCCTCGCGCGTGGCCGGCCGCGGATTGGTCGCGTGGCAGTGATCGAGCAGCGCGGCGTCGGCGATGGCGGGCAGCTCGGCGCGCTCGACGCCCATCGCAGCCAGGCCGGCGGGCAGGCCGAGCCGCGCGTTCAGGCCCTCGATGAAGGCCGCCGGATCGGCGCCCGGCGCGAGCCCCATCGCGTCGGTCAGCGTGCGCGCCTTGGCCTCGAGAACCGGCGCGTTGAAGCGCAGCACCGCCGGCAGCAGCACCGCGTTCAGCGTGCCGTGGTGCAGCGCCCGGCCGGGCAGCGCGCCCAGCGGATGCGACAGCGCGTGCACCGCGCCCAGGCCCTTCTGGAAGGCCATCGCGCCTTCCATCGCCGCCATCATCATCTCCCAGCGAGCCTGACGGTCGCCGCCGTCGCGCGTGGCCCGTTCGATGTGCGCGCTGCCACGGCGCAGGCCGTCGAGCGCGATCGCCTCGGCCGGCGGATTCACCGCCGGCGCGCAGAAGGTCTCGATACAGTGCGCGATCGCGTCCATGCCGGTGGCCGCGGTCAGCATCGGCGGCAGGCCCAGCGTGAGCTCCGGGTCGCACAGCGCGACCTTCGGCAGCAGGTGCGGGCTCAGCAGGCCCAGCTTGCGGCCGTTGCGCATCACGATCACGCTGCCGCGGCCGACCTCGCTGCCGGTGCCGGCAGTGGTCGGGATCGCGACCAGCGGCGCGACCTTGGGCGTGATCCGGCCGACACCGCCCTCGACCGCCGCGTACTGCAGCAGCGGCTCCGGATGCGTGACGATCAGCGCGACCGCCTTGGCCAGGTCGATCGACGAACCGCCGCCGACCGCCACCAGCCCGTCGCAAGCGCGCTCGCGGTAGACCTGCGCGGCCCGCATCACCGCGTCCTCGGTCGGGTTGGGAGGCGTGCCGTCGAAGACCGCCGGCTCGGCCGCGTCGCCGATCGCGCCGGTCACCCGGTCGAGCAGGCCGGCCGCTGCGACGCCGCGGTCGGTCACGACCAGCGGACGGCGGACACCGAGTCGCTGCAGTTCGCCGGGCAGAAGGCGCAGTGCGCCGAAGTCGAAGTGGATCGTCGTCAGGTAGGTGATGGTGGCCATGTCGGTTCCGGATCTGGGGTCGAATCTCGTCGGGGGTCGCGCGCGGCGCGGCAGGCGGCTTTTCAGCCCTTCAGGAAGGGCGGCAGGCGCAGGCCTGCCTTGACCTTCGCGTCGAGTTCCGCCTCGGCCGCCCGCACCTTGTCGAGGCGGGCGATCGTCTCGTCGATGCGATCGAAGGGAACGACGACCACGCCGTCCTGGTCGCCGATCAGGATGTCGCCGGTGGCGATCGCGACGCCCGCCAGCACGATCGGCAGGCCCACGGTGCCCGGGCCCTCGCGCGCCGGCGAATTCGGCGTGACGCCGGCGGCGAAGCAGGGCAGGCCCACGTCGCGGATGCCCGGAACGTCGCGCACGCAGCCGTCGGTCACGAAGGCCGCGGCGCCGCAGTTGCGCGCCATGCCGAGCAGCAGGTCGCCGGTGATCGCGCAGCCGGTGTGCCCGTCGGCGGCCGCGGCGATCACGTCGCCCGGCTGCAGGTGGACCAGCGCGGCGAAGACGGCCAGGTTGTCGGCCGGGCCGGCGCGGCAGGTGACCGCCGGCCCGCAGAAGGCGTGCTGCCCGGTCACCACCGGCTTGATCCGGTAGTCGAGCCCACCGCTGCCGGCCAGCGCGTCGACCACGAAACCGGTCGGCACGCCGTGCAGCGCCGCCAGCTGGTCGGGGCGCGGACGGCGGAAATCGTCCGCGACGCGGATCTTGGGTGCGTCATCGATCAAGGGATGGCTCCTCGCAGCGGCGTGACGATCCGGCATCTCCCGGAACCGCGTCGCGGCCGCCGGCATTGCCCCAGTGCTCGCGCCATGCTATCGATACGCGATCGTCGCGTCGAGCCGACGGGACCGTTTTCGAGCGATCGAGGGGATCCGCGATGAGCCGATCGTCCGGCTGGCGACACAAGGCAATCAACGTCGACGCGATGCGCCGGCTCGCGCGCCGCAAGCTGCCGCGCCCGGTGTTCGATTTCGCCGACGGGGGCGCCGAGACCGAGTGGACGCTCCGGCGCAACGAAGGCGCCTTCGCCCGCAAGGCCCTGGTGCCGCGGCCGCTGAACGGCGCTGCGCAGCGCGACCTGTCGACCACGCTGTTTCGCCACCGGCTCTCGATGCCGCTGATGATCGGCCCCACCGGCCTGGCCGGGCTGTTCTGGCCGGACGGCGAGCTCTGCTCGGCGAGGGCCGCGGCGGCCGCCGGGATCGGCTACTGCCTGAGCCACGGATCGGTCTGCACGATCGAGGAGCTGGCGGCCCTGCGCACCGAGCCGCGGTGGATGCAGGTCTTCGTCTATCGCGACCGCGGGCTCACTCGCGAGTTCACCGACCGCGCGGCGGCGGCCGGCTATCACGCGCTGGTGCTGACGGTCGACAACCAGTTGCTCGGCAACCGCGAGCGCGACCTGCGCAACGGCTTCGGCATACCGCCGCGCTTCACGCCCTGGCAGTTGCTGGCGATGGCGCCGCAACTGCCCTGGCTGTGGCGCATGCGGAACGCGCTGCCCCGCCTGACGATGGGCAGTTACCTGCGCGAAGGCTCGCGCGAGGAGCTCGCCGCGCTCGCCGGGCGGCTCGCCTCGCTGCTCGATCCGTCGATGGACTGGGACGATGTGCGCGCGCTGCGCGAGCAGTGGAAAGGGCCGCTGCTGCTCAAGGGAATCCTGCATCCCGACGAAGCCCGGCAGGCGACAGCCCTGGGCGTCGACGGCCTGATCGTGTCGAACCACGGCGGCAGGCAGCTCGATGGCGCGATCAGCAGCATCGAGGCGCTGCCGGGCATCGTCGCCGCGGCGCGATCCGCGCGCCCCGACCTGCCGATCCTGATCGACGGCGGCATCCGCCGCGGCGCCGACCTGGCCAAGGCGCTGGCGCTGGGCGCTACCGCGGGCCTGATCGGGCGGCCGCAGCTGTGGGGGCTGGCAACGGCAGGGGAAGCGGGCGTGGCCCACCTTCTGGAGATCTACCGGCGCGAGTTCGACCGCGCGATGGGGCTGCTGGGCGCCGCGCGCGTCGACGAGCTGGGGCCCGATCTGCTCGCCGAGGCGCCGCCCCTGGGCTGAGGCACCACTGCGCCGAGATGCCGGCCCGGGCCGAGACGCCAGCGATGCGTTGAAACGCAGGTCCCGGGCGTGGTCGCGCTCAGGCCGGCACGACCGACGCCGGCCGCCGGCCCATCGAGAAGTCGACGATGCAGCCGAGCCCCTCGCGGGCAATCGCGTCGAAGCACTCGTCGGTCCAGCACAGCGCGTGCGGGGTCACGATCACGTTGTGCATCTTGAGCAGCGGATTGCCCGGGTCGACCGGCTCCTGCTCGAACACGTCGAGCGCGGCGCCGGCGATCGTGCCCGAGCGCAGCGCCTCGATCAGCGCGGCCTCGTCGGCGATCGGCCCGCGCGCCATGTTCACGAAGAAGGCGGTCGGCTTCATCCGCGCGAAGCGCTCCGCGTTCATCAGATGGCGGGTGCTGTCGTCGAGCAGCACCAGCGCGACGACGAAGTCGGATTGCTCCAGCAGATCGTCGAGCGACACCTTGCTCGCGCCCAAGCCCTCGATGACCGCGGCGTCGACGAACGGATCGGCCGCCAGCATCCGCCAGCCGAAGGGCCGTGCCAGCGCGAGGAACTCCCGGCCGATGCCGCCCGCGCCGATCACACCGAGCGAGCGCGTGGTCAGGCCCAGGCCCATGTGCGCGGTTCGCTCGTTCCAGCGGCCCTCGCGGGTCAGCCGGTCCTTCGCGAAAAGCCGGCCCGCGAGCGCGAGGATCTGGGTGAGCGCCGCGACCGCGACCGGCCGGCGCACCGCCACCGGGGTGTTCGTGGTCACGATGCCGCGGGCGGCCAGCCCCTTCACGTCGACCGAGTCGTAGCCGACCCCGTGCCGGGCCACGATGCGCACGCGGCAATCGTCGCGCGCGGCCGCGGCGGCCGGCACTCGCGGGGAGCTCACGTACAGCCCGTCGTAGCGCGCCATGATGTCGGGCGTGATCTCGGAGACCTGTTCGGGCAGGAACTCCCACTCGATGGCCGGGTTTCGCGAAAGCGCCTCGAGCGGGCCGCTTCCGAACGACGGCCGGCCGGCGGGCGTCAGCAGGTCGCGGGTCAGGCCCACGCGGAATCTCGTGCTCATCGCGACGCTCCTTCGCCCTGGGCGACCTGCGCGACCAGGCCCCGCACCGCGGCGCCGAACAGCCCCGGGTCGGTGCCGACCGCGATCATCGTGTAACCCATCGCGCGAACCCGCTCGATCCACGCGCGATCGGTGGCCATGAAGCCGGCCGCCTTGCCGTGGCGCTTCGCGACCTCGGCCACGCGCCGCATCGCCTGCTCGAAGCGGGGGTCGTCGAAGCGGCCCGGGATCCCCATGAAGTTCGACAGGTCGAAGTGCCCGACCCACAGCACGTCGACGCCTTCGACGGCCGCGATCTCGTCGACCTTCTCGAGGCCGCGCTCGGTCTCGATCTGGGCCAGCACCATCGTTCGCGCGTTCGCCGCGCGAACCTTCTCGCCGACGTCGCCGCCCGCATAGTCGTCCTGCGCGAAGCCGAAGGCCGCGCCTCGCCTGCCGGCCGGCGGGTAGCGACATGCCTGCACGATCGCCTTCGCCTGCTCCGCGGACTCGACCATCGGCACCATCACGCCGCGCGCGCCCAGGTCCAGCGCGCGGGCGATCCAGGGGTACTCGCCGCGCGGCACGCGCACCATCGGCTCGATCGACAGGCCGCGGCAGGTCGCGAACAGCCACTTCAGCGTCTCGAAGCCGAGCCCGGTGTGCTCCATGTCGTAGATCGCGAAGCGGCAGCCCGCGTTGGCCAGGATCGCCGACATGCCCGGCGAAAAGAACTCGAAGACCATCGCGCCGGCCACCGGGCGGCCGGCCATGACCTCGGCCTTGATCGTGTTCGGGCGCATCGTGTCGGTCTCCTCGCAGGCTTTCCGGAGAATTCTAGGCGGGATCGCCACGGCACGCAGCCCGGCGTCGGGTCGGTCGCTTCGGCCAGCCCGCGGTCGCGGGCCGTTCGTTTCGAAACACGGCGCCCCCCGGCGGCGCGGGCCTCGTCATGCCCTAAGCTGCAGTGCCATGCCTCCTTCCTCCCCGGCTGCTGCCGGCCACCAGCCCTATCGCCCGCTGCTCGGCATCCTTTTCATGCTGACGGCGGCCAGCCTGTTTCCGGTCATGAACGGGCTTGCCAAGCTGATGAGCCAGGGCTATTCGTCGGAACAGGTCGTGTGGGCCCGCACCGTGAGCCACCTCGTCTTCATGCTCGCGCTGTTCGTTCCGAAGGCAGGGTGGCGCGTCGTGCGCACCCGGCGGCCGGGCGTCCAGTTCCTTCGCTCCTGCATGCTGATCGGATCGACCTTCCTGTACTTCACCGCGCTGAAGTACGTGCCGATGGCGCAGGCGGCCTCGATCTCGTTCACCGCGCCGCTGATCGTGGTGATGCTGGCCGGCCCGATCCTGGGCGAGAAGGTCACGCTGTCGCGGATCGCCGCCGTGCTCGCCGGTTTCGCCGGCGTGCTGGTGGTGATCCGGCCGGGCTCGGCGGTGTTCCAGTGGGCGTCGCTGCTGATCCTCGGCACCGCGACCTGCTACGCGATCTACCAGATCCTCACGCGCCGGGTGGCGGGCTTCGACCCGCCCGAGACCTCGGCGGTCTACTCGGCGCTGGTCGGCTCGCTGCTCATGAGCCTCGTGGTGCCGTTTTCCTGGCGGACGCCGACATCGGCGACCGACGCGCTGCTGCTGGTCAGCCTCGGCGTGATCGGCGGCCTCGGCCACTACTGCGTGGCCCGCGCGATGACCTACGCGCCGGCCAATTTCGTGTCGCCCTTCCAGTACTGGCAGATGATCGGCTCGGTGGCGGTCGGCTACCTGCTGTTCGCCGAAGTGCCCGATGCCTTCACCTGGCTCGGCGCGGCGATGATCATCGCCGCTGGCATCTACGTCGGCATCAGCGGCCAGGCGGGCAAGGCCGCGCGTTGACACCTGGGCGAGGCGCGCCCCACAATCGTCCGACAAGAAGCACCTCGCGCTCCTCCTGCCCACCGCCAAGCCGCGGCTCGACGGCGAGCCTGGCTGCCCCGACGCGGCAAGCGTCTTTCGTGATTCCTCGCGGAGACCGACATGGCCGAGCGCTCCCTGGAAACGGACTACCTGATCGTCGGCGCGGGTGCCACGGCGATGGCCTTCGCCGACACGCTGCTCGACGACAGCGACGCCAGCATGGCGATCGTCGACCGCCGGCACAAGCCTGGCGGGCACTGGCTCGATGCGTATCCCTTCGTGCGGCTGCACGGCCCGTCGGCCAACTACGGCGTCAACTCGCGGCCGCTCGGCTCGGGCCTGATCGACCGGACCGGCCTGAACCAGGGACTCTACGAGCTGGCTACCGGCCCGGAGATCTGCGCCTACTTCGACCAGGTCATGCACCAGCGGCTGCTGCCGAGCGGCCGGGTCGCCTGGCTGCCGCTGAGCGACTACGAGGACGGCGTCGTCCGCTCCCGCGTCAACGGTGCGGGCACCCGCGTGCACGCCCGCCGCAGGATCGTCGATGCGACCTTCGCCGACACCCGCGTGCCTGCCACGCACGCCCCGTCCTTCGCGGTGGCAGATGGCGTGCGCTGCGTGCCGCCGAACGAGCTCGTGCAACTGCGCGAGCCCTGCGCCGGCTTCGTGATCGTGGGCGCGGGCAAGACCGCGATGGACACGGCGGTCTGGCTGCTCGAGCAGGGCGCGGACCCGGACACGATCACCTGGATACGCCCGCGCGATGCCTGGCTGCTGAACCGCAGGAACGTCCAGCCGAGCCACGACTTCTTCGAGCAGACGATCGGCGCGTTCGCGCACGAGATGGAGTCGGCGCGCGATGCGACATCGCTGGACGACCTGTTCGCGCGACTCGAGGAGAAGGGGCAGCTCTGCCGCATCGACGGCTCGGTCTGGCCGACGATGTATCGCTGCGCGGTCGTCAGCGATGCCGAGCTCGCCCAGATGCGCAGGATCCGCAAGGTGGTGCGCCTCGGCCACGTGACGGCGATCGAGCCCGACCGGATCCTGCTGGAGGGCGGGACCGTCCCGACCTCGCCCGACCATGTCCACGTTCACTGCAGCGTCGACGGCATCCCGAGAAAGAAGCCGCAGCCGATCTTCCAGGAAGGGAGGATCCTGCTCCAGTACGTTCGCCGCTGCTCGCCGACCTTCAGCGGCGCGCTCGTCGCGCACCTCGAGGCGACGATCGCCGACGACGCGACGAAGAACGCGATGGCGACGCCGGTGCCGATCCCCGACGAACCGGTCGACTGGCTGCGCAACCAGCTGGCCGATGCCCGCAACAGCCTCGCCTGGCGCCAGTCGCCCGAGCTGCAGCGCTGGCTGGTCGAGTCGCGGCTGGACACCTTCTCGGCCATGATCGCCCGCGCGATGCGCGAGCCCACGCCCGCCGGCAGCGCGATCCTCGAGCGCTGGAGCCGCGCGATCAAGCCGGGGGTGGCGAGGTTGTCCGAGCTGCTCGCGAGCGCCCGCTGAACCCGAAGCCCGAACCCGCATGGAGACATCCTTGAACAAGGTCCTCGAAAGAGTCGTGCCCGGAAAGCACGGCATCGCCGTCGAGATGCAGCCCGGACAGCACCTGAGAGTCGTCGACCTGGAAGGCAGGCAGGTCGTCGACATGGCGTTGTTCAACCTGCAGAACCTGCGCGAGAAGCTCTCGACCTCGTACTCGCGAACCCGCTACCTGCCGAAGCACGTCGGGGACTACATCCCGCGCGACCGGATCAACGTCGGCGACTCCCTGATGTCCACGCTCTGCCGGCCGATGATGACCTTCATCGACGAGACGGCTCCCGAGAAGGGGGTGCACGACTGCCACAACCGGATGTGCAACCGCTACCTGTACGAGGTGCAGCTGGGACTCGGGCCGCAGGACGGCTGCCACGAGATCATCTCGAAGGCCGTCGCGCCCTACGGCCTGCTGCCCGAGGACATCGCGGACACCTTCGACATCAACATGCGCTACGAGCACGACTGCACGCGGCATCGATGGGTGATCGGCCTGCCGGCCAGCCGCGCCGGCGACCACGTCGAGTTCCGCGCCGAGATGCCGCTGCTGGTCGCGCTGTCGGTCTGCCCGCTCGAGTCCGGTGACTGCAACGGCGGCAAGTCGACGCCGGTGCGCGTCGAGGTGTTCGAGCCCGCCTAGCGGTCGCGCGGCAGGCCGTAGGGAAGTCGGGTCACCGCCTCCCAGTCGGGCCCGGCGAACCACGGGTCGCCTTCCAGGAAGGCCCGCAGCATCGGCAGCGAGTCCAGCCCCCAGAACAACCGTCCGTCGACCTCGAAGGCCGGCACGCCGAACACCTTTCGCGAGATCGCATCCGAGGTGTTCGAGCGCAGCAGTGCGCGCACCTCGGGGCCGTCCGGGTCCAGCACGGGGCTCAGCCTGCGCTCGAGCGCGGCCAGCCGTTCGGGATCCAGCGGGTCCTCGCCGCTCTCCCAGACGTGCCGGAACACCGCGTCGCACACGGCGGCGCCTGGCCGGCCGCCGGCATCGGTCGCCAGCGCGAGGCGCAGCAGCGACACGGGGTTGAACGGATGCCGCGCTGGCATGCGCAGCGGCGTGCCCTGCCGGCGCCCCAGCCACAGCACCTGGCGGTAGGTCCAGTCGCGCTTGGGCGGTATCTCGGCCGGGCCCAGGCTGCCGAGCTCGCGCAGCAGCGCCCCGAGCAGCACCGGCCGGCGGACCACCTCGACCTCCATCCCATCGAGCGCGCGCGGCAGCGCGTCGAAGGCGAGCCAGGCATAGGGCGAAACGAAGTCGAGATGGAAGGTGATCGTCTTCATCGGGGTCAGGCCTCGAGTGAGGTTCGAGCTCGATCGGCGAGGAAGGCGCGAACCTCGTCCAGGACGGGGATGCCGTGCCGCCCCCAGGGCCGCGAGCACTTGATCGCCGCGGCAGCATGCGCCCAGCGCGCCCTTTCCGGCAACGGCAGTCCGCGCGCGAGCGCCCAGGCATAGGCGCCGTGCCAGACGTCGCCCGCGTTCAGCGTGTCGACGACCGGCACCTCGAATGCCGGCAGGTGCGATACGGCCTCGTCGGGCGCTTCGCGATCGACGAGCACCGCGCCGCGGGCGCCCAACGTGACGCCGAGCACCTTCGCGTCGGGCAGGTCGTCGGCCAGCTGCCGCAGCGCCTGGGCGTAGCCCCCGACCTCGCCGCTTCCGCCGCTCTCGCCGCTCTCGCCGCTTCCCCCGCTTCCGCCGCTCCCGGCCATCAGCCGCAGCGCGCCCTCCGACAGCAGCAGGTGGTCGGCCAGCGGCATCAGCCGCCGAAGCGCATCGGGCGGCGCGACGTCGGCGTCGAGCACGGTCGGCACGCCGAACTCGCGGGCCCGCTGCAGCAGCGCGTGCGCGCCGTCGACCCAGCGCATGTCCGCGAGCACCGCCGCGGCGCCGGTCACACGATCGAGCACCAGCCCGTCCGTTCCGTCGAAGAAGCCCGGCTCCACGCAGGGCACGACCAGGCGCTCGCCGCGCGCGTCGACCAGCACCGACGAGAACGGAGTGGCCCGGCCCGCGCGGACCTCCACGCCCGACATGTCGACACCGGCGGCGCGCAGATCGGCCTCCACGCTGCGCCCTGCCGGATCGTCGCCGACCCGGCTCAGCAGCGCGGCCCGTCCGCCGAGGCGCGCGACCGTTATCGCCGCCGCTGGCGCCATGCCGGACGCATGCTGGCGTCCCGCGCGCGGAACCAGCTTGACGCCGCCGGCAGGCAGCGCGTCGACCTGGAACAGCGACTCCCAGAAGACCGCGCCGATGCAGAGAATCCGGGGCGCGTCCGCCATCCCGCCTGCGCTCCCGGTCGGCGGCGCGCTCACCGCGACCCCGCGAAGATCCAGGCAACGCCGAGCCCGCCGGCCACGTAAGCGCGAGAGCGCACCAGCGGGCTGTCCTCGAGCGCGGAGGCACCGCGCAGCGAGTCCACCCGCAGGAATCCCCCGAACCAGAAGTCGCCGAAGCGGCGACCGAAGCTCAGCTGCGACTGGATTCCGGCGTAGCCGCCCGGCGCGTCGTAGGCCGGGCGCGCGGCGGTCGCGAACTGCGGCGCAACCGAGTACAGGTAGTCGTGGTATCGATCGTCGCCGTAGAGCAGGCCGAGCGTGAGGTTGAGGTCCGCCCCGGTGTCCATCGCGTTCGGCAGGTTCAGCCTCAGGTAGGGGCTCGCGGTCCAGCCCACGTGCTCGATGCGGCCGTCTCCGAACGCGAAGGCCGCGCGCACCGCGAGCCGCAGGTCCAGCCTCGGCGCGCCGCGGACGTCGCGCTCGCCGACCAGGTGCACGACCAGCTCGGGCCCCGCCTCGCCGGTCGGGTGCAATGTAGGCATGCCCTCGCGCGCCCGATTGCCGCCGCTGCGCAGCGCGATGCCGCCGGTGAAGCTCGCGTCGAGCTCGACCCGCTCGGAATCGAAGAGCCGCGCCACGATGCCGCTGCGATCGATCCGCAGCCGTTCGCTGGTGTAGGTGAAGTACGGAAACGGCAGCACGTAGGCGCTGCCCTCGTCCGATCCGCGATAGTCGGGCAGGTAGACGGCCGCGGCGCCGACGCCGGCCTCCCACTTCGACTGCGCGCCTGCGAGCGGCAGCCAGCAGATCGACGATGCGAGAAGCGCGGCCGCGCAGCGCCGCCCCGTCATCGCGCCGCCTCCCCCTGGCGCGGCAAGCCGAGCGCGAGCCACGCGCCGACCAGGTTGCCGCCCGCGGCGACCAGCACCGCCGCGCCGTAGCCGTCGGTGCGGTCGAACAGCCAGCCGGCCAGCACCGGCAGGCTGATCGCGGCGACGCACCACGCGATGTAGAGCTGGCCCGCGATCCGCCCGAACTCGTTGCGGTGCCAGTAGCGCGCGATCGCGCCGGCCACCGACCCGGACATGAAGCCGTAGCCCATGCCGATCATCGCCAGCGCCGGCACCGCGAGCAGCGGGCCCGGCCAGAACGTGAGCAGCATCGCGCCGGCCAGCGACCACAGGTGCGCGCCGGCGGCGACCCGCGGCATCGGGAAGCGGTCTACCAGCCAGCCGCCGCCGATCCGCGCCGCCGCGATCGCCGCGGTGATCAGCGTCGTCGCCCACAGCGCGAGCGCCGTGCGCCCGCCGTAGGCCTGGATGATCCCCGCAGCCTGGCTCATCACCGTGAGCCCGGCGGCCGCGGCCAGGAAGAACACGACGAACAGCCTCGCGAACAAGGGCCAGCGCCGGTCGATCGCGCCGCCGGCCTGGACGCCGGGATCGCGCATCCGGATGTCGGCCCGTTGCAGCAGCCACGCGGCGAACAGGCAGGCCACGAGCACGGTCGCGCCGAGCCCTGCCAGCGTGGCGCGCAAGCCGAAGGCCGCGATCGTGTAGCCGAACAGCGGCGCGCCGATCATCGCGCCCAGCGGATACAGCGCCACGACGAAGCCGTTGACCAGTCCGCCGCTCGTGGCCAGCGTCTGGTTGACGCCCTGCTGAACCAGGATGAAGCCGACGCCTCCGCCCAATCCGAACATCAGGCCGTAGCCCAGCGCGAGCTGCGCGATGCCGTTTGCGCTGGCCGCCAGCCACAGCCCGAGCGCGCTGCCCGAGCCGGCCAGCACCAGCACCGCCACCGGCGGCAGCCGCCGATAGAGCCAGGGCGACAGGTTCATGCCCGCGGTCAGGCAGATCGTGGCCAGCCCGAACACGAAGCTCATCTGCGCGCGGCCGATGCCGAGCATTTCCTCCATCGGCTTCAGGAACACGCTGAACGCGTAGATCGTTCCGAAGGGCAGGTTCACCGCGGTGGCCGCGGCAACCGCGGCGACGGCGCGCTGTCGGGAGCTCATCGGCTCGCGGGAAGTCATCGGGCTGCGCATGCCGCAACTTAGCTTTTCACCCGGCGAATGGCTATGCTCCGGCCCATCCTTTCCGGGATGACCATCCCGTTTTCCTGGCCGATTTGGCCCCTCCAGCATGAGAAAACCCGTCGCCCTCGCCCACGCCTCCCGCCTTCTCAACCACGGCCCCACCGTGCTGGTCAGCAGCGCGCACGCAGGACGGCGCAACCTGATGGCCGCCGCCTGGTCGATGCCGGTCGAGTTCACGCCGCCGCGAATCGCGGTGGTCATCGACAAGAGCACCTTCACGCGCGAGCTGGTCGCCGCGAGCGGCGCCTTCGCGATCAACCTTCCCTGCCGCGCGCAGGCCGACCTGGCCTTCACCGTGGGCAGCACCAGCGGACGGGATGCGGTCGCGCGCGGCACCGACAAGTTCGCCGAGTACGGCATCGAGGCCTTCGACGGCCCCGAGCTGGGCCTGCCGCTGGTCGCCGGCTGCATCGGCTGGCTGGAATGCCGGGTAATCGCCGAGCCGCACACCGAGCAGGCCTACGACACCTTCTTCGCCGAGGTGGTGTCGGCCCAGGCGGACGCGCGCGTGTTCGAGGGTGGCAAGTGGGCCTTCGGACCCGAGAACGCGGACCTTCACACGCTTCATCACCTGGGCAGCGGCGTGTTCGCGGTGGCTGCGGAGGTGGTGCGAGCGAAGCCGCTGCCCGGTCCGCCCAAGGGTCAATCGTAGTGCGCGCAAGCCGTAGGCCATCCGGCCGATTTCGTCGAGCCGGCGACGGTGCCATGCTTTCCGCGGTGGGCTTGCCCCCACCGGGCGTCCGCATTACTATTTTCAGATGCGTAAGGAGAGCGAGCTGGTCGAGTCCACCGTCACGGTCAAGGGCCAGACGACCGTGCCAGCGCGGGTCAGGGACAGGATAGGCGCCGGGCCCGGCACCCGCCTCGTATGGCACGTGATGCCCGACGGCAGGGTCATCGTCCGTGCCAAGACCCGATCGATCCTGGAGCTCTCCGGAATGCTCGAGCCCCAAAAGGGCAAGCACGTGACCGTGGAACAGATGAACGCCTGGGGCGATTAGGGTAGTCACGCCGGTGCCCGCGCTCGATACCAACGTGCTGGTCCGCTACCTGGTGCGAGACGATGCCACACAGCTCGCAGCGGCAAGGAGGCTGATACGGCGCTGCATTTCGGAAGGACAGGCGCTGCACGTTCCGGTCACCGTATTCCTCGAACTGGAGTGGGTGCTGCGTTCGAATTTCGGCTTCGGAAAGAGCGAAGTGCTTCGGGCTCTTTCCGCCCTGCTCTCCACTGCGGAGCTGAGCTTCGAGTCCGAAACCGCCCTGGAACTCGCGCTCGCCCGCTACACCGAGAGCTCGGCCGACTTCCCGGATTGCCTGCACGTGGCGTTGGCGATCCAGGCCGGCCATCCGCCGCTGTGGACTTTCGACAAGGCGGCAGCGCGGATCGACGGCGCAAGGCTGCTGCGCGGCTGAGCGCCAGTCACCTACCCGGGAGAAAAGCATGGACAAGCTGAGCCTGCACGACCCGCTGTTCGCCACCTACGCCATCGCCGCAACGCTGATGATCCTGAAGACGGTCGGCATGGCCTGGCTCACCGTTTACCGGATGATGGCCGAGAAGGGCGGTTACCGATCGCCCGAGGACCTGAAGAGGACCCCGCTGAACCCTTCGCCCGACCCGCAGCAGCTCGTACCGAACGAGCGGGTGGAACGGATCCGGCGCATCCACCAGAACGACCTGGAGAACATCCCGCTCTTCCTGGTGGCCGGATTCCTGTACGTGCTGACCGGCCCGCCGCTGCTGCTCGCGCAGGCGCTGCTTTACGGCTACGTGGTCTCGCGCCTGCTGCACTTCGCGGCCTACCTGAGCGCGCGCACCCACGACACGCGGGCGACGCTGTGGACGATCGGCTCGCTGATCCTGATCTTCATGACCGCGCGCACGCTGCTGGCGGCGCTCGGCTACTGACGCCCCCGCCCGCCAACCACCCATGACCATCACCACGAACCCCACCGCGGCAGGTGCCGCCTCGCTGGTCAGGCAGCGCCTCGACCTGCACCCGATTCTCGAAGTTCCCGACGCCCCTCGCGACCTGCGATCGGGCTACGCGCTGCAGGCCGAAGCGAATAGGCTCCTCGAGCGCGCCGGCATGGGCCCGCGGGTCGGCCACAAGATCGGCTGCACCACTCCGGTCATGCAGGCCTTCCTCGGCATCCCCAGCCCCTGCGCGGGCGAGGTCTTCGGCAAGACGGTCATGAGGAGCGGCGCGCGCATCCCCGCGAAGGGCTTCGTGCGCGTCGGCGTCGAGTGCGAGATCGCCGTGCGCCTGGGCAGGGACCTGCCCGCGCGGTCGACCGCCTGGGACCGCGAGACCGTCGCCGACGCGGTCGAGGGCGCGATGGCCGCGATCGAGATCGTCGACGACCGCTACGCCGACTACAAGTCGTTGGGCGTGCCGCTGCTGGTCGCCGACGACTTCTTCAACGCCGGCTGCGTGCTCGGGCCCTTGCGCAGGAACTGGCGCTCGCTCGACCTGGCCGCGCTGCAGGGCCGGATGTCGATCAACGGCACCGAGGTCGGGCGCGGCCGGGGCGAGCTCGTGATGGGCCATCCCCTTAACGCTCTGGCCTGGCTGGCCAACGCGCGCATCGAGCACAGCCTGCCGCCGCTCAGAAAGGGCGAGTTCGTGCTGCTCGGCAGCGTGGTGGCCACGCAGTGGCTGAAGGCCGGCGACCGGGTCGAGACGGAGGTCGAGGGCCTGGGCCGTCTCAGCCTGGCGATCGACTGAGCGATCGGCCCGCGCCCCTTCAGTGCTCGAACTCGAGGCCAACCGACCGCGAGTCCAGGATCCGCGCCTTGCACTCGTAACGACGCTCGATCGTTCGCAGCACGCGCTCGAGACTGGCCGAAGTCTCCAGTGGCTGCACACCGACCAGGTCTGCATCGGCCCGAGCGTCCCGCACCACCACCGAGAGCCGGAATTCGTCGAACTGGAGCTCCACCCGAAGCCTCGTGGCGCCCGACACGATCGCGACCTCCTCGCACCACTCCGTGACGGCCGGCGCCGCTCGGTGGATGACGTCGCCACGCGCCCCCCAGCTGGCACCCTGCCGCTCGAAGAATCGCGAGATCCTGTCCCTCGTCGCGGCGTCCACCGAAAGCTCCAGCCGCGCCCGACTCGACACCCCTGCGTTCAGGACCAGGTTCAGGCCGAGCGCCAGGATCGTCGAGATCGCCAGCGGGCTGCCCATCACGGTCACGGCCCAGGCAGGCGCGTCCGCAGCGATGCCCGGCATCACCATCATCCCGACCCCGGCAAGAAGAGGCAGCCCGACCACGTAGTTGCGTCGCGCGTCGAGCATGCGCGACGTGATCAGCTCGGCCCCGGAGGAAACCAGGTGGCAGGCGACGAACAGCAACCCGGCCCCCATCACCGGCGCCGGCATCATCGAGAGTAGCGTCGTGACCTTGGGCATGAAGGCCAGCGCAAGGAACATGCCGGCCACGACCAGGCCGATCGTGCGGGCGGTCGCGCCGGTCGCTGCCGCCAGGCCCACGCTGCCTCCCGAGATCCCGACGCCGGCGCCGCCCAGCGTTCCCGCGGCCAGGTTGCCCAGGCCGCTTGCCACGATGCCGCCGCTCGTCGAACGCACATCGAGCCGCTTCCATCGAGCGTCGTTCGTCTTCTGGCAGCTGGTCACCAGCCCGGCGTCCTTCACGACGGAGGCGAGCACCGCCGCGACGAATGCCATGGCCAGCGCCAGATCGAATCGCAGCGCCTCGGCGGGTAGCGCATGCACCCCGAACAGCGGCACCTCGCCGACCCGCTGGACTGCCGTCTCGTCCAGCATGCCCGCGGCGGCCCCGGCAAGGTAGCCGAGACCCATGCCGGCGGCCGTCGCGTAGAGACGGATCCTGCGGAACGGCAGCACTGAGAGGAGCACGATCGTGCCGAGGGTCAGGGCGCCGACCGCGATGCTGGCGGGCCGTCCGACCGGGCCCCCATCGCCGGCCCCGAAGACCTGCGGCAGCGCGACGGGCACGATCGACAGGCCGACCATCAGCACGACCACACCCGAGACCTCGGGCGGGAACAGCTTGCGAAAGCGCCGCACGAGTTGCGACAGGACGAGGGTGGCCAGGCCCGCGAAGATCGTCATTCCGAAGACGAGACCGAGCCCGCCGAGCCTCGCGGCCAGCAGGCTCGGTCCGAGATAGATCGCGGACGTGACGTACGGGGCGAGAAACCCGGAGCCCACCCACCGGGATCGCAGCGACTGCAGCACGGTCGCGAACGCCATCGCCACGAGCGACATGCTGACGACCGATGCGGCAGTTGCGCGCGATCCGCCGGCTTCGAGGGTGACCAGCACCGGGTAGGCGAGCGACATGACCGCGATCAGGACATGCTGGAATGCGAGCAACAGCGCGATTCCGCCCGGCGGCCGGTCATCGACCGCGTAGATCAGGTCGACCGGCTTCGCGGAGGTCGATTTCAGGGCGCGATCGAGCCGGGCCGCCTCGATGGCTGCCGCGGCATGCGCCGCCATCGAGTTGACCGCCTGCAGCTCGCCGGCGCTGAACTCGCGTCGCGCCCGCATCCCGGCCACCAGCACCCCGAACACCCGGTCGTGCGACCTCAGGGGGCTGCAGACGATCGACTGCAGCACGTTTCGCGCAGCCAGCGATCGCGAGTCGGCGGAAACGTCGTTGACGATCTCGCCGACCCCGGATCGCAGGACCGACGCAATGATGTCGTCCTCGATGTCCCGGGTCGCCCGGTCGTGGAAGGGGTCGCCGCGCCCGGCCACCGTCTCGAGCCGGTTCGTCTCGGGATTGAGCAGCAACACGGTCGTGCTGTCGCAGCGAAGGAAGCGCGCCACCTCCTCGCACAGCACCTGCGCGACCTCGCCCGGATCCGTGGCCCCGATGATCTTCTCCGAAAGGGAGTAGAGCATCGTGACTTCCTTGTAGCGGTCGAGCGACTCGCGGGCGAGCGCGCCTGCCTCGTCGTCCTGCGCAGCCAGCACGCGCAGCAGGCCTGCAAGCTCGCCCGAGCGCGGCCCGTGCACGCGCGCCACCAGGCGGCCACCGGCGCTGACCTCGTGGCACTCGGCAGCGAGCTCGCCGCGGTCGCCGACGACCACCTGTCCGCCGGGATCCGTCACGGCGTGTCCGGGGCCGAGGCGGGCGAGTTCGGCTTCGAGGTGCGCCGCGAGCCCGGGCTTTCTGAGCAGCCGACGCAGGAACCGGCCGGCGGGTCCCGGGCCGGCCGCGTCGCCGGTGCCGGCTTCCCGCACGCCCCCCGGCGCCTTCGGTTCGGGCACGTCGCCCCCTACTCGTCGACGAAGCCCAGCGCCTGGCGCACCGCCGCCAGCAGCGCGTCGGGGTCGAAGGGCTTGATCAGGTAGCCGTTCGCCCCGACCTCCCGGGCCCTGGCGCGGTCGTACTCCTGTCCCTTGGCAGTAAGGAAGATGACATGCGCGTGGCGGGCAGCCTCGTCGCGCCTGAGGCTCTCGCAGACTTCGAAGCCGTTCATGCCCGGCATCATCACGTCGAGCAGCACGACGTCCGGGCGCGCCTCGAGGATCGTCGACAGGGCGGTCGTGCCGTCCGGAGCGACGAGGATCTCCACCCCGTCGTCCTCCAGTTCCTCGATGCTGCGCTCGATCAGGGTCCGGATATGGGCCTGGTCCTCGGCGATCAACACCTTCTTCATGGGTCCGTGCTCTCCTGGGGCTTTTGCGCCTGCTCGTCGAATCCGGGAAGCACGAAGCGGAAGGTGCTGCCCTTGCCCGCCTCGCTCTCCACCCAGATCTCGCCGCCGAAGTCCTTGACGATCTCGCGGCAGATCGGCAGCCCGAGTCCGGTGCCGGTCGGCTTGTCGGTCAGCGTGTCGCCGACTTGCCGGAACTTCTCGAAGATCGCCTCCTGGTCCTCCGGCGCAATGCCGCGGCCGGTGTCGGCGACGCTGAATTCCACGAAGCCGTCGTGGCGCCGCCGCACCGCGCACCGGATCCCTCCCTGCGACGTGAACTTGACCGCGTTCGATATCAGGTTGACCAGCACCTGGATCAGGCCGTCCCGATCGGCGCGCACGGCGCCGACGTCCCCGTCCGCGTCGACCCTGCAGGACAGGCCCTTGGCCGCGAGCAGCGAACTCGTTGCGGCGACCGCTTGCGAAAGGACCTCCGAAGCGTCGACCGGACCGATTTCCCAGCGCATCTCCCCGGCCTCGATCTTCTCGAGATCGAGAAGATTGTTGATCAGCGAAGTGAGGCGCTCGCCCTCGGCCAGGATGATCCCGATGTGCTCGCTCACCTCCTCGACCGCCGGCCCGAGGCTCGCAGGGCCGGACTGGCTGGCCGGACGAATCGTCCGCTCGAGCCGGCGCTGGATCAGGCGCGTGAAGCCGAGGATCGAGGTCAGCGGCGTGCGCAGCTCGTGGCTGACGTTGGTGAGGAAGGCCGACTTCGCCAGGTTGGCCGCCTCGGCCGCCCTGCGCGCCTCGTCGAGGGACCGCTCGTGATCGCGGAGCTCCCGGGTCACCGCATCGAAAACGCCGACCGCCCGGGCCATCTCGCCGATCTCGTCGCGCCGGTCGCGGCCCGGCACCTCGGTCACGCGGTCTCCGGCCGCGATGGCCGAGAGAATGTCGATCATCTGGCTGATCGGCCGGGAGATCGCCCGGCCGACATAGATCGTGATCCCTATCGAAAGCAGGATCACGAGCGCCGCCCCGATCGCAAGCATCCGGGCCAGCCGGGACACCTCCCTCTCGGCGCGCTCGACGGTGGCGAGCGCGGAATCGAGCGATCGCTCGGCGAGCTCGGAGATATAGCCCTGCAGCTGCTGGTAATGCGCCATGATCGTGCTGATCGACATCGTGTCGACCGGCGCCCCGCCGAACATGCGCATGGAGACTGCCCTGTGGATCGTCAGGAAGTCCTCGATGTTCGCGACGACGTCGCCGTGTCCGGCCCCGACGGGACTCGCCTTCACGCTGTCGATCGCGCGCGCGATGTCCTCGTAGCGGTCGAGGATCGATTCGCGAAGATCGCCGAGCACGGGGTCGTCGGGGCCCAGCCGTTGCCGCAGCTGCGCATAGCGCAGCACTGCCGCCTGCACCTCCGAAACGGAAAGCAACAGACGCGTCGTGGTTGTCGTGGCGACCGTGAGGGGCCCCTGCACCACTTCGCGGTAGCTGGCCTGCTGCTTGCGAAGCGCAAGGTCGAACACCAGCATTGCACCGAGCATCAGCACGATGATGATCGATGGCGCGACGAACACGGTCGTCCTGATCGACCACCGGCTCCACGCGCTCACGCCGGTCAATTCGCGAGGCCCTTGGCCCGGAAGAAACTCAGTGCCCCGGGGTGGACCTCGATCGGACGAACCGCCAGTGCCTTCTCGGCACTGATCCCGCGGATCGCCTGGTGCGTTGCGCGGATCTCGTCGAGATTCCCGAAGATCGCCCGCGTGATCTCGAAGATCCGTGTCTCCGGAGCGTCGATCGTCGTGACGAAGTAGTTGTTCAGCGCCGCGGTCGGAACGGGCTCGCTTTGCCCCGGATAGGTGTTGGCGGGAATCTCGGTCGAGAAGAACATCCGCCCGTTCGTCTCGACGATCTCGCGCTCGATCGGCACGATCGCCACCTGCGCGCGAGTGCTCGCGTCGGTGACCGCCTTGACCCCGAGCCCCGCCGAAACGACGATCGCATCGAGCTCGCCCTTCACCAGCAGCTCGACGCTCTCGCCGTAGTGCAGGTACTCGACGTGGAGCAGGTCGGCGTAGCTGAGCTTGACGGCGCCGAGAAGCGCCCGCGCGTTGAGCTCGTTCCCGCTGCGCGCGGCGCCCACCGACACGCGCTTGCCGACCAGGTCGCGGATCGAGGAGATTCGCGCGTCGCGGCGGGCGACGACGTGGATGTAGTTGGGATACGCAGCGGCGACGAGGCGGATCTTGGTGCGGGAGCTCGGAAAGCCCGCCTCCGGGTTGCCCGCCATCGCCTCGGAGAGAATGTCGCCCTGGGCCAGGGCGAGCACGCCGACCCCGCGCTGCAACAGGTTCAGGTTCTCGACCGTGCCCTGCGTGGAGCGCACGGTCACCGTGACGCCCTTCAACTCGCGCTCGAGGATCTCCTTCAGCTTGAGGCCGACCGGATAGTAGACCCCCGCCTTGCCGCCGGTGAGGATCTCGAGCGATTGTGAAGCCGCCGGGCCCGACCAGCACGCGAGCACCAGCGCGACCCAGCACAGCAAGAGCCTGATCATGGCCTCCTCCCCAGGGACCACGATTTTCGGGGCACACCGCCCGCGCCAGGGCGCGCCCGTCACCGGCCGGACGCTCGGTCCCTCGATGCGCCGGCCTTCGGCATTTTTAACCGAGCCGGGAAGCTCTGTCCACGAGTTCCGGCTTCCGCCGGGAGGGCAGGCGTCGGGGACTACCCGACCACCGCGACCACCTCCACCTCGAGCATCAGGTCTTCGTGCACCAGCGCCGGCGTGGCCACCAGCGTGCTGGCCGGCTTGTGACCGCCCAGGTGACGGCCACGGACCTCGCGAAAGCAGCGCACCTTCTCCGAGGTCAGGTCGCGCACATAGACGTTCATCTTCACGATGTCGGAGAACTGCGCGCCGCCGGCGGCGAGTGCGATCTTCAGGTTGTGGAAGACGCGCTCGGCCTGCTCGGCGAAAGTGGCACCGACCACCTTGCCTGACTCGTCGAAGGCGACCTGGCCGGACACGTAGACGGTCCGGCCGCCGGTGACGACAGCGGTGTGCGAATAGCTGCCGGCGGCAAGGCCGGCAGGATTGTGGAACTCGACGGGCATCGGTACTCCTCCGGGGTGGCAGCCGGCTCGGTCGCCTGCCGCTCTGAACCGAAGTATCGCGCCTTTGCCCGGTGTCGAGACAGTGGACCGGACGTGCTGCGGCCCCGGCCCCTCAGGGCGAGCCGTCGGCGAGCCGAGCGGCGCCGGGGTACGACGGCGTCGCCCTCGACCATTCGTGCAACTTCAGGAAGTCGCCGCCGAAGGCCCGATTCTTCAGGGTCTCGTAGACCATCGAGCACCGCATGATCCCGACCGACGTCAGCAGGCCGGTCATCGCGGCCCGGTCGCACGCCAGGTAGGCATGCTTCAGCTCGGCGATCGGGGCCGAGGCGAGCCAGTCGTCGGGCGCTTGCTCCCGCGCCCAATGGGTCGCGGGCCACGCGAGCGCGAGCACGGCCAGGCCGGTCGCGAGCAAGCGGGCGCCGGGATGACAGGTCCGGCGGAACACGCCGCGGTTGAACGAGGGGCAGGTACGAGGGTTCATCGACGTCTCCTTCGGTCGGCGCCGGCGAGATGCCGGAGCCAGCGAAGGAATCGTCCCGATCTTCGGCAAGGGGCGCATGAGGCACCCGTCCCGACGCGGGCGAGCGCCGGGGCGACAGTCGCCCGGAAGGCGGGACCGATGTCCCGATGCCGGACAGCTCGCGCCCCCCGGGCGCCGCCGCGCGTCGGCGATCCGCGGGCCGCCCGGCCCGGCGCATCGCCCGGATCAGCGTCCCGTACCGAACCCGGCGTCGCGCGCCATCACGATCGCCTGCGCGCGCGACGCCACCTCCAGCTTCGCGAACACGTTCGACACGTGGTTGCGCACCGTCTTCTCGCTGATGCCGAGGTGCGCGCCGATCTGGTGGTTGTCGAGCCCGCGCGCGAGCAGCTCGAGCAACTCGCGCTCGCGCCCGGTGAGATCGCCGAACGGACCCGCCTGCGGGGCGGGCGCCGGCAGGAACTCGTGCAAGGCCTCGACCAAGCGCGGCCAGGCCGGTTCGCCGGCGAGCATGAAGTGGTTCGCGCTGTCGAGCAGCAGGAAGCGCGCGCCAGGGATGACCTGCGCGAGCAGGCGCCCCTCCTCGACCGGCACCGCCGCGTCGCGCTCGGCGTGGGCGACCAGTGTGGGGCACGCGACGCGAGACGCCGAGGGCTGCACGTCGACCTCGAACATCGCCTGGGTCAGCACCGCGGCATCGGCGGCGGTGGCCGCCGCGCACTGCAGCTCGTACCACGAACGCAGGTGCTCCGCCGTGCCCTCGGGCTGGAACTGCGTGGCGAACACGCTCATGAAGGCATGGTCCGGTTGCGCCCAACCGACCCTGATCATGTCGAGCATCACCTTCGCTTTCTCGGGCTCGAGCGGAACCGTGGAGCGCCGGTTGCGGCCCCGCGCGTAGGTGCCGTAGAGGACCAGCTTCTCGACCCGTTCCGGGTGGCGGGCCGCGAACTCGATCGCGATCGGCCCGCCCTGGCAGATGCCGATCAGCGAGAAACGATCGAGGCCCGCAGCGTCCACGACCGCGCCGAAATCGCGCACCCAGGACTCCAGCGAGGCCTTCTCCACGTTGCGATCGGAGAGCCCGCAGCCGCGCGGATCGTAGCGCAGCAGCCGGTGGCGCGAGGACAGCGCCTCGAGCCAGGGTCGCCATGCGACGCTGCGCCACTGGTACTCGAGATGCGTGAGCCAGCTCGGAAGCAGGACGACCGGCGGCCCCTCTCCCGAGACCGCCCACGCGATCTCGGCGCCGTCGAAACTCTTGCAGAAGCGGACCTGCTGGTTCGGCATCGTTGCAGCTCTCCGTCGAAGCGGGACCCAGGTCGAGGGTAATGCGGCACGCAGCGCCCGTCCACCCGCCCTCCCGGCAGTCACTGCATCGGGCGGAACCGGAGACTGTCGAGGGTCCGGGCGCATTCGCCGCGCAAGGCGTCGTCGAGCATCGAGGGACTGTCCGCCGCGCGCCGCTCGCTGCAGGTGAGCACCACGTAGTGCGCCGGCGAGGCCGGATGCCGGCAGGCCTTGCCCCAGCTCGTCATCAGCAGCAGCTTGCCGGGCTGGCGAGGGTTGTCGCGCTCCTCCATCCTCGTCTCGAAGCGGACGCAGTCGGTGCCGAGAGCCGCATCCGCATAGGACTCGGTCTTCGAGTCGAGCACCCGGATTCGCCCGGAGGTGGCACGGATCGATCCGTCGACCTCGGCACGAAGGCGCTCGGGGCTGCCGATGTCCGCGCGCGCCGCCGCCCGCATCGCGCTCACCACGAACGAGCTGCCCTGGCGGGCCCGCTCGACGTGGGCCTTGCCGAACACCACCGCGTCGCGTAGCGGCCCTGCGCCGCGCACCCAGTTCGATCCGCCCGGTGGCAGCACGCTGAAGCCGGCCCCCTCGACCGGAACTGCCGGATCGGCCACCGGCGAAAGCGGAGGCGCGGACGCGCAGCCGGCCATCCACGCGCACAGGACCGCGACCGGCCAACGCAGGAACGAGCGATCGGGCAGCATCTCGGGTCTCTCCTCGGATCACGACGGCCAGGGTGTAGGCTGATGCGATTCTGGACCCGATATCCGCGAATGCAAGCATGAAGCCCGTTGCGCTGCACCGTTCGATCCTCGTCGCCCTGGCTGCCGCGATCGGCCTGTCGGCCGGCCCGGCGCTGTCGCAGTCTCCGCACACCCACCAGCACAGCTTCAGCGGCGCCGAGCGCTGGGCCCACGTGTTCGACGACCCGGCCCGCGACGCGTGGCAGAAGCCGCACGAGGTCATCCAGGCGCTGGCGCTGCCGCCCGACGCCTTGGTCGCCGACGTGGGCGCCGGCACCGGCTACTTCGCCGCGCGGCTCGCGAACATGCTTCCCCGGGGCAAGGTCTACGCGGTCGACGTCGAGCCCGACATGGTCCGCTACCTGGGCGAGCGGGCGAAGCGCGAGGGCCGCCCGAACATGATCGCCGTGGCCGGAGCCCCGAGCGACCCGAAGATCCCGGAGAAGGTCGACCTGGTGCTGATGGTCGACGTGCACCACCACATCGACGAGCGGGTGCGTTACTTCCGCGAGATGCAGCGCTACCTGAAGCCCGGCGGCCGGGTCGCGATCATCGACTTCCGCCCCGATTCGCCGACCGGCCCGCCGCGCGCGGCCCGGCTCGAGGCCAGCGTGGTCGTGGACGAGCTCGCGCGCGCCGGCTACCGCCTGGCGCGGGAGCACGGCTTCCTGCCGAACCAGTACTTCCTGGTGTTCGAACCGAAGAGCTGAATCCGGCCCGGGAGCCCGGCCCCCGTCCACGCCCGACGACTTCGATCAGCCGCGCGCCTTCAGCGCGTCGGCCACTGCGCGAACCGCCAGCAGGTAGCCGCCCGGCCCCAGCCCGCAGATCACGCCGGTCACCCCGCGCGAGATCAGCGAGTGCGTGTGCGGCTCGGGCCGCGCGTGGATGTTCGAGATGTGCACCTCGATCACCGGCTGCTTGATCATTCGCACCGCATCGAGCACCGGCACCCGACCGAACGAGAAGCCGGCCGGGTTGATGATCAACGCCGCGTCCTTCTCGAAGGCTTCCTGGATCCACTCGACCAGCTCGCCCTCGTGGTTGGTCTGGCGAAAGTCGCAGTCCAGCCCCAGCTCGGCCGCGAGCTTCTCGGTCATCTCCTGGACTTCGGCGAGCGTGGTCGTGCCGTAGATGTGCGGCTCGCGCTTGCCGAGCATGTTCAGGTTGGCGCCGTTCAGGACGAACAGGGGAGTTGGCATGGCAGTGACGTCTCGCTCGTTGGAATTGGGGCGCCGGCCGCCGGGCGTGACCGCGGACGGCGTGGAAAGCATATAACGCGGGCGTCGCGATAACATCGCACGGAGGGCCCGAGCCGTCACGCTCGTCGCGCGACAGGAGGACAGCGAATGAAGGCGGTGTTCATCACCGGCCACGGCGGAAACGAAGTGGTCGAGGTCAGGGACTGCGAGCGCCCCGCGCGACAGCCGGGAGAGGCGCTGGTGCGGCTGCACGCGGCGACCCTCAACCAGGTCGACCTTTACATGCGCAACAGCGGCGCGGGCATCACCCACCGGCTGCCACAGATCATGGGGCTCGATGGCGCCGGCATCGTCGAGGAGATCGACCCCGACGAGAAGCTGCTGTCGCCCGGGCAACGAGTCGTCGTCTACCCGGGCATCACCTGCGGCCGGTGCGAGTTCTGCCAGCGCGGCGAAGGCGTGCTGTGCACGAAGATGCAGCTGCTGGGCGAGCACCGCGACGGCACCTTCGCGCAGTGGATCAGCGTGCCGGCCCGGAACCTGTTCCCGATGCCGCCGGGCCTGGGCTTCGTCCAGGCCGCCGCGCTGGGGGTCAATCACCTGACCGCGTGGCGAATGCTGTTCACGAAGGCCCGCCTCAGGCCCTGGGAGACCGTGCTGGTGTTCGGCATCGGGGGCGGGGTCTCGCTGGCCGCGATGCAGCTGGCCAAGGCCTATGGCGCCAGGGTGATCGTCACCTCGCGCGAGGACACCAAGCTCGAGCGCGCGCTGGCGATGGGAGCCGACCACGGGATCAACGGCAAGACGCAGGACGTGGCGAAGGCAGTCCTGTCGCACACCGGCGGCCGGGGCGTCGACGTAGTGATCGAGAACGTCGGCGAGGCGGTCTGGCCCTCGGCCATGAAGTCGCTTGTGCGCGGCGGACGGCTGGTCACCTGCGGCGCCACGACCGGCGACCAGCCCCCGGCGGACCTGCGCCGGATCTTCATCCGGCAGTTGCAGATCCTCGGATCCACGCTGGGCGACCTGTCGGAGTTCCGGGACCTGCTGGCCTTCGTCGAGCAGCGTGGCATCGTGCCGGTGATCGACAGCGAGTTCGCGATCGACCGCGTCCACGAGGCGCTGAGCCGGCTCGAGTCGGGCGTGCAGTTCGGGAAGATCGGGCTGGACCTTCGCTAGTGATCTTCACTTTCGGCCTGCTGCCGCTGAGCGGCGTCGCGTCACTGGCGCTCCTCGCTCGCGGGCGCGGGCACCCGCCCGGCAGGTGAAGCGCGCCGCGCCGGGCGAGCGCGCACGCGCACGCGACCGCGGCCGGGCTCAGCGCTGTCCGTCGTGGACGGAGACCTGCTCCTTGGTGAGGCCGCCGATCCGCGCATGGATCCGGCCACCGGTGCCCATCACCAATGCGAAGAGGATCTCGTTGGGGCGCGGCGCATCCTGGATGCCGACTTCCATGCTGTTGAAGTGACTGCGCACGTAGGCAGCGTGGATGTAGTGAAGCGGCACCATCAGCCGATAGCCGGTCGCGGCGACCGCCTTTGCCGCCGGGACGATCGCCTTTGGATCGCCCAGCACCGCGCGCATCGCCCAGCCACCGGCCTCGTGCCAGACGGCCCCGTGCTCCAGCTCGCCGTCCACCCCCACGATCGCGGCCTTGCTGTAGACCTCGACGTTCTCCTTTCCCAGCACGCCGACGAGCTCCTCGGCAAGCGAAGTGCCCAGCGAACGCAGCTCGGCCATGAAGGGCATCAGGTCGGGCTCGTAGCGGCCGGCATAGGGGTTCCGGATCACCGCGCAGGCCGCCGCAAGCTTCAGCGGCCTCTCGGCAACGGGACCGCCCTCGTGGTGGATGGTCTCGATCGTCAGGCTACGTTTTCGAACAGCGATGAGTGACATGGCGGCTCACTGTTTCGGAATGTTGGCGTCGGCCACGACCTGGGACCACTTCTGGACCTGCTCCGTCACCATGGCCTTCATCTCCGCGGGGCTGCTGCCGCGTGCCTCGCCCCCCATGTCCGCCAGCCGGGTCTTGATGGCCGGCACTTCGAGCGCCTTCAGGACCTCGGCGTTGAGTCGATCGACGATGGGCTGCGGCGTGCCGCGCGGTGCCATGAGCCCCGCCCAGGACCGGACGTCGTAGCCCGGCACGCCCTGCTCCGCGACCGTCGGCACATCCGGAAGCCCGGCCCAGCGCTGCGGCCCGGTCGCCGCCAGCGCCCGGAGTTTCCCGGCCTTGATGTTTCCGAGCACGGCAGTGGGCGGCGAGATGATGAATGGCACGTCCCCCGACAGCAGGCCTGCCTGCGAGGCGGCGTCGCCCCGATAGGGCACGTGATTCAGCTTCGCCTTGGCCATCCTCGCCAGCAGCTCGAGCCCCAGGTGATGCGTGCTGCCGATGCCAGCGGTGCCGTAGTTCACGCCACCGGCGGACGAACGGGCATCCGCCAGCAGGTCGCCGAGCCCCTTGTACTTCGAATCGGCGGTCGTGACGATCAGGAACGGGAAGTAGGTGATCGTCGAGATCATCTCGAAGTCTTCGACCGTCCGGTACTGAAGGCTGTTGTACATCGCGCCGGCCACCGCATGGCCACCGGTCGCGAGCAGCAGCGTGTAGCCGTCGGGATTCGAACGAGCGACCGTCGTGGAAGCGATCGTTCCACCCGCGCCGGTCTGCGACTCGACCACGAACGGTTGCCCCAGCCCCTTGCTCATCTCCGCACTGACCACGCGAGCGATCGTGTCGGCGTTGCCGCCGGGCGCGAAGCCCTGCAGGATCTTGATCGGCCGCTCCGGATAGCCCTGCGCAAGGGCCGGCAGCGCGGGCAACGCAAGCACGGCTCCCGCTGCGAGAAAGTTTCTGCGGTCCATCGTCGTCTCCTCGTTCTTGAACGCTTGTCTTCGTTGCGGCGCCCGGCAGGCGCCGCGGGTGCCTCATCTGCGATTCAGGTCTGCGCCACGATCGGATTGCGCAGCACGCCGATGCCCTCGATTTCGACCTCGCACACGTCGCCCGGCTTCATGAAACGGGGCGGCTTGCGGCTCCAGCCCACGCCGGCCGGCGTGCCGGTCGCGATCACGTCTCCCGGAACCAGCGTGAAGATCGCGGAAGCGTAGGCAATCAGCTTCGGAACGCTGAAGATCATGTGGCCGGTGTGGCTGGACTGCATGAGTTCGCCGTTCAGCCGCACCTCGAGCTTCAGGGGCTTGCCGGGCTCGATCTCGTCGGCCGTGACCATCCACGGGCCGAAGCCGCCGGTCGACTCGAAGTTCTTGCCGGACGCGATCTGCTTGGCGTGGAACTGCCATTCGCGGATGCTGCCGTCGTTGTAGCAGGAGTAGCCGGCCACGTGCTCGTAGGCGCGCTCCTCGGGAATGTTCCGGCCTTCCTTGCCGATGATCACCGCGAGCTCGCCTTCCCAGTCGAGCGACTCGGACACCTTTGGCAACACGATCGGCTGGTTGTGCGCGCACTGCGAGCGCCAGACGCGCAGGAAGATCGGCGGCTGCTCGGACAGTTCGCGCTGCATGCCCGCCGCGATCACCTCCTGGTGGTGGTCCATGTAGTTGCGCACTGCGCAGACGATCTTCTCCGGACGCGGAATCACCGGCAGGAAGGTGATGTCCGCGAGCTTCGCATCGGCAGCGCGCCCCGCCACGTGCTTTGCAGCCTCGAGGTACGCGCCGGAGCCGATGTAGTCGGCCAGCGTGGCGTACTGGGGAAAGACCTTCCCGAGGTCGACGACGCCGTCGCCGACGACGGCGCCCCAGGTCTCGCGACCACCATTGATGAAGGAAAGCAGTTTCATTGAGTCTCCGTTGAAAGTTCCTGGATCGGTTCGAGCGATCAGCCGCGCCGCGGGACCGAAGCGGCGGCCTCGAAATCCGCCTGCCACTGGTCGAGCGGCTTGAAGGTGGGATCGGCCCGGCAGATGGCTTCCGTTTCGCGCATCAGTTCGTCGTCGCTCTTGGACAGGTCGAGCGGGTCCCCGTGCGGCTGCGCAATGTAGAAAGGCATGTCGACGTAGACCTCTACCGTGTTGCCCTCGGGGTCATGCATGTAGACGGACAGGGCGTTGCCGTGGTTCAGCCCGCGCACGTTGGTTGCGCCCATCTCCGCCGCAAGGCGGGAAATATCCCGCAGGTGCTGGATGTCGGGCACGGCGAACGAGATCTGCATCACGGTGCTGAAAGTGGCCTCAGGGGGCCGACCCGATGCCAGCACCAGCTGGTGGTGCTGGTCGGGGCTCGCGCTCATGAACACCAGCGTGTTCTTGAAGGTCCGGCCGACCCCGCGATCCGTGATCGTCAGGCCGAAGACCTTGGTGTAGAACTCCACCATGCGCTCGACGTCGGTGACGTAGATGCCGAAGTGCGATGGTGTCGGACGGCTGACTTTCAGCATGAGGTCTCCTCGGGTGCCTGTCTTGCAGGGGCTCAGTGCGATCTCGATCCCGCGGCGGCACGCATCGCGAGATCTACATTGCGCCGCGTGCTCTCGATGTGATCGGCAAGCAGAGCGCAGGCCGTTCCGGCATCACGGCGCAGCGCCGCATCCATCAGCTTGCGGTGCTCCGTCGATTTCCGGCGTCGAACCTGGCGATGACGCGCCGAGTACCGCCGGTAGCGTTCCGCCTGGTCGAAGAGGCTCGCGCTCCATTGCTTCTGGCGCTCCGACGGGCAGGCGGAAAGAAGCGTCATGTGGAAGTCGCGATGAACCCGCGACCAGTCGTCGTCGAGCACGAGAGGGCCGTCACCGAAGCGCGACTCGATCCGCTCGAGCAGGTGGAAGGCCGCGACCACGGCCGCTTCCCAGGCATCGTCGCCGTGCGCGATCGCATCCGCCAGGGCCGGGACGTCGAGCATGAGGCGCATCCGGGTGATGTCCTCGAGATCGGCCAGCGAGATCGCTGCCACCCGGAAGCCGCGCCGCTCGTCCGCGCGCACCAGCCCTTCCTGGGACAGGCGGGTCAAGGCCTCGCGCAGCGGGCTGCTGGAGAAGCCGTAGAGGTGCTGAAGCTCCTCGAGCTTCAGTTTCGCGCTCGACTCGAACCGTCCTTTCAGGATGTCTCCGCGCAGGCGGGCGAAGGCCTGCTCTGCCAAGGTCGGTGCATGGTCGTCTTGTTTTTGCATGACGTTCATTTTATGCACAAAGTTGGGGTCATGACAAATTTCTTGCACAGCCGCCGACCGAACTTGCTCGTAACGGGTCGCCCATCGCTCGCCGGCCCTCACCGGCCAGGCGTCGGTCCAAGTGCCGGTGGTCACCATGTCGCCTGCCCTCAGGTCGGCCGCGCCAGCGCATGAGCGCAGCTCGGCAGCGGAGTGCCCGAGCGCGAGCAGCGGATCATCCAGCACGTTGGCGCCGATGCCCAGCTCCACGAACTCGCCGCTCCGGAACAACTCGACGCGAGCTGCGGCCAGCGCGGTTTCGTAGGCCGAGGCGAGGCCGCCGAAGTCGACGCTGCCAGCCGGCCACGGCTCGCTGCTAACGCTGTGATCGAGGATCTGGCGGGTCGTGAGCATCTTCGGCGGCGCGGTGAGTCCGCAGCCAGAGTCTGCTGGGCGCGGAGCGTCGCGCGCATCCGTATGGGACGTCGATCGACGTTTCGAGGCCCCTCACGCCGAAGCACGGCGGCGATCCTTGCGAGAGTCAGTGGTGCAGAAGGTCTTTCGCGAGGCATGCGGATGGGGGCCAGCACCGCCCGAGCATTTTCAGGTAGGTGCCGTTCAGGACGAATGGCGGGGGCATGGCGGGGACCTCGGGCGGTAGCAAGCGGTCTCCCCGGCTTGACGGGTGTCAAGGAGCCAATGAGTGCCCGAATGCTCTAATCGGTTCGCGTTGGCTTGTTCACCTTCGGGCTTGCGGGCCATGGCCTGCCTCTTGGCCAGGGCAGACACGTCTTTCAGGTCAGACTCGGGGGCGCCAAGTGATCGTCCGGTGGCTCGCAATCGGTTTCATGGCAATGCTTGCCGCATGCGGAGGCGGCGGAGGCGATGATTCCACCGTGATCGACGATCCCGACAAGGTCGGCGCCGGCTGGGTCACGATCGAGGTGCCAACCCCGCCCGCCTATTCGACCGACTCGCCGGGGGTATTTCTCTCGGGCGAGGCGTTCATCAGCCCGACGTGGTCGCGTTGCTGCAGCGGCAGCGCCACCGATACCGGGGTGACCGTCACCTGGTCCAACGCAGCGACAGGCGAGAGTGGCCAGGCCACCCAGCGGGTCAGCTACGTCTGGCTGTTCGGCACGGCGATCCTGGGCACCCACACGTGGTGGGAAGGTATCGACCTGGCGCTCGGCGACAACCCGATCACCGTGACCGCCACCGATCCCTCAGGCAACCTGGGGCGCGCGCGAATCACCGTGACGCGCACGCCGGACACCGTCGCGCCGACGATCACCTCCACGACGCCCGCGAACGGCGCAACCGGGGTGGCGGTCAACGGCTCGCTTCTCGTCGTCTTCAGCGAGCCGATGAACCCGGCGACGATGACTCCGTCGAACATATTGCTCCAGGACGAGTCGGGCGGCGCCGTTGCTGGAACCGTCAGCTACGCGGACCGGGTGGCAACCTACACCCCGGGCTCCCTGCTCGAGACGTCGAAGCGCCATACGGTGACCGTCACGACCGGCGTGAGGGACGAATCGGGCAATTCCCTCGCAGCGCCGTATACCTGGTCGTTCACGACCGGCACCCTGGACCTCGTTCCCCCTACCGTTGCGTCCACGTCCCCGGCGAATGGCGAGACATGCGTGCCGACCGAGGCTCCGGTGTCCGCTCGCTTCAGCGAAACGCTCTACAGGGAGTCGGTGAACGAAAGCAGTTTCCTGCTGA
Organism: Zeimonas sediminis; assembly: GCF_023721795.1. NCBI lineage: Bacteria > Pseudomonadati > Pseudomonadota > Betaproteobacteria > Burkholderiales > Burkholderiaceae > Zeimonas > Zeimonas sediminis. Next base: position 1,699,168 of record NZ_JAMQYE010000001.1, read on the forward strand.
AGGACGCAACGAACCAGCTGGTCAGCGGCTCGGTCGGGGTTGACTACACTGGCACGCTCTACCTGTTCCCCAGGAATCCGCTGGCCAACGCAGCAACGTACACCGCGACGCTCACGACCGGCATCGAGGACCTCGCCCGCAATCCGCTGGCCACGGAGTATTCCTGGTCTTTCACGACGCAGCCCGCAGGCAGCGGCATGTGGGGCACGACATCGACGACCGGCGCGCCGACGCCGAGGACGGGCCACACCGCCGTCTGGACCGGCAGCCGGATGATCGTATGGGGCGGCGGCTACGCGGACGGCGCGAGCTACGAGCCGGCATCCGACGCCTGGTCCCCGATCAGCGGCGCGGCCGCGCCGGAATCGCGCACCGACCACGTCGCCGTCTGGACCGGCAGCCGGATGATCGTGTGGGGCGGCGTCAGGCCTGGCGCATACCTTGACTCGGGCGCGCTCTACGATCCGACGTCGGACACGTGGAGCCCGATGTCGGCATCCGGCGCGCCGTCGCCGCGTTCCTCGGCCACGGCGGTGTGGACTGGCGCCGAAATGATCGTCTGGGGAGGTTACGGCAGCGGCGGCGTGCCCCAGGGCGACGGCGCGCGCTACGACCCGTCGACGAACACCTGGTCGCCGATCTCCGCAGCCGGCTCGCCCAGCCCTCGCGTCTTCCACACGGCCGTGTGGACGGGCAGCGAGATGATCGTGTGGGGAGGGGGCAACACCAGCGGAAGCCTGGGCGATGGCGCACGGTACGACCCGGCTGCCGACGCGTGGTCGCCGATTCCCGCATCCGGCGCGCCGAGCCCGCGGGCAGCACACTCGGCGGTGTGGACCGGGAAGGAGATGCTGGTCTGGGGCGGCAGGAATGCGACGGATCCGCTGCGCTCCGGAGGCAGGTTCAGCCCGGCCTCCGGCTCCTGGGCGCCGATCGGCGAACTCTGCGCGCCCCTGGCCCGCTACGGCCACGTCAGCGTCTGGACCGGGACCGAAATGCTGGTCTGGGGAGGTGGCCAGGCGAACGGCCCGCACTACTCGGCGGGCGGACGCTATTTGCCTGGCACGGATACCTGGCAGGCGATCCCGGTGATCGGAGCGCCCGCCCCGCGAATGGGTCACACCGCGGTGTGGGACGGAGGCGGCATGATTCTCTGGGGCGGCTACGACGTATTCCTCACGAACCTGGACAGCGGAGGACGCTACCAGCCGCAGTGAACCCGGGAGATGCGGACCTAGCGCTGCCGCACGTAACTCCCCGGCGCGTCCTCGATCGGCGCGTAGCCCTTGCGCGGCGCGCCCATCGCGGGAGGCTTGACCCGCACGCCCGAACGGGCCGCGAGCCAGGCCTGCCAGGCCGGCCACCAGGAGCCCTCGTGCTTCGTGGCGGCCTCGACCCACTCGTCCGGCGCCATGTGCGGATCGGCCAGCCCGCGGGTGAGCATGCGGTAGTGCCGCTTAGGGTGCACCGGCCCGCTGATGATGCCCGCGTTGTGGCCACCCGAGGTGAGCAGGAAGGTGAAGTCGTCCGAGCGCACCAGGTTGTCGACCTTGTAGACCGATTTCCAGGGCGCCACGTGGTCGGTCTCGGTGCCCACGACGAACATCGGCACCCGGATGTCGGAGAGCCGTACCAGCCTGCCACCCACCGGGAACCGGTTCGTCGCGAGCTCGTTGTCCAGGTACAGGCGATACAGGTACTCGGTGTGCATGCGCCAGGGCATTCGCGTGCCGTCGGCGTTCCAGGCCATCAGGTCGACCATCGGCGCGCGCTGCCCCTTCAGGTACTGGTCGACAATCGGTTGCCAGAGCAGGTCCTGCGCGCGCAGCAGCACGAAGGCCCCGCTCATCTGGCGGCTCTCGAGCACCCCCTTGCGGTGCATCGTGGCCTCGAGCATCGCGAGCTGGCTCGGGTTGATGAAGAAGGCCAGCTCGCCAGGCTCGGTGAAATCGGTCTGCGCGGCGAACATCGTCACCGAGGCGAGCCGCTCGTCGCGGTCGCGCGCCAGCGCTGCCGCGCCGATCGACAGCAGCGTGCCGCCGATGCAGTAGCCCACCGCGTGGATGCGCCGCTTCGGCACGATCGCTGTCACCGCATCGATCGCGGCGCGCAGGCCCTTCTCGACGTAGTCGTCCATGCCCATCTCGCGGTCGCTCTCGTCGGGGTTCTTCCAGGAGATCATGAAGACGGTGTGCCCCTTGTCGACCAGGTACTTCACCATCGAGTTGCGCGGGCTCAGGTCGAGGATGTAGTACTTCATGATCCAGGCCGGCACGAACAGCACGGGCTCGGCGAACACGTCCTGCGTTGCCGGCGAGTACTGGATCAGCTCGATCAGCTCGTTGCGGAACACCACCTTGCCCGGCGTGACGGCCAGGGTCTCGCCGACCTCGAACGCTTCCACGCCCGCCGGCGCCGCGCCCCGCAGCGTGCGGTCGATGTCCTCGAAGAGGTGCTTCAGCCCGCGCGCCAGGTTCTGTCCCTGCTCGGCCTGGGTCAGCGCCAGCAGCTCCGGATTGGACGCAAGGAAGTTCGACGGCGAGCTCGCGTCGAGCAGCATCCGCAGGGCGAACTCCAGCAGCTGCGAGTGGTACTCGGTGACCCCACCCACGCCGCCGATCGCCGACTTCATCAGCGCCGCGTTGTTCTGGTAAGCGCGGGCATACACGTTGAAGGGAAAGCGCGTCCAGTCGCTGCCGCCGAAGCGGCGGTCGGCTTCGCCTTCGAAACCCTCGGCCGGCGACACGCTCTCGCCGCCCAGCGCCCGCAGCGCGAAGGCCCAGGTATCCTGCGCGCGCTCGAAGGCCTGCTTCTGCAGCGCGGCCTGGCGGCTCGGCGACTGCGCCAGGTGCATCGCCCAGTCGGCCCAGGCGGTGGTGAACGCGGTCGGCGCCATGCCGGCGGTCATCTGCGAGAGCTGCGCGCGAAACTCGCGGTCGAAATCGTGGGTCTCGGGAACGGGCTGGCCCGGCTTGCTCATCGGCGTCTCCCCCTGCTCTGCTCTTGGCTTTGCGGGCAGTCTACGGCAACCCGCACGTCCCGACGCCGGACCGCCACCGTTCGGCCTTCTCCGGAGGCTGCAGCGCGCTATCGGGGAACCTGCAGGCGCGCGAGTGTTCGGGTCATGATCGATAGCCACGCGGCTCGAGCAGGGTCAGGATCTGCCTCGAGACCAACCGGGTCCGGAGCCGCACGAACCACGAGCGCCGACTTGCCCCTGCGGAGAATGGACACCATAATCTCCGCATGAAACGCGGAGATTATCGCTACATCTGGCAGGCCCGCGACTGGCCGAACTGGCGATACGACCTGGCGGCGCTGGCCGACCCGATGGCCGAGGTCAGTCGCGCGCAGGGCTTGCTGATGGGCCGCCTGACAGACGCCGGAATGCCCTTGCGCGATCAGGCGAGCCTGGCTGCGCTCACCGAAGATGCGGTCAAGACCAGCGAGATCGAAGGCGAGCGGCTGGATGTCGAATCCGTGCGCTCCAGCATCGCCCGGCGCCTGGGCCTGGACATCGGCGCGCTGGCCCCGGTGGATCGCCACGTCGAAGGCATCGTCGACATGGTCCTCGATGCCACCGCCAACTGTCATGCGCCGGTATCGCGCAAGCGCCTGTTCGGCTGGCACGCCGCCCTCTTCCCCACCGGCTACTCGGGCCTTGACGAGATCAGGGTTGGCCGCTGGCGCGACGACGCCCGCGGCCCGATGCAGGTCGTGTCGGGCCCGGTCGGCAGGCAGCACGTGCACTTCGAGGCCCCCCCTGCAGATCACCTGGAGGCGGAGACACGGCAATTCCTCGACTGGATCAATGCCCCGCCCGGGGAACCGGCGCTGCTGAGGGCCGGCATCGGTCACTTGTGGTTCGTCACGCTACACCCGTTCGACGACGGCAACGGCCGGATCGCCCGGGCCATCGGCGACCTGCTGCTGGCACGCGCCGACGGCAGCCCCCAGCGCTTCTACAGCCTGTCGGCGCAGATCCAGCGCGAGCGCAAGGCCTACTACGACATCCTGGAGCGCACGCAGAAGGGAACGCTCGACGTTACCGAGTGGCTCGCCTGGTTCCTCGAAACCTTGCACCGGGCCATCGACCAGGCCCAGCATGACCTCGACACCGTACTTGCCAGGGCGCGCTTCTGGCAGCGATGGGGCGCGCAGCCCTTGAACGAAAGGCAGGTGAAATTGCTCAACCGCCTGCTCGACGGCTTCGAAGGCAAGCTCACCACCAGCAAGTGGGCGGCGATCACCAGATGCTCGCCCGATACGGCCCTGCGCGACATCAGCGACCTGCTTGCGCGGGGCCTGCTGCGGAAATCGGACGCGGGAGGACGCAGCACCAGCTACGAGCTGAACGAGCCGCCGCAATAGAAGCCGGCATGGCCCGCGCTGCGCCCGGCCCGGTCCGGCGCACGAGCGCCGCGCGCCAGCGTCGAGCCTTGGCTTAGACTGCCCCCGACACAACCGGAGACGCCGATGATCCAGCGAATTCCCCACTGCGCGCACTGGGGCGCATTCACGATCCTCGTGGACGGCGGGAAGATCGTCGGCATCGAGCCGTTCGACAAGGATCCCGCGCCCTCGCCGATCATCCAGGCGGTCAAGGACTGGATGGATCCGTCGCGCCGCATCGCCGGCCCGATGGTGCGGGAGGGCTGGCTGAGCAAACGCGAAGGCAGCGACCGCAGCGGGCGCGGGCGCGAGCGCTTCGTGCCGGTCGGCTGGGACGAGGCCGCCCGGCTGGTGGCGGGCGAGATCGACCGTGTGCGCCGCCAGCACGGCAACGATTCGATCTTCGCCGGATCGTACGGCTGGACCTCGGCCGGGCGCTTCCACCACGCGCAGAGCCAGATCAAGCGGCTGCTGAACCTGGTCGGCGGCTACACCGGGCACAAGGACACCTACAGCTACGGCGCGGGCGCGGTCATCGCGCGCCACGTGCTCGGCAGCGATGCCGACTACCTCGGCCTGGGCACCTCGCTCGAGGCGGTGTCGAATCACGCCGAGGTGGTGCTCGCCTTCGGCGGGCTCACGCCGCGAACCGCGCAGAACGAGGCCGGCGGCGTCGCGCGCCACACCCTGGAAACGCACCTCCGGCGGCTCGCTAGCCGCAAGGCCCGGGTGGTGCTGGTCTCGCCGCGCCGCGACGACACGCCCGACTGGCTGAACGCGGAATGGTGGCCGATCATTCCCGGCACCGACGCGGCGCTGCTGCTCGGCCTGGCCGGAGAGGTCGTCGCGCGCGGCCGGCAGGACGCGGACTTCCTGTCGCGCTGCTGCAGTGGCTCGGACGAGTTCCTCGCCTACCTGAGCGGGCGCACCGACGGCATCGCGAAGAACGCCGAATGGGCCGCGCCGATCACCGGGCTCGACGCCGACCGGATCCGCAAGCTTGCGGTATCGCTGGGCGGCCGCCGGACCTTCATCTCGCAGAGCTGGAGCCTGCAGCGCGCGGTGCACGGCGAACAGCCCTGGTGGGCCGCGGTGGGCCTGGCCTCGGTGCTCGGCCAGATCGGCCTGCCCGGCGGCGGCGTGGCCTTCGGCTTCGGCTCGACCGCCGGCACCGGCGCCGCGGTCACGCTCGGCCCGTCGCCCGCGCTGCCGCAAGGGCGCAAGCCGAACGCGAGCTTCATCCCGGTAGCGCGCATCGCGGACCTGCTGCTGAACCCCGGCGCGCCCTTCACCTACGAAGGCCGGGAGCACCGCTACCCAGACATCCGCCTGGTCTACTGGGCCGGCGGCAACCCGTTCCATCACCACCAGGACCTGAACCGGCTCGGCAAGGCCTGGCAGCGCCCCGAGACCATCGTCGTGCAGGAGCCGCTCTGGACGCCCACCGCGCAACGCGCGGACATCGTGCTGCCCGCGACGACCTCGATCGAGCGCAACGACATCGCAGGCAACCGGCGCTCCGAGTACGTGCTGGCGATGCGCAAGGCGGTCGAACCCTTCGGGCAGTCGCGCAGCGACTACGAGATCATGCGGCACGTGGCGAGCGAGCTGGGCGTGGAGCAGGCGTTCACCGAAGGCCGCGACGAGATGGGCTGGCTGCGCCACCTGTACGGCGAGATGTCCACCGTGCTGCGCGAGCGGCTAGGGCACGAGATGCCGGCGTTCGACGCGTTCTGGGAGCGCGGCCACGCGCAGCTTGCCTGCCGATCCGGCTACCAGCACATGGCCGACTTCCGCGCGGATCCGAAGGCGCACCCGATCCAGACCGAATCGGGGCGGATCGTGCTCCACAGCAAGACGCTGGAAAAGCTCGGCTATGCCGACTGCCCGCCGCACCCGAGCTGGCTCGAGCCGCCCGAGTGGCTGAACGGCCCGCTCGCCGAGCGCTTCCCCTTCCACCTGATCAGCCCTCAGCCGCCGCTGAAGCTGCACAGCCAGATCGACTACGGCGCGCTGAGCCAGTCGGGCAAGGTGGGCGGGCGCGAGGCGGTCACCCTCAACCCCGAAGACGCGCAGCGGCTCGAGCTGAGCGACGGCGACGTGGCCGAACTGTGGAACGACCGCGGCCGCTGCCTGGCGGGCGTGAGGATCTCGGATTCGATCCGGCAAGGCGTGGCGTCGCTGCCGACGGGCGCCTGGTTCTCGCCGAGCTCGGATGCCCAGGGGGCGATCGAAGACTCGGGCAACCCGAACGTGCTGACGCTGGATCGCGGGAGCTCGGCCTTTTCGGGCGGATGCAGCGCGCACACTTGCCTGGTGGGGATTCGGCGGTACGAACTTGGGGCGTTGCGGGGAAAGTGAGGCGGTCCTTCGTTGGCTAGACGTAACCCGGCCCCTCGATGACGGGATGGGCGCGAATGAACTCCTCATCGATCTCGACACCCAGTCCGGGAGCCTCGGGAGGAAGCACGAACCCCTCCGGATCGACCTCGCAAGCCTTGCTGGTCAGCCGATCGCGAAAGAGGTTTTCCGTCGAGGCATCGGCCTCGTAGTAGCCGCCATTGTCGATGCTGGCCAGGAAGTGCAGCGTCGCCGCCATGTTCAGCCCGGTTGCCGAGGTGTGCGGGTTGATGCGCAGCTTCCAGGCCGAGGCGAGCGCAGCGATGCGCAGCCCCTCGGTCAGCCCGCCGGTCTTCGACAAGTCGGGCTGAATGACCGAGATGACGCCGTCCTCGATTACCCGCTGAAACTCGAACCGGGTGTAGTGATTCTCGCCCGCTGCCAGGGGCGTGGAGCCGAACCCCGCTGCAGCGCGGTAGCTGCGCGCGTCGTGCGGCGGGAACGGCTCCTCGAGCCAGCCGACCCGGAGCGCGTCGAAGGCAGGCATCGCGTGCCGCGCATCGTCCACCGTGTAGTTGGTGTTCGCATCGACGAGGATCTCGATGGACTCCCCGAGAGCCTTGCGGACCGCCTCGACCCGTTCAACGTCCGCCCGCCAGGAGTCACCGACGCGCAGCTTCAGCGCGCGGTAGCCCCGCTCGACCAGTCCGCGCGCCTCGTCGACCAATTGGGCGGGCGGCTGGTAGCCGAGGGAGATCCCCCCTGCATAGGCCGGGATCGGCTTAGAGCGCCCGCCCAGAAGGCGATACAGGGGCCAGCCGACCGCCTTGGCGCGCAGGTCCCAGAGGGCCATGTCGACGCCGCTCAGCGCGATTGCCGATGCCGCACCCATGCCGTGGCTCGAGAGCTGCATCTTGTACACACGCTCCCAGACGCCGACAACGTCGGTGGCCTCCATGCCCATCACCAGATTGGCGAGCGTCGTGTTGATGAGGTGCGCGACGCTTCCGGGCGCCCTTCCATGATGCGCCTCCCCCCAGCCGACCAGACCCTCGTCCGTGCCGATCTTGACGATCACCGTATCGCGCTTGACGGTTCGCCCGATCCCCAGCCGGACGGCGCCGGCACTGGAAACCCGGAAGGACAGAGGGTAGGCCTTGATTTCGCTGATCTTCATCTCAGGAGAACAGTTGATGGTGGGTCATGCGCCGAGGTACGACTCGCGAAGCGCCGGGTCGTTCCGGAGATCCGCAGCCCGGCCGGAAAAGGCGACTCGGCCGTTCTCGAGCACGTATGCCCGATCCGCGATCCGCAGTGCGATGTGCGCGCTCTGCTCGGAAAGCAAGAGGGTCATGCCGCGCTCGCGGATCAGCCTGAGCGTCTCGTAGATTACCTTCACCATGACGGGCGCCAGCCCGAGGGAGGGCTCGTCGAGCAGCATGACGTCCGGCTCGCGAACCATCGCCCGCCCGATCGCGAGCATCTGCTGCTCGCCGCCCGACAAGGTGGCCGCGACCTGGTCGCTCCGCTCACGTAGCCGTGGAAACAATCCGTAGATCTCCTCGATCCGTTTCCCGACCTGGCCCCCGTCACGAACAACGTAGGCCCCCATCAGAAGGTTCTCGTGCACGGTCAGGTCGCCGAAGACCCGGCGCCCTTCCGGAGCGTATGCCATGCCGTGCGCTACCCGGACATCGCTCCTGGCCGCGCCGATTTGCTGACCGCGCAGCAGCACCTCGCCGCGCGGCGCCGGCACCAGCCCCATCAGGGCCCGCATGACGGAACTCTTTCCCGCGCCGTTCGCGCCGAGGATGGCGACGACCTCGCCCTGCCTCACCTCGATGGAAACCCCCTGGACCGCGTGAACCTTCCCATAGAAGACGTGCAGGTCGCGCGTCTCCAGGACCGGGGTCCCGCCATTGGCATCAGCGTTCGGCACTCGTCGCCTCCTCGGTTTCAGCCTCGCCGAAATAGGCGGCCAGGACACGGGGATCGTTGATGACTTCGGCCGAGGGGCCGTCGGCGATCTTCTCGCCGTGATCGAGGGCGATCACTCGCTGGCAAAGCCCGGTGACCATTCGCACGTCATGCTCGACCAGCGCAATCGTCACGCCTTCCTCGTGAACCGATTGGATCAACTCGCGCAACTCGCCGCGCTCGGCGGGATTCAAGCCGGCCGCCGGTTCATCGAGGAGCAGGAGACGAGGCTGCAAGGCGAGCGCCCTCGCAATCTCGAGCCGATTCTGTGCGCCGTACGGCAGGTCCTTGGCAGCAACATCTCCCCAATCGGAGAGTTGGACCCGCTCGAGGCACTCCCGTGCCAGCTCCAGGGCAGCAGCCGAGGCCGCGCGCGAAGAGGAAAGCCCGAAGACGTCGCCGGCGGCCGATCCTCCGCGGCCCTTCATCGCGGCGACCAGGACGTTTTCCAGCACGGTCATCGACCCGAAAAGCCGCTTGTTCTGGAATGTCCGAACGAGGCCGTGTCGAACGATGCCGGCGGCGCCCAGTCTCTCGATCCTCGCGCCGCCGAACGCGATGCGCCCCTGGTCACAGCGATAGATGCCGGACAGGACATTGAACAGCGTGCTCTTTCCGGAGCCGTTCGGGCCGATGATGCCAACGAGCTCGCCCTCGGCGATCTCGAGGTCGACATCCACCAACGCGCGCACGCCCCGGAAAGCCAGGCTCAACTTCGAAGCCTCGAGAAGCTTCATTGCGTCCCCTCCCCGGCCTGCGCCTTCGTACCCCGCCGCTGAACGAGCGTCAGAATGCCTTTCGGGAAGTACATCATCCCGAGCAGCAGGATCAGGCCGTAGACGATCATCCGGAACTCGCCGAAGGGCCTGAGGTATTCCGTCGCGGACTCGAGCACGGCGGTGGCGAAGATCATGCCTTCGAGCGAACGATAGCCGCCGAACATGCTCATCACGAGGAAGAGGACGGACGGCTCGAGGCCGAACATGTCCGGATGGATGTAGCGGACGTAGTGGGCATAGAGGAATCCTCCCGCCCCCGCCCATGCCGCGGACAAGGCCAAGGCCGTGACCTTGGCCCGGTTGACGTCGACCGCGACGGACGAGGCGGCCAGCTGGTCGTCGCTCAGGGCGCGCAGGAACAGCCCGAGCCGGCTGGCGATGATCCGCTTGGCCAGCACGTAGGAAACGGCGGCGAACGCCAGCGCCAGGAAGTAGAACTGATGAGTCGTCTCGAAAGCGTGGCCGCCGATGCTCACTGGCGGGATCGACCTGACCCCCTGCGGGCCGTTCGTCAGATCGATCCAGTTCATCAGGACGATCCAGACGATCTGCTGGATTCCGATCGTGGCCATCACGAAGTAGAGGCCCGCGAGGCGGACCGCAGCCCCGCCGAGCGTAACTGCGAGCAGCACAGTCACCAGGATCGCCGGCGCGAGTGTCGCGATCGGGCTCCAGCCAAAGCCCGTCGTGAGGAGCGCCGTCGTGTACGCGCCGACCCCGAAGAGCGCCCCCTGTGCAAGAGACACCCGCCCGGTGAATCCGGTGAGGAAGCCGAGCCCGATCACCGGCAGCGTGTAGATGAAGACGAAGTTGACGATGTGGACGACGTACTGCGGCGCAAAGGCCGGCAACACGGCAAGAGCCAGCAGCGCGAGCAGCGCCAACGACCAGCGCTTGTACGGTCTTTTCACCTTCACACCTTGATCGGAGTCTCGCGCCCGAGGAGCCCCGTGGGCCGCCAGACGAGCATGATCAGCAGAATGACGAAGGCGACCAGATCCTTGTATGCGGACGAGACATAGCCCCCCGCGAGATTCTCCAGGACGCCGATCACGACTCCGCCGAGGATCGTCCCGGCAACGCTGTTGATTCCACCGAAGACGGCCGCGGAGAAGGCCTTCAGGCCGACCATGTCCCCCATGTCGAAGGCGACGAAGTAGAGCGGTCCGATCAGGACTCCAGCCATGGCCGCGACAGCGAAGCTCAGGCCGAAGGTCGCCCCGATCGCCCGCGTCACGTTCACGCCCACCGCTCCGGCGATTTCGGCGTCGGAGGCAACCGAGCGCAGCGCCCGGCCGGCGCGGGTGTAGCTGAACATGACGTGCAGCAGCGCAACGAAGACAACAGTGCACCCGACGACCCAGAGACTGGCCTCCGGGACGCGGGCCGTCCCGATCTCCACGATCGCCGTCCCGAACACCTTCGGAAAGGGCACCGGCTCGGGGAAGAAGACGCGCACCCCGTTCATCAGGATGATCCCCAAGCCGATCGAGCCGACGATGAACACCTCGTGGTTGTGATAGAGGCGCCGGAACACGACGCGCTCCAGGATCATCCCGAGAACGAAGGCCACCGCCCCGACCGCGACCAGCAGCAACGGGGCGGGCAGCGGCACACGCTCGGCGATCACCAGCCCCAGGAATGCCCCGGCCATGAAGACGTGGCCCTGCGCGAAGTTCACCATCCGCAGCGTGCGGTAGACGAGCGTGAACCCCAGGCCGACGACCGCATAAATGCAGCCGGTGGCGAATCCGCCGATGACGAGTTGCTCGAACATGGCCGCCCCTTGCCAGGCTCACTGACCCTTGAAGGCCTGGAAGGCGCCGCCGCGCACCTCGACCAGGACCGACTGCTGGATCAGCTGACCGGTCTTGTCGAAATGGGCCTCACCGGGCACGCTGAAGATCTTGCCCTTCCAGCCCGAGAAGCACTGGCGCAGCTTCTCCTTGTCGGTGCCGGCGGCTTCCAGGCAGGGAACCGCGATGAACTTGATGGCCCGGTACTCCCATGCCGCCAGCACGGGGCGCGGCGGCTGGGAGCCGCCGCTGAACTCCTTGACATATCGCTCGGCCCAGGCCTTGGCTTCGGGATCGACGTCCTCGTGGAAGTAGGTCGTGAACACGGTCCCTTCCGAGGCCTTCGGCGCCAGCGTCATCAGGTTCTCGTTGGCGAGTCCGCCCGTGCCGATGAAGCGCGCCTTGATGCCGAGGTCGCGCGCCTGGTTCATGATCGCCGGCGCCGCGGGGATGGTCCCGAACACCGCGACGCCATCCGGGTTCGCCTCGCGGATGCGGCTCAGCTGTGCGGTGAAGTCCTTGTCGGCGCTCTGGTAGGAAACCACGCTGACCGGATCGACGCCGAGCTTCTTGAGGTTCTCGACGAAGACGTCGCGATTCCCGACTCCATAGTCGTTGGCGTCGTGGATGATCGCTATCCGCTTCATGCCGAGTCGCTTGACCGCGGCGTCGGCGATCTGCTCGGCCTGCACTGCGTCGGTGAAGATCACGCGGAACGTCCACTTGTTCTTCTCGGTCGTGATCTTCGGGTTGGTCGCTCCGACGACGATGTACGGGATTCCCGCGCGCTCGGCGACTTCCATGTTCGCGAGCACCTGAGAGCTGCCCCAGCCGCCGACGATCAGGTCGACTCCCTCGCTCGAGAGCCGCTGCATGGCGGTGACCGACTGCGCCGGATTGCTCGCGTCGTCGACGACGACCAGCGAGATCTTGCGACCCTTGACCCCGCCGGCGGCGTTGATCTCCTTGACCGCCATCTCGGCGCCCTGGCGGATGCCGATGCCGTAGGACGTCCCCGGCCCGGACATTCCCGCGATGACGCCCATCTTGATGTCCTGGGCCTGGGCGGACGTCGCGCTCGCAAGGACTGCGGCCGCCGACAAGGTGGTGAGTAGTGTTCCGATCTTCATCTCTCGCTCCCTTTGTGCCGAGACGGCACGCTCAAAAAACGGCCCTTCCCGGGGCCACGAGCGCAACTCATGCGGACGTTGCGGTTCCGTAGTCCCGGGCAGCCTCCTCCTTCGATACGTAGCCTTCCGCGACGTCCGCTTCGATCGCCTCGATCGGGCGATCGCGCGGATCACCGAAGCCTCCACCCCCCGGCAACTCGAGCGTGATCTGCTCGCCAGGCCGGATGGTGGTCCTGCCCTTCGAAGGCAGGGGACGCCCGTCCTCGCCGCGCACGGCCCCGGGAGCGCCATCACGCCCGCCCTGGGTGCCGCGAGGCGCGAATCGCACCCGGTCGTACATGCCGGAGAGCGTTGCCGGGCCTTCCGACCTGACCTCGAAGCGGATCACCTGCCCGAGACCGCCCCGATGTCGTCCGGCCCCTCCAGAGTCCGGCCGCAACTCGCGCTGGCGAAGCACGACAGGCGACTCGGACTCGATCACTTCGGTGGCCACGTTCTGGATGCCGCTCGGGAACGAGGTCACCGACAGCCCGTCTTTCGTCCGGCGGGCCCCCATCCCTCCGCAGGAAAAGAACGCGAAGGAGAACGGCTCCTGCCCCGCCTTCATCCCCGATACCTGCGTGACCCACAGGCCGGCGGCGCTGTCGGCCGGAACCTTCTCCGGCAGCGCCTGCTCGAGGGCGCCGAATACCACGGTCGGCAGGAAGTGGCCGACGATGTGGCGGGCTGCGGTGGGCGCTGGATGAACGGGATTCAGCAGCGAGCCTCGCGGCGCCCGGACCTCGATCGGAAGGAAGCTTCCCTCGTTGTTCGGCACATCCGGCGCGACGACGCACTTCACCGCATACGACGAATAGGCGGTCGTGTAGGCCAGCGGCACGTTGATCCCGCGATCGACGCTCGGATCGGTCCCGTCGAAATCGACGACCAGGCGGTCGCCGTCCCGGAACACCGCCACCTGGATATGAAGCGGCTTCTCGAATCCGTCGTTCTCGCAGCCATAGTCGAACCGTCCGGCCGGGAAATCCCGGACGGCGGCCCGCACGGCCGCCTCCGACCTCGACACGATCTCGTCGGAAAGCGCCTCGATGTCGGCGAGTGCGAACTCGCCGAGCAGTTGGGCCAGTCTGCGGGCGGCCACCTCGCCGGCGGCCACCTGCGCGTAGAGATCGCCGATGACCTCCTTGGGCGTTCGCACGTTGGCCCGGATGAACCGGAAGACGTCCCGGTTCTCCTGCCCCCGCACCAGGAACTTGCAGAAGGGAACCTGAAGCCCCTCCTCGAACACGTTCCGCGCGTCGGCGGTCAGGCCGACGCCCCCCACGTCGACCATGTGGCAGCAACTCGCGAAGAAGCCGACGCACCGGCCCTCGTGGAAGGCGGGCGTGACGATGCACATGTCGTTGAGCTGTCCTGCGAGCTTGTAGGGATCGTTCGACAGCAGCACGTCGCCCGGCTCGATCGTGTCGAGCGGGAACTCCTCGAGGAAGAAGCGCATCCCCCTGGCCATCGTGTTCACGTGGCCGGGCGTGCCGGTTCTCGCCTGGGCGACCATGCGGCCCCTGCGGTCGAAGATCGCGGCCGACAAGTCGCCCGCCTCGCGCACGATCGTCGAGAAAGCCGTGCGCATCAGCACCTGCGCCTGCTCTTCCGCGAGCGCGAGAAGCCGATTCCAGAGGATCTCCAGAAGGTACGGAGGGAAGTTGCTTGCCATGGCCCGTTGCCCCTTTCCGTCAATGAACCAGGGTCACCTGGATGAGCCCGTCTTCACGCATCAGCGCGGTGGCATCCGGGCCGACCGTGACGGTCGCGTCGCCCAGCTCGATCAGCGCCGGCCCATGGATCGATTCCCCCGGCTCCATCGAAGGCCGGGGCACGACGAGCGTGTCCATGAACCCTCTGTCCGCGCCGAAGTAGACCAGCCGGCGCGACCGCGAGGCCGCCTTACCCGCCGCGGCGCCGGCTCTCAAGGGCAGATCCGGAACGGGTCCGCGCGCGCTGGCGCGCCAGGTCACGAAGTCGATCGGGGCGTCCGGGCCCTTGACCGCGTTCAGGCGCTCGTACTCGGCACGGAAGCGATCGAGCACCTCTTCGGCCGACACGTCCGGCCAGTCGAGCCCTTCCAGATCCACCTGGACCTCGTGGCCCTGCCCGCGATAGCGCATGTCCACGGAGCGAACCGCAACGATCGCTTCCGGCGGCACCCCGGCGTCGCGCACCTTGCGGCGGCAGTCCTCGATCATCTCGTCGAGGAAGGCGGCGATCTCGTCCCAGCGGGCCTCCGAGACGGGCACGCTCAGGCTTCGGGCCAGATCGAACGAAACCGGCGCGCACAGCATCCCGAACGCGGAGCCCACGCCCGCCTGCCACGGCACGACCAGCTCGCGAAGCCTCAGCGCCTTCGCGACCCCATAGGCGTGAGTGGGCCCGGCGCCGCCGAACGCGACCATCGCGTAGTCGGCCGGGGTGCGGCCGTGCTCCAGCAGGTGAACGCGCGCCGCCGAGGCCATGTTCTCGTTCACGACCTGATGCATGCCCCACGCGGCCTCCTCGACGCTCAGCCCGAGGGGTTCGGCGAGGTGCTGCGCGATGGCCCGCCGCGCCGCCTCCCGGTCGAGGCGCATCTTGCCGCCGAGGAAGCTCTCGGTCCCGATGTAGCCGAGCACCACGTCGGCGTCCGTGACGGTGGGAAGCGATCCCCCCAGGCCGTAGCAGGCCGGGCCGGGCTCGGACTCCGCGCTGTCCGGGCCCACCTTCAGGAGGCCCAGGCGGTCGATTCGCGCGATGCTTCCGCCCCCCGCCCCGATCTCGATCATGTCCACGGCGGGTATCTGGACGGGCAGCCCGCTGCCGTGCTTGAACCGGTAGACGTGCGCCACCTCGAGCTTCCGAGCAACGATCGGAGCGCCGTCGTCGACGATGAACGCCTTCGCCGTCGTGCCGCCCATGTCGAAGAAGAGCACCTTCTGCCGCTCGATCGCCCGCGCGATGTAGGCCGCTCCGATGGCCCCTGCCGCCGGGCCCGACTCGAGCAGCCGCACCGGGAACTGCGAGGCGGTCTCGGGAACCGCCGTCCCTCCGTTGGACTGCATCACGAGCAGGGCCCCGCGGACCTCCATCCGCTCGAGCTTCTCCCGCAGGGCCCGCAGGTAGGGCTCGACGATCGGCGCCACGTAGGCGTTGATCGCCGTCGTGGACGCGCGCTCGTACTCACGGATCTCCGGCGCGACCTCGGACGACAGCGACACGTGCATGCCTGGGGCCATCTCCAGGATGAGGTCGCGAAGCGCGCGCTCGTGCACCGGGTTCCGGAAGGCGTGAAGCAGGCAGATCGCGATCGCGTCCACCCCGTCGGCGAGAAGCGCGGCAATCTCGGCCCGCGCTTGCGCGAGGTCGATCGGCGTCTCCACCGTTCCGTCGGCGAGCACGCGTTCCCGGACCGGACGGCGGAGATGCCGGGGTATGACCGGCTGCGGCTTATCGATGTCGAGATCGTAGAGATCGAACCGGTGTTCGGTGCCGATCTCGATCGCGTCGCGAAAGCCTTCCGTGACGAGCAGCGCCGCGCGCGCGCCGCGGCGCTGGATGAGCGCATTGGTGACGAGCGTGGTGCCGTGCAGGACGCGCGCGATCTGCTCCGCCCGCACCTCGCCAGTGGCTATGAGCTGCTCGATTCCACGCGAGACGCTGCTCGTCGGGTCGTCGTGATTCGTGAGGACCTTCGCGGTCAGCGAACGCCCGGTCTCGACTTCGACCGCGAACAGGTCGGTGAAGGTGCCGCCGATATCGGTGCCGACGAAATACATTGCAGGCCCGTCCGCTATGCGAGGGAGATCGCGCCGAGGCGCTGGGGATCGGCGGCGATGAGGTCGATCTCGACGTCGATGCCCCGAAGCCCTGCCTGGACCAGGGTCCGCGCGGGCAGCGGCGAAGGCACCAGTCGCTCGTAGATCCGATTGAATTCGGGGATGTTCGCGAGGTCGGTCAGGTAGACGGTGACCTTCACGATGTGCTCCAGGCCGAGCCCGGCAGCTCGCAGGATGGCCTGCGCGTTCGCGAAGGTCTGCTCGACCTGCGCGACGAAGCCGGCGTCGATCGGCTGGTTCGTGACGGGCGAGAGGGGCCCCTGACCGGACACGAAGACCAGCGGGCCGACGATCACCGCCTGGGGAAAGGGCCCGCGCCCCTTGGGCGCCTGGTCGGTGCTGACCGTTCGCTTGAGTTCAGGCCGCATCTGCGACACCCTCGTCATCGGCCGGGACGGCCTCATAGGAGACGGCGATGTTCCCGATGTGCTGCCGCATCGCCTCGGCAGCCGCGTCGGGATCTCGCCGCTCCATCGCATCGAGCACGCGATCCATCTCGTGCAGCGACGCATCGACCCGGCCGGGCAGGACCGCGGTCGTGACCCGGACCCAGTGGATCTGGTCGCGCAGGTTCTGGAGGATCTGCGTGATCAGCGGGTTTCCCGCCACCCGGTAGACCAGACCGTGGAACAGGTCGTCGAGGTCGAGGAACTCGTCGAAATGCCCATCGACGCCCGAAGCCTTCAGGGATTCGAACTTCGCCCGCAGCAGCGCCAGTTCGTCGGGCGACACCCGCAGCGCCGCCACGCTTGCGGCGTGCGACTCCAGCAGGAGCCGCAACTCGCTCATGGCGGCGATCTCCTCCAGGGACAGTTTCCGGACGAAGGTCCCGCTCTGCGGCAGCACCCGCACCCAGCCATCCCGCTCGAGGCGCGCCAGCGCGCCCCGGATCGGCGACCGGCCGAGCCGGAGCTCTGCCGCAAGCTTCGTTTCGGAGAGCTTCTGTCCCGGTCGATACCGCAGTTCGAGGATCCCCTCCTTGATCTTGCGGTACGCCTCGGCGAGCCCCGTATGGGAGTGAGTCGTCATCTGAGTGACTAGTTAACTAGTTACTCAGACTCTAGTATCCTTCGACAAACCGGTCAAGCAACATTTCTCCCCGAGAAACCCATCGCCGACCCACGCCGAGGCCCGACCCCATGCGCAAGACAGTCCTCATCACGCACGCGATTCATCCGGACGCCATGAAGCTGCTGCAGAGCGAAGCCGAGGTCCAGGTGTTGTCCGACCCGTCGCCTGCAGGCCTCCTGAAGGAAATCCCTTCCGCCGACGCGCTGCTCGTGCGCATGCCGATCGCTCCCGATGCAATCCGCGCCGGCTCCCGCCTGCGCGTCGTCGCCAGGCACGGGGTCGGCCTCGACTACATTCCCGTGGACACCTGCACTGAACTCGGCATCCCGGTCGTGTTCACGCCGGACGCCAATACCGAATCGGTGGCCGAGCACGTGGTCGGCACGATGATCGCGCTCGGTCACCACATCGCCCGTGCCGACCGGGCAGTGCGGGCGGGCCGCTGGAGCGAGCGCGACACGCTTATGGGCATCGACCTTCGCGGACGCACCATCGGCATCGTCGGTATCGGCCGGATCGGGGCACGGGTCGCGGAAATCTGCCGCCTCGCATTCGGCATGCGCGTCCTCGGTCACGACCCGCACCTCGACGCCGAGACGATCCGGTCACGCGGCGCCGAGCCCCGCTCGCTCGGCGCCTTGCTGGCCGAATCCGACTTCGTGACCCTGCATACCCCGTCGACCAAGGAAACCAGGCACCTCCTGGATCGGCGCGCCATCGGGGCGATGAAGCACGGCGCCTTTCTGATCAATCACGCTCGAGGCGCGCTGGTCGACACCGCCGCGCTCACCGATGCGCTGAAGAGCGGTCACCTTGCAGGCGCCGCGGTGGACGTACTCGAAGTCGAGCCGCCTCCGTCCGACCTCGAGCTGCTGTCGCTGCCCAACGTGATCGTGACGCCGCACAGCGCCGCCCTGACCGACGAGGCGATGCGGCGGATGGGATGCGACGCCGGGGAGGACATCCTGCGGGTCCTGCGCGGGGAAAAGCCGCGCGCATGCGCGAACCCGAAGGTTCTGGGCTAGCAGCCCGGCGACGAATCCCGGATCAGGTCCGCCGCCCTCTCCGCCACCATCATCACCGGCAGGTACATGCCGGCGCGCACGATGACCGGGAAGGACGACGCGTCGACCACCCGGAGTCCCTCGACGCCGCGCACCCGACAAGCCTCGTCGAGCACCGCCATCGGATTTTCCGCCCGGCCCATACGGCAGGTGCAGCTCACGTGATGCGAGAGCCCGGTGTGCCGGCGCACGACCTGCCGCAGCGCGGCCTCGTCGTTCGCGAGTTCCACCACATCAACGATCGAGGCGCCCAGCCCGAATCGCCGAACCGACGGGATGTCCAGCAGGCACCTGGCGAGCCATGCCCGCCACCAGTTGGCGGCGGAACGGCGCGCCAGGCGACGCACCATTTTCCCGTCGGGCAGGAAGACCTGATTGCGCTCACGCGCCACCTCCGGGTCGGCCAGCACGTCGAGCGCGAAGCGCAATCCCGTCACCATCCGCTCGAAATCGCGCGGATCGTCGAGCAGCCCGAAGCGGATGCGCGGCATACCTGCCGGATCCGCGTCGTCGAGCTCCACGCTGCCGCGAGACAGCGGCTGGTAGAGCGCGACGCCCACCGCCCCGATGCGCTCGCCCAGCGGATGCCAGGCGGCCTTGCTGATCGAGACCAGCCCCATGTCGTGCGGCGCGCAGCCGGCCAGCCCCGACGAGAAGCGCAGGCAGTTCTGGCCGAGATCGCGCTGGCGCCGCGACTGCGCGCTCGATGCCGGCAGATGCACGGCGAGCTCGATCTTCGGGTGATTCTGCAGGCCCTGCCCGACGCCCGGAAGGTCGTGCACGACCGCGATGCCCATGGCCTGCAGGCGACGCCCCGGGCCGATGCCGGAACGCATCAGCAGCGCCGGGCTGAAGATTCCCCCGCAGGACACGATCGTTTCGCGAGCGCGCACGGTCGACACGCCGGACGCGTTCCGCGCCACCACGCCCCCGACACGGCGACCGTCGACGAGCAGCCGCTCGACCAGGGTGTCCGGAAGGATGCTCAGGTTCGGGCGGCGCCGCACCGCCTCGGTCAGGTAGGCGCTCGACGCCGACACCCGACGGTCGGGCAGGTTGGTCATCGGCAGCGCGCTCAGGCCGTCGCCGAAGTCGCCGTTGTAGTCGTCGATCCGAGGGTGCCCGCGGCGCAGCAGCGCGGCCCCGACCGCGCGGCTGAACGGCGCCCACTCCCGCTCCGGGTTGCGCCGGACCGCGACCGGACCCGCGTCGCCGTGGAGCGGTCCGTCGAAGTCGAGGTCCGTTTCGAGCTTCCTGAAGTACGGGAGGACGTCGCGCCATCCCCAGCCCGCCGCGCCCTGCTCGACCCAGGCGTCGTAGTCGCCGGGCTGGCCCCGGAATGCGATCGAACCGTTGATGTTGGTGCCGCCGCCCACGCCGAATCCCTGCAGGAAGTGCCGGGCGGCGCGCGGCTGGCCGTTGCCCGGATCGGCGCAAACCTCGGCCACCAGCGCCGGCCACGAGAAGGTCGGATTGCCGAAGGACACCGGCAGCGGATCGCGGATGTCCGGGTGCTCGCGGCCGGCCGGCGCATCGGGTCCGGCCTCGATCAGCAGCACCTTCGACTCGGGGTCCTCCGACAGCCGGCTCGCCAGCACGCAGCCGGCAGCGCCAGCGCCCACCACGACGAAGTCCCAGACGATGTCGCTCATCGGGGCAGCGTCAGAGTCCCGGCGCGATCGCCAGCACCGAGCAGCTCGCGGGCGTGATGCTGATCGGGAAGTGGTAGCGCGCGTCGGGGTCGGGCATCGCGAATCGCACGACCAGCGCCCGCATCACCGACGGCGCATCCGGAATCGGCCCCTGGCGCGCCAGGAATGCCGCGGTGGCGAACGCCAGTTCGTACTCGGCCTCGCGGTGCCCGGCGGCGACGCTCACGGTCTCGCTCAGGCGTCCGCCCTCGTCGGTGACGGTGCGGAACAGCGTGACGGCCTCCCCGGAAGGCAGGATCCGTCGCAGGACGACCTCGAGCCCGCCGGCGTGCCCGCCGCGCACCGCGTCGAGCGCATGACTTGAAATGACGGCCATGGCGTGCCTCACTCGATCGACGACTTGTCGCGCTTGCTGGTGACCGCGCCGATGATCGGCGTGATCACCCCCTTGGCCTTCACGTTCACGCAGGCAGGCTTTCCGCTCGCGAGCGCGCGCTCGATCGCGGGCCTCAGGTCCTCGAGCCGCTCGACGAGTTCGCCGTGCCCGCCCATCCCCTGCACCATGCTGTGGAAGGGGATGTCCCGGAAGTCGGTCGCGTAGTGCGAGCCGTCGGGGAACAGGCGCTCCTGCTGCTGCGAGATGCAGTCGAGCCCGCCGTTGTTGTCGATCACGACCACGATTGGCAGCCTCTCCTGGAACGCCAGCTCGAGCGACATGCCGCCGCACATGAAGGCGCCGTCGCCGCTGACCAGAACGACCCGCGCCTCCTGTTGCGTGTTCTTCACCGCCAGCGCCATCGACACGCCGACCCCCAGGATGCTGAAGCTGCCGGGGTGCAGGATTCCCGCCAGCCGCTTGCCCTGCGCCCCGTGGACCTTCACACCGATCTCGGCCCAGAAGTGGGTGTTGCCACCGTCGTAGACCAGCCAGTCCTTCTCGCCGAGGACCGACTGCACCGCCAGCGACAGCTGCAGCGGATGGATCCGGCCGTCGTCGCGGCTGTCGAGGTCCAGCTCCACGAGCGTCTTCTCGACCCACTCGTCGCGCCATCGCCGGTTCTGGTCGAGCCACTCGGTGCCGAGCGACCACCGCCCCCGCGACTTCAGGCCGGCGAGCGCCTCGAGGAAGGCGGCCGGATCGCTCAGCAGGGCTTCGTCGGCCGAGCGGTTGTACTCGAGCTCCTCGTGCGAGCCGTTCACGCACACCAGCTTCGTGGACTTCGGGAACAGCCCCGTGTTGCCGAAGTCCATCTGGTTGTCCAGCCGTCCTCCGACCAGGATCGCCACGTCGCAGGCCTGCAGGGCCGGCGCGGAAGGCGGGTACTGGTGGACGTCGGCCAGGCCCATGTACGCGCTCGCGTTCTCCGGGATCATCTTGCGGTGGCCCGGCATGTTCAGGATCGGAATGTTCAGCTCGCGGCCGGCGGCCTCGAGCAGGGACTCGGCGCCCGACCACCACACGCCGTGGCCGCCGATCAGGACCGGCCGCTTCGCACCGGCGATCAGCGCGAGCAGCGACTCGAGCCTCGCGGGCTCCGGCCAGGCACGGGGCACGGGCCTGGCGCCGCGGTCGAACGGACGCTCCTCGCGCCCGGCGTCCTCGGCGAACGACGAGAACATCACGTCGACCGGCACGCTCAGATGCACCGGCCCCGGATAGCCGCTCAGGGCGATCTGCCACGCCCGGTCGACGAACTCGCCGATGCGGTTGCCGTCGTCGACGCTCGCGCTGTACTTGGTGAAGGGCAGGGCCATGGCCACCGTGTCCACTTCCTTGAAGCCGCCTGCGCCGCGGCGCCGGAACGTGCTCGCCGAGGTCACGAAGATCACCGGCACGCGCTCGCCCCAGGCCTCCATCATCGCGCCGGCCGTGTTGGGGCTCTCGGGGCCCGCCAGGCAGACCGCCGGCTTGCGCGTGATGCGGGTGTGGGCGTCCGCCAGGAAACCGGCGACCTGCTCGTGCGGGCAGTTGACGACGCGCATCCCGCACTCCTTGAAGCCCTCGAGCGCGGGATTGCAGAAGCCTCCCGACAGCGTGAAGACGTGCTCGACCCCCTTCTCGCACAGCGCGCGGGCGAGCAGCTTGCCCCCCCTGATCTTTCTTTGCTCGGACACCGGCTCCCCTCCGTTGCGATCGATCGGCGGAACCGGCAGGCGCACTGCCCGCCGATCCGCTGGCCATTGTTCGCAAGGCCATGGCCGGCCGCCATCGCCGATCGGCCCGAAGTGTCCAAACCCTGACAGAGTCGCCGCGCTTCGCCGATCGGCCGCGGCCCGGCTCGCGCATAGTGAAGCCTCCCAAGCAGAACGCAGGAGACAGCATGAAACGCCCCATCTCCCCTCGCCGGAGCCGCGCGCGGCCCGACCTCTCGCGGCGCAGCCTGCTGGTGGCCGGCGCCGCCGGCCTGTCAGGGTTGCCGAGCGCGTGGGCCGCCGGCCAGCCGGACTTCCCGAGCAAGCCGGTGAACGTGATCGTGCCCTTCACGCCAGGCGGCGGCGCGGACATCGACGTGCGCCTGCTGACCCCGGGCATGGGCAAGTCGCTCGGGCAGCCGATCGTGGTGGAGAACGTCAGCGGCGCCGGCGGGACGATCGGCGTCCACAAGGGCACGCGCGCGCCCGCGGACGGCCACACGCTGTTCTACGGCTCGCCGAGCGAGACCGTGCTGATGCCGATGATCAAGCCGGAGCTGCCGTACCGGACCGAGGACCTGCTCGCGGTCGCGCTGTCGGGCTTCACGCCACTGGCCTTCTTCACCCGCCCAGACCATCCGGCGCGGGACATGGACCAGCTCGTCGACTACGCGGGACGCAACCCGGGCAAGGTCACCTTCGGCACCTCGGGCATCGGGTCCTTCCAGCACCTAGCCACCGAGCTGGTCAAGAGCAGGACGGGCACCTTCATGCTGCACATTCCCTACCGCGGCGGCGCGGGGGTGGTCGCCGACGTGATGGGCGGGCAGCTGGACTTCGGCGTGGTGGTCGTGCCGGTCGTTGCAGGACTGTCAGCGCAGGGGCGGGTCAAGGTGCTGGGCGTCTCGTCGCCCGAGCGCTCGGCGGTCGTGCCGAACGCGCCGGCCTTTGGGGAGAGCAAGGCCCTCGCGGGCCTGGACCTGCAGACCTGGGGCATGTTCTTCGCGCCCAAGGGCGTGCCGGAGCCGGCGCTGCGCCGGCTCAACGCCGCGATCGCGGCAGCGGCCCAGGCGCCCGCAGTGATCGAGCAGCGCAGGAAGATGGGCACCGTGGCGGCAAGGCCGATGGACCCCGAGCAGGCGCAGGCCTTCCTGCTGGCCCAGCGGGACCTGTACCGGCCGGTCGTCGGCCGCATCAAGTTCGAATGAGGCAACGCCCCGGCGCCCGCGAGGGCGAGGCCGCGCGGCTCAGCCGTTCGCGCAGGCCTTCAGGGCGTCCAGGTCCGTGATCGTGATCCGCGAGTAGGACATCCTGATGCAGTCGCGCGCCTGCAGTTCACCGATCGCCGCGTTGGCCCGCTGCCTGCTGATGCCAAGCATGTCGGCCAGGTCGGCCTGCGAGATCCTGACGTCGAGCAGCACCTCGCTCGCGCGCGGCAGGCCGTAGAGTCCGGTCCAGCTCAGCAGCAGCCTGGCCAGCCGCGCCTCGACCGGCAGCGAAGGGTCGGCGGCCAGGCGGTCGTAGAGAACGCGGCTTCGGAACGCGAGCTGGCTCTCGCAGGCGCGCACGATCTCGGGGTGCCGGGCCCGCATGGTCATCACCACGGCGCGCGGGATCATCATCACCCTGCAGGCCTCGCGCGCCTTCAGGTCGGTGACGTGGCCGCCGCCGTCGAGCAGCCCGATGAAGCCCACCAGGTCGCCCACCTGCAGGTAGCTCACCAGCAGCCGATTGCCGTCGTGGCGCGTGATGCTCGACTCGAGCGAGCCCTCGATCAGGATGCCGAGCGCGTCGAACGAGCCGCCCCGCCGGGTCAGGTACTCGCCCTTGTCCAGCGTTCGCACCTGGCCGGCCTCGATCAGCGCGTCGAGCACGCCGGGCGGACAGTCCCGGAAACCCAGCGCGCGGCCGAGCAGGGCGCGCGACAGGGTGATCAGCGAAGAAGAAGATTCGCTCGGGGCCGCCATGGAGCGGCAGTGTACAGCGCGGGTAGCACTAGCCGATGTCCTTGGTGAAGTAGTGCAGGTAGGGCCGGAGCATCGGTTGATCGATGTACGTCGTCGTTTCGATCGGCCCCTTCACCTCAACGAAGCCGAGCTTCGGATAGAGGCTGCGCATCTCGACATTGGGCGTCAGCGTATCCGCGACCAAGCGCTTCAGGCCCATCTTCCGCGCCGCTGCCTCGCGAGCCTCGATCAGGCGACGGCCGGTGCCGGTGCCCCGCGCGAGGTCGGTCACGAAGACCCGCTTCAACTCCCCCGTGTCCTGGTCGAGACGCTTCAGCATCCCGCAGCCGACGATCCGGCCGGCGTCGTCGCGCGCCACGACCAGACAGCCATTCGGGGGCAGATAGTCGCTCGAATTCGCCCAGAACTCCGCGAGAGCGCTTTGCGGCGCGGCAAGATCGATCTCGAAACCCATGGCCCGCATCCGCTGGACGATGAGTTCGTAGTACTGGGCCAGGATGTCGTTGAGCTCATCTCTTGGCGGCAGGCGGTCGCACAAGACGATGTCGATGTTCTTCATCGTTTCCCGCTCCTTTCGACATTGGGTTGACGGGCACATCCGAGTCGGTGTGAGCAGGCGGTCGTCAGGCTCCCTGGCTGTTGACTGCCGGCAGCGGAGGTCATCCGACGACTGTCAGTGCAGGGCCGTCACGGTTTTTCGATTTGCCCACCGAGAGCGGCGAACGCAGTGCCGATGCGGTTGATTTCCCCCAATGCGCGACGGTGGGTGGCCACATTTTCAGAGTCCCAGCCGAAGCCGCCGAACCTGCACCAGGTCCAGGTGCTTTCGGCGACGGTGAAATTCACCGATCGGTAGCGGCCGCCCGTACCGGTGACGAGAAGCCTCAGCTTGCCATAGGGAAAGGTCTGGCCGTTGCGGAGCGTCATCGAACCGTTGTTGATTGCGCCGCACCTCTCTCCTGCGTCCACAGGCGTCGCGACCAGCCCGGCAGGCGCCTTCCAGTTCTGCAGAAAGGACAAGGCCACTTCAGTCGGCATTTCACCGATCGCACTCGTGTCCGGTCTGACGGGGAGTGTGGGGTCACACCCAGCGAGCAGGCTGCAAAACAGGGCGGCGGTGGCAATCGTATGTTTCATGGCTGAGTCTTCGAGTTTCTCGCGGGTGAAGGCACGCTGGTGATGGGCGTGGAGAGCAAGACGACGGTTGCGGCCCGACATGTCCTTTCGAGGGGTATCGTCGCATTCCAGTCTCCGGCAAGGCCATGCATCCATCAACCCCGAGGGCCGCCGGCCTGCGGCACGCGTTGCGGCTCGAGATACCGGCGGCAGTCGTCACCTTCATTGCTCTTGGCGGCGCAGCGTTGCCGGTTTTCGCGTTCGATTTCGTCAGCGTGCTGCCGGAGCTTGCCTTTCATCTGTGGAACGGCGCCCGCTTCCGGCATGGTCCCGGGGAATCCTGAACACAGTCGTCGCACCAGAAGGGCGGGAGGCTGTCCGTCAGGCTTCCTCTCGAAAGCGCGATATTCCTCGCGCGGAATCTGCACGGCACCGTCTTGCAACTGAAGCACCGCAACGCGCTCGTTCTCCCCCTTCAGCTGCCAGTCGAAATCGATGTTGCGCCCATCGGCACACTGTGCGCGACCGCGCCGCGGCCCCTGGCCTTCAATGCCGCTGCCGTCGGATGGGCAACGATAGCTGCCATCCGGACCGAATTCGATGCGCGTATACGGGCCCGTGCAGGCGCCAAGGTCGATGTCGACATTATCCGGAACGGTATAACTGTTGACGTAACGCTCTCCTGGAGAAAAGTGCCTCCCCTGGCGGAAATGCTTGGGCGGCTTGCAGGGATAGGCCGTCCCGCCGCGGTGACACCAGAAGACATAAGTGCGCACCGCGCAGTTGTTCACCAGGACCTTGCGTGTCTTGCCTTGCCGGGCAGGATCGCTTTCGGAGACGAGCCGTATGCAATCCTTCATGTCGCCGGCGAATGCGTCCGAAGACGTCGCCGCATATACAGTCGCCAATGTCATCAGGGCCAACAGGGCAGTCGATACGCTGCGGTTCATGGCGCGGCGCCGGCTTGAGCGGTGCGTGGATGGAGCAGACGAAGGCATTTGATGATGATATCCACGCAAGACAATGTTTCTCTTGCGGCAGAAGATAGACGGCTCATTTGCGACTGGAAAGTGCCGCGGTCGATACGTCCTGAAGCTCGACACCATCGATATTCAGGCCGTTGATCCGAATCCGGTTTCCGTTCCTGAGAACCGTCACGACGAATGGATTGACGAGTCCGGGGGCACCTGCACCGGGTCCGGTCCCGGCGGCGCGGCTGGCGAGTCCCATCAGAGCGGCCTTGTTTCGGACCTTGAACTCGCGGTTCGCTTCGGGGACGAGCACGCTCACGACGACATCGTCGGCTTCCAGACCGCTCTGCGCGCCGCCGGATCCCGAGGCGACACTGACGACTCTGACCACAGTCGGGCCGAGCCCGGATATCGTCGACATCGTTTGATCGGACGGGCCCGCAGCCGCCGCAGCCGGCCCCCGGTACACCACGATGCCGGGGCCGAGCGCCGCCGAGTCCGCGGCGGTGGCCGAGAGTTCGTTGCCGGTGAGCTTGCCCGGTTTGAGGTCAATGCGCACTCCCGCCGGCGTCAATGCATACAGGGTAGGACCGGCGAGCGCGTCAGCGCCATCATCAACGCTCACCACTGCGTATCCCCACTCGGTATTCACGCGCTTGATCTCTCCCACGCGCACGGATGCCGCGAGCATCGCGGCATGTGCAGCCTCGCGCTGCCGACGGGCTTCCTCTGCGCGACGTGCGGCAGCCTCCCGCGCCTCCTTCCGCTCGAGGATGTTCGACAGCATGGCAATCGCCGGCTTGTAGTTGCGGGCCCTCGGGCCGGCGCCCTCGACGTAACGCTTGAGCGCCGCCTCGGCCTCTTCCGCCTTGCCGAGCGCGTTGAAGGCGTTGCCCTCGAAGAAATCGAACTCCGGGTTGAGCGGGCGGTTCATCGCGCGGGCATCGGCGATCAGCTTGAGCGTCAGTGGGTGATTCTCGACCTTGATGGCTTCCACCAGTCGATGCTTGATGACGTCGAGTTGAACGTCGGCGGATACATCCTGCGCAAGCAGGTTCGGAGAGGCGGCAACCAGGATGACAGCGGCTGCCAGCGCCACTCGCTGCGGCCCGCGAATCAGCAGATCCGTGATCTTCATGTGCAGGGAGTTCCGGAAATTTCCAATCGACATTCAGACTGCGTCCAACATGAAAAACACCGGCGACTCCGCGTGCCAGCGCCGCATCGGCTACCGGATGCTGCGGCAGGTCGGATCGCCGCAAGCGCTGCTGCACTGGGCCCGGGCGGAATCCATCGATTCGGCCTTGTTGCAGGCGTAGGCCTCGATGAAGCGCTTCTTGGCGGCCAGGCATGCCTGGCTGAGATAGGTGATGACATGCACCACGGCGTTGCGTGTCGTCACCTCCCCTTCGAAATGGGTCAGCCTGTTCCGTACCTGACAGTCGGGCCTGAACTCTTCACGCTGCACGTTGGACAGCGCGTTCACCGGCTCGGCCGACGGGGGCCTGATCGCGCTGTTGGCAGGGTTGGCGGCGATTTCACCCGGATTGAATCCCGGTACGGCTGCTGCCGGAGAGGCGTTCAATGCCGCGGCCACCGCGGGCGGCGGCGGGGTATTGTTCAGCTTGCCCTGCGCAATGAGTTGCTGCCGGCCGGCCTCGCTGCGCTGTACCGACTCGCGGTAAAGCCGTTGCCCCTCGGTCATGCGTTGCGGCTGCGAGGCCAGTGCCAGGCGGTTCTGCTCCTCGATCTCGGCGAGTCGCTGATTCATGCCCTGGTTCATCGCGGCGGAGTATTCCGCAAAACCCGCACCCGCATTGCCGCGTGCAATATTGGCGCCGAGCCGGCCCGCCATCTCTCCTGCGTTCTGGAGGCCGGCGCGATGGCCTGCGACGCCGAGAACGGTGCCGGCGACGAGGCCGGCTATCAGGCGGCCACTGCGCGACGATTCGGCCTCTGCCTGACGGCGGCGTTCCGCTTCCGCAAGGCGCTGGTCGACCTGCTGATGCGACTGCGAGACTTCGAACAGCAGCTTGTTCTGCATGGACTGCTGCTCTATCAGTCCATTGCGCAGGCTTTCCGCATGCGCGACGTAAGCCTTTCGCTCACGCTCCCGGTCACGCAAGCTGAGCGCGTCGCCCAGGGCGTCATCGATCCGGGAGCCCGAACCTGCGCTGGCAACCGGCGAAGCACCGGCTGGACCCGGTTCCAGCGCCGCTTCCACGCTGTCCGGGCGCGGCGCAGCTGCGGTGGTGGCGGGGTGCAGCGGCGCTGCATGCGTGGCTGCCGTGCTCCCCAGCAATGCGTCGACATCCAGGCCCGCAACGGCCGGGCCCGGACCTGATGACGGAGGGGTGGCGGGCGCGGCGACAGGTGGCGGCGCATCCAGCAGGCCACCGACATCGATGGCCGGTCGGCTATCGCCGGCAGCCTGACCGGCTGGCGCGGAAGAGGTTACCCGGCCGTCGAGACTGCCATTCTGTCCGTTCTGGCTGTAGCGGATCCGGTACGACCAACTGAAGGGTCGGCTGGAGTCGTCGGCGAGCGCCAGCCTCTTGAGGGTCTTTTGCGGAATGGCATCCAGATAAATGTAGCCCCGAATCGCGTCGCCCGCCGAGCCGCTTCGCAGATTGGCGTGGGACAGGATTTCGAGCCCGTCGATGCGCATGCCTGCCTCGCTTGCCGACACAGACAGTTCGTGCGCGGCCTGCATCGACACCCCGTGCAAGGGCGGGGCTGGAGCCTGGAGTTCGACGACCTGCACAATCAGCCCGCCCCGCTGCTCACGGGCAATGATCTGGCCGGCCTGTGCAGTCAGGCAAGACAGCACGGATGCCATCGCGACCCCCAGGGCGAAAGCACGGAGGACCGCATGCGTCGACTGCCCTATCAATCGATACCCCAATTCACGGTCTGCACGACACGTTCGACACTTCGTCTGGACACCTGCCAGCGATTCCTGAAGACGGACATCGCTCGATCAATGCGGCAATGAATCGAACAGAAGCACATGACCGGTGCTCCTGCAACCCGCCCGTCGACCGAAGCTACTGAATGGCCTTTTCATCGGCAACATGTCCGGCGGCCTCACTCGACAAACGGCCGCATTTGCCAGTCATCCGGGGGCTTGATTGACAATATTCTAGTCAAGCTCCAGTCCGCTCTGCGACGCCCTGACCTGTCCCAGCTCTTCGAACCACTGAATCCTGGAAAGACGGCTCTTCTTCGCGAAGAAAGAGCCGATGAGAAAGAGCCGATTCACCGAGGAGCAGATGGTCGCCATCCTCCGGGAAGCCGAGAAGTCGACCGTCGCCGCGGCGGCCAAGCGCAACAAGGTCAGCGAGCAGGCGATCTACGCCTGGCGATCCTGAAGTGGCTCACCGAGAACAAGGTGGAGACCGCCCACATCGATCCGGGACTTGTCCGAGAGGCGCAAGAAAGTCGAAGACGATCTATTCTCGCTGTCGACGCTTCTCGGACGTTGAACTGCTCAGGCTCGACGGGCGCCAACTACGCGAAGCTGCCTTGCATGAGGCGTTGCCCGAACGACAACGTGCGACCCTCGAGCGACGTTGACCGCGCTGAGTTCATCGCTCCCGATGCAGTCGCTCGGGTGCCCTGATCCATTTCGCCGGACGATTGAAGGTCTCTTCGTGCCATGCGTTCCGGTCACACGGCTTCCAGCGGCATTCTCACGGACAATCAACGCGGCGGCGGCAGATCCTCGCCAAGCAGGCGCCGGCCGAGCCAGCCGGACATGCGCCCGACCTGGCCGAGCCAGCCGAACCTGTGCCCGGCATCCATGCCGTCTCGACTGCCGACGCGGATCGGCTTGACCTCGGCCAGGGGGCTGGCGCGCCGGGCCACCTCGAACGAGAACACGTAGAACGGCTCCTGGCCCATCCGCAGGTCGGTGATCGTCAGCCGACCGTCGTGCTCGCGCATGCGGAAGAAGCCCCTGCTGATCCAGGCGACGCTGGCCACGGCTGGGATTGCTGCAGTCTCCGCGTACAGCGCGGCATCGCGGGAGAACCGGTCGAAGCGGATGTCGCGGCCGCGATCCAGCAACGAATAGAACCCCTCATCGTAGCCGTCCGGGTACATGGCTACGACCCGCCACAGCACCGTGTTGAACGGCGCTGGCGTGACCAGTACGCGCTCGGGCCGCATGCCGCGCTCGGCCAGCTGCTCGCGCACGATGCCGGTGACATGCGTCTGCGCGAGCAAGGCCCAGCCCAGGTAGGCGGTCGAGAGCGCGAGACCGATCCGGTTCCAGCGCAATCGGCCCGGGCCGCGCGCGAGCAGCGCCGCCGCGATCCCGAAAAGCAGCGGCAACGTGTACAGCGGATCGACGATGAAGACGCTGCCCAAGCCGAACGGGTGATTGCTGAACGGCAGCGCGAGCTGCGTGCCGTACACCGTGGTCGCATCGAGCAGCGCATGCGTGACGAGCACCAGCCAAACCGCGCCCCACCAGCGCGCGAAGCGCTCGGTGAACCGCGGCCCAGCGCGATCGACGCCGGCGACTGCTGCGGCGATGAACGGTGAGGCCACGCTCTGCCAGAAGATCGAGTGCGTCTCGGCGCGGTGCATCGTCATGTTGCTGACCGCGTCGCCGTAGTCGACCAGGGCGTCTAGATCGGGCAGCGTGCCGACGACGCCGCCCAGGAGCGCAGCCTTCCAGGGCGCCGTGCGCCGACCCATCGCGGCCAGCCCGACCGCGGCTCCGAGCGCGAACTGTGATACAGAGTCCATGACTCAGCAGACTACAGCCTACGGACCGCCGACGTGCGAACCTCGATTACCGCTCCGCGGCGCGAGCCCGATCGGCACATCTCGGTCATCGATACGCGTTGGCGAAGGGCGGCTTCCTGGCCTCTCATCGAGCGAGGCGCATAGGGGGCATATGCAACGCGCTCATCCGAAGGTGGTCGCACGAAGGCGGTCATTTACAGGTACGCAGTGCTCGCCAGAAGTCGCCAATGCCGACCTTTCCGGTGCACCGCGTCTCTACCGCGGGATGGCGATCGCCGTGCAGCGCAGCGCACCGAGGCGCTATCCGCCGCGCCGGTGCGACAGAGTCCAGAGCGCAAGCGCGATTGTCAGACCCACCAGTACGAAGAGCGTAACGCGCGGCGCATCGCCCTGGGCGGGATTGGTCAGACCGTTCATCGCGAGGAACGCGAGGTTCAGGCCCAGATAGGCGGCGACCGCCGCGAAACCGGCGCTGCGGACGCGCGCAACACCCGATAGCGACCACACGGCCCAACCGCCGATGATCACGTTCGACAGGATGCGGATCAACTCGGCCTGGCCCGTTGCGACATGCACTGCGACATCGATTAGCTGAATGACGACGACGCCAAGGCCGAAAAGCAAGCCGGTCTTGCTGCTGGTGGTTTCCATGCCCTCCCTCCATTCGACCGGCAATTCCCGGTTGGCCGGATGCTGGCGAGCTTACCTGAAGCCTGCAGTGGGTGTGACGTGTCCACCCAAGCCAGTCTGAGTTGGCGCGTGTTTGGCACGTATCCGATCGTCTGAATCGCCGCGGTCAGCGTTAGCCGAGACTCCCGGCAGTCAGTCCAAGGATCGCTTCGCTGAAACGACAGGCACTCGCGTGCTGTCGCGGAGGCCTACTGCGCGCTGCTTTTCCGACCGTCGACTTGCTGTCCCACGAGCCCCATCAAGAGGCTGACTTCGGCGGCTTCGCATCGACGGCCGGCAGTCGATCAGCCTTCCCCCGCCACCGCGTCGCCCCAGGGCGTGTAGACCTCGGTGCAACCGCTGTTGATGCCCCCGCCCCGGGCGACGCCTGCCGGACAGGCATAGGCGTACGGATAGACGTGGCGGCGCGCGGTGCTGGTCGGCAGCGTTGCCGCCAGCGCCTCGAGCGTTTCCGCCGGCAGCGTCGGGTCGGCGATGATCTCGTCGCCGCCGCTGACATCGATGCGCGGCTGGTGAAACGCGGCTTCGAGGTCCATGCCGTGGTTCGTCATGAACGAGACCAACTGCATGACCGAGCCGAGGATCTTCCTGCCGCCCGATGCGCCGACGGCGAACTCGCGGCCATCGGCGGTTCGCCCGATCACCGGACAGTAGTTCGTCAGGCAGCGCTTGCCGGGCGCGAGTGAATTCGGCTTGCCCGGCTCGGGGTCGAACCACATGATGCCGTTGTTCAGCAGCAGGCCGGTGGACGGCGACGTGACCTTCGAGCCGAAGATCGACAACAGGGTCTGCGTCACCGCGCACAGGTTGCCCTGCGCGTCGACGACACTGAAATGCGTGGTGCAGCCCGGACTCGCCGGCGACTCATGGTCGCCCATGCTGGCGAGCCGATCGTCGAACGCCTCGTCGAGGGCGAGCGCCATCGCGCGATAGGCCGCGGCATCGGGCGGCCCGTCGTTCAGCTGCGCGCGGTTCAGGTTGCCCAGGGCGCGCAGGAAAGTGGGGCCGCCCGTCAGGTCCGGCGCCGCGAACACTTCCCCCTTGCTCCAGGCCATGTGCAGGGGCTCGACCATCGACGCCCGGTAGCCGGCCAGGTCATCGAGGCTCAGGCAGCCGCCCTTGGCGCGCACGTCGTCGACCAGGGCCCGCGCGATGCTGCCGCGATAGAACTCCGCGGGGCCCGCCTCGGCCAGGGTCTCGAGCGTGCGCGCCAGCGCCGATTGATCGAGCCGCTTCTGCTCCACCGCGGTCCAGCCGCCGACGATCGGCCACTTACCGTCCTGCAGGAAGCAGGCCGCGGTGTCCGGATCTTCGGACAGCGCCTGCGCATTGGCGCCGGTCAGCAAGGCCGAATACCAGTCGACCAGCATGCCCTCGCGAGCCAGCTGCGCCGCGGGCTCGACGAGCCGCCGCCAGGCGAAGGTTCCGAAGGCCTGGTGCGCCATCTCCAGCCCGGCCACCATGCCGGGCACCGCCACCGCGGTGGCGCCCTTCACGTTTCGATCACCGACAACGTGCGGCCACGGGAACAGGTCCGACGAGACCGCCTGACCGCTCAGCGGGTAATCGGCCGGATCCAGTTCGGCCGGCGCCCGCATCCCGAAGTTCACCACATACGCCTTCCGCTCCCTGGCGCGCCACAGCACCATGCAGCCGCCGGCGGCGAGACCGCTCATCCAGGGTTCCACCACGCCGAGGGCCAGCGAGGTGGCGATCGCCGCGTCGACCGCGTCGCCGCCCTGGTGCAGGATGCGGGCGCCCACGCGGGCCGCAACGACGTGCTGGGCGGCGACGACTCCGGCGGCCGATCGAACCGCTGGCTTGCGGACCTGTTGCGAGATGGAGAAGTTGTCGAGCATGCTGGGAGCTAAGTGCCAGTGGTGAAGGGGGCGGCCTCTGCGCCGACGCGAGCGGCTCGGTCTTGCGCGCGGGAATTTGGAATTCAAGCACGGCGCGCCACATTCGGGACGGATCGGTGCGTCGGAATCGACATTCGAACCGCCACGTATGCCCAGAGAAGCTCGGAAAGGCCGTTCTCGAGTTCCGCCGTGTCGAGGGCCGCACCGCCCCCGTCATCGGAGAAGATCGGACCGGTGTCTCCGTAAGCTCCCCTAGCCGGTGGACATTCGGAAGTAGACTTTTCTGGCAGTGTGACGTCGGAGGAAGTCCGATGAAGAGGACGAAGTTCAGCGAATCGCAGATCGTGGCGATTCTTCAGGGACGCGACGCGGACGTGCCGTTGACAGCGGGGAAGATGCCGGCAGGCGAGACGTATATAAGGATCTCGCTGCTCGACCGCCCGAACCAGCCCAGTCGGCGACCGCTCCCGAACTCGCGGGGTATCGACCGACACGCGTAAGCGTCGTCGGATGCTCGACAGACCCGTTCAGCCCTAGAATCGGCTAATGTCGAACGGGCGTATGTCGACCTCGGGCTCATCACCCGCTACGAGCGCTGCGATGATCTCGCCCGTGGGTGCGGCCGCCGTGAGCCCGACATGCCCATGCCCGAAAGCGAAGTACACGTTGGGCACGCGCGGCGCCCGACCAACGACGGGCAAGGAATCCGGCAGCGAGGGCCGATGCCCCATCCAGCGCTCGAGCTTGCCGAAGGCCAGATCAGGAAACAGGTTCCGACTCAGCGCAACGAGTGCGTCGGCGCGACTGTAGTTCGGCGGTGCGTCGAGGCCAGCGAGCTCGACGGTCCCGGCTATCCTCAGCCCGCCTTCCATCGGGGTGCAGAAGTACTTCCCCTCTCCCGACATCACAGGCACCTTTGGCACGACCGTGGGCGCCGACAGCATCACGTGGTAGCCGCGCTCGGTCTCGAGGGGCACGACGTGCCCAAGGGCTTTAGCGAGCTCGCCAGAATGGGCGCCGGCGGCGATCACCACGTGATCGGTATCGATCTGGCCGGCATCGGTCAGGACACGATTGGCCCGCCCCTCGCGATGCTCGAATCCAAGGGCTTTCCCCGCGAAGAAACGTGCGCCGCCGGCATGCAAGACCGCGGCGAGCGCCTGTGAGAGGCGAAGCGGATTGGGGCAATGACCTTGTTCGGGAAGCACGACCAGATGAGTGACCGCCTTCGACAGCGCGGGCTCGAACTCCCGGACCTCGCCGCCAGTCAGTACCTCGATCGATACCCCTCGCGCGCGCCTCAGCTCCCTGCCGAGCCCGTCTCCCAGGAAGGCCGACTCGCTCCGATAGGCAAACGCGTAGCCGTTCTGGACGACCAGCTCCGGAACGCCGGCCCGCTGGGCCAGGGGCACCCAGGCGTCGATGCTGCGGTCGAGCAAGGGGTGCAGCGCGTCGGCGATCCGATTGACCTGGTCCAGGGAACTCGCCTTGTGCAGGCGCCACAACCATGGCGCGATGCGCGCTGCGTAGCGCCACGGGATCGAAAGCGGGCCGAGCGGATCCGCCAGCCAGCCCGGCACCTTCTTCCAGGCCCCGGGCAAGCCGAGCGGCACACATGAGGCGCGACTGAAACAACCGGCATTACCGAGCGAGCAGTACTCCCCGGGCGGCCGGGGATCGACAAGCGTTACCGCATAGCCTCGGGCCTGCAGTTGAAGGGCGCAAGCGAGGCCGACGACGCCCGCCCCGACGATGCAGACCCGCTGCGCCATGTCGCCCGGCCGATCACTCATGTCGCCCAATCAGTCGAGCTTCGTGCCCGATACGTCGGCGACCATCTTCCACTTCTTGTTCTCGGCTTCGAGGAAGGTCTTGAACTCCTCTGGCGTGTTGCCGACCACGTCGAAGCCCATCTCGCCAAAACGCTTGCGCACGTCAGGCATGGCCAGGATCGACACGATTTCCCGGTTCAAACGCTCCATCACCGGCTTCGGCGTTCCTGCCGGTGCCGCGATCCCGAACCATTGGACCGCCTCGTAGCCGGGCACTCCCGACTCGCCGACCGTCGGCAATTGCGTCTGGGTCGTCGAACGCTTCGGATTCGTGACCGCTAGCGCCGTGACCTTGCCGGTCTTCACGTGCGGCAGGAAGGCCACGGCCGTGCCGAAGGCCATATCCACCTGGCCACCAATCAGGTCGACAACCATCTGCGCGTCGCCGCGATACGGAACATGATTCAGGTCGACCTTCGCCATGGACTTGAAGTACTCGCCAAGCAGGTGCGAGATCGAGCCGTTTCCGCCAGACGCGAAGGTCAGTTTGCCGGGGTTGGCTTTCGCGTAGTCCAGCAACTCGGGAACCGTCTTGATCGGCAGGCTGGAGCGCACGACGATCATGATGTCCGCCGTACCAAGCAGCGTGATCGGGCTGAGATCCCGGACCGGCTGGTACGGAAGCTTCGTGTAGACGTGCGGGGCGATCGCCATGGTGCTGGCCGTGCCGACCAGCAGCGTATAGCCGTCCGCGGGCGACTTGGCGACATAGTCGGAGCCCAACGCCCCTCCGACTCCGGCACGGTTCTCGACGATCACCGGCTGGCCGAGCTTTGGCGCCAATCTCTCGGCGATCAGGCGGGCCACCGTGTCGGTCGAGCCGCCAGCAGTGAACGGCACCACCATGCTCACCGTCTTCGACGGCCAATTCTGGGCGTTCGCCGGCGCGGCAAACGTGGATGCGAGCCCGAGGGCAAGCAGGGCGACAAGGAATCCACGCTTCATTTCCAGACCTCCTTCAGTACACGGATGAAGTTTCCACCCAGGATCTTCGTGATCGTCTGCCGGCTGTAGCCTCGTCCCAGCATGGCGGCCGCGACGTTCTCGAGCTCCGATCTGTGTGCGAAGCCTTTCATCCCGAGGTTCTCGAACTTCGTGCCTCGAGTGACCTCCGGGTAGTACCACGGCGTCGCCCAGTTGACCTTCGTCTTGCCATCGAACCAATCCGTCGCGAAGCTCACGTGATCGTCCCCGACCACAGCGAGCGCGTGATCGAAATGATCGAGGAAATCGTCGAGGGTCGGCTGGCGGTCGGACCGAATGAACGGGGCGTACGTCGTGATTCCGACGACGCCTCCCTTGGCAGCGACCGCCTTGAGTTGCTCGTCGGTCACGCAACGCGGGTTGTCCGTGATTGCGCGCATCGCAGTGTGCGAGATCACTATCGGCTTCATGGAGTGCTCGACCGCATCGAGCGTCGTTCGCACGCCAACGTGGGAGCAGTCGATCAACAGTCCGAGTCGATTGCACTCGCGCACAACCTGCATCCCGAAGTGAGTCAACCCGCGGTTCTCCGGCTCCAGGCAGCCGTCGCCGAGGAGATTGCGCTCCATGTAGGTAAGCTGAAATGAGCGCAAGCCCAGCTTGTGCAGGAGCCTGAGGCGCTCGCGCTGCGAACCAATGCAACTCGGGCTCTGGATGCCGAGGATCACCCCCAACTGCCCGTTCTTCTTTGCCTCGAAGATGTCCTCGACTCGCTCGACGTGTCGAACCTTCGGGCTCATCTCGAAATTCAGCAGGTTCTCGTAGATCGCAAGCTGAGCCTGCTCCCAGGTGGGGTTGTAGTTGGGCTCGGAGACGAGGGTGACGTGCAGCACGTTCCAGCCCCAGCCAACCAGGCTTTCCTCGTACGTCGAGCCCGGGGGCGCGGCTGGCGTGGGATGAACCACGGCACCACCGAGGCCGTCGAGGACTATCGCGTCGCCGAGGATCTCACGCGCACTCTGTGTCTTGGGTTCCGCCATTCCGCCAACTCGCTTTTCGTGGGAGTCGGACCAGTCTAGAGAGCGGATCCATTAATCACAAATTTAACTTTATTGCCAGAGCATTAATTTAATTAATGCTCTGCCCGCCTTGGCAGGGTCTCCTTCAGATGACTGACGAACGCATCGACGATGCGCGAGGAGGTCGCATTTCGTGGGCGCAACAGGAGCGCCCGTATCTCCACCGTCGGCTCGAGCGGCACCATCACCAGGCCTTCGAGCGGGCGCGCGAGGAACAGGGCGGTTTCCATTAGCGCGATCCCCGCACCATGGAGGGCAAGGGTGACCCCGGTCGCCGAAGTGCCGGTCTCGACCACGATATTCAAGGAGGCGTCCGAGGCACTCAAGACCCTGTCGACATGAGGTCGAAGGACAGCCTGGGAGAGATACGTGACGACAGGATATGGTCGAAGATCGCGCAACCTGAGCTTCCTGCGACGGGCAAGCGGGTGAGTCGCCGGCATGATGCAGCCGATGACCGCACGCATCACCTCGTCGACCCGTACCACAGCGCTCGAAGCAGGCTCGTAGGCGACACCCACGTCCACTTCACGGTTGATCACCCGGTCGAGCACTGCGGACGATGGCAGCGCCCGAAGGCTGACACGAACGCCCGGGCGCCGGGCCACGAAGGTCGCCACGGCCTTCGCGACAAAGCCGTCGCACAGCGGACCGGATGCAGCGATCGACAGGACGCCGCGGGAACCCCCTGCCAGGTCCTGACTGAGGCGTTCGAGGTCCGAGATGCGCCCGAAGATCTCGGCGACGTCAGGGAGCAATGCCTTGGCTTCCGGGGTAGGCTGCAAGCGACCGCCGCTGCGGTCGAAGAGCTTCATCTTCAGCCGACTCTCGAGCTGCTTCAACGCGATGCTAACGGCAGGCTGGGTGACGTTGAGGAGCCGGGCGGCCTCGGTGATCGAGTTGGTGCGCATGATCGCGTAGAAGACCTCGACATGGCGCAGGTTCATTGCGATCGATCTCCCGATTTCCAGAGGTAGTGCGAGATTCTAGCCAGCACCACAGCCGTGCCGTCCAGCGCATCCGGGAAACTGCCCTCACACTCTCTTGATGGCGACCTCGGCGGCAAGGATCACCGGGCAGCTCAGCGGCGTGGCCGATACCCCCATGGCCGCTCGAGCGTGCCGCCCGCGTTCGGGCCCAAAGATTTCGATGATCAGGTCCGAGCAGCCGTTGATCACGTTCGTCGTGCGATCGAAACCGGGGGCCGCCAGCACGAACCCGTCGACTCGGAGCCAGGCCACTATACGGTCCAGATCCCCGAGCTCGCGTGAAAGGCTGCCGAGCATCGACATCGTCGCGAGCTGCGCAGCCCGATTCGTCTCGTCGGCAGTGACCTCGGCGCCAACACGTCCGAACGGGCGATGCTGCCATCTCGCGCCTGCGGGCCATGACCGGCCACGCAGACCCGATCGCCGAAGGAACGAGTCCACGCAAAAGACAGCTTCACGCCGGGTGGCGAAATCACCGCCGGTGGGAGGAACAGGTCGAGTTCGTTCAGACGCTCTTCGACGACCATGATTTCCTCCCAAGGTCGATCGACATCGGTGTTACCCGTGCGGGCAGCGTTCGGCATCCGCACCCCGCCCCGCAATCTGGTGGGCCCCCTGGGAGTCGAACCCAGCACCAACGGATTATGAGACCAAATCAGACCGTCGGTGGGGGCTCGAAAGCCGAAGAAGCGCAACGGATTTTTCGGCGCCGCATCGCCGCGGGTCGAAAACCGAACGTATTCCGAACCTATCCTCGGGGTCGGTCGCGCTCCGAACCGGGAAGTCGAAGGGAATCAACGGAGTAGGCGGGGGCGGACC
Source organism: Zeimonas sediminis (assembly GCF_023721795.1). Classification (NCBI taxonomy): domain Bacteria; kingdom Pseudomonadati; phylum Pseudomonadota; class Betaproteobacteria; order Burkholderiales; family Burkholderiaceae; genus Zeimonas; species Zeimonas sediminis. The sequence continues at coordinate 1,738,369 of NZ_JAMQYE010000001.1, forward strand.
GAACCGATTCCGAACCGCGGGCCCGGCTCACCTCTCTGAGCACACGTCGCCCCCGTTCGTCCGCCTTGTCTAGTTCGCCCCGACAGAACAGCCATGCCGGGGCTCGGCGAGATGGGGCACCGACACCAGGGCATCAATCCGTTCTCAAGCCGGCTGCGGCGCACGCTCGATGACCATTGCAGGCATCGGCATCGCCGACCGCCGAGTCACCAACGCGTCAAGGATCCACGCCTTATGCGGCGTCAGCAGCAAAGGGTTGATCTCGATTTCGTCGAGTCCCGCGTCCATCACCGCTTCCTGCAGGATCTCGACCGCACGTGCGAGTTCGGAGATCGCCAAAGCTGGGCGACCTCTGAACGGTCCGAACAACGACGCGCAGCGCAAGTCGGCAAGCACTAGGCCCAGATCTCCGCTAGAAAGCCGGCCAATGTGCACCGCATAGTCCCGATCCACCTCGATCTGCACTCCGCCGCGACCGACAACGGTGACAAGCCCCATCAGTGGATCACGGCGAACCGTCACGAACAGCTCGACTCCTTCGGCGGATAAGCGCTCCTCGACCAGGACCCCGTCGATCTTCGCCTCTGGCCTGTGTCGGAAAACATCGGACAAGATCTGATGAAATGCGGCCACCACCTCGCCTGGCTCGGCACTGCAAGGCACGACGCCACCGACTTCGCTCTTGTGAGGCACGTCGGGTGACACGATCTTGAGAACGAGTCGACCGCCGACGGCAGTCGCGGCCACTACAGCGGCCTCCGCATCGGTGCAGACCGACCCGCGGGGGATATCAGCTCCCTTCTCCCGCAACCAAGCCTTCACCGCGGCTTCCGTAGCTAGCGACACGCCCGCATCCGCATCACTGAACTCGTTGCCATCCCGCCCCTCGAAGCGCGGCTTCGCGGACGCCCTGGACATCGCTGCAAGGGCTTCGCCCGCCTGCCCGAGATCACGAAACGCGACCAACGATCGACTCCGACTGAGCGCCGCCCACTCGGCATCGGTTGCCGCTTCCCAGATCACCCAGATCGGACAATCGATCTCGTCCGCCATCCGCTCCATGATGGAGATCTTCTCGAGTCCGCCCATCAGGGTCGGCGAACTCGTGAACATGTAGACCACCAGGTGGTTGAATGCGGGGTTGGAAATCAGGCCGCGCAATGAGGACTCGAAGCTCGCCGCGTCGAATACAGCGGGCCCCATGTCCAGCGGATTGGAGGGGGACAGGAAACCAGGCAGTTGCTTACCGAGCAGGTCGCGTTGCGTCGCATCGAGCTTCGGCATCGACAACCCCAGCCGCTCAGAGTGATCCGCCCACAGAGCACAGGCCCCTCCTGAAATGCTCGCATATGCAACTCTCGGCTCACCGTCGGGCACTCGGCCCGTCAGCGCCTTCAGCGTCCACAGGAAGTGCTCCGACGACGAGCACAGGACGACCCCGAGTTGCCGGCACAGCGCGCGGAAAGCGTCTGCGTCCCCGCTCATCGACGCCGTGTGCGACGCCACGGCTTCCGCGCCACGGTTCGAAAGCCCGGAGCGCAAGACCGCGATCCGCTTCCCGGCGGCCCGGCACTTCATCGCGGCCTTCGCGAATCGCTGACCATCGTCCAGCCCTTCGAGATACAGGCCTATGACGTGCGTGCTCGGATCTTCGGCCAACCACTCCATCGCCTCCACCGGGGTGACATCGGCCGAGTTCCCGAACGTCCCCACGCAGCTGAACTCCAGCCCAACCTCTACCTGTCCGCGCACGGCAAGCGAGATGGCCATCGCCCCGCTCTGCGTAAGCAGGGCGACCTGACCGCCTCGGACCACGAAGCGCTCCGTCAGCTGCGACAGAGACATGGGCAGCCCCTCCGTGCAGTTGATCAGCCCTATCGATTGCGGCCCTACAATTCTCAGCCCATTCGTCCGGGCTCGCTCGACGACTTTGCGCTGGGTAGCCGCCCCGGTTGCGCCAGACTCCGCGAAGCCCGCCGCGAGAACGACGAGAAAGCCTGCACCGGCGGCGATTGCATCATCTACCAGGGACTCGATGCCCGCAGAAGGAGTTCTCGCGAGCACGACATCTGGCGATGCCGGCAAATCCCGCAGTGATCGATATACAGGCAAGCCATACAACTCCGGGTAACGAGAGCTGACTGGATATATTTCGCCAACCCACCCGGAGTGAACGAGATCCTGCAGGGTTCGGGTTCCCATCCGCGTGGGATCGTTCGGGCAGGCGCCGACGACTGCAATGCGCCTGGGGCGGAAGAGCCTTTCGAGTTGGTGCGTCATGATGTCAGCCCAGTCCCGTGCCGTCGGGGTCATAGCCCAACTTTCGAGAAAGTTCCTTTGCTATTCCGGAAAGAAACTTTCCGGCGTCGTGTAGACGCGCCTCTGTCATGCGGTCCGATGGCCCGAGGATCGCCAGCGCCGCGATGGCATGCGAACGTCCAACAAGTACTGGCGCGGCCGCGCCTGAGACGCCCTCGCGCCAGCCATCCCGATTTATCGCGTAGCCGGACGCGTGCACGGCCTGGATCTCGTCGCGCAAGCGATCGGGATCCGTGATCGTAGACGGGGTATGCGTCTTTACTCGTCGCAGAACGCGCCGCACTTCATCATCCGGCTGGTAAGCCAGCAAGGCCTTCCCGCTTGCAACGCAGTACGCCGGCGCTCGAAGGCCGGGCTCCGAGCTTGCACGGATCGGTGCGTTGTTCTCGATCTTGTCCAGATAGATGATCTCGGCGTTGTGATAAATCATGATGTGCGCCGACTCACCGGTTGCGCGAACGATGCGCTGCAGGAACGGCCTCGCGACCTCGGACAGGCGCAAGCGTGATACGACGCGTGAGCCAATCTCAAACATCTTGTAGTTGAGCTGATAGACCGGCCCCACGTCGAATCTCACCACGTAGCCCTGATCGACCAGCGTTGTCAGGATGCGGTGCACGTTGCTCTTCTGGTATCCGAGGTCACGTGCAAGATCCGAAACACCCCTGGGCGCTTCGCTCAGCGCGAGCATCTCCATGACCCTCAGGGACTTGACGAGCGACTTTTCCATCTTCTAGCGCCCTTGGCGATCGCCGCCCCTCGGAAGACGCCGTGCCATTTCCTCGCGCATCAGATGCTTCTGTGCCTTCCCGGTCACCGTCATCGGAAATGACTCCACAAACTCCACATGGCGAGGCACCTTGTAATGAGCCATTCGCTCCCGGCACCATTGCCTCAGAGAATCGGCATCCAGATTCGCACCGGGCTTCTTGCGAATCCAGGCACATACTTCCTCGCCGTAGCGCTCGTCAGGGACGCCGAAGACCTGGACCTCGGCGACGGCCTCATGCTGAAACAGCAGTTCCTCTATCTCGCGCGGGTAGATGTTCTCCCCACCACGAATGAGCATGTCCTTGATTCGTCCGACAACGCGGCAGTAGCCGGCTTCGTCAATCGAAGCGAGGTCGCCCGTGTGCATCCAGCCGTTCGCGTCGACGGCCTCGCTGGTGCGGTCCGCATCGCCCCAGTACCCGATCATCACGCTGTACCCTCGGGTCAGCAGCTCCCCCGTTTCGCCTCTGGAGACTGTGCGTCCAAGGGAGTCGACCACCTTCACTTCGACGTGAGGGTGAACCGTTCCAACTGTCTCGGCCCGGAGGGAAACTGGCGCGTCGATCTGCGTCTGGAAGCTCACAGGGCTCGTCTCGGTCATTCCGTAACAGATCGTGACCTCGGTCATCCCCAGCTCCCGCATAACCCGGCGCATGATCGCCTCAGGGCACGGCGCCCCGGCCATGATTCCGGTCCTCAGGCTCGCCAGGTGGCGTGGCTTATTGCCTTGCTCCTCCAGCAGTGCGATGAACATGGTCGGCACACCGTAAAGGGCCGTACAGTTTTCCGCCTCCGCGGTGTCCAGCACGGCGACCGGATCGAACCCTTCGCCCGATAGAACTACGGCGGCACCATGCGTCAGGGCACCCAGCACACCCATGACCAGACCGAAGCAGTGGTAGAGGGGGACGCACAGGCAGAGTCGATCCTCCGGCGAGAATCTCAGCGTCTCCCCGACGAAGAAGCCGTTGTTCAGGATGTTCCGATGCGAAAGGGTCGCCCCCTTCGGCGCTCCCGTTGTGCCACTGGTGAACTGGATATTGACCGGCTCGGCGGCGTCGGTCGCCTCGATCGCTTCACGGAGCGCGCGCTCCGACACCGAAGTTCCGGCTGCAAGCAGCGCCGCCCACGTCATCCATCCCGGCGAAATGGCGGGAATGTCATCGAGTGCGACGACTCTCTCCAGCTGGGGGAGTCGAGCGCTCTCGGCTCCCTGGGTAAGCGACGCTAGCATTTGATAGTAGTTCGAGCCCTTGTGAGCTCGCTGCGCAACGACGGCGCGACAGCCAGACAGCCTCAGAGCATGCAGCGCCTCCGGTTCTCGATACGCCGGATTGATTGTCACGAGTATCAAGCCGATTCGGCCCGCGGCGAGTAGCAGGAGCACCCATTCCGCACGATTCGCTGACCAGATCCCGATGCGGTCTCCCTTCTTGAGACCGATCGCGAGCAATCCGCGGCCGACCGCATCGACCTGCACGAGCAACTCACGATATGAGAGCCACAGCCCTTGAGCTGGGCAGATGAGCGCGTCGCGTTCACCGTATTCCTGGCATGTTCGATCGAGGAACAAGCCGATCGGCTCCTCGATCAGGGGAACGTCAGTTCGCCCCTGAACATGACTCGGCAACGACATCGAACTCGGCTCGCTCATTTCGTCCCTACCGTGCGCGCGCGTGATACTCACGATTAGCATGCATTCCCGTGCCGATCGCGAGGCGGTTAGACATCGCATAGAACGAGGCAGTCGCGACGATGTCCCAGATTGCCCGGTCGCTATAACCCACATTCCGAAGCGCCTGCCTGTCGTCTTCGCCAACCTCCTCGGGCTTGTCGCTCAGACGCACGCAGAAAGCGAGCATCGTCCGCTGCGCCGGCGTCAGATCGGCGATCCGGTGGTTCATGACGAGAGCCTCACCAAGCAGCGGGTCCCCGGAAAGCTCCCTTACCGCCTGCCCGTGAGAAACCAGGCAATAGTGGCAGCGGTTACGCGCCGAAACCGTTGTCGCGATCATCTCTCTCTCGAGTCGCGTCAACTCCGAGTCCGCCAGCATCACGTTGTTGTAGAAGTCGGCGAAAAGCCGAAGCTTGGACGGATCGAAAGCATGCGCGACCAGGACGTTGGGGACGAATCCAAGCTTCGCCTCGCACTTGGCGAAGTACGCAAGCAAGTCCGCCGGCATGGTGTCCGCGTCAATATCCGGAAGCGCAAGCGCAGTGACCGTACTGGGTTGGGGACGGTTTGGCATGATCGGGTCAACTCCCAGTGAATTTCGGCGCCCTTCGGGAGACGAAGGCGTCCTTTCCTTCCGCGAAATCGCGGCTCTCGATCATCTCGCGAACGCGCTCCATCGTTCGAAGAGCATGCACCGTTGGGCTGTCCGGCAGGACATGATGATCGACACTCTCTTTCAGCCAACGAACAACAAGCGGGGCAGCATCGGCGATGTCAGTTGCATACTGCATCGCGGTGTCCACGAGCTCAGGCGATGGAACGACAGCATTGACGAGCCCCATCGACAAGGCGCGCTGCGCGGGCACCGGCTTCGCCCTGAGCATCACCTCCATAGCGAGCTTGTGAGGTATCCGCGCCGCCAGGCCGCTGATCAATCCGTATGCCAATCCGACGCGAGGCTCGGAGTAAAGCATCTGGGCATCGTCGGCCGCGATGCAAAGGTCCGCGGCCTGTACCAGAGCCATGCCGACTCCCACGGCGTAGCCCTGCACTGCGGCAATGACCGGCTTCGACACCGGCACGGCAACGCCGGGAACTCCTTGCCATACATCTGCGGGCATGGCTTTCAGATCCGCGCCAACGGTGAAGTGTTTGGACCGTCCACCCGTCACCACCGCCACGCGCTGCTCGCTTGCCTCGAACCTGCGCCACGCTTCGCACAGCGCCGTTACCATCGCGTCGTCGAAGGCATTGTGGGCCTCCGGCCTGTCGATGATGATGCGCGCCACCGCGCCCACGTTTTCGTAGAGGATCGACATTTTCTGAGGCTCGGGTTCATTGACTCTTCAGGTCAGCCTTCTGGATCAGCTCGCCCCAGCGCGCCGTTTCACGCGCGAGGAACGCCCCCCACTGCCCCGGCGCCATCGCCTCCGGTTCGAAGCCACGCTCGATCAACTGTCGCTTGATCTCCGGATCAGACAGTGCGTTGTTGATGCCGACATTGAGCCGCTCGATCACATCTGCGGGGGTGCCCGCGGGGGCCATCACACCGAACCATGCCGTGGCCTCGAAGCCCGGCAGAATGCGCCCGACCGGCGCGAGATCCGGAAAGACCGCCGACACCTGCTCGCTCGCGACCCCCAGGAATCGGATCTTTCCGGCCTGCTGCATCCCCTTAAGTGCGAGCTGGCTGTCGAGGAGCATGTCGATTCTCCCAGCGGCAAGATCGGTAGCCGCCGCGGCGCCGCCTTTGTACGGCACCAAGACGAGCTTCCCCCCTGTCAGCTGGGAGAACAGTTCGCCGCCGAGATGCGAAGCTCCGCCTGTTGCGGACGAGCCGTAGCTAAGCTTGCCCGGGTTCTTGCGGGCATCGTTGATCAGCTCGCCTACGTCCTGGTGTCCTCCAGCCGGCACGGCAAGCAACAGGGGAACTTTTCCGAGAAACGCCACTGCCGCAAAGCTCTTCTCGCTGTCATAGGGAAGGTTCTGCATCAACCAGGGATTGATCGCATGGCTGGTGTAGTTCATCAGAAGGGTATAGCCGTCGGGTGCAGCACCGGCTACCGAGCGTGAGGCGATCGAGCCGCTTCCGCCAGCCCGGTTCTCAACGATGACCGGCTGCCCGAGCGAGGTGCTCAGGTGCGCGCTGATCGTTCGAACGACAGTGTCCGCTGTGCCTCCCGGAGGTGCCGGCACCACGATCGTCACCGGCTTGGTCGGGAAAGCCATCGCTGTGCCGCAAGCAGCGGCGAGCAAGACGCCGGCGAATGCTCGGGAAAGAAAGTTTTTCATCACGTTGTCTCCACGTCCTGATTCTGGAACGCCGTTCCATCAAACGACGGGCGCAGTTTGGCCGCCGATGACTCGGGATGGCAACGTGAAAATTTGGAACACTAACCTGCAGCACAGGCTGATCGGAAGAAGCCGACGCTTGCCGGGCGCCCCGGCCTGTCGAGTCAGCGCGTCACAGTGCTCTCAACCCCTAGCGGGACGAGACCCTCTGGACCTACTACTTAGCCTTGGCATGGTCGTACTTCGAACGGTCTTATGTCGACAGCCAGCTACACGATGCCCGGGGGCACAGAGGGGAGTCGCCAAACCTCGGAAAGCGCAAGCGCTTCACACAGTTGCCAGCCGGGCTTGAACTTCGCGCTTCCCAACGCCTCGCAAGCTCGCCAGCTTCTCCACCTGCTCAGGGCGTGGCTTCGTCACCCCTCGCTCCCAGTTGTAGATTGTCTGGGTCGATACGCCCATCATTTTCGCCAGAGCGGCAGCCGAAAGCCCAAGGCGCTTGCGCGTTGGCGCAAGGCCCTTCGGAACGAACCGAACCTGCTTTGGAGCGGATCCTGCCGGCGTCCCTTTCTCATCTCTCTTCACCCCTCGCTCCAGTACCCCCACCTGGCGCTTGAGTGCGATCACTTCCGCCTTGAGCTTCGCGATCTCCCGATGCTGCAGCGCCAAGGCGCTCTTCGACTTCAGCAGACTTGCCCGGATCTCCTTTCGGGCAAGACGCGTGATCTCTTCTCTCAGGGCCTTCGCGATGTTTGGCATGCATGCACCTTCGACGTAGCGAAGGGGCATTATGGGCACCAGGCAACAAGCGCCGCAATCAAAGAACTCAACTCGGGCAAAGATGTCTGTGCACCCTACGCCGCAAACAGCCTAGGCAGTCGCCTGCGGCACTCCGGTAATGCAAACGGGCACGTTCCCCTGCTCGACGAGCGCCCGGTTAACGGCTGAGGCAAACCCGCTAGCCGACAGCTTCTTCTCGGCCAGAAAGCCGAAATGCGCACTGTCAGCATTCAGGACCACGTCTCGTGCGCGCAGCCGACTGGCCAATTCGATTGCCGGCTTCTCTTCCTTGGAGGGGAACATTCGTTGGACTCGCCCAGGAAGGGCAGAGAAAGCCTTGCTGCCCACCGAGGTCGCTTGCGTGCGGAGGTCATCCAGCCAATCAATACCCTTATTGGTCCCATTCACGAAGTCGAGAGTCGCAACGAGTTCGCGGGTCGGCAACTCGTTTACAAGGCTGGCGTCGAGCAACCGCTGGGGATCATCGCCGAGCATCAGTCGGCCGCAATGCCGACGAGCCAGCGTTCGCCAAGCCTCGTAGTTCCGCATCAATTCTTCGTGCGCCGCCTCTCGCATTCCCAGTTCATTGGTCGCAAGGGCCGCGCCCATGAAGGACAAGGCGAAATACTCGTCAACCCCCTCGACCTCGCCAATGCTCTCCGCATCTGCCCACAAGTCTCGGTAGTAGTGCGTGAGCATGGTGAACGTCGACTTAGCCTGCATCAGGAGATCGTGTCGCACCCGCTCATCCTGGGCCGTTTCTGCCTGCCGAAGATAATCGATCGCTGCCAGGAGCTGGGCTCTCTGCTGGCTCTGAATGAGCGCCCGAATTTTCGCGACTTGCTTTTGTAGGGCATTGAGCTTGGCGTCTATCTTGCTAAGCCGTTGGCTCAGATACGCGAAGCCTGCTATCGACGTGACAAGCCCCAGGCCTGAGAGCGCCGTGGTCGCCATCGACAGCGAAAGGACCTTGTCGACCGTCTGCTGCAACACCTGAACGTCTCGGCTCAGCATGTACATCTGCCCAACATTGACGACCGAGCCGACGGCAGCCATAGCCGGAAGGGCCATGGCAGCAGCCGGTCCAACCGCAGTGGTCAGAGCGGCGGCGCCAGGTATCAGAGACGCCAACGACGCTGCACCCGCCGGCTGCGCCAAGTGGGCCACGATCTGCCCTAAGCCATTGCGAACGACCCCACCGTGGGCAGTGAGGCTCCCGTTCAACAGGCCTACGGCGAGATGCCCAGGAATTTCCCGGGCCACTGTCAACCCCAACTCCGAGAGCATCGCTCGTCTCCTCTTTGTATGTTTTCCGGCTTACGCAGTCTACGACCGAGAATGGCGCCGCCAATCATTCAAATAATGAAATACGAAACGGCCCCGGATAACCGCCCCACCTGCTCTGCCGAGGCCAGCCCGTGGAATCCCGCCCCAGACGGCAGCGGCCCCCGAGCAATCGTCATTTCCGAATCACAGCCGTCCCCGTTCGATTTCCTTTCTCGTCATAGATCTTGATCACCTGATTCGGCCAGTACATCGTGTCACTGACCGACGTCGGCTCGGTGTAGGCCGAGGCACACCCGGCCAGCAGGCCCACTAGAAGAGCCGAGAGACAGGCAGTTCGCATATGAAGTTCTCCACGGGTTCCATCAGGTAGCGGCGGCAAAGCCGGCGGTCGGAGGCGTCAGGTCAACGCACCTTCGGCGCGGTCAGATAATCGGCCAGCCCCCTTTCCATCTCCGCCTGCAACCCGTCCGGACTGATGATGCGTATGTACGGAATCCAGTACCGCACCACGGGCACGATCTGGTTTGGATGCCCCACGACGGCGGACACGATCAGGCCGCCGTCGCCCAACTCCATCTGGATGACCTGGTTGGCGATCAACTTGCGGCGCTTGAAATAGCCCGAGACCTCGCTGGAGATCTTCAGCACGATCTCGGTCCGGTCCTCGGTGAACCAGATGCCGTCTTCTTTCGCCAGCGTCTCGTCCACCGACGGATCGGGCTCGAACGCATCCTCCGACACCAGCAGACCGTCGATCCGGGTGAAGGCGAAGGTCTTCAACTTGCCCGCGTCGCGGGCGGCCAGGTACCAGATGCCCTTGAGGTTCAGCAGCTTGTACGGCTCGAGGTCGCGATAGGCCTTCGAGACTTCGCCCTTCAGGTAGCGAAAGCCGACTCGCCGATGCCCGACGATCGCTCGCTCCAACTCGCGGAACTGGGCCTCCTTTCCCGAGAGGTCCTCATAGTTGTGCCCCTTCACCAGCAGCGCCGACTGGATCTGGCTGTCGAAGATGTCCCGCAGGAAGTCGTCCGAGAACGACGGAAACAGACCCCGGACGCCGGCCAGCGAGGCGAAGCGTTCAATGTCCCGTGTGCTGAGCTTGCCGAGGAAGGTGGCGTCTAACCGATAGCGTCCATTGACCTTCGTGATCGGCAGGTAGGCGAAGCGTTCGTTCAGGTCGCGCTGGATGGTCCGGAGGTTGACGCCGAACTCGGCCGCGAGGTCGCCCGGATCGAGGCTCTCGCCCTGGTTGAGCTTGACCAGGATCTGGGCCAGCCGATAGACGAGCGTGTCGTGATTACGTTGGTCCAAGAGCATGATCCCCCTGTTGCCCCGCAGATGACGGTCGAGTGCCGCATTGGTCAGGGCAGCTTGCGCAGTCTGCCCGGCCGATTCCGGATCGGCCAGAACTTGCGGATCAAGAATACGATCCCGAGCACCGTGGCCGCCATCACGATCACGAAGAGCGCGTAGGACAGCAGTTTCACGGTGACGGACATCGCGCCGAACTGTGTGAAGAACAGGGCCGAGAAGCCGAACAACACAGCGATCCAGAACATGGGGTTCTCCTGGTGGATGACGGGTGGGCAGTCAGGTTGCCGTGGCAGCGCGACAGGTGATGTCGTTTCTTCAGGGGGTCCCCGAACCGGGGGTAGATCCCGCTACCTAGAGAGGGCAGGCGTAACGTCGGCGAGCGCGTCAGGTTTTCAGGATTTCAGTTCGCCAGACCTTCAGCGCCCCAGCCCCGGGGCCACCCCCGCCCGACCGTCGCCCGACCTGGCCCGCAGGCGCGCCGCCGGGACGAGGCATGGGGTCGCCATCCCCCGCCCCGAACGACGCCCCTCGGGCCCACTACGCCACCTGAGCGGGCACCCCCGGCCGCGGCTGCTGCCCGTCCGCCCCGCCCTCACCCGGGGGCATCGGGTCGGCAGGCATGCCCTCGGCCTGCGGCACCTTCATCGAGGCCTTGATGATGACGGACGCACTGTTGGCGGCGTCCTGCAGCGACTTCGAGCTCAGGTGCGCATAGCGGGTGGTCACCGACGGATCGCTGTGGCCGAGGACCTGCTGAACCTCATACAGGCTCCGGCCCGCGTTGACCAACAGCGAGGCGTACTGATGCCGGAGGTCATGGACCCGAAGGTGCGGCAGACCCGCCTCCTTGCGCAGCTTCTCCCAGACCTTATGGATTGTGGTGTAGGGCCTGCCCATCGAGCCGTCTTCGTTCTTCCAGCGGTGATTGATGAAGACGTGCTCGAACTTGCCCTCGGTCTCGACCTCATCGAGGACCTCCAGCGCACTGTCGTTCAGCGGCACCGAGCGCATGCGCTTGGACTTGGAGTTCGTCGCCGGGATGCGCCAAACGCGGTTGGCCCGATCGATCTGGTCCCAGGTGGCCGTAAGCGCCTCGCTAAGCCTTGCCCCGGTCGACAGCAAGAACAGCGCGATCTGGCAAACACCGCGGGCGCTATCGGTTCGGAGGACTTCCAACAGGGCCGCGAGCTGCTCTGCGTTCAGGTAGTTCTCGACCTGGTTGTCGACGCGCAGCAGCGGAATACGCTCAGCCGGGTTCTTGTCGACCAGGTCCCAGGACACCGCCAAATTGAAGCATCGCTTAATCAGCCGAAGGTGGTGATCGGCCGATGCCGGGGACAGGCCATCATCGAGCAGGCTGGTGTGAAATTGCTGAATCTCGTGGCGCGAGATTTGGTTAAGCCGTCGCCCGCCGAACTTCGGCTGAATGCGCAGGCGATGAAGCTGCTCGTCACGTGCCCAACTGCGCTTTCGGGGCTTCACATAGGGTAGATAGTGAGCTTCAAAGAACTCGTCCCAGGTGATGACAGCCTTTTGGGCCTTGACCTGGCCGCGAGGGTCAGCCCCCAGGGCGATCTCGGCCTTAAGCTGCCTGGCCTTCTTACGGGCGTCGAGCAGGGCAATCTCGACCGTGCGGCCGATTTTCTGGTGACATGTCTTGCCAGTCGCGTCCTTGTATCGAAGGTAGTACGTCCCTTGGCCAGGGGCCGTCGCGCGCACCTCGACGTACAGGCCGGGGACGTCGCTATCGCAGTATTCAATGCGTGTCTTGCCGGACGGGCACTGCAGCTGGCCGGCGATGAACTCGGCCGTCAGTTTGATAACAGGCATGGCGCCTCCTTGAGTTCGAAAAAATGGGGGACGGAGCGGCGGGCACGCGCAGCGCGAAACCGACCGCCCCGGGGCGCTCACTTGAGCCTGTAATACTTCGGGTAGTTGTACTTGCGCTTCACGGGCACCAGGGCGACCGAGCCGCGATCGACCAGATCGCGCAGGCACATGCCGACCCGCCTCGCCGCCAGGGTCCCAAGGCATGCCCAGAAGGCCTCGCCGCAGATCTGCCGGGCGGTATACGCCTTGCCCGGTTCGAGCATCGGGATCATGGCCTCCACCTGCCGACGCACCGCCTCGTAGAGCCGCCGGTGGACCCGGCCAAAGCGGCCGCCGAGCTCAAGCCAGTCGCCGCCGGTCGCAGCGCCGCGCGGGGGTCGATTACACATCGCCGCACCCTCCTGCCTGGTCCGTCTCCGGGGCCTCGGTCGCCGGCCCAGCCTCGCCGAGCAGCGCGAAGACCTTCGCCCCACGCTCGCGAACGACGAACTGCCACCGGTGTCGGGCGGGGTCAGCGCCCGTGTAGGCCTCAAGGATGCGGACCGCCTGGCGCTTGCTCACACCCGCGCGCTCGGCCACGGCATCGGCCAGGCGCATCTTCGTGTCGATGCCCTCGCGAACGCACGCCTGCACGTGGGCGATGAGGTCGGCGTCGCTGCGCTCGGCCTCGGTCCGCTTCAGGGTCAGCAACTCCGACTGATCAACCTCCTCGACCGAGGCGAGGAGCTCGTCGTAGGAAATGTCGGGTTCGATGCAATACCGATACGCGGCTTTGAGCGCGACGTTCCCGCGGCGCTTGATGTTTTCAAGCTCCACGACCCGCTCGGTGTCGCCGGGCGATGAATCAAGCGGTCGCAAGATGTGCACGCAGTCGGCATCGTCCCGGACATCGGTCGTGCCGGCAAACACTGGCTTCCCGTCAGAGCCCAGGTACTTGTTGGTGTGGGCCAACCCGACGATGGTGCCGCCCTTCACGATAAATTGTCGGGCGACCTTCATGAACGCACTGGCCCGCGATTTGTCCATCAGGTCGGTGAACTTCTTGAGCGTGTCGAGGATGACCACAACACCTCGCGCCTGGTCCTCAGCGGTCATCACGCGCAGCGTGTCCAGGAAGTTGGTCGAACTGAATTCGCGATAGCCGTCGACGAGCAGGTGGAAGCCGCACTCGTCCGCGATCCGCAGCTTTTCCAGCAGGCCCTGAGCGTGATCGTCAACGTTGATGTAGTACACGCGGGCTGGATCGACTCGGCCCAGGCGGGTGGCCTCCCTCAGGAGGTGCAACGTAAGCAGCGTCTTGCCGCCGTTCGGTGGCGCGTAGATCGCCGTGAACTGGCCGACCATCGCGATCCTCCCGAGCAGCGGGATCTGTTCGACAGCGTTGCGTTCAACCTCGCCAGCCCGGCCTCGCAACGAAAACTTATCGAGTGCCGTCGGGCGGGGCCGATCAGGGGCGCACTGCTTGCCGTCCTCGCCGAGGGCCATGTCGTCGACCGGCGCGAACGGCGGCTCGACAGCGGCCCAAACATTACCCGGCTCCACGCCCGTTGCCTCGACGATCTGCACCGGGGCGATCATCGGGCAGGGCGTGACATCGACTGGCGGGCGAACTCCCGATGCCAATCGGCGGTTGTGCTCGATGATCGCGGCGATCAAGTCCTGCCCCACCTCGGCCAGATCCGCGAGAGTCTGCGGCCCTGCCCCGAGGAGCCCTCGCCCCTCGCTGGGGGGCAGCGACAAGATGACACCCGCAGCCGCAATCCCAATATGGAGGGGAGGCCGTGACTGTTCACTCAACCAGTCGGACGTCGGGCGCGAACCGGGTGAACATCGAAACCAGTGGCGAATGCCAGTGGAACCGCCGTCGATCATGGTGGGGGTGATGCCGTGCGCCTCTTCAATCGCATCGAGGGCGCGCTGCGCATCGAGGGAACTCACCTCGAACACAACCAACTCGTCGCTGAGGACGACGCCGAAGTCGTGATCGGGGTGCTCGCGCCAATATGCGTCGACCGCATCAGCCGACAGTTGATCGAGCCAAGCCGACGCACCCCCGGTGCTCAGCTCACCACGGCCAATAGGGATCACACTAAAGCCCGCGCCGAGCCAGCGCAGGGCAGCTTCGGCGCGAGACTCGAAGGCCGGCGCGGCTGAAGCGGGGGAAAGGGTAAGACTCGGGTCGATCGGCGCAATGCCCGACCCGGAGCCGACGAGGTTGCTCGTCATGGCTACTCCACAAGTGCAGGTTCTTGAATGCCGCCGGAGTCCTGACCGGTCAGCCCGCACTTGCGGAATAATGAGACTAGGGTGCCGAAGAAGTTGCTCGCCGCGGCGTCGGTCAGGTCCGAGTGCTCGCCGCGTCGGCAGGCCTCAGTTTACCCGCGCCCCCGGGGCCGTCGTCAAGTGCGGCGCGCGCTGCTGCCAGTGCCGAGGCGACAGCTTCCCCGCCGCCGCTGCGACGGCCCGCGCCCCCGAAAATCTGAAAACCTGCGAACCTGGCCCGGCCGACTCGGTGCGCCGCCAACGGCGACATCGCCCGGTCCAGCGCGAGCCCAGGTTTTCAGGTTTTCAGTTTCCCAGCCCGCCGCCGGGCGTCAGTCGATCGCCTGCAGGATCGCCCCAGCCTCCGCGTGCTCGAACATGAGCTCCCGCAACAGGTGGTACTGCCGCGCACAGGTCTCGGCGAAGACCTCGGGCCCACCGAACGACAGGTGGCTATAGGCATAAAGGCACGCCGTGATGCCCAGCGCATCGGCCGACATCGCGCCGTCGAAGCCGTTCGGGCTGACCACGCGCATCGCCTGCTCGGACTCCGGCGCCATGTAGAACGCACCGTTGCTCAGCGCGTACATCGCCCAGAGGCCACCGGTGTAGTCCGGCGACAACTGCTCGGCCATCGTGAAGATGACCGGCTCCAGGCACATCGGGAACTGCACGCCGAACAGCGCCGCCGGGTGACGGACACGCTGACCCTCGTCGAGGGCCATAACTGCTATTGCCGGGCTCGCTTGCATCGTGATTTCTCCTTGATTGAATGGGTTGCCCTCCCCTGCTCCCTATCCACGTGACATCGCCTCCGCAGCAAAGCGGATCGCGTGATCGAATCGGGGGAACAGTCGGGAGGGGTGAAGCGGAAGGAACTGCGGTGTGCTGCGGGGGTACTTCGTGGGTGCTGCGGGGGGTGCTTCGTGGGTACTGCTGGGAACGGCGAACTGCGGGGCCTACATGACCTGCCGTGGTGAGAACATCGCGACCGACATTGCGTCGATGCCGCGTGGCGGGTGGTGCTAGTGCGCGAAGCGGTCGGCCGCCTCGTCCGCGGGGATACGCGCAAGCTGCAGCGCGCGATCGTTCACCGCACCGGCGAACAGCGCATCAGGGACATCGAGGGCCAGCACCGCTGCGATCGCATCGGGAAGGCGGTCCTGGAAGTCCAGGTGGTCAAGGTCGAGCATGGCTATCTCCTTCGGTTGTTGAAGACCCAGGCCGTGAGGCAAAGGGCAAGGACGACGAGCATCGGAATCGGCTGCACCCAGAACAGCAGCGCAGCCAAGGCGAGAAGCGCCCAGTCCAGAAGGCCGAAGGCCAGGCTGGCGAGCGCGAGGACGGACAGGCTGAGAGCGATCAGCGTCAAGCAGACCTCCGGGTTGGGGTGATAGGGAGAGGGGCGCGTCCAGGAAGGGCACGACGCGTGAGACGGGAGAGGGACAGGGAAAGGGGGGTCGGTATAGGGTCGGTATTGCTTTTCGGCTTCATTGCAAAGCCGGAAACCCGTTACCGTTCAAGGACTATGGAAACTCCAAGCGCCAGCACCAGCGGACACTGACTAGCTGGGAGTGCCAGCCGGAAGGAAGCGCTACTTCCTGGCGCGAGGCTTCCCCGCCGGGACAGGTTTTGTGGTGCCCGGCTTGGTGGTGGCGCCCGGCTTCGAGGCCTTGGCAGGCTTGGCGGCAGTCGGCTTAGGCAATGCCGCCGCAGGCTTCTTCGCTGCACCGGCCGGCAGCTTCTTCTTCGGGCTCAGCGGCGTGTCCATCATCGCCTCGACCTGCTTCTCGAAGGCCACGACGTTGCCGAGCTCCCAGCAGCGGCGTTTGGACGTCGACGGCTGCACCAGGCCCTCGTTCCTGAGCACCGCCATCAGGAAGCCCGGGGTGTTCGTGGACTTGCCGGTGAACAGCGTGTTCAGCACGCGCGAGGTGAACGGCCCGGCAGGCGGCAGGCGCTCGACGATGTCCGACAGCGGCACCCACTCTTCGCTGAAGAAGCCCCCGCCCGAGTTGGCGTGGATCTTCAGCTGGATCTCCGAACCCAGGATGCCGACGTGATAGGTCAGCTTCGACTTCCGGGTGATCGACGGGCAGGTCTCCACAGCAAGGACACGCACCTCGCCTTCGAGCACTGCGGTTGCAGTCTTGTCCTTCTTCATGGTCACTCCTTCAGGTTGATGGGATGGATCGCGAAGCCCTTCACAGGGGTTCCCTTCAAATAAGGTGGTCGGATTTGCGCAGTGGCTCGATGAAACTTATGGCCCCCGGGTGTGCACGCAGGACATCCGCCAGGTCGACCATGCGCACATCGACTGCGCCAAGCTCAGCCAACTGAAGCTGCGCACGTTCGACGTCGGCGGTCAGTGCCCAACGGGTCTCACCGCCCAAGGTCATCTGCAGCGCGGTCACGCCAAGCAGCGCCCCGGGGTGTCGCTGCAGCAGCATCAGGAGGGCCAGGCGCTCGGCATCCACGCGGGAATGACCGGCGTCGAACTCGACGATCCCGGCGCGCTCCTCGAACCACTCCCGATCGTTCTCGTCCAGGCGCGTCACAAGGTCAGCCACCAGGGCATCAAGGGGTTGTTGCATTCGGTCTCCGGAAATGAGAACGCCACCTCGATGGGTGGCGCTCAGGGGTTAAGGGAGAGGGGTCGTGGCGGCTTAGGGTGCAGCGGTCGCATAGGTCTCGCAGAAGTTGAGCAGCTCGGCGCTGATGCCGTCCTGCTTGGGGATGAAGATGACGATGCCGAAGTCACCGTCGCCGGGGACGATCACAAGCTCGTAGAACCCGGGGTGCTCCTCCAGGATTTCAAAGCCCGGGGTGAACCCGTCGTCGCCGAAGCGGGTGCCGTCCCAGGGGTCCCGGAGGATTACGCAGCCGAGTGCCTGCTCCAGCTGCTCAACGGTGTCGCCTGGCTCGACCACGACGACGGGGCCGTGAAGGTCCGGGTCGTAGTCCTCGCCGTCGGTCATGTCGGCGATGCGCTGCTGGGCGATCGGGAGGATGTCGGGAAAGGCCGCGGGGACTTCGGGATCATGCAAAACGAGCATGTATTGACCTCCGTTTGTCGTATTGGAATGGGCCAGGCTTGACCCGGAATTGCCTTGTCGGAAAACTCCTAGAGGGAAAGCAAACACCGACCGACCTGGACCGGCTGGCCTTGAAGCAATGCGTGGGTGGGCGGAGAACGCTGCCGCACAGGGGGAGACACGAATGATCTCGGAAGGACTCATCCGGACCTATTTCGAAGCTGATCGCTCCGCGGTGAAACAGCGGTACGACCTGCTTTTCCCTGCCGCCTCGAAACGCGCGGCCCTGAGCGGCATTGAAGCCAAGGCGCCGAGCAAGAAGAGATCGGGGAGTTCGGCGGCCCAAGACCTTCCCCCCGCCGAGCCGATGGAACCGCTCCCCGAGGGCGCGTCATTGCGCGATCTCACGAAGGCGGTCTTGCGAAACCTCGGGAGGATGCTGCACTTGCCAAAGGAGAGCACGGAAGAGTTGCAGAGTGCGAGCCTTGAACTTGGGATCTTTGACACTGGCGCGCTCGTGCATTTCCTAAACGAACTCAATGGAAATGGCACGACGAACGAGTACGTTCTTGAGGGGCTCACGCTCCTCCTTGGCCCGAAGCTCGCGACTGCGATCGTTCACAACTGGGCGCCGCTCGCCTGCTTTCCCGTTGACACCGATTTGCCTTATCCGCGCCTGAAAGCGCAGTTCCGGGCGGCGGGGATTGAATACGACGACGGCGAGCAGCATCTGACAGCAAGCGTCTTAATCAACATCTCTTACGCTGTTAGTGACTATCTCCAGAAACACAAGCTTGAACCCTGGCAGGTTTGGGCCCTCGTCTACGACCTAGGGCCGCGGCTCTTGCCTGAGCAGCGCCCATTCCCGACGGATCCGCCCCCAAGAATTTGGCTAACAGCCGCCGGCCCCGAAAACTACGCATCGGTCGACGCACATCAGCCAACGGATCGAGAGGTTTGGTCGGCGAACCCAAGAGCAAAGTACGGCGACTTGTTACTGATGTACTGTCGCGCTCCGAGATCTGCGATCGTCGGCGTCTATCGCTGCATGGCAGACGCCTACCGCGACCCGCTCAATCAATATTGGACCGGTGTGTGGACGGAGATCGGGGAGAAGCTGCCCCTTCCGTACATCACCTTCGCGGAAATGCGAAGTGATCCAATTCTCAAGAACTGGGCGATGGTCAAAATGCAGTTTCAGGGGCTAATGAAGCATGCAATCCCAGACGAGTACTGGAAGCGACTGCAGGAGATGGTCGCCGCCAAGGACGCCAACGCGGGAGCACTGCTATCTGCCTATGCAGCCTCGGCCACTGGCGTCCGTCTGTTGCGCACATCCCCAGGGGAGATGACGGAGAAGGACTTCGAAGACACCGTCCTGCTTCCACTCCTCGGTCGGCTCGGTTGGCAGCTCGGGAAGTCATTGGATCGGCAAATCGAGATGCCGATCAAGGTTGGTTCCGGCCGCCCCATCCTCGCCCGCGCTGACATCGTGGGCTACAAAGGGCCCCTGGGCTCAGACGTCGCAATTGTGATCGAAAGCAAGCGATCGATCCGAAACTCGGCGGAGTTGGAGCAGGCGATGCTTCAAGCGGAGTCCTACGCGGGCAGACTCCGATGCACCCGGTTCGCTGTCGCTGCGCCCGAAGGGATCTGGGTGTACGAAATGTCGTTCCCGAGCCAGAGCCGCGCCCTGACGGATCAGCCTGTTCCTCTGGAGGAAAAAAGCGTCGGCCGCCTTCGTGAGTTGCTCGGGCGGCGCAATGGCTGACCTGGCAACTCTGAACCCATGTTCTGCGATTAGGAATCACTGCAGATTGAGACGCTTCCTCGGTTGGCAGGCGCCTCTCCCGAGGTCAATCACAGGCTCGGATTCGTTCTCGCTCGGAGGCTGCTGAATGAAGGTTGAAACAGCCTGGGTTTCACCACCGCAAGCGATCGGCGGTCTCGATCATCTCGGCACACAAGCTCCGTGCATCTTGGTCTACGGTCAGTTGCTGCCTGGGATCACCAACGTCACCGATCGCGCGCGTTATTACTCGTTCTATCCCTGGCTGATTTGGTCATTTGACCAACGGTACGCCAAAGACGACGAGGCGCGATTCGTGGAGTTCTTCCGTCGCGCAGATTGCCTGTTCACACTTATCTCCGAGCGTCACGCCCGAAAGACCGACGGCATCAACGAGCGACACGGCGTCGCGATGGTCGGGAGAAACCAACTGACGCCGGCACTGGATCGCCTGGAGAAGGGCGAGCCCATGGTCCTTTCGAAATACACATCGCAAGAGTCGCCTCAGCGCTATTTCAAGAATCCGTTAGGCGGTCTTTCCCAGTATTACGCGGGGACCTTGAGCGAACTGCAGCTGATGGATGCCTCTACCAAGCCGTGGATCAAGTACACGAAGGAGTTGGGCGCACCTCTAGCTCAGCAGGTGGAGTCGCATATCAACGCCAACCGGTTCTGGCAGGTGGTCGAGAGCGACAGCGTCACGGCTGAAGACCTTGACTCCTTAAGTGACCTGTGTGCGTGCCAGCTGCCTCGCAGCGCCGATGAGCGCAATACGCTTGTCGATCTATTTTTCGATCGAACCAACTCTCACGCACAAGAAGGGCTTCAGCGCAGACGCTCACTTGGGCTCATTCTGCATCTGGCCCGTTCGCTCCCAAAGGATCATGACCTAACGGAATCAGTTTTTCGGGCATGCACGTATTCGGGAGCGCTGCCAGGGCGCACCCCCTGGACGGTGCCCGAGGCATTGCGCCACACACTGGCCTGTTGGACGGTATATCAACGAAACGATCTGCTGTCTGTGGCTTGTCAGACGATATTTGGGTTGTCGCTTCGTGAACTGGACACCCAAGACGCCGCTCAGAGGATCGCCCATGGGTCGATCGAATCCTTCGCTGAAGCCTTCTCCAAGAGCATGCCTGTTTCGGCCGTCGCCCGAAGCCTGAACGCCAATTTGATGGGCGATTTCCTAGACCAGCTCACCAAGTCCATGCCCCCCGTCGACTTCTGGGAACATGAGGAGCATGAGGTACAGGTTGCGCTCCGAATGTTGGCCGCCTGGCCTCAAGGCGACGATCTCCAGGGGATGCTCAGACGAGCGGTGACCGTCCTGGCCTTGTTGGCCTGCCGCGACGACGCCTCTCTACCGCCTTACGGCGATGTCGCCATGCCACCCGAAGCGCTCGCTGACTATCCGATCAACTTGGCGAGTTTTAGAGCCCGGGTTGCAGCGTGGCGACCCATGAATTTTTCGGCGTTCATCGCCGATCTCGTTACGTGGTGCCTTAGTACACATCTGCGAGTTGCGCTGCGCAAGCTGAGGCACTCTGGGCGGTCGACCTTCCACCTGCGACCTTCCGAGCGCGGCCTGGAAGTTGTTGGCGAAATACCGCCACCGGCTGCGACCACTCCGCGCTTCCGTCAGGCGGTTCAGATTCTGCGCGATATTGGTGCTCTAACTCGCGACGCGTCACCGCCGAGCCGCCAGACCAGGCCATCGAGCCTCGGGATATCGCTGATGGCGGAATCGAGTGTTTGAACCCGTTTCAATCCTCGATGTCATCAAACGCGGTGGCTACGAGGCGTCACTGCTCACAACGTTCAACGCTACCCTGCCGTTCTACGAGGAGGTTCTCCTACGAAAACTCGTGGGAGCAGGATGCCGTCACAACGTTGTGCTAATGGATCGCTCTCAGTGCGCCATTTCGTGGTCCAGCGAAATGACAAGGCCGAGGCTGGCCGGTCACGCCTATACCCTGCTACCGATCGGCGCACCAGGAGCCTTTCATCCGAAGCTGTGCATCCTTGTCGGCCCCAAGAAAGCCTCAGTCTTGATCGGGAGCCACAATCTGACCCTCTCCGGGTTCGGCTTTAACCGCGAGGTCACCAACTGGATTGAGGTGAGCGGCCCCAAAGACACAGAGGGCGGGGCATTGCTGGCAGACGCATGGCGGATGGCGAGTCAATGGATCGAGATGGAGCGCGGGAAGACCTCTGACCATATGATTGGGGCTGCCCTCGCGCTCGCCAATTTCATCAGTCCTCTCGTCGTCAATGCTGAGCGGTCAAAACGCGCCTTTGCTCTGACTCACACTCCTCTCGGGCCGCCGCTGTTCGATCAGATTTCCGACAGCATCTCATTCGACGTACGCCGCATCGCGATAGTTGGCGCCTTCTTCGACAAGGAGTTTGGCTTTATCGATGCGGTCGGTAAGCGCTGGCCGAAAGCGCAAGTTGTTGTGGGCGTCGATCCGGACTCAGTGCAAATGCTTGCGGCTCCGCCCAGCGGCTCGACCTGCTACGTGGACGTCCGGAAGTTGTGGCCAGAGCAGCATCGTTACATGCACGCCAAGATGCTTTGGTTCGATTCGGGCGGCGATAGCGGCGCCTTTGTAAGTGGTAGCGCGAACCCGAGTCGGCCTGCTTGGATGGGACCACCCACATCGAGCAACGTGGAGGCTGTCCTACTGCGGCTCGGTCGCGACGCGCACGAGGCCGCCGAGTCGCTCGGCTTACTCGGCATCTTTGATCTGGATAAGTTGGACCCTAGCCTATTCAAAGGCATCGCGATACGGAGCGCCACGGAGATTCCTTCGACTGACTCTGCGCCGGTTCCCCTGTGGACTGGGATCGCAAGCGGTCAATCCAGCGAGATACGCATCGGCAGACGAGGCAGCAAGGCGAAAGTCGATCTTGTCATCTTGTTCAACGCCAGCATGGAAACGCTCGGTGAGATTGGCAGCCCACAGGCAATCGAAGACGATCTGATCATCGTGTTCGCGGACGACATCGCGCGCGTCCGATCCTGCCTGCTCTACGCGAACGGCGCCTTGGTCGCTCGCGCCATGATTCATCATCCGGAGCTAGTATCCGCGTCCTCGCAATCCTCGCGACAACATCAGATTCGGACCGCGCTGAGCGGCCTCGGCTCATCCGAGGGGGACATCTCCAAGGTTATCGCGTCGGTAGAGCGCGTCATCTTTTCGGATGAGACGCAGAAGGAGATGGAGGCGGTCCTTCGGGAGGCCAAGGCGAAGCACCCGGACAAACCCAAAACCCCGGGGCCTGAATCGCTTGCCGTCAGCACAGCCGATTTGCCGAAAGAGAAGAAGAAGATTCGCCTCTTGAAGTCTGGCGACCTTGCGTACTTACTCGACGTCCTGCTGCACCACCTCAAAGAGGGGTTGGACCGCCCGCCCCCCGGGGTCGACGCCAGCGGGCTCACTGAAGAAGGACTAGTTGGCACGGAGGGAAGCGAAGTGGAACGACCTGCCGAGCCGATCCTTCCACCGACGAGCCTGAGCGACTCTGATGTTGCCCGTGCAGTTTGTCGCCGGGCCCGAGCATTGACCCGGCGGATGGTGGATCAACTCCGGTTAGCTAGTTCCGATCACTCCCGCAGAGCATCATCGCTCCTGCAGCTCATCGCCGTCCTTGCGCTCGTGCGTGAGCTGCGACACCTCGACAAGACGCCGCGCTGGAAGGCTACAGGTCAGCTACTGGTGGAAGAGAAGGATCGTCGATACCTCCTGGACGAATCCCTGACGTACCTCCTTGGTTCATCTTCACGCATGCTCGCGGAGCTCGACAGCGGCGACGTCGATACCGAGGAGGGCGCCCAATTGAGGGTTCTGCTTGTTTGGTTGGCCTGGGATCTGGGCGAGGAGCTGACGGAGCAGATCGGGCGACACTGGGATACTAGCGAGCAGCAGGCCAAGCTCCGCGCCAACGCGACGTTCTTGAAACTGCTGCCCCCAATTGCGGAGGACGCTGCCGCCCGGGCCGAACTCGAGCAGAGCATTTCCCGAACGGTGCGCCAAACCCCTGAAGCCTCGCTCCGCGCAAGCAAGTGGCTGCAGAGCCATCTGCAATACGGCGCCGCATGGGCACGAGGCGTTTGCAGCGATGATGTCCTTCAAGTCGGAGGGTATTGCCGTGTCCCCGGCGTCGTGGAGGAACCCCGTATCGTCCTTGCAGTCACCGAAGGCATGGTCGACTTCTGGGACTACGACAAGAAGCGGAGTTTCTCGCGCGACCGGGTCGTCGCTGTCGCGCCCGCCTAGCTAACACATACCCGCAAATTCCCGCACGCAAAGGTTGCGTCGCACTGGAGCACCCCATGCGAGAAGCGCTCTCCACAACCGCCGGGCCCGAACCTGCGACTGGTCGACTCCGTGAGATTCTCATCTCTAAAGATTCCCGTTTCAAGAATTTGTTCGACTCACTTCAATCGGCTCAACTCGCCCTGGCGCCGAAACAAGACTGCATCTACCAGTATCCATCTGCCAGTCAGACCACGGCCGTCCACAACGCAACAGCGAACAATGAAGCCCTCCGTCACGCCCTTGCTACGGCCACGCATGGGGACCAGACTGTAGCGCTGCCAATTGCAGCGCACATGTACTTTCTGGGATCGATCGCCACGCGCTTAGCTGCATTCCGTTGGACGAGGAAGAAGGCGATTTCCGAGGCGCTCGACATCATCGCGGTCTGCATCGACCGTGGAGCACTCTCGGCTGCACTGCTGCAATCTCGCGCCAGCCTCGAGCAGGCAGGCGGACTCCTGCTGTTCGACAAGGACATTGCGGGCATCCCTAAGCCTTCGTCGGATAACGCGGCACGCACTCAGTGGCTCGTAGCGGTAAACGCCGCACTCGGAAGCCGGGCCAAGGGCATGCGCATTGACTGGGAAGACGTACTAGCTAAGGGATTGCGACAAGGCCGCTCGAAATCCTATAAACCCGCCGAAGGCGTTCAATCCCTCGAAGCCCGAGATCTCATGAAGGGAATTGATGCGCTTGACCGGGAGATCAAAGGGACTCGCAAGGTTTATGACTTCCTGAGTGAATTCGCACACCCGAACATCGGTATTTTCTCGCTGGGCATCGAAGACTTCGCCCACGAGACGCTCAAAAGTGGACTACGTATATACACGCGAACGTATTCAGCAAAGGGGCGAGGCGCATATGTGACTGAACAGTTGGCGAGCATCTTCTTTGAGACACTCGAG
Organism: Zeimonas sediminis; assembly: GCF_023721795.1. NCBI lineage: Bacteria > Pseudomonadati > Pseudomonadota > Betaproteobacteria > Burkholderiales > Burkholderiaceae > Zeimonas > Zeimonas sediminis. The sequence continues at coordinate 1,762,953 of NZ_JAMQYE010000001.1, forward strand.
GTCGTTCATGCCGTCAGCGCGCTTGCCCAGCAGAGCGACACAAGATTGGGGACACTAGAATCCGACCTCACTTTGCAGAGTCGCTCCGCCATTCGAACCATTCTTCGCCTGTACCCATGGACCACCAAACGCACGGATCCCTGTCCGTGCTTTTCTGGTCGCATCGCTGACGCCTGCTGTGGACGACGCCTGCGATTAGGCTAGATTTCTCACCGTATAGCATGCGGTGGTTGCTTCTTAGCGCCCCCCTAGGATTTGATGGTTCGCTTCACACCGAGGGCATTTCACAGTCACCAGGTGAGCTTTCGGCTCTGTTTCACGGAATAGACGCCGCTCACAAAATATCTTCACGGTTACCCGCAAGCCGATCGCCGTTCACCGCACCCCCGCCGCCCCGCCCCGATACACGCTCTGCCCCGCCCCAAAGTAGTTCTCGTAGACATGCGCGAACGTCTTGGCCCGCTTCTCCTTCTTCAGCTCCACCGTGTACGCCTTCGGCAGCTGGATGAAGTAATCCCGAATCGTCCGCTCGACGTCGGCCTTGGTCTGCGTCTTCAGCTTCCAGTCCAGTACGAGCTTTTCGGCCTTGAGCTTGGCCAGTAGTTCCTTGGCCACTTTCTTCACCTCGTCCTTTTCCTTCTCGGTCAGCTCGGGTTCCGGCTTCGTCAGCAGGTCGAAGATCGCAAGCTCTTCTTCGGTCAAGTTCTCGCGGTGGGCCCGTTGCTCTTCTTCGGTCAGGTTCTTGGCGAAGGCCATCAGCTCCTTGAAGAAGGCCTCCAGGTTGTGGCTCGATGAGTTGTAGGACTCGATCAGTTTCTGAAACTTCTCCAGGAAGTCGACCCGGCCCTTGTTCTCCCGGACCATCTTCTCCAGCTTCTTCTCGATCTGGCCCTTCAGCTTCTCGGTCTCGGTGGCCTTCTTGCCTTCCTCGAACTTCTTTTGCAGGGCGGCGAAGTCGATCTGTGACAGGTCGATCAAAGCTTCTGCCGCCGGTCGCTCACCGATGCGGTAGCCCTCAGTGGCGATCGAGTCGTCCAGCAACGCGTCGAGGTCGTTCATCACCCCGGAGATGTCCGGCGGCGGCCGCAGGGCCTTGATCATGGCGCCGAGGTAAGCCACCAGCACCGAGGTCGGCGCATGGGCGTTGGCTTCCGGATCAGGGAGGATCGCCCTAAACGTTCGGGCCACCTGACCCGCTAGCAGCAGATACGCCCGGGTCTTGTCCTCCCCTGCCTGGAGGATCACGTCCATCGCCTTCTGAAGGGCTTCCAGACGCTTTACTGGCGGGGTGATCACGATGCCCTTCAGGTCGATCCCGAGGGCCGCACAGAAGCCTTCAGCCTCGCGCAGAAGCTCCTCCAGTTGCGCCACCAGCGCCGCCTTGGCCTTGATCGGCATTTGCCCCGGCTGGTTGGGCTTGGCGTAGATGCGCAGTGCATCCTGAAGGTTGCGGAAGATGCCCACGTAGTCGACGATCAGACCGGCCGTCTTGCCAGGCGCCACGCGATTGGCCCGTGCGATCGTCTGCATCAGCGTGTGGTTGCGCATCGGCTTGTCGAGGTACAGGGTCGAGCAAGTCGGCACGTCGAAGCCCGTGATCCACATGGCGCAGACGAACACCAGGCGCAAGGGACTGTCCGGATCCTTGAACTGCTCGTCCAGGTTCTCGGTGACCATGCGCTGACGGTGCGGGACGATGTCCAGCCCCTTGGCCTCCAGCTCCTCGACCTCGTTCTGGGACTGCGAGACCACCACCGCCATGTCGGTGGACTGCATCACCTCGATCTTGTCGGCGAGCGTTTCCCTGGCGTCGCCGGTGGCGGTTTTCAGCTGGGCCTGGAGTTCGGCCAGGTGCCGCCTCCAATGCGCCTGCACCTTGTCGTACATCCGCACGGCCGTGGCCTTGTCGATGCAGACCATCATGGCCTTGCCCCGATAGCCACGACCCAGGAAGTGCTTCACCAGATCGGCGGCAATCGCCTCCAGGCGGTCGTCGCGGGTGATCAGGTGGTACTCGCGAGCGAACTCCCGCTCCAGCTTCTTCTCCTGCTCTTCGTCGAGCTCCGCGTCTTCCAGCAGTTTCTCGATGTCGCGGTTCAGGTTGTCATTGACGATTTGCAGCTCGGGCGTTCGGTTCTCGTAGTACAGCGGCACCGTGGCGCCGTCTTCGATGGAACGGGCGAAGTCGTAGACCGACACGTAGTCGCCGAACACCTCGCGGGTGCGCTCCTCCTCTCCGGCAATCAGCGGGGTGCCGGTGAAGCCGAGGAAGGCCGCATTGGGCAGGGCGTTCCTCATGTTCAGCGCGAACACGTCGTACTGGCTGCGGTGGGCCTCGTCGGTGATGACGACGATGTCGCCCCGGTCGGAGATCTTCGGATAGGCCTCGCCCTTCTCGGTGCGGAACTTCTGGATCAGGCTGAAGACGTAGCGGTGATCCTCGCGCAGCAACAGCTTCAGGTTCTCGGCGCTGGTGGCCTGAACCTCTGCACCGGTGATCGCGCCCGTGGCGGTGAAGTTCTTGTAGATCTGGTCGTCCAGTTCGGACCGGTCGGTGACCATCACGAAGGTCCACTTCCCCGGCAGCTTCCTCAGCACCTTCTGGGTGAAGAACACCATCGACAGGCTCTTGCCGCTGCCCTGGGTGTGCCAGAACACGCCGAGCTTCTTGGCTGCCTCGGCATCGCCGGACTCCCGCAGCTTGACCATCTGGGCGATTGCCTTGTTCACCCCGAGGTACTGGTGGTTCTTGGCGACCTTCTTGATCAGCCCGCCACGTGCCGTCTCGAACACAGTGAAGTTCTCGACGAGGTCGAGCAGCCGGCGCTTGTCGCACATGCCGCGGATGGCGGTCTCAAGGGACGTTGATCCCGCCTCGGTCTCGTCGTCGATCCTCCGCCATTCGAAGAAGTGCTCCCAGGGGCTGGTGAGCGTGCCCACCCGGGTCTGAGAGCCGTTGGACAGGATGACGAAGGCGTTCGGGTGGAACAGCTGCGGGATGCTCTGGCCCTTGTAGTCCTTCAGGTTGTCGTCGTAGGCCGACTTCAGCGGAACATGCGGCCCCTTCAGCTCGATGAAGACCAGCGGGATGCCGTTGACGAAGCCCAGCAGGTCGCAGCGTCGCTTGTACATCTCGCCCGACACCCACATCTGCTGGGCGAGGAAGAAGTCGTTGTTGTCTGGGTGGTTCCAGTCGATGACCGACAGCTCGACCGTTTGCGGGTTGCCGTCGCTGTCGGTGATCTCCACCTTCACCCGGTCGCGCAGCAGCTTGTAGAAGGCCTGGTTGGCGTTGACCGGGAGCTGCTTGGAGCGATCTTCGGTCAGTTGCTCGATGGCCTGGTCGTAGGCGGAGGCGGGATAGCCGGGGTTGATGCGTTCCAGCGCCTTGCGAAGACGCGGCACGAGGATAACCTCGGCGGCGGACTTTCGCCCTTCGGTGCCATCCTGGCCGAAGGTTTCGGTGTAAAGGTTGGCGGTCTCCCAGCCAAGTGAAGCGAAGCAGTCGATCGCGGGAATCTCGACAAGGGTGAGCTCCCCATAGCCGGCTGTTACCTCCTTGGCCGTGAAAACGGAGGTCATGCGGCGATGGCCTCCTCGGGTTCGGGCAGGGAGGAGACGTCGAGTTCGCCGGAGATCAGCTTGGGTAGCAGGAGGTCTCGGGTGGCGCGGAGGTTGGCGTTCTTAGAGGTCAAAGTAATTGTCATCTGCCTCATGGGTGCGACCAACTCGTCGAACCTCTCTTGAACCACCAGGGGTGGGAGCATGAAGGTAGCTTCAGCCACTCGCCCACGCCCAAGTTCCGTCTGGCCGGTGGCACCGACCCCCTGCTGTTCGAAGTACTGCTCATTCGCGAGCAATGCCAGACCGTAGAAGTGCGTGGTGACCTGCTTTCCAGGTCTCACAATCGTCACGTGCGTATCAACGGTGCAGTTTGGGCGCTCATCCAGAACCTGAGCCACCCGACCAAGGGTTCCCACGCCTGTGGAATTGATCAGGACATCTCCGTACCGAATGCGCTTGTCTGCAGGGATTGCCTTCGACTGTCGGCGAGCCAGATCGTAATTCAGCTTGTGGTCTCGGATGCACTTCTGATTGATGACAGTTCCATCTGCCAAATCGTCGTACTTTGGCGTCAAGCCCCGGTTGATGTACTCGGAAACCGCGCCAAGGGTGGTGTGTTCCCACTCCTCTGGGATCAACCCACACTCCGACTCCACCATCTTCACCTGCTCATGCCCCGGAAAGCGAAAGCGGACGAACCACTCCTCGTAGATTCTCCGGGCTACTTCTTCCAGGATTGCGATGCGTCGCGTGTTGTTTTCGATCAGGTCGTCGTAGGCGGACAGGATGGAGGCGATGCGGCGCTGGGTCTCTAAAGGAGGCAGGTCCACCTCACACTCATCTAAGAATGCCTCAAACTGAAAGTTACTGATTCCCGTGGACTGAACCTGCCACTGAGCAATCCGCCGATCGTCATACAAGCACCGCAGGACGTAGTAAATGAACCTTCCGTCAACCAAGGTGGTGTCAGGGACGATTCGCTTACAAAAACTCGCAGGTATGACGTTGCCCCCAATCGACGCAAGCAATCGATCAGAGCAATACAGCGACCGGCCAACTGGCTGGTCTTTGCTGCCACCGGATACCTCGAAGATAAGGTCACCGACCTCCAGCTTTCTAGACTTCAGATTGGAGATTTTGTGGAAACGTCGAGGAACGCTCTGCACGTTGCCGATCAAAGCACCTGGGATATCTGTGCCACGAATCACCGCCGCCGGCTCATAATAATCAACTGACGCGGACTCGCTCCCCCACCCTCCGCCTATATAGTCTTTGAAGAGGGGGCGTAACGTCGTCCTCGACCAGAGCTGATCACTTCGTCGCACTGAGGACTCCCAGTATCATTTCCGAGATGTTCCGCTCCAAAACCGATGCCTCGCTATTCAGCGATTCAAGCCTTTCACCGAGTTCTTCTAGTCGCTCAAAGAAATCGATATCTTCCGCCGCTCGATCGCCAACCCCAACGTACCTCCCCGGATTCAGACTCCACCCCTGCGCCTCGATCTCCGCGAGCGTCACCGCCTTGCACACCCCGGCGATGTTTCGGTAGACCCCTTCAGGAAACTGCTGCCCAAGCGCCTCTTGGCTACCCGCCTCGGTCTCAGCTTCCTCTCCGCGCCAAAGCCGCACGATATTAGCCATGAGCTCGATCTGTTCGGGCAAGAAATCGCGGATCGCCCGGCTGACCTGCCGATAGAAGCCCCGCGCATCGATGAACAGCACCTCGTCCTTCCGGTCACCTTTGGCCTTGGCTTTGTCGAAGAACCAGAGCGTGCACGGCAGGGTGACCGTATAGAAGAAATTCGGGCCGACCGATACGATCACATCCACGCCGCCGGTCTGGATCAGCTTCTTGCGGATTTCCAGCTCCATACCCCGCGCGTCTCCCGCCGAGTTCGCCATGACGAAACCGGCGCGCCCCCTTTCGTTCAGCGCGGTGTAGAACAGCTGGATCCAGAGGTAGTTCGCGTTGTCGGTAGTCGGGATGCCGAAGGGAAACCTGGGGTCATCCTTCACCCGCGCCTTGTCCACACCCGAGACGTTGAACGGCGGGTTCGCCATGACGAAGTCGAACTTTCCGAGGGCCTTATGCGGGTCCTCGTAGTAGGTGTTGGACTCCCGGATGTCCCCGGACAGGCCATGCACTGCGAGGTTCATCTTCGCCAGCTTGACCGTATCGTTGGCCTTCTCGGCCCCGAAGACGGTCAACTCCTCAGCGGCCCGCTTCTTGTGGCGGCTGACGAACTCCGCACTCTGTACGAACATGCCGCCCGAGCCGCACGCGGGGTCGAAGATCTTTCCGTGGTACGGCTCGATGATCTCGACGATGAGCTTGACGATGCTGGTCGGGGTGTAGAACACCCCGCCCTTCTGGCCTTCCGCCAGCGCGAACTTGCCGAGGAAGTACTCGTAGATCTTCCCGAAGGCGTCACCTTCGATTTCCTCCAGGCCGTTCAGCAACCGCAGCAGCTCGACCAACACCGCGTTGGGCAGCTTCCCGTAGGAGCGCGGCAGGACGCCCTTCAGCTCCTCGTTCTCGGCCTCGACCGCCGCCATGGCCTCGTTCACGGCCTTGCCCAAGTCGTGCCCTTCCGCCAGGTCGAGCAGATAGGAGAAACGGGCGTTGTCGGGCAGGTAGAGCGCCCCGTCGGCCTGGTAGTCGAACTTCTCGATCTCAGAGGCGTCCAGCCCCTTCTCCATCAGCTTGGCCTCGGCCTCATGGAAGCGCTTCTCCGCGTAGCGAAGGAAGATCAACCCAAGGACCGGGTTGGAGAACTCGGAGGGTTTCAGGCCGGTGTTCGCCCACAACTGGTCAGCGGCGGCCCACAGGCGGTTCTCAATCTGGTTCAGATCAACTGACATTGGTGAACTAGGCACTTAAGCGAGTATGACGGGCTAAGCAACATGCTCTTGGCAGCCGAAATCTAGCATGTCATTCTCGCCCTCTGAATGGCAAAAAAAGGCCGGCGCAACGGCTAGATGCTGCACGCCAACGCCGTTCGTCCGCCAGCAGCCCGAACTACTTGACCTCGCCGCATTTCAGCCAGCAGCATTTAACTCAGGCCGTCAACTCCAACCGCACTAGCTCCCGAGGAGCACGAAAGTCTCGGGTGACTCACGACGCCCGAAGAGCAATAGGTGGGACTCATCAAAATTACCGCGCACGTGATCAACCGCGCCACTTCCACAGTAGTAGTCAAATACACCTCGGACGTCCAGAACCGACGCCTGGCGCTGAAGCGCCTGATTCAACAGGCGATCAGCGTCGAGCGGCGGCGCGAACTCGACCTCTACAAGCGATATGCGTCTGATCCGGACTTCAAGCGGGCGTTTGATGCGAGCGTGTCGAGGTTGCTTTCCTCGGCTGCGTGCAAAACGCTTGTGGCTCGGGCGTAACCGGACAGGACTTTCACATGCAATTGCGCCTACTTCCCGCTCTGATCTTGTTCTTGGGCTCCTATTTCCCGTTAAGCCTGATCCTACTGATACAGGACATTAAAGAGACATCTTGGCAGGCTCCTCTTTGCAGAATTACGGCGGCTTCTTCCTGCTATCTTCCCGAGCTTGCAAACCCCAGCAGAGCCCTTGGCCTCCTCGGGATTTGTGCCGTAAGTCTTATCATTTTCATGATCTTGATGAAGAACCTCTCAGGCTATTCAAGTCTGGAGGTCGTCGACTCGAAGTCGGTCCCGAACGATCTCATCAACTACGTTTTCCCTTACGTTGTCTCTTTCATGGGACTCGATTTGGGCGTCGATGGAAAGTTCTTCGGCTTTTTGCTGTTCGTCGTGCTGATGTTCGCCATCACTTACCGATCTGGTCAGATTCTGATGAACCCCTTCTTGCTGGTGGCTGGCTGGCAGCTGTACGAACTGAACATCGTGACCGAGGGGCGCAAGCGCTGCGTGAGGGCGCTTTCCAGAGAACAAGTCAAGCCTGGTGATCACCTTGAGTCCTGCTTGGTCCATGGGATTTACGTTCTGCATCGGGGAGAAAAATGTCAATAGCGGAAGCTCTGCAATCCTTCGGTGCCTTTGATGTTGCTGAGTCAAGAGCATCGCTTTGGGTCTTCAAAAAGCGTCCCGCGACGGGAAAAATGAATCCCTTTACAGCGGTGTCCGTTGTGATGGGAGGTGCCCTGAGGGATCAGCTCAAGGCGCTGGCAAAGAGTTACCAAGCTAGCCACACACTTGCCGAGGAATACAGCTTACTCAGCCAAACCAGCGAGGACGGCTTTCTTGCCGTACGCCGCGAAGAGACGCTATTCCCAAGCCTCCAAGGACTGATTGACCAGCCTTCGGAGGAATGCTCGGTGAAAAACGTCAAGCAACTGAACAATGCCGCTGGGTATGTGCTTCGCCTACGTCACGGTGAATCGGTGATTTACTGTGTCAAGAAGGCGAACGCAGACTGGGCTACTCGCAAGAAGAAGGGGATGATGAACATCTTCTTCACCGAGGCTGGGCTCGACATCATGGACAGCCCGTCATTCAGCATCTCTCGAAGTTTTGATTTCTTCGTGGTTGGCGAATACGTGCTCATGACGAACAAGCCAGCCTTTGAATCACTGCTGAACCACAAGGATACCTATGAGGAGGCCTACGCTGCACTGAAACAGGAGGCTGGATTCTCAGCGGCGATTGCAGACTTCACTGTGTTTGACGCCTTCATCGGGAAAAATGCTACGCACTTACGCCGAATCGCCGTGATTAAAGCGCGGGGGTACTACAAAAACCCCGACTACATGACACGCCTCCGCGAGATCAATGGGCTACGTGGGTGGGGCATCCAGTTTGATGATCAAGGGAGAATCGTTGCTACCCCAGAGAAGATGCGCGATATCTTGCACGTCCTGCTTGATCACCGTCTGCGCTCGGAACTCTCGGACAATCAGTACGACGTGCCTTCAACCACACCCGTGGGGCAGTGAGCAGTGCCAGTCACCGCTCGCCTGGTGATGGTGGCGATATGGCGACTCCATCGTAGAAGGCCAACCCCAAGATGTTTGCTTTCTCAGTTTTTGGCGTGCCCTTGGGAGTCACGTTGTGAACCTCGGTTCGCTTCCTCGGCAGTGACTTCAGCACCGACACGTCCGAACGGGCCGGCGATGCTGCCGTCTCGCGCCTGCGGGCCGTGCCCGGCCACGTAAGCCCGATCGTCGAAGGCACGAGTCCACGCGAATGAAACATTCACGCCCGGTGGCGGAATCACCGCCGGCCGAAGGTAGAGATCGAGTTCGTTCAGGCGATCCTCGATGACCAGCACTCGCGCGTCAGAACTTCTTTGCCTCTCGCTTTCGCAGCTCTTCGTCGGCGCGACTGTTATTAGCGTTCACCGCTTTCGCATACGGAACGTGCTTGTACGTAACGGAGATCATCGTCGGCGCAGCCATGTCCGGCGAGAGGGTGATCCGCACATCGCCGGCACCGAACACGAAGTAGCGACCTTCCATTCCTAGTGCCTTAGCTACGGCCGCATTGGTTTCCTTTTCAGGCGCAGGTTGATATTTCTCCGATAGCGTCTGAAGGACCGCGTCCCAGCGGTCACTACGCAGCGTCATCGACAACCACTTAAGTCGCCGATCGGGGCCGAAACTGTAGTAGACGGTTTGAAGGCCCGTAACGCCGAAAGCATCGGTCCCCGTAACGACTAGCCCGTTCGCGCCAGGAAGATCGACCCTGTCGATAGGAGGCACTACGTAAGCCATTGCCCCGGCCGGCATCGATCCTTTCACGTCATCCAGCGTGGACTGGTCGATGGTGACGCCGAGCACTGTCACCTCGGCACGTGCATGGCTGACCAGGAGAGCGATCCCGATCGCAATAAGGGTTTGAAGAAGAGGAGGCCGACGCACAATTATCCTGCGTGTTCAGGGATCATCCGGGAATAGGGCTTGGCTACCTGCCACCCCTCAGTTCGGCATCCGCACCCCACTCCGCAATCTGGTGGGCCCCCTGGGAGTCGAACCCAGCACCAACGGATTATGAGTCCGCTGCTCTAACCAAGCATGAGCTAGAGGCCCGCGCCGCCGATGATACCCGCTCGGGATCGGCCGGCCGTCTCGATCCGCCGCGCGGGAAACCGGCCCCGGCCGACCCTTCCGGTATCGTTACGCCCCTGCCCTCTCCGCGCCGCACCGCCCTCCATGACCCAGTCCGATCGCACGCTGTTCTGGCTCGCCGCCGCCTCGTTCGCGAGCATGGCGTCGATGCGGATCTGCGATCCGATGCTGCCGGCGCTGGCCGACGACTTCGGCACCACCGCGGCCAGCACGGCCGGGGTGGTCACGCTGTACACGATCGGCTACGGCTTCTCGCAGCTGGCGCACGGCCCCTTGGGCGACCGGATCGGCAAGGCGCGCTACATCGCGGGCGCAGCCATGGCCGCCGCGCTGGCCTCGCTGCTGTGCGCGCTGGCGCCGGGGCTGGCCATGCTCGAGGCCGCGCGGCTGGTCACCGGCTCGATGGCGGCGGCGATCATCCCGCTGTCGATGGCCTGGGTCGGCGACACGGTGCCCTACGCGCAGCGGCAGGCCACGCTCGCGCGCTTCCTGAACGGCACGATCCTGGGCCTGATCCTGGGCCAGGCGCTGGGCGGCCTGCTGGCCGACACGCTGGGCTGGCGCTCGGCCTTCGTGCTGCTGGCGGCGATCTTCGCGACGGCGGGCTGGAAGCTGCGCGCCGTGGTGCGCGCAGGGGCTGCCGCGAGCGCCCAGGCCGCCACTGAAGGGCCCGAGGCGAGCGGTGGCGCAGCCGCGCGCGCCACGCCCGATGCCGCCGGGTCGAGCGCCGTGCAGCCCCCGCCGGGCGCCGGCGCATCGTCCGTGCCCTCCGGCGCGCTGGCCCGCTACGCTGTGGTGCTCCGCTCCGCCTGGGCCCGCGCGATCCTCGCCATCGTAGCGATCGAGGGCCTGTTCGCGTTCGGCGCGCTGGCCTTCATCCCGACCTCGCTGCACGAGCGCGCCGGGATCCCGATCTGGCTGGCTGGCGCGATCGTGGGCAGCTTCGGCTTCGGCGGCTTCGCCTACACGCTGAATGCGGGTCGGCTGTTGCGGCGCTTCGGCGAGAAGGGCCTGGCCCTAGCCGGCGGACTGGTGTTGGCCGCGGGCTTCGGGCTGGTGGCGGCGGCGCCGGGCTTCGTTCCCGGCGTGATCGCCTGCGTGCTGATCGGGCTCGGCTACCAGATGCTTCACAACACGCTGCAGACGCACGCCACGCAGATGGCGCCCTCGGTGCGCGGCACCGCGGTGGCCTTGTTCGCGATGTGCCTGTTCATCGGGCAGTCGGCGGGTGTCACGCTGGCGGCGAGCGCGGTGCCGGCGGCCGGCTTCGCGCCCGTGTTCGTGGCCACGGCGCTCGGGCTGGCGGCGACCGGCGCGGTGTTCGCGTGGCTGCTGCAGCGGCGCGCCGCGGCGCACTGAACCCCCGCGGCGCCGCCGTGGCGCTCGCAACGGAGATCGAGGAGGAACGAGGATGAGCAAGCACCCCGGCACTGCCGACATCGGCGTGGACCTGGCCGACCACGTGGCGATCGTCGAGATGCGGCGCCCGCCGCACAATTTCTTCGACATCCCGCTGATCGCCGGCCTGGCCGGGATCTTCGAGTCGCTCGAGGCGGACCCGGACTGCCGCGCGATCGTGCTGTGCGCCGAGGGCACGGCCTTCTGCGCCGGCGCCGACTTCCGCACCCGCGATGCGGCACCCGAGCAGCCTAGCCCGCGCGGCCTGAACCCGATCTACCACGAGGCGCTGCGGCTGTTCGCCTGCGGCAAGCCGGTGGTCGGCGCGATCCACGGCCCGGCTGTCGGCGGCGGGCTTGGCCTGGCGCTGGTGCCCGACTTCCGCGTCACCTGCCCCGAGGCCCGCTTTTCGGCCAACTTCAACCGGCTGGGCATCCACCCGGGCTTCGGCCTGTCGGTGACGCTGCCGCGGCTGGTCGGCCCGCAGAAGGCGGCGATGCTGCTCTACACCGGCCGGCGCATCGACGGCGAGGAGGCGGTGGCGATCGGACTGGCCGACGTGCTGGTGCCGCAGGGCGAGGTGCGCAACGAGGCGATCCGCCTGGCCACCGAGATCGCGACCTCGTCGCCCCTCGCGGTGCAGTCGACCCGGGCCACGCTGCGCGCGGGCCTGGTCGACCAGATCCGGCTGGCCGTGGCGCGCGAGAGCACCGAGCAGAACTGGCAGTTGAAGTCGGCCGACTTCGCCGAGGGCGTGAAGGCGATGGCCGAGCGCCGGGCGCCGGTGTTCAGCGGGAAGTAGGCGAGCGCAGCCCGATCAACGCGTCCACCCCCACGATCCGGCTCCCCGAGCAGATCAGCGGGTTCAGGTCCAGCTCGGTGATCCGGTCGCGGTGATCCGACGCGAACTGGCCGACCCGGCACACGATGTCGGCCAGCCGCTCGAGGTCGACCGGCTCGCTGCCGCGAAAGCCCTGCAGAAGCGGCGCGCCCTTCAGGCCGCACAACATGTCGAGCGCCTCCTGGCGCCCGAGCGGCGCCAGCGCCACCGCGCTATCGCGCATCAGCTCCACCATGATCCCGCCCAGCCCGGCCACCACCGTGGGCCCGAACTGCGGATCGATCCGCGCGCCCACGAACACCTCGACCCCGGCGCCCACCATCGGCTGCACCAGCACGCCGCGGATCGCGCCGGCATGCGTGAGCTTCAACGCGTTGGCCATGATCTCGGCGTGCGCGGCGCGCACTGCTTCCTCGCTCTGCAGCCCCAGGCGCACCACGCCGGCCTCGGTCTTGTGCGGGATGTCGACCGACTCGACCTTCAGCACGACCGGAAAGCCGGCCTCGCGGGCCGCGGCCGCCGCTTCGTCGGCCGAGGCCACGAGCCGGTCCTGCACCATCGGGATGCCGTAGGCCGCCAGCGCGGCCTTGGCCCGGCTCTCGGTGAGCACCGCGGCCTGGGTCGCGTCGATCGACTCGCCGACCGACCGCACGACCTCGTCGGGTACGAGCGGGGCCGGCGCCTCGCGCCCGGCCTCGGCCTGCCGCCACCACCAGTGCCACTTCGCCAGCGCGTCGAAGCACGAGCCCATCGAGCGGAACACCGCGACCCGTTCCGACTGCTCGGCGATCGTCGCGCCCGGCCCCTCGAGCCACTGGGTGAGCCAGGCGATGCAGGCGATCTTGCCCTGCTCGCGCGCGAGCGCGTCCAGCACCCCGATGCGCGGCGTCGCGGTGTCGTAGGCATAGCCGAACGGCACCACCAGCGTGCCGTAGGCGGGATCCGACAGCAGCGCTTCGGCCACCTTGCGGAACGAGGCCGGATCGCTGATCACCTGCGCGGTGACGTCGCAGGGGTTGCGGGCCGACCCGAACTCGGGAATCGCGTCGACCAGCACCGCTCGGGTGGCCTCGCCCGGCTGCGGCAACTCGACCCCGCGAAGCTCGCCCTCGTCGGCGGCCATGATCGCCGCGCCGCCCGAGGTGGACGCGACCGCGACGCCGGCCGCCAGCGGCTTCGACGCCTTCGCGAAGAACGAGGCGGTCTCGACCAGCGCGGCGAAGTCGTCGACCAGCACGATGCCGGCCCGCTCGAACGCAGCGCGATACGTCTGGTGCGAGCCGGCCAGCGAGCCGGTGTGCGACAGCGCGGCGGCGGCGCCCTGCTCGCCGGTGGCGATCTTGAACACGATCACCGGCTTGCCGCGCGAGCGCGCGAGCTGCGCCGCCTCGATCAGGCGCATCGGGTCGGCCATGCCCTCGAACACGCAGGCGATCGCCTTGCAGGCGTCGTCCTCGGCCAGGTAGGCGACGTAGTCGGCCACGTCCACGTCGGCCGAGTTGCCGGCGGTCAGCACGTGGCTGAACGACACGCCGTGCTCGATGGCCTGCGCCAGCGCGAAGCCCAGCGCGCCGGACTGGCTGGCCAGCCCCACCGACAGCGGCCGCGGCGCGTCGATCACCGCCGAGGCCGCGAAGGACACGATCGCGCCCGACGCGTAATTGACGACGCCCAGGCAGTTGGGCCCGACCATGCGCACGCCGCCGCGGCGCGCGGCCTCGACGATGCGCGCCTGCTCGGCCGCGCGCTCTGGCTTGCCGGTCTCGGCGAAGCCCGAAGCGAACACGATGACGCCGCCCACGCCGAGCCTCGCGCACTCGTCGACCACCGCCTCGACCTGCTCGCGCGGCGCCGCCACGACCACGCAGTCGGGCACCTCGGGCAGCGCCGACAGCGACGGATGGCAGGGTCGCTCCTCGATCCGCTCGTAGCGGGCGTTGACCAGGTGCAGCCGGCCCTTGTATCGGGACAGGTTGCGCAGGAGCCGCAGGCCGAACGAGCCCTCGCGCGCCGACGCGCCGACGATCGCGATGCTCGCGGGATCGACCAGCCGGCGCAGGTCCGCGTGTCGATAGAGTGGCCGACTGCCCATCGCGCTCTCCTCGTGTTGGCGGCGCATCGTAGGCAGCCGGTCCGGCGAGCGTCAAGGCGCCCGCCTCGCCGGGGGTCCGCTATCTGCGCCGAAGGTACAGGTTGTTCGCGACCAGCGCGCCGACCACGATCGCCGCGCCGACGATCTCCGAGGTGCGAAAGCTGGCGCCCTCGGCCGCGCGGAACGCAAAGGTGACCACCGGCATCAGGTTCAGCAGCAGCACCGCGTTGACCGCACCGATCCGCCTGGCGCCGAAGTTCCACATGAACATCGCCAGCACCACGCCGATCAGCGACACGTAGGCGAGCCGCCAGGTGGCCGCGGGCAGCAGGTCGTCGACCGAGTAGGTGGCGCCGGCCAGCCAGGCGATGCCCCATGCGATCAGCACCATCGCGACCGCCGGACCGCTGGTCAGCGCCGACACCCGCACCGTGGACCAGCCGTGCAGCCGCGTGGTGATCAGCACGTAGGACACCCACGCGACCGCCGCGCCGAAGGTCAGCAGGTTGCCGAGCGCCTCGCCGCGCACCGCCGGCGCCGGGTTCAGGATCGCGTCGCCGCCGCGGGTGACCGCGATCGCCACGCCGGCGAAGGCGAGCGCCAGGCAGGCGAGCGTGAACGCGGGCGGGCGCTTCTTCCAGATCGTCCAGTCGGCGATCGCGGTCATCGCGGGCTGCAGGCCGAGGATCAGCACCGCGATCTCGGGGCGGGTGCGCGCCAGCCCGGTGATCATCAGCAGCGCCGAGGCGCCCATCGCCAGGCCCGCCACGAACACCAGCCTGAAGTCGCGGCCGTGCGCGACGAAGGCGCGCACGCCCTCGAGCCACAGCAGCAGCGGGATGAACGCGAGGAAGGCGACGCCGTAGCGCACCACGGTGATCGAGAAACCGTCGAGCGCGGGGAAGATGCCCTTGGCGATCGGCAGTTGCCCGCCCCAGACCAGCACCGCGAACAGCGCGGCGCCGAGCCCTCGGCCCAGTCCTGCCGGCGAGGCCGGCCCGCCCGGCGCGCTCACGGCGCCAGGATCGCCTGCAGGATCGACTTGGCGATGAAGCCGAGGATGCCGAAGGCGAGCACGAAGAACAGGATGAAGGTCCCGAAGCGGCCCGCGTTCGACTCGCGCGCCAGCTTCCAGATGATGAACAGCATGAACAGGATGAATCCGCCGACCCCGAAGGTCATGCCGAATTCGGCGATCTGTTCCTCGGTGAAGCCGAACATCTCAGCGCCCGCGGCCGCCCGGGGCGCCGCCGCTCCGGGCATCGCGCGCCGCCTGCGCGCCGCCCGTTTCGGGGCCGGGCTCGACCAGGTCGCGATACGCGTGCCAGGTGGCGTGCCCGAGCAGCGGCAGCACGACGACCAGCCCGACCACGGTAGCGAAGCCCAGCAGCGTCAGCGCCATGATCGTGGCCGCCCACACGCCGAGCGAGACCGGGTTCAGCCCGACCGCCGCCACGCTGGTGCGGATCGCGGTGGAAAGAGGCAGGTCGCGATCGACCAACATCGGCACCGAGATCGCGGTGACCGCGAACACGATCGCCGCGCCGAGCCCGCCGGCCATCAGCCAGACGAGGAGCCAGGCGTCGCCGGCCGCGAGGAACTGCCGCAGGTAGCCGCCGACGCCGCCGACTTCGGCGGCCGCACTGCCCACCGCCAGCCGCACCAGCAGCGAAGAGAAGCCGACCCAAAGCGTGCCGGCCACCGCGAGCAGCCCGCCGAGCGCCGCGAGCCGCGCGCCGCGGCGCTGCCACACGGCGATGAGCGCGAGCAGGCCCAGCGGGGGCAGCGCCTCGCCGGACTGCAGCCTGCGGCTGAGCTCGTGGAAGCCGGTGACGAGAATCGGCGCGACGATCACGAAGCCGGTGAACGCGCCGGCCAGCAGCCCGGAATCGCGCCAGCCGATCGCGACGATCGCCAGCGCGCCCGCCAGGAAAAGCAGGCCGTGCAGCGCGCTCGCGACCGGCACGCGGGCGAAGTCGCGCCAGCCGGCGGCGAGCCAGCCGAGCACGTGCGCGGGCGTGATCTCGCGCAGCGCGGGCAGGCCCGGCGGGGCGCTGCCCGGCCCGGAGCTTTCGGGGGAGGCGGACATCCGGCGCTCGCCCCTTCGATCACTGGCCTTCGAGGAAGCTCTTCAGCTTGTCGGCGCGGCTCGGGTGGCGCAGCTTGCGCAGGGCCTTGGCCTCGATCTGGCGGATCCGCTCGCGGGTCACGTCGAACTGCTTGCCGACTTCCTCGAGCGTGTGGTCGGTGCTCATCTCGATGCCGAAGCGCATGCGCAGCACCTTGGCCTCGCGCGGCGTGAGCGAGTCCAGCACCTCCTTGACCACGTCGCGCATCGAGCCGTGCAGCGCCGCGTCGGCCGGGGCCAGCGTGGCGGTGTCCTCGATGAAGTCGCCCAGGTGCGAGTCGTCGTCGTCGCCGATCGGCGTTTCCATCGAGATCGGCTCCTTCGCGATCTTGAGGATCTTGCGGATCTTGTCCTCGGGCATCTCCATGCGCGCGGCCAGCGTGGCGGGATCCGGCTCCTGGCCGGTCTCCTGCAGGATCTGGCGGCTGATCCGGTTCATCTTGTTGATCGTCTCGATCATGTGGACCGGGATGCGGATCGTGCGAGCCTGGTCGGCGATGCTGCGGGTGATCGCCTGGCGGATCCACCAGGTGGCGTACGTGGAGAACTTGTAGCCGCGGCGGTACTCGAACTTGTCGACCGCCTTCATCAGGCCGATGTTGCCTTCCTGGATCAGGTCCAGGAACTGCAGGCCGCGATTCGTGTACTTCTTGGCGATCGAGATCACCAGGCGCAGGTTGGCCTCGGTCATCTCGCGCTTGGCGCGGCGGGCCTTCATCTCGCCGGCCGACATCCGCTTGTTGATCTCCTTGAGATCGGGCAGCGGCAGCACGACGCGCGCCTGCAGGTCGATCAGCTTCTGCTGAAGGTCCTGGATGGCCGGCAGGTTGCGCTGCATCACCTCGGCGTACGGCGGGTTCTTCGCGATGATCTGCTCGGCCCACTGCAGGTTGGTCTCGTTGCCGGGGAAGCTCTCGATGAACTTCTCGCGCGGCATGCCGACCCGGTTCACGCAGATGTCGGCGATCGCGCGCTCGAAGGTGCGGACCTCGTCGACCTGGCCGCGCAGCGTGTCGCACAGCTTCTCGACCATCTTGGCCGTGAAGCGGATGCTCATCAGCTCGTCCTGGATCGAGTTCTGCGCCTTGACGTAGGCCTTGCTCTTGTAGCCTTCCTTCTCGTAGGCCACGCGCATCTTGTCGAACCAGCCGGCGATGTTCGTGAACTTCTCGAGCGACGCGCGCTTGAGCTCCTCGAGCTTGGCGGTGCCGGCGGCGGCCGCGGCGTCTTCGTCCTCGTCCTCGTCGTCCGACGCGGCGGCGGCCGACGCGGCCGGGCGCAGGTCTTCGTCCTCGTCGGCGTTCGGGTCGATCAGGCCGTCGACGACCTCGTCGATGCGCATCGTGCCGGCCGAGATCTTGTCGGCGTGCGCGAGCACCTCGGCGATCGTGGTCGGGCAGGCCGAGATCGCCTGCACCATGTGCTTCAGGCCTTCCTCGATCCGCTTGGCGATCTCGATCTCGCCCTCGCGGGTGAGCAGCTCCACCGAGCCCATCTCGCGCATGTACATGCGAACCGGGTCGGTGGTGCGGCCGAACTCGGAGTCGACCGTGGACAGCGCGGCCTCGGCCTCTTCCTCGGCGTCGTCGTCGCTGGCGACCACGGTGGGCTGGTCGGAGATCAGCAGCGTCTCTGCATCGGGCGCCTGCTCGTGCACCTGGATGCCCATGTCGCTGAAGGTGCCGACGATCGAGTCGATCGACTCGGCGTCGACCAGGTCTTCGGGCAGCTGGTCGTTGATCTCGGCGTAGGTGAGGTAGCCGCGCTCCTTGCCCTGCTTGATCAGCAGCTTGAGCTTGGCGCGGGTGGCCTCGCGCTGCTCCTCGGTGATGCCCTGGCGGCCCCCGAATTCCTTGAGCAGCTGCTTTTCCTTGGTGCGGGCGCCGCGGCGCGACTTGACCGCCGGGGCCGCGACCACCTCTTCGGGGATCGTCTCGACGTCGGCCTCGTCGGTGTCGACGTCGGCATCGACATCGGTGTCGTCGCCGAAGCTGTCGTCGTCCTCGAGCAGGACGTCTTCGTCGTCGCCGGCGGCCTTGCCCTTGCCCTTGGCGCCCTTGCCACCTTTCGCGGCCTTGGCGGGCTTGCCGGCCTTCGGGGCCTTCTCGGACTTGCCGGCCTTGGCCGCCTTGCCGGCCTTGCCCGGCTGCGCCTGCTCTGCCGTCTCGACGGCGAGCGCATCGGCCTCGGCCGCCGCCTTCAGCGGCTTCGCAGCCTTGGCCGGCTTCTTGTCGGCGGCCTTGGCCACGACCGGGCGGGCCGCGATTTCCTTGGCAGCCGCCTTTGCCTGGGCTTCTTTCGGGGCAGCCTTGCTCGTGGCCGCCTTCTTCGAGGCCGCCTTGGCGTCCTTCGCTTGGACGGGCTTCGCGGCCTTGGGCGCGGGCGCTTTCGCAGGCTTCTGCGCGACCTTCGTCGCGACCTTCGCCGGCGCCTTGGCCCCGCCCTTCGCCGCGGGTGCCTTCACGCCAGCCGCCTTGGCCGGCGCGGCCTTCGCAGCAGGTTTGGCCGCCTTGGCAGCGCCCTTGGTGGCGGGCGCCACGGCCTTCGAGGCCGCCTTGGCCGGCGTCTTGGTCGCGGCCACCGCCCTGGTCCTCGCCGCCTTGGCCGGCGTCTTCGCTTCGATCGCCTTGGCCGGCGTCTTCGCTTCGATCCTGGACGCCGCGGTCTTGCCCGCGGCCTTGCTGCTCTTGGCGGAAGTTTTCGTCGTCACTGGATGATTCGCCTTGGACGTGTTGCCTGCGCGCCGGATCGCGCCGCCTTTCCGGGACGTGAAAGGATTTAACGGCCCGGACCCCGGTTACGTCGACATCGGCGCGGCGGCCTTGCGCGCGGGTCGTTCCGCTCGCGGCCCTGACCGGCCATGGGGTCCCTGAAGAGCCAGGCGGCTTTTGGCAGGGTAACTAAATATTATATCAAGACCTGGCCCGAAGAGCCATAAGTGCTTGATATCGCTCGCGGTCCGCCTCGGTCCGGAGGCCGCCTCGCGCCAGCTCGTCGATCTGGCGGCGGATGTGCCGGTCGCGCAGCTGGTCGACCGCCGCCGACAGCTCGGCTGCGGCCTCGGCCGCCGACAGGTCGGCCAGCGCCGCCGCGTCGGACGCCATCGCGCGCTCGAAGGCCCTGACCGACGCCGGATCCCCCTGCCGGAGGCTCTCGACCACGTTGCCGGCGGTGCTGCCCGGCGGCAGCGCCGCCACCGTGTCGATCCAGTCGACGAGCTCCGGAGAAAGCCACTCGCCCTTCTCGACCGCCGAGGCCAGCCCCGGGTGCAGGGCGACGAGCAGCCGCAGTCTGGCCTCGAGGTCGGGCCTCGCCACCGGCGGCCGCGGCACCGGCCGGTCGAAGCCGCGCCGCCCCTCCGCGGGCCCGCGCCAGCGCCCGCTCCGGCCCTGCCATCCGCCCTGGCCCGGACCCTGCCATCCGCCCTGACCCGGACCCTGTTCCCACGGCGGGCCTTCCGCTGCGGGCCCGCCGCCGGGATGGTGCGCACCTGAGGCCGCGCCCCCGCCCCCGCCCCCGTCCGCGCCGCGCGGCGCACCCGGCGTCCGGCCCTGCGGCTGGCCGACGCGCGCCGACTGGGCCGCGGCTTCGGCGAGGTAGCGGTCGACCTCCGCCACCGCGAGCTTGGCCAGCTCGGCGATCCGGTGGACCAATTGCAGCTTCAGCGCGGGCGCGGCCAGCGCGTGCAGCAGCGGCGCGGCCTCGGCGAGCAGTCGCGCCCGCCCCTCGGGCGTCTCGAGGCCGACCCGCTCGGACAGCTCCCTGACCATCAGCTCGGACAGCGGCATCGCGCCGGCCAGCGCCTCGCGAAAGCCCTCGGCGCCGTGCTCGCGAACGAAGCTGTCCGGGTCGTGCTCGGGCGGCAGGAACAGGAAGTCGATCCGCTTGGCGTCGGCCGTCTGCGGCAGGCTGGCCTCGAGCGCGCGCCAGGCGGCCTTGCGGCCCGCGGCATCGCCGTCGAAGGCGAACACCACGCGATCGGCCAGCCTGAGCAACTTGCGCACGTGGTCCGGCGTGGTCGAGGTGCCCAGCGTGGCGACCGCGTTGCCGACCCCGTGGCGAGCGAGCATGACGACGTCCATGTAGCCCTCGACCACCAGCACGCAGTTCTCGCGGCGGATCGCGTCGCGCGCCTCGAACAGCCCGTACAGTTCGCGACCCTTGGAGAACACCGGGGTCTCGGGCGAGTTCAGGTACTTGGGTTCGCCGCGGTCGAGGATCCGCCCGCCGAAGCCGATCACCTGGCCGCGCGGGTTGCGGATCGGGAACATGACCCGGTCGCGGAAGCGGTCGTAGCGGCGCTTGCGACCGTCGTCGCCGTCGCTGTCGATGACCAGGCCGGCCTCGACCAGCGCGGGGTCGTCGTAGTCCGGCACCGCCGCCTCCAGCCCCCGCCACTGGTCGGGCGCGTAGCCGATACCGAAGCGCGCGGCGACCTCGCCGGTGAGGCCCCGGCCCTTCAGGTAGTCGATCGCGCGCGGGCTGTCCTTGAGCCTGCCCCGATAGAACTGTGCGGCGCGCGCCAGCAGCTCGAGCAGCCCGGGCGCGCGGGGGTCGGGCCCCCGGCCGCCGCCGGTGCCCGGCTCGCGCGGCACCTCCAGCCCGAGCGAGCGGGCCAGGTCGGTGACCGCGTCGACGTAGCCCAGCCCCGCGTGCTCCATCAGGAAGCCGATCGCCGAGCCGTGCGCGCCGCATCCGAAGCAGTGGTAGAACTGCTTGGTCGGGCTGACCGTGAAAGACGGCGACTTCTCGGCGTGGAAGGGGCACAGCCCCAGGTAGTTGGCGCCCGCCTTCTTCAGGCGGACGTAGCGACCCACCACGTCGACGATGTCGACGCGGGCGAGCAGGTCCTGGATGAAGCTCTGCGGGATCACGCGGGGAGCTTACCGCGGGCCGCCCTGCGCCGGATCAGCGCCCCGCGAGCTTCTCGCGGACCTTCGCCGAGACCGCGGAGAGGTCCGCGCGGCCGGCGAGCTTCTGCTTGAGCACGCCCATGACCTTGCCCATGTCCTGCGGGCCGGCCGCGCCGGCGGCGGCGATCGCGGCCTCGATCTCGGCGGCGACCTCGGCCTCGCCGGCCTGGCTGGGCAGGTAGGCCGAGAGCACCTCGATCTCGGCGCGCTCGCGGTCGGCCAGGTCCTGCCGGCCGGCCTTCTCGTACTGGTCGATCGAGTCGCGGCGCTGCTTGCACAGCTTGTCGACGACGGCCACCACCTGGCCGTCGTCGAGCTCGATCCGCTCGTCGACCTCCTTCTGCTTGATCGCGGCCAGCAGCATCCGGATCGCCGACAGGCGGTCGGCTTCGCGGGCGCGCATCGCGGCCTTCATGTCCTCGCCGATGCGGTTCTTCAGGCTCATGTCTGGATTCCGGAAGTCAAAAACCCGCCGCGGAAGCGATCCGGGGCGGGTTCGGGGACCTGCCGGGGCCGGGGCGCGTGCGCTCCGACGGGGCGCTTTCGCGCCTTTCTACCCGGCTGTTCGAGGCAAGAAGCTCAGTAGAGCTTCTTCGGCAGCATCTGGCTGCGGATGCGCTTGAAATGACGCTTGACGGCGGCGGCTTTCTTGCGCTTGCGCTCGGCGGTCGGCTTCTCGTAGAACTCGCGCGCGCGAAGCTCGGTGATGATCCCGGCTTTCTCGATCGTGCGCTTGAATCGACGAAGCGCGACGTCGAACGGCTCGTTCTCCTTGACGCGGACTGTCGGCATTTAACTCTCACCCCCTTTCATAGAGCCGGAGATCATAGCACGCCCTCCCCGCGCACCGCAAATCCTGCCGTGAGGCCGTTGCCACGGCGCCGCCGTTCGGCAGGCGAGGCCCGGCGCCTCTTGATCGCCCGGGCCGCGTGTGCCTATAAATGAGGCAGCGTCGCAGGAAAGGAGTTGCGCAATGACGTCTTCGATCGTCCCCGCCGCCGACCCACGCGCCACCGGGGGCTCGCCGATCTCGATCGCGGGCTTCCGCAGGATCTACTCGACGAGCCGCGTCGAGTCCGCGCTGGAAGAGCTCGGCCCCAACGGCAACGAGTCGCTGAAGGGCGTCTACGAGAAGATGCTGCGCGCCGGCGGCGAGCGCTTCAGCGTGAAGCCGGGCGCGATGCCCGACTTCGACGGCCTGGCCGCCGAGCTGCCCAACTTCACCGAGGTGCTCGACGACCTGCGCAAACAGCTCGCCCTGTGCCTGGAGACCGACGACCCGGTCGAGCTGGCGCCGCTGCTGCTGCTCGGCGAGCCGGGCATCGGCAAGACGCACTTCGCCCGGCGCGTGTCGCAGCTGCTCGGCACCGGCTACGGCTTCGTGTCGATGAGCTCGCTGACCGCCGGCTGGATCCTTTCGGGCGCCTCGTCGCAGTGGCGCAACGCGCGCGCCGGCAAGGTCTTCGACACGCTGGTCAACGGCGACTACGCGAACCCGGTGCTCGTGGTCGACGAGATCGACAAGACCGCCGCCGACGGGCAGTACGACCCGCTGGGGGCGCTGTACAGCCTGCTCGAGCCGGGCACCGCCGCCGAGTTCGTGGACGAGTTCGCGGAGATCCCGCTCGACTGTTCCGAGATCGTCTGGGTGGCGACCGCCAACGACGCGAGCCGGATCCCGGAGCCGATCCTGAACCGGATGAACGTGTACGAGATCGATCCGCCCGACCGCGACGGCGCCCGCCGGATCGCGCAGTCGCTGTACCGGGAGATCCGCGACTCGCACTCCTGGGGCGCCCTGTTTCCCGAGTCGCTCGACGACGCGGTCGCCGACCGGCTCGCCGGCGTCGCGCCGCGCGAGATGCGCCGGCAGCTGATCGGCGCCTTCGGCAATGCCAAGCTCGCGCGCCGCGAGCGGCTGCTTCCCGAGGACCTGAACGCCGAGCGCTCGATGAAGCGGCAGCGCATCGGGTTCTGACCGGCAACGGCGCGCCGGAGGCCGGGCGAAGGCCGCTCATCTGCCGCCGACCGGAACGCGCGCGCCCGCCTCGCCGCCTCGGGCTCTACCGCCGCGCCCGCGGGCGCAGCATAATCGCCGGATGGACCTCGCGATCCCGCTGGACATCCGCTCGATCTTCCTCGTGTCGGGCATCGGCAGCCTGCTCGGGGCGGGCTTCCTGTTCGGCATGCGCCCCCGCGCCGGCGAGCTGCGCGAAGCCTTCGGACTCTTCTCGCTCGCGGTCACGATGATGGGGGCCGCCTTCATCGGGCTGGGGCTGGGCGGCATGCCCGACTCGGTGGCCGGACGAGTAGCCTCCAACGTTCTCGTCGCCGGGGCCACGGTGGCGATCTGGCAGGCCTGCAGGCGAGTCGCCGGCCGGGCGGCACAGCCGGCGCTGCTGCTCGTCGCGCTGGGCGTTCTCGCGCTGGTGCTTTGGCCGCTCAGCCTCGAAAGCGCAGCGCAGCCGCTTCGCCACCTGCTGGGCAGCGTCTGGGCGCTCGGCTTCCTTGCGCTGGCGCTGCGCGAGTTGCTCGCGTCGCCGCCGATGGGCGACGCTGGGGCGATGCGCCTGGCTCGCGGCACGCTTTGGGTCTTCTGCGCGCTGCTGCTCGCGCGTATCGCGGGGCTCGTCGCCTACGCAGGCCCGGGCGCGGCCGCCGGCGCCGGCACCGGCGTCCTGCTCGGATGGTTCAACCTGGTGTTCGCGACCGTGCCCTTCGTGCTGACGATCAGCGCGCTGGCGATCGCGAACTCGCGGCTCGCCGCCGAACTGGAGCGCCTGGTAGGCACCGACGACCTGACCGGGCTGGTGTCGCGCCGGGTGCTGTTCGAGCGCGGCGAGGCGATGCTCGAGCGGCTGCCCGCCGACGGCTGCCTGGCGGTGCTGATGATCGACCTCGACGACTTCAAGCGGGTCAACGACGCGCACGGCCACGCCACCGGCGACGGCGTGCTGCGCCACGTGGCGCGGCTGCTGCGCGAGGCGCTGCGCGACGACTCGCTGATCGTTCGCTACGGCGGCGACGAGTTCTGCGCGCTGGTGCCGGTGAGCAGCGAGGCCGCCGCCTTCGTGGTCGGCGAGCGGCTGCGGCACGCGCTGGCCGCCACGCCCTGCCCGCTGGTGCAGCCGCCGGTCGCGATCACCGCAAGCATCGGCGTGACCGTGCACCGGCAGGGAAGTTCGCTTCGCGAGCGCCTGGCCGAGGCGGACCGGCGCGCCTACAACGCCAAGGCCAGCGGCCGCAACCAGGTGATCGGCGACCGGTCGATGCACTAGCGCCCGCTTCCTCGCGGCGCGGCAGTGTCGTGGAAGCAACGGCCGCCCGGCGCCACCCATCGGCCCGCGCTTGCCGCGGCCGCGTCCGGCCCGGAAGAATCGCGAGCCATGGCGAGCCTCGAATTCGACATCCCGACGGTCTACCTGCTGACCGGCTTCAGCAGCCTAGCCGCCGGCTGCATCCTTCTCTGGCTGCGCCTCGACCATCGCAACGCCCAGCCGGCGCTGAGCGCGCTGGCAGCGTCGATCTTCATGCTGGGCACGGGCTTCGCCTGCTTCGCTATGCCCCCGCTGGTCATCGGGCCGGTCGGCCTGACCCTCGGCTACGCAGCCTTCGGCACCGCGGCCGTCCTGCTCTGGAGCGGCTCGGCGCTGCTCTTCGACAGGCCCCACAGGCGAGGGCCGGCGCTGGCCGCGCTGGCCATCTACCTGGTGGCGATCGCGATCCCGCACCAGCCGACGGCAGCGCACGCGATGGCGCGGATCACGCTGAACAGCCTGTTCATGACTCCCTTCCTCGTGCTCGGGGCCCTTCACGCGCACCGTTCGCGCTGGGTGAGCCGGCTTCGATCGGCGAGGCTGATGAGGAACCTGCTGGCCGCCTACGCGCTGGTGGTGGCCTTCAGGCTCGCCGCCTTCCTTCTGCAGGACATCCCGCTGCAGGCCGACGGCAGCTCGCCGCCGGGCACGATGCGCCTGCTCTTCGCCCTGGCATTCGGATCGATCCCGTTCGCGCTGGCAGTGGTCGCGCTGAGCGTGGCGAATTCCCGGCTGGCCAGCGAACTGCGCAACCTCGCCGACACCGACGAGCTCACCGGCCTGGTCACCCGGCGCTGGCTCAAGAACTCGGCCGACCGCCTTTTCGAGGCCGCGCATTCGGGCCAGTGCAGGGCCCTGCTGATGATCGACCTCGACGACTTCAAGTCGATCAACGACCGCTACGGCCACGCCGTCGGCGACGCGGTGCTGCGCCACGTCGCGTCGGTGATCCGCGAGAACCTGCGTCCCGATTCGCTGATCGTTCGCTACGGCGGCGACGAGTTCTTCGCGCTGGTGCCGGTGCCCTACGAGCCGGTCGCCTTCACCGTCGCCGAGCGGCTGCGCGCCGCCATGCAGGGCTCGCCGTTCCGGCACGCCGACGCCGTCATACCGATCACGCTGAGCATCGGCGTCACGCTCCATCGCGCAGGTGCCACGCTGTCGCAACTGCTTGACGAGGCCGACCAGCGCGCCTACCGGGCCAAGGCTGGCGGGCGCAACCGGGTCGTCGCCGACGACCGGATGATGTCGGCGTCCGCCTGAACCGTCGCGCTCGGCCCGGCAGCCTGGGCCGACACACGCGCGGCAGCGCGCCTCAGCTTCGCCCGACCGCCTGCCCCGCCACGAAGCCCGAGGCCCAGGCCCACTGGAAGTTGTAGCCGCCCAGCCAGCCGGTGACGTCGACCACCTCGCCGACGAAGTGCAGGCCCGGCGCGCGCCGCGACTGCATCGAGCGCGGGTCCAGTTCGTCGGTGGCCACGCCGCCGGCCATCACCTCGGCCTTCCTGAAGCCTTCGGTGCCGGTCGGCACGATCCGCCAGTCGCGCAGCGCGGCCGCCACCGCGGCCAGCTCGCGGTCGCCGATCTCGGCGAGCCGGCGCGCGGCGATCGCCGCGAAGCGCTCGTCGGCCAGCCATAGTGCGGCCAGCCGCCTGGGCAGCAGGGCGGCCACCGCGCCGGACAGTTGCTGGCGGGTCGCGCGCTTGGCCTCGACGAGCCGCGCCGCGAGGTCCTCGCCAGCGGCCAGGTCGATCGCGAGCGGATCGCCCCGCCGCCAGAAGGTCGAGATCTGCAGCACCGCCGGTCCGGACAGGCCGCGGTGCGTGAACAGCAGGTCCTCGTCGAAGGCAGGGGCGCCGGGGGTGCCCGGCGCGCGCACCGTGACCGGCAGCGCGACGCCGGCCAGCTCGGCATAGGGCTTCCAGGCCTGCGGATCGAAGGTCAGCGGCACCAGGGCCGGGCGCGGCTCGACCACCCGGTGGCCGAAGCGCCTGGCGATCCGCAGCCCCAGGTCGGTCGCGCCGGCCTTCGGGATGGCCAGGCCGCCGGTGGCGACGACCACCGCGCCGGCCCGCAACTCGCCCGCCTCGCGGGTGCGGACGACGAAGCCGCCGCGCGCGGCGCCGGCGTCGGCCCCGGCCCCGGCCCCGGCACCGGCCGTTTCGCCGCGACCCTGCGGGCCTTCGTCGGGATCCACCGCCTCGACGGTGACCGGGCGCAGCCAGCGCACGCCGGCCTCGTCGCAATCGTCGCGCAGCATCGCGATGATCCGCTCCGACGAGTCGTCGCAGAAAAGCTGCCCCTTGTGCTTCTCGTGGAAGGCGATGCCGCGCCGGCGCACCTGCTCGATGAAGCGCTCGGGCGGCAGCGCGCGCAGCGCGTTGCGCGCGAAGGCGGGGTTCTCGCCGGCGAAGCGGTCGATGCGCCCGGCGTCGAGGTTGGTGAAGTTGCAACGCCCGCCGCCGGATATCCGGATCTTCTCGGCGAGCCTGGGCCAGTGGTCGAGCAGAGCCACGCGCAAGCCCCGCCGGCCGGCCTGGGCGGCACAGTACATGCCCGCAGCGCCGGCACCGATCACGATCGCATCGAAGCGCTGGGCCATGGGCGCGGATTATCGCAGGCGCGAGGCCGTGGCAGGGGCGCGCCGGATCGCCGTCGCGTGAGAAAATCGCGGCATGATCGTCCTCGGCATCGAAACCTCCTGCGACGAGACCGGCGTCGCCCTGCACTGCAGCGAGCGCGGCCTGCTCGCGCAGGCGCTGCACTCGCAGATCGCGATGCACCAGCGCTACGGCGGGGTCGTCCCCGAGCTGGCCTCGCGCGACCACATCCGGCGCGTGCTGCCGCTCGCGCGGCAGGTGCTCGGCGAGGCGGGGCTCTCCGTCGGCGACGTCGACGCGGTCGCCTACACCGCCGGGCCGGGGCTGGCCGGCGCGCTGCTCGTCGGCGCCGGCGTGGGCGCGTCGCTCGCCTGGGCGCTGGGCGTGCCGGCGATCGGCGTTCACCACCTCGAGGGCCACCTGCTGTCGCCGCTGCTGTCGGCCGATCCGCCGGCCTTCCCGTTCGTGGCGCTCCTGGTCTCCGGCGGACACACGCAACTGATGGACGTGCAGGGCGTGGGGCGCTACGCGCTGCTCGGCGACACGCTCGACGACGCGGCCGGCGAGGCCTTCGACAAGAGCGCCAAGCTGCTCGGCCTCGGCTATCCCGGCGGGCCGGCGATCGCGAAGCTGGCCGAGTCCGGCCGGCCGGGCCGCTACGAGCTCCCGCGCCCGATGCTGCGCTCGGGCGACCTCGACTTCAGCTTCAGCGGCCTGAAGACCGCGGTGCTGACGCTGGTGCGCCGCGAGCTCGACGAAGGCGCCGGCTCGGGCAACCCCGAGACCACCGACCCGGAGCAGGTCCGCGCCGACATCGCGGCCGAGGTGCAGGCCGCGATCACCGACGTTCTGGTCGCGAAATCGGTCCGGGCGCTGAAGGCGGCGGGGCGCGACACGCTGGTGGTGGCCGGCGGCGTCAGCGCGAACCGCAGGCTTCGCGAGCGGCTGGCGGCCGAGCAGCGCAAGGCGGGTTTCCGGGTGCACTTCCCCGAGCTCGCGCTGTGCTCGGACAACGGTGCGATGATCGCGTTCGCCGGCGCGCTGCGGCTGGCCGCGATGCAGGCGCGCGGCGAGTCGCCCGAACTGGCGGCGCCCGACGGCTTCCAGGTGCGGCCCCGCTGGCCGCTCGACGCGCTCGAGGCGGCCTAGCCTTCGACGACCAGCCGCGCCGCGCCGCGCACGCCGGACGAATCTCCGTGCCGGTTGCGCAGCAGCGGCGTGCGCGCGCGGTCGGCGAACAGCAGCGGCGCCCAGCGGCGCGGCAACTCGTCGTAGAGTTCGTCGACCTTGCTGAGCCCGCCGCCCAGCACGATCGCATCCGGGTCGAGCAAATTGATCACGCCGGCGAGCGCCCTGGCCAGCCGGCCGCAGTAGCGGTCGAAGCTCGCGACGGCCTTCGGGTCGCCAGCGCGCATCGCGGCGACGACGGCGGACGCATCGCCGGCCTGCAGGACATTGCCCGCCGCGTCGGTCGGTGACACGGCAGCCTGGCTGCCCGGCTTGCCGGCTGACCGCGCGTGGTCCGCCGCCAGCGCCGGCCCGCTGAGCCATGCCTCGACGCAGCCGCGGCGGCCGCACCAGCAGGCCGGGCCCGGCAACTCCCCGGCTGCGAAGGGCCCGGGCAGCGGGTTGTGCCCCCACTCGCCGGCGATGCCGTTCGCGCCGTTCAGCACGCGGCCGTTCACGACGATGCCGCCGCCGACCCCGGTGCCGAGAATCACGCCGAAGACCACCGACAGCCCGGCGGCCGCACCGTCGGTCGCCTCGGACAGCGCGAAGCAGTTGGCGTCGTTGGCGACGGCCACGCGCCGGCCGAGCGCGCGCTCGAGGTCCGCGCCGAGCGGTCGGCCGTTCAGCCAGGTCGAGTTGGCGTTGCGCACCAGGCCGGTGTGCGGCGACAGCGAGCCCGGGATGCCGAGGCCGATCGACGAAGCGGCGCCGCAGCGCGCCTCGGCGAGCGCGACCAGCGACGCGATCGCGGCCAGCGTGGCCTCGTAGTCGCCGCGCGGAGAAGGAATCCGATGACGAAAGGTTTCGCCGCCCGCCCCGTCGAGCACGGCGACCTCGATCTTCGTGCCTCCGAGATCGATCCCTATCCTCATCGATTCACCTGGTGGCGCCAGGCCCGGACCGGCCACGACCCGTTCGGCCGCAACCCGCTCAGCGCTTCCCCGCCCTTCCCTTCCCCCTTCCCGCTTCTCCCTTCCCTGTGCTGCCCCCTTCCCCCTTCCCCTTCTTCTCCCCGATCCGGCTCTCCTTGCCGGCCATCAGGTTCTGGATGTTCGAGGCATGCCGCCAGATCAGCAGCAGGCTCATCAGCGTGACCGCGGCGGCGATCGGGTCGGGTCGGAACAGGAACAGGTACCAGAGCGGCGCGAAGATCGCCGACACCAGCGCGGCGAGCGACGAGTAGCGGAAGAACCAGGCGATGATGACCCAGGTGAGCAGCGTGCCGACGCCCAGCAGCGGATGCAGCGCCAGCAGCACGCCGGCGGCGGTGGCCACGCCCTTGCCGCCCTTGAAGCCGTGGAAGACCGGGAAGAGGTGGCCGACGAACACGGCCAGCGCGACCAGCGCGATCGTGCCGTCGCCGAACCCGAGCGGGCCGGCCAGCCCCTTGGCCAGCAGCACCGCGACGACGCCCTTCAGCGCGTCGCCCAGCAGCGTGAACAGCGCGGCTTTCCGGTTGCCGGTGCGCAGCACGTTGGTGGCCCCGGGGTTCTTAGAGCCGTAGCTGCGCGGGTCGGCCAAGCCCATCACCTTGCTGACCACGACCGCGAAGGACACCGAACCGATCAGATAGGCGGCGGCGACCGCCAGCACGCTGTAGAGCGCGTCCATGCTCTCCCCCTGGATCCGCGAATGCGTCGGCGCTGCGCCCGCCCCGCGTGCGTCAGTCGACGAGCGCGCAGTTTACCGGTTGGGCGCGCAGCAGATCGACCAGCACCCGCGGCTCGATCGACACGAGAAAGCCGCGCCGCCCGCCGTTGATCCAGATCTTCGGCAGCTCCAGCACCGACGCCTCGACGTAGACGGGCATCGCCTTGCGGGTCGCGAACGGCGACGTGCCGCCGACCAGGTAGCCGGAATGCCGCTGGGCGACCTCGGGCGCGCAGGGCTCGATGCTCTTGCGGCCCGCCTGTCGCGCGAGGTTCTTCGTGGAGACCTTGCGGTCCCCGTGCATCAGCACGATCAGCGGCTTGCCGGACTCGTCCTGCATGACCAGCGTCTTGACGACCGCGTGCTCGTCGACGCCGAGCTGGCGCGCCGACTCGGCCGTGCCGCCGTGCTCGACGTAGTCGTACGGATGTTCGCCGAAGGCGATGCGCTGCTTGCGCAGCAGTTGCGTGGCGGGCGTTTCGGAGACGTGTTTCGCCATGGGGATCGACAGGATCAGGCCGGCTCGCCCTGCGCCGGCAGCGGATAGAGGCCGCGCACCTGCGCGTGAAGGCGCGCCAGCCCGAGCAGCGCGTCGATGTCGGGCGTGGGCACGCCGACGGCCGCGCCGATCTCGGCGACGATCGTGACGAGCGCGTCGAGCTCGACCGGCTTGCCGGCGTCGACGTCCTGCAGCATCGAGGTGCGGAAGGCGCCGAGCTTGCGGGTGACCGCGTGCCGCTCCTCGGGCGTGATCGGGATCGGCAGGCCGATCCGCTCGCCGATCGCGGCCGCCTCGCGCATCGCCCGCGAGACGAAACCGCGAACCAGCGGATCGTCGAGAATGCGGTCGGCGGTGGCCCCGGTGATCGCCGAGATCGGGTTCATCGTCATGTTGCCCCACAGCTTGAACCAGACGTCCTGCTGGATCCGCTGCGAGACCTCGACCTGCAGGCCCGCCCGGCCAAGCGCCTCGGCCACCCGCGCGCAGCGCGCGCTGTCGCCGCCGCGCGGCTCGCCGACGATCAGCCGGTCGCCCTGGCCGTGCCTGACCGTGCCCGGCCGCGGGGCGGCGCAGGCGAAGTGCACCACCGCGCCGAGCACCCGCTCGGGCGGGATCGCGGCTGCGATCCGCCGGCCGGCGTCGATCGCGGACCACTCGCGCGCGGCGAGCGGCTCGCTCAGGCCGTGGAAGAACCACCAGGGCACGCCGTTCATCGCCGACAGCACGACGGTGTCGGGGCCGAGCAGCGGCGCGATCCGCGGCGCGACATCGGCCAGGCCGGTGGTCTTGACGCTCAGCACCACCAGATCCTGCTCGCCGAGCGCCGCGGGATCGTCGGACACCCGGATCGGCGCGCGGGTCTCGCGCTCGCCGCCTGCAGGCCCTTCGACGAGCAGCAGGCCGTCGCGGCCGACGGCCTGGAGCGTGGCGCCGCGGGCCAGCGCCGAAACCGGCTGGCCGCTTGCGGCGAGCCGGGCGCCGATGAAGCCCCCGACTGCGCCGAGGCCGACGATGCAGGTTCGCATGAGTCCGTGCCCTCCGGGCCGCTTGGTCGAAAGCCCCGATTCTATCGGCGCGCGCGACCCTGCCGTCGGGACCGGGCAACGTCCGCCCGCGCGCGCGCAGACGCCGATTCCGCCGTTCGTCGGCCCGCAGCCGTGCGCGGGGCGCGCTTCGCACTAGGATTTCTTCCGACGGTCGCAGCGCGCTCGCCGTCGACGAGCGCCGCGCGCCGCCGCCCCGGCCCGCCTCGGCGCGCCAAGACTCGACCACGCAACGGAGACCATTCTGGCCACGGTCCGGATATCGGCGCCAGCTTCCGGCCCTGCGGCCGTCAATCGAACCGCCGAACGCGACGCAGCCGTCGTGCGGACGCTGCTGAAGCTGGTCATGGCGCTGACGCTGTCGGCGGTGGCCTTCGGGATGCTGGCGGGCGGCACGGACCCGGCAAGGCTCGCGTTCCGGGCCTTGCTCGCCTCGGTCGCTTTCGGCGGGCTGGTGGCCCTGCGCTTCGGAGGCCCGGCCCTCGCCGTCGCCGTCTTCCTCTACGGCAGCCTGGCGCTGATCTTCGCCGATGCGCTGCTGCTCGCCGGCATCCGCGCCCCGTCGCTGCTCGCGCTGGCGGCGCTCCCGGCGATCGCCGGCTGGTTCCTGGGGCGCCGGGCCGCCACGCTGGTGGCTTCCTGCGCGGGCGTCGCCACCTGCCTGGTGGCCTGGCTGGAGCAGGCGGGCCACATCCGCCCCGACCCCGGCGGCCCCTTCGACCACCTGCTGACGCTGGCAATCATGCTGCCGGTGTCGGCCTTCGTCGGCCTGCACGCGCATCGGCGCTTCCTGAAGCAGTTGCGGATCGCCCGCGACAACGCCGCGCGCCTGGAGCAGGAGCTCGCCGCGCGCCAGGCCACCGAGCGCGACCTGAAGGCCCGCAACGACGACCTGCGGCTCGTCCACCAGCTCTCGGCCCGGGTGCAGGGCATTCGCGACGCCGACGCGATGATGAGGGTCGCGATCGAGACCATCGTCGACGTCGCCCGGGCGGAGCAGGTCACGACCTACCTGGCGGCGCCGGACGACCTTCGGATGCGCCTGGTCGCCAGCCACGGCTTCGACGCGGAGTTCGACCGGGTCGCGGAGAGCTTCACGCTGCAGGGAAGCTGGAGCGAGGAGGCCTTTCGCCTCGGGCGGCCGCTCGTCTCCGCCGACGTCGGAGCCGAAGCGCTCTACACGCCGGAGATACGGGAGGCGCTGATCGCGCGCGGGCTGCGCGGCGTCGCGCTGCTGCCGCTGTCCGAGCGCGGAACGCCGCTCGGCTGCGTCGCCCTCTTCTACCGCCAGGGCATCGTCGAGCGCTTCGGCCCCGGGCAGATCGAGAGCCTCGACGCGGTCGGCCGGACGCTCTCGATGGCGATCGCCAGCGTGCGCCACCTGCAGCACCTTCTGCATCGCGCGCGGCACGACTCGCTGACCGGCCTGCCGAACCGCGCCGTCCTTCACGAGACCTTCGAGGCCATGGCGGACCGCCTGCGCGCCGGCGCGCGCCCGGCCGTCATGCTGCTCGACCTGGACAGGTTCAAGGAGATCAACGACACGCTGGGCCACGAGGTCGGCGACGGCCTGCTCACCGCGATCGCGAGGCGCCTGGAGCGCACCTCGGGCCCCGGCGACACCCTGACCTGCCGGCTGGGCGGCGACGAGTTCGCGGTCCTGCTTCGCCACGCGGATTCGACCGAGGCCGCGCTCGAGCGCGCCCAGCGGATCCGCAGGGCGCTTGAGCATCCGTTCGAAGTGGGCGGCATGAGCCTGAAGATCGGCGCGAGCCTCGGTCTCGCGATCTACCCCGGCGACGGGACCGACAGTCACCAGTTGCTGCGGGCGGCCGACGTGGCGATGTATCGCTCGAAGAACCACGGGCTCGGCGTCAGCCGCTACGACCGGACCACCGACACCCACTCCGCGGACAAGCTTTCGCTGCTCGCAGAGCTGGGCGATGCGCTGGAGCGCGGAGAGCTCCTCCTGCACTTCCAGCCCGAGCTGGAGACGAAGAGCGGCCGAACCGCGTGCGTGGAGGCGCTCGTGCGGTGGCGGCACCCGAAGCGCGGACTGCTGCCGCCTTCGGAGTTCGTGCCGCTCGCCGAGACCAGCGAGACGATCCACGCCTTCACGAGGGCCGTGCTGGGGCTCGCCATGCGCGCCTGCCGCAGGCTGAGGCAGGAAGGATTCGACTGCCAGGTGGCAGTGAACCTGTCCGCGCGCAACCTGGTGGACGAGCGTTGCGTGCATGACATCGAGCGCCTGCTCCTCGAGCACGGACTGGCCAGCGAGGACATCGTGCTCGAACTGACGGAAACGGCGATCATGCACGATCCCGACCAGGTGGCGGGCCTGCTGGACCGGCTCGACCGGCGGGGGGTCGGCCTCGCGCTGGACGACTTCGGGACCGGCTACTCGTCGCTGGCCAACCTGAAGCGCCTGCCGCTGGACTTCCTGAAGATCGACGCCTCCTTCGTCAGGGACATGACGGTCGACGAGCAGGACGCGATCATCGTCCGGTCGACGATCACGCTCGCCCACAACCTTGGCAAGAAGGTGATCGCCGAAGGGGTCGAGGACGCCGACGCCGAGCGGCTGCTGCGGCAGATGGGCTGCGACATCGTCCAGGGCTACCACCTGGCCCGACCGATGCCGCTCGACGAACTGATCCCGTGGCTTCGCGACAGCGAGGCCCGGCGTGTCGCCCCGGAGGCGCTCGCCACCGGGCGCTAGCGGGCCGCCCCACCCGGTTCGCTCAGGCCCGGTATCCCGGGTCGATGCGGTCGACCTGCCTGACCAGCGCGTCGAACATGTCGCGCCCGCCGCCGAAGCGCGGGTCGAACTGCAGCGAATCCGCGGTGCAGCGCCGCTGTATCGCCTCGGGCACCTCGATCGCGGGGCCCATCGCCAGCGTGGCCAGCTGGATCTCGCAGGCGCGGTTCAGCAGCCACAGGATCGCGAAGCTGCGATGGATCGTGTCGCCCCAGGCGAGCAGCCCGTGATTGCGCAGGATCACCGCCGGCCGGTCGCCGATGTTGCGCACCAGCCGCGGGCCCTCGTCGGCATGCACGGTGATGCCCTCGAAGTCGTGGTAGGCGAGCTTGCCGTGCAGCTGCGCGCTGTAGAAGTTGCTCATCGACAGCCCGGCCTGCGAGCAGGCCACAGCCATGCCGGCAGTGGTGTGCGTGTGCATCACGCAATGCGCGCCGGGGATGCCGTCGTGGATCGCCGCGTGCACGGTGAAGCCCGCCGGGTTGACCGGCCAGTCGGAGTGCCCGACGACGTTGCCCTGCAGGTCGATGCGCACGAGGTTGGACGCGGTCACCTCGGAGTAGTGCAGCCCGAACGGATTGATCAGGAAGTGCTTCTCCGGCCCCGGAATGCGGACCGTGATGTGGTTGTAGATCAGCTCGGTCCAGCCGAGCATCGCGAAGACCCGGTAGCAGGCGGCGAGGTCGACGCGCAACTGCCACTCGGCGGGGTCGATGCCGGATCGCGGCGGCGGGTTTCCGTTGAATGCGGCCATGCGCTTCCCTCCTCGGGGAACGAGATTCAGAATGCGTCGCGCACCGCCGCCGCGAGTTCCTCGGCGACCACGCCCGGCGCGTCGGCGAGCAGACCGTGCCCGACGCCAGGCAGGATACGCAATCGGGCGCCGGGAATGGACTCCGCAATCAGCCGGCCGTGGGCCACCGGGCACTGGTCGTCGAGGTCTCCATGCACGACGCGGACCGGCAGGCGCAGCGTTCCGAGCAGCTCACGGAAGTCGGCCCGCCTGGCGGACTGCCAGCAGTGCGCGACCGCGTCCGCATCGGCCGGCCGCGCGTGACCCATGCGGATCGCGCGCTCGCGGGCCTCCTCGATCACCGACTCGACCGGGCCGTTGCCGAACCACGCGGCCCCCCCGCCTGCGCAAGGCGTGCCGGCGAGCAATACCAGCGAGCGCGCGCCCTGCAGGCCGTGGTCGCGGGCCATCTGCAGGATGACGCTGACGCCCATGCTGAATCCCGCGAGCACGAAGGGCTGGCCGAGCTCGTCGAGCAGCGCGCGCAGCAAGCGGGCAAAATGCGCGAGGTGGTAGAAGCCGGCGATGTCTGCCGGCACGTCCGCCCCGGCCAGGCGGCTCCGGTCCGCGAAGCGGACCGAGCGGCCGCGCCCGGGCAGGCTGGGCAGCACGACCCGCACGCCGCTCAAGCGGTCGGTCGCCGCATGCCAGGCCTCGAGCGAACCCTGGATGCCGTGCACGGCCACCAGCGCGGGGCCGGTCCCGGCAACGTGGATCTCGAGTTCGCCGAGGAAGGGTCTTCGTGCCTGCATCGCCTGTCGCTCCGCTGTCCCGACCGGGAAAGATGTGGATATACTAGTTCCATATCAGTCGGATAGCGAACCTGCGACGGAAACAGCCATGTACGCAACTGTCGAGCCGGACGAACGCGCATTCTTCTGCATGCCCAGCCGGGTCGTCTTCGGCGCGGGCTCGATCAGGAAGCTTTCCGGCCTGTGCGCCCGACAAGGCTGGCGCAAGGCGCTGATCGTCACCGACACCTTCTTCACCGGCCGGACCCGGATCGTCTCGGATCTCGTCGCCGACCTCGCCGCCGCCGGCATCGGGGCACGGGTCTTCGACGGTGGCGAGCCCGACCCGTCGGTGGAGCTCTGCGATGCCGCCACCCGGAGCCTGCTCGCGGGCAACACCGACGCCGGGTTCGACCATGTCATCGCGATCGGCGGCGGCAGCAACATCGACCTGGGCAAGGGACTGTCACTCACGCTGAAGTTCGACAAGCCCGCCGAGAGCTTCGTCGGCTCCCCGGTGTTCCCCGGAAAGCCGCTGCCGCTGGTGGCGGTCCCGACCACGTCGGGAACCGGCTCCGAGATCACGGCGGGCGCCATCCTCGCGTATCGCGGATCGGCCACCAAGGTGGCGATCATGAGCAACGACCTGCGGCCCGCGATCGCGCTTATCGATCCCGAGCTCACCCTGAGCTGCCCGCCGAAGGTCACCGCCGACGCCGGCATCGACGCGCTCGCGCACGCGATCGAGTCCTACATCGCGCTCGACGCACGCGACTACGACACCGCCGGCGATCCCGATCCGGCCTACAGCGGCGCCAACCGGATCACCCGCTCGTTCGCCCACGAGGCGATCCGCCTGTGCTTCGGCAGCCTCAGGCGATGCATCGAGGCGCCCGACGACCTGGCGGCCCGCACCGCGATGTCTTACGCGAGCCTGTTCGCGGCGATGTCCTACGCCAGCGCCGGCCTGCACGGCGTGCACGGCACCGCCTACGCGCTGGCCGGCCTCACCCATGCGTCGCACGGCAGCACGAACGGCGTGCTGCTTCCCTACGTGATGGACGCGCTGGCCGGCACCACGACCGCGGCGCTCGCCGAGATCGCGCGGCTCGCCGGCGGCGGCCGCGGCACCGACGCGCAGGCCGCGCGCGAGGCCGCGGTCCTCACCCGCGAGCTCGTCGCGGCCGTCGGCATCCCGACCGACCTGCGCGGCTTCGGCGTGACCGAGGAGCAGGTTCCCGGGCTGCTCCGCGACGCCCTCGCTGTGACGCGGCTCGCGCGCGCCTTCCCGATCCAGCCGCCCGACGAGGCCTACGCCCGCATCTTCGCCAATGCCTGGGCCGGCCGCCTCGGCGAGAACTGAACGCGCCTCATGCCGAGATCACGAGTGCCGAGCCGCCCCGCAGCCGCAAAGAAGGGAGCCCGCAAGTCCGCCGCCGCGCGGCCGGCCCGCACGCCCCGGACCGCGGCCCGGCCAGCGCCGGCAGGCGCCGCGCCGGCCGACCTCGACCTGCTTTCGAGCGGCTTCGCCAGGCCCCGAACGCTCACCGACGAGGCCTACGAGCGTCTCGAGGAACTGATCGTGACGCTGCAGCTGCCGCCGGGCGCCGCGATCTCCGAGGCCACGCTCTCCGAGCGCCTGGGAATCGGCCGCACGCCGATCCGCGAGGCGCTGCAGCGCCTCGCCCGGGAAAGGCTGATCGTGATCCTGCCGCAGCGCGGCAACCTGGTCTCACAGATCGACGTCAAGAGCCAGCTGCGCCTGCTCGAGACCCGGCGAGAGGTCGAGCGCCTGATCGCACGCTGCGCGGCGAGGCGGGCGACGCCGGCCGAGATGCAGCGTTTCGCCGAGATCGCGGAGGGCTTCGATCGCGCCGCCGACGAGAACGACGAGACCAGCTTCGTGCGCCTCGACAAGGAATTCAACGATCTCTGCCTCAAGGCCGCGCGCAACGAGTTCGCCGCCGGCGCGATGAGCCTGATGCACGGCCTGTCCCGGCGCTTCTGGTACCTGCACTATCGCCAGGCCGCCGACCTGCCGGTCATGGCCCGGCTGCATGCCGGCGTGGCCCACGCGATCGCCCGGCGCGACGAGGCCGCCGCGGCCACCGCCCTCGATCGCCTGCTCGACAACATCGAGCAATTCACCCGGGCGACCGTCTCCACCGACGCCTGAGACAGGTTCCGTCGACGCCGGACGCGGTTGCCGCCGGCGCCCGAAACCGTTTCCACCGGCGCCCGAGCCGGTTGCCGCGAACGTCTGGCCGGCCCCTCCCGGGCGAGCGGGCTGTTGACAGCGCCGCGCCTTCCG
Organism: Zeimonas sediminis; assembly: GCF_023721795.1. Lineage (NCBI taxonomy): Bacteria > Pseudomonadati > Pseudomonadota > Betaproteobacteria > Burkholderiales > Burkholderiaceae > Zeimonas > Zeimonas sediminis. The sequence goes on from NZ_JAMQYE010000001.1 coordinate 1,800,885, forward strand.
AATATAAGTAATATATCAGTCCCATAACGTCGGAGCGCCCGCCATGATGACCGAGCGTCAACGCAAGTTTCGCGAAGCGTACAAGGCAGACATCAGCCCGCTATACAACGGCCTCGTGCACATCGGTGTGATCTACGCGGCCGGCATCGCTGCGATCTGGTACTGCGCCTCGCAGTTGCAGGGCGCCACCTGGGAATGGCTGATGGTCGTGCCCGTCTTCATCGCGGGCAACTTCGCCGAGTGGGCCATGCACAAGTACGTGATGCACCGGCGCATCGACGTCTTCGCGCTGCGCGCGATCTACGAGCGCCACACCCGGCAGCACCACCAGTACTTCACCGACATGGATCCGACGATCGACACCACGCGCGAGTTCCGGATCGTCTTCTTCCCCTGGCGCGTGCTGATGGTGCTGGGCGTGATGGGCACGATCCTGGGCTACGTGGCGTCGCTGCTGATCAATCCGAACGCCGGCTACATCGTGTTCATGACGATGGTCGCGCACTACCTGCTGTACGAGGTGTTCCACTACTGCTGCCACGTCCACGACAACTGGTTCGTGCGCAACATGCCCTTCGTCAACACGATCCGGCGGCATCACACGGCCCACCACAACTGGGGGATCATGATGCACTACAACATGAACCTCACCTTCCCGATCGCGGACTGGTTCACCGGCACCAGCGACCTGAAGCGCGGCCTTATCGGGCACCTGTTCAACGGCTACGACGAATCCCACGTCAAGGAAGAGCTGAAGCCGGTGATCGCGAAGTTCCGCAAGGAAGAGAAGCGGATCACGCTCGACGGCCCGCTGCTCACGCCGGAAGAAGAGCAGGCGCTGAGCCACTCGATGAGCCGCGCCTGAGCGCAGGCGCGATGGCCGCCTGAGCGCAGGCGCGACACCCGCTTCGACCGCCCGCATCGCGGGCGGTTTTCGTTTCAGACGAAGCCCTTGCCGACCGGCAGCCGCCGCAGCGCGACCGAGATCCGCAGGCGGTTCTGCTCGGTCGGGCTCAGCAGGTAATGCGCCATCGGGACGACGACCTCGTCCTCGAACAGCGCGTGGTTGCGGTAGGCCTCGGCCAGCCTGGCCACCCGGCCGGGCTCGAGCGCGGCGCCGCCGGCATCGCCGCGCCGGGCGACGGCCTCGACGGCACGGCGCAGTTCCGCCCAGGCGGCCTCGAGCTCGTGGTGCTCCCTGCGAAGCCGCGCGGCGATCGCCTCGAAGGTCTGGAGATCCTCGCCGCGCGCGCTGCGCCGGATCATCGGCCAGAGCTCGCGCTCTTCTTCGCGATGGTGCTCGGGAACGGTGCGCTCGAAGCACCCGAGCACCTCCCCGGCGACCCGCCGGATCTCGGGCAGCGCGCGCTGGCCCGCCAGCGCCGCCGCCAGCGCCTCGAGCGAGGCGATGCCCGCGCGAATCTCGTCGTGGCAGCCGACGAACAGTTGCATCGGGTCCGGGTCGGCCCCGTCCGGATGCCTTCCTTCGCCCGTTGGACTCATGATCGGCCTCGCGCTCCAGTGCTCACATCACCGCGCCGTCGCGCTCGCCCTGCTGCAGCGCGAAGATCGACGAATAGCCGCCCGACCAGTCCGGCGGCATCGGGCAGGGCCGCGGATCGTGATGCGACCGCGCCGGCGCCGTGCCGCGCACGATCGACTGGTCGTGCGGCGAGCGGATCGGGTTGATCGTGTACGGATAGGCGTCGCCCGAACTGAGCGTGTTCAGCAGCAGCGGACGCCCCAGATCCGAGAGGTTCTTCGGCGACGCGTGCAGCGTCCGGCAGTTGTGGATCGTCAGCGAGCCGGCCGGGCCGGTCAGGTAGACCGCCTTGCTCAGGTCGAGCCGGTCGACGTCGGCCTGGTTCAGGCACCCGGTCCACTTGCCGTCGGGGCCGTACTGCGACAGCAGGGGCTCGAACTCGTGGCTGCGCGGCAGCACGCCGAGCGGGCCCTGGTCCATGCCGCAGTCGTACAGGTAGGTGCCGACCGTGAGAGGCGAGTAGTTGGTGTGCGGCCAGAAGCCGATGTCGTAGTGCCACTTGACCTCTTCGCCGCCGGCCGCCCACTTGAAGTTCAGCTTCGAGTGATGGAACTTCACGCTCGGGCCGACCAGGTCGGCAACGATGTCCGGCATGATCGAGCTGGTCACGTACTCCCAGAACGCCGGGTGCTGGTCCACCGGGCTCGACACGCGGCGCAACCGCGGCGCATCGGGACGATGCCCGGGCTCCAGGTCGAAGACCTTGTCCGAGACTGTCACCTTCCGGCTGCGCTCGACCAGTTCGGCGGTCGCGGCGCGCAGGCGCTCGAGCCACGCAGCGTCGATCACGCCGGGCAGCAGGATGTAGCCCTCGCGGAAATAGAACTCCCGCTGCTCCCGGGTGAGGATCCGGGGCGTGATCGCCAGGATTTCTTCCGGACTCATGTCGGCACTCCTTCGTTGGCCGGGCCGAGCGCCTCGCGCTCAGCGAAGTTGAAGCATGACGCTGGGCAGCCAGGTGACCACGCCAGGCCAGGTGAGCGTGACCGCGAGGGCCACCAGCTGCAGCGCGATGAACGGCATGACTCCCCGATACATGTCGCGGATCTGGATCTCCTTGGGCGACACCGCCCTCAGGTAGAAGATCGCGGGCGCCATCGGCGGGGTCAGGTAGCTCGTCTGCAGCATGATCAGGAACAGGATGCAGAACCAGACCGGATCGAAGCCAGCCGCGGTGACCAGGGGCGTGAAGATCGGCAGGAAGATCAGCACCACCGAGATCCAGTCGAGGAAGAAACCCGCCAGGAACAGGATCAGCAACATCAGCGACAGCAGCATCCACGGCGACAACTGCATCTCGGTGATCAGCCGGCTGGCGACGCCGATGCCGCCGCCGCCGATGAAGACGCCGGTAAACAGCGTGCCGGCGAGCAGCACCGCCATGATCATCGCGGTGATGCGCAGCGTCTTCATCAGCGCCTCGAACAGGCCCGACGGGGACAGCTGACGGTACAGCGCCGAGAGCCCCACCGCGCAGAGCGAGCCGATCGCCGCCGCCTCGGTGGGCGAGGCCCACCCGAGCAGGATCGAGCCGAGCACAGCGAAGACCATCAGCAGCGGCGGCAGCAGGTTGACCGTGGTGATCCGAACCTTCTCCAGGAACTTCGGATCTCCGGGCTCGGGCGGAATGCGGGGACCGAACTCGGGCCGCACGACGCAGAGCACGAAGATGTAGAGCAGGTAGAGGCCCGCCATGATCAGGCCGGGGAAGACCATCCCGTACATCAGGTCGCCGACCGACAGGTTGGCCAGCGGCCCCATCACCACCACCACGACCGAGGGCGGGATGATCGTGCCGAGCGAGCCGCCGGCGCAGATCGTGCCGCTGATCAGCCCCTTGTTGTAGCCGTAGCGCAGCATGATCGGGATGGTCAGCAGCCCAACCACCGACTCGGTGGCGCCGATCACGCCGCTGGAGGCGGCGAAGATGATGCACATCAGCACCGTGGCCAGCGCCAGCCCCCCGGGCAGGCGGCGGGTCCAGATGTGGATTGCCTCGAAGAGCCGGTCGGCGATGCCGGACTTCTCTAGCATCGCCCCCATGAAGACGAACAGCGGGACCGCGGCGAGCACGAAGTTCGAGGAAAGGTCCTCGATCTTCTCGACGAACTGGTGGACCACCCGGTCGCCGAAGATCATCAGCCCGAAGAGCACGGCGGTGATCATCATGGAGAACGCGACCTGGATGCCGAGGAAGATCAGCACGAAGGCGACCGGGAGCATCAGGAAGGGAAGCCAGTCCATCGGGGTCAGGCCTCCGCGCGCGAACGAAGGTTCGAGATGGCCTTGAGAAGCTCGGCGAGCACCTGCAGCGCGAGCACGCAGAAGCTGACGAGGAACACGAGCCGGAAGGGCCAGACGACCATGTTCAGCGCCGACTGGCCGCTGCGCTCGCCGCGGCTGTAGCCGGCCACCAGGTACTCGAACAGCGCCCAGGACAGCCAGACCAGCAGCGCGAGCATCACCGCGTACGCCGCGGTGTCGATCGCCGCCCGCAGTCGCACGGGCATGCTCGCGCTGAACAGGTCGATGCGGATGTGCTCACCGGCGCGCAGCGTGTAGGCGAGCCCGAGCAGGAAATGCGCCCCGGTCAGGATGTAGCCGACCTCGTAGGCCCAGATGGTCGGGGCGCCGAGCGCGTAGCGCGCCCAGACCTCCCAGCAGGTGGCGAGGACGAGCGGGACGAGAAGCATGGCGGCGAACACGCCGACGCCGCCCACGAGTCGTTCGATGGATCGGATCAGGGCTGACAAGGGAGCTCCGCTTTCGACGGTTGTCAGGCGCGGCGGGCGCCCTCGCGCCCGCCTCGATGAGCGCGCCGATCAGGCGCGCTCGACCTTCACCTTGCGCCAGTCGTCGGCGTTGAGCCAGGCCTTGTCGAACTCGACCTGGCTCTGGTGCACCGGAGCGAACCACTTGAACTTGCCTTCGCCGGCGGTCTTGCTCGCCCACTCCAGACCGATCTTGCGCGCGGCGAACTGGACCTCGTCGTCGAGCTTGATCAGCTCGACGCCCTGCTTCTTGTAGAAGTCGATCGCCTTCGCGTCCTCGGCGCCGATGCGCATCCAGCTCTCGAGGGTGACCAGACGGGCCACGACCTCGACCAGCGCCTGGTCCGCCGGCGGCATCTTGCTCCAGACGTCCTTGTTGATGACCAGCTCGAAGGGCGCGGTGGGCTGGTGCACCCCCGGATAGATCAGGTACTTGGCGACCTTGTGGAAGCCGGGGCTGATGTTCTCCCACAGCGTGCCCCACTCGGTCGCGTCGATCGCGCCGCGCTCGAGCATCGGATAGACGTCGCCGCCGGCGGTGGTCACCGGCGCCGCGCCGAGCTGTCGCGCCATTTCCAGCCAGGCGCCAGCGGTGCGCAGCTTCAGCCCCTTCAGGTCGGCCAGCGACTTGACCGGCTTGCGCGAATGCAGGAACACCTCGGCCGTCCGGATGAAGAGCGGCATCGACACGATGCCGTCGGTCTCGTCGCGGAACTTGCGCTGCAGGTCGGCGCCGCCGCCCTCGTACAGCCAGTGCAGCATCCGCTCGGTGTCGAAGGTGCCCGCGTAGCCGCCGAACAGCACGGTGGTCGGATCCCGGCCCCAGTCGTAGCCCATCCAGGTGTGCCCGCACTCGGCCAGGCCGTTCTTGACCGTGTCGGGCACCTTCAGCGCGTTGCCGAGCGCGCCGCCCGGGAATGTCTGGATCTTGAACCGGCCGCCGGACAGCATCGCCATCCTTTCCGCGAAGGCCTTGGCGCCGATGTCCATCAGCGGCCCGCCCGCCCAGCCGGTCGCCATCTTCCAGTTGTAGGTCGGACCGGCGGTCTGCGCGACGGCCGAAGCGGCCGCGGCCAGTCCCGCGCCGCCCAGGCCGGCCTTCAGGAACTTTCTCTTGTCCATGTCGTCTCCTCGCTTTCTGGTTTCGAGCGGATTCACCCGGCCGATACAGGCAGACGATCGAGCCCGCGAATTGCGAAACATCTGCGGTCGATGACTAACATATCGGTCGCCGGACAGTAGAGCGATCGCTGATTTCAGTCAAGGACTTCGAGCGTTCCCCGTGCCGCTCGCGGGCCGCCCGGGGCCGAGCGGGCTCAGACCGGGAAGACCGCGTTGATCTGGCCGGTGCCCGAGCTCGCGAAGTACGGCGTGACGATCTCGACCGGCTTGTCGTAGGCGTCCCAGCCCAGCGCGCCGAGCAGCATCGCGGTGTCGTGCATGTCGCCCTCGCCGCAGCAGCGCACCGCGTACTCGGGGAGCATCTTCACGAAGGTCTTCCAGTCGCCGCGCTGCCACAGCTCGACCACGCGCAGGTCGACCTGCCGGAAGAACTCGTCGCTGATCTGGTGAATCGATTCTTCGGGGCTGCCGTTGTCGTTGAAGCGGTGCGACAGCGAGCCGCTGGCGAAGACCGCCACCGTGCCGTCGTAGCGCTCCTCGATCGCGCGGCGCACCGCCTCGCCGAAACGGCGGCTGTCCTCCAGCTTGTGCCAGTCGCACCAGCCGGCCACCGACACCACCTTGAAGTGCCGGTCGGCGTTCATGTAGCGCATCGGCACCAGCGTGCCGTACTCCAGGTCCAGCGTGGTGTCCCAGTGCGCGCGCGTGCCCACCCCCATCCCGGTCGCCACCTCGGCGATCGCCTGGCCGAGCCCGGTGTTGCCCGGGTAGTCGTAGGGCATGTTCTTGATGAAGTGTGGCAGCTCGTTGCTGGTGTACACCCCCTGGAAGCGCGGCGCGCAGTTCACGTGGTAGCCGGCGTTCACGAGCCAGTGCACGTCGAACACCACGATCGTGTCCACGCCCAGCACCCGGCAGCGCCGGCCGATCTCGCGATGGCCTTCGATCGCAGCCTCGCGGCAGCCGTGGTGCGGCCCCGGGAGTTCCGACAGATACATGGAGGGCACGTGAGTGATCTTGGCCGCCAGCGCGAGCTTGCCCATGGAATCACCTCGTCCGGAGAATGTGCGTGGCGACGACCTTGCCTGCGAGCGGGCGGGGTTCTCCGCCTCCGGGCATTTGGCAAGCCGAGCGCTTCGGAAGGGAGCGCGGGAAAAGGCGCGCAGCCTGTCTGAGCCCGCGAAGCGGGCGAGTTCTGCGCGCCCCCGCGCGTACGACGAAGGCGAGGGAAGCCCCGCGAAGCGGGGCCGCAGCCTCATGCCCGGAGGCGGAGAACCCCGCCCGCTCGCCCGCGCACGACATCAGCTCACGCCCATTTTCTGGATCGCGTGATTCCCCAGCGCAAGCGCCACGTTCTTGGTCTCCATGTAGAAGTCGAAGCTGTAGTCGCCGCCATCGCGCCCGATGCCGCTGGCCTTCATGCCGCCGAAGGGCGTGGGGAGGTGCCGCACGTTCTCGGAGTTCACCCAGATCATGCCGGCGTCGAGCGCGAGCGCAACGCGATTGGCGCGGCCGACGTCGTTGGTCCACAGGTAGCCGGCCAGGCCGTAGCGGATGTCGTTGGCGATCGCGACGGCCTCGGCTTCGTCGTCGAAGGGGATGACGGTGAGCACCGGGCCGAAGATCTCCTCCTGCGCGATGCGCATCGAGGCGCGGGCATTCGTGAACAGCGTGGGCTGGACCCACTGGCCGCCGGCGGGGAGATCGGCCCGCGCCGCGGGCGCGCCGCCGACCGCCACGGTGGCGCCGTCCTGGCGCGCGATCGCGGCGTAGGACAGCACCTTCTCGCAATGGCGCGCATGGATCAGCGGCCCGACCTCGGTGGCCGGGTCGAGCGGGTGGCCGACCCGGATCTTCTTCACGCGCTCGGCCAGCCTCGCGGTGAATTCGTCGTGGATGCCCCGCTGCACCAGCAGCCGGCTCGACGAGGTGCAGCGCTCGCCGTTCAGGCTGTAGATCATGAACACGACCGCGTCGAGCGCGCGGTCGAGGTCGGCGTCGTCGAAGACGATGACCGGGTTCTTGCCGCCGAGCTCGAGGTGCACGCGCTTCAGCGTGGGCGCTCCCTGGGCCATGATCAGGCTGCCGGTGCGCGACTCGCCGATGAACGCGACGGCATTGATCGCCTCGTGCTCGGTCAGCGCGCGGCCGGTGGTCTCGCCGATGCCGTTGACCAGGTTCGCGACGCCGTCGGGCAGGCCCGCCTCGGACATGATCTCGGCCAGCAGCCGGGCGGTGAGCGGGCTCCACTCGGCCGGCTTGTGGACGACTGTGCAGCCGGCGGCGAGCGCCGGCGCGATCTTCCAGGTCGACAGCATGAACGGCGTGTTCCACGGCGTGATCACGCCGACCGGCCCGATCGGCTGGCGCGTCGTGTAGTTGACGTGGGTGTCGGTGGGCAACGACAGGCCGTTCGAGGCATCGGGCGCGCGATCGGCGAAGAAGCGGTAGTTCTCGGCGCCGCGCAGCGCGGCCTTGCTCATGAATCGCCAGGCCTGGCCGGTGTCCATGCACTCGACCAGCGCGATCTCGTCGGCGCGCCGCTCGATCAGGTCGGCGATCCGGTGCAGGATGCGTCGGCGCTCGGAGCCCTTCAGCTTCCTCCAGGTGCCGAACGCGTCGCGGGCGGCCTCGCAGGCGGCGGCGACCTCTTCGGGCGTTCCGCTCGCCACCTCGCCGAGCGAGCGGCCGTCGACCGGCGAAACGTTGTCGAAGGTTTCGCCGCTGCCGGTCACGGCCTTGCCCGCGATGAAGTGTCCGAGCGGCTCCGCGCGGAACCGCGCCAGAAAGGCTTCGGCCTTCTTCAGCTGCGCTTCCAGCCCGGTACCGCCCGCTCCGCTTCCGGCGCCGGCCGCCCCGGTCGGGCTCCCCTTGCCGGTCTTGCCGGCGGCACTCGCGCTCATGGCCTCTCCCTGCCCGCCTGGCGGGCCTTCACGTAGTCGTGCAGGTTGTTGTGCTTGAAGCTTAGCTGCGGATCGGATTCGCGAAGCTCCAGCGTGAGGCCGAGCGGCGCGTCGGCGAACAGCGCCCGCGTGTGGGCGACCAGCGCGTCGAAGACCGCCCTGGCGGCGCGCTGCCTGGTTTCCAGGTCGCGCCCGGCGCCGATGTCCATGGTCACGTGCACGAAGCCGTTGTCCGGGTGCCCGTCGGCGATCCGGTAGTGCTCACGCTCGGCGGCCCGGGTGCGCGTGCCGCCGACCGGGAACACCCCGGTGGCGAGCGCGGCCTCGTGCAGGCGACCGACCAGGGCGGGCGGATCGAGCCGCTCCCGGATGTTGGCCGAGTATTCGACGACGATGTGCGGCATTCCGCCTCCTCATGTTTCCTGGCCGGGGGCCGCCGGCGCGGGCCCGCTACTTTCCCGGGCGGGCCCCGAATTACTTAACATGTTAAACGTAAGGCGCGCCTGCCGCCACCCTGAGCGCACCGGGCAGCACCCTGGCGGCCAGCGACGAGAACTCGCCGAGCGGCTCGCCGTCGGCAGCCACCGGAATCGGCGAGTCCGCCTCGATCGCCAGTTCGGCGAAGCGCAGCGCGCGCACCTCCGGATGCCCGAGATGCCGACCCAGGAGCAGCCGAGGCAGCATCGCCAGGGCGCCGAGCCGGCCGAAGCGACCCGCCAGGACCAGGTCCAGCGCGCCGTCGCGAACGTCCGCGTGCGGCGCAATCGGCATGCCTGCGCCGTAGGTCGGCGTATTCAGACAGGCGGCGAACAGGGCCTCGCCATCGTGGAACCGGCGCCCGTCGACCGTCAGGCGCATCCGGTGCGGCCGCAGCGCGGCGAGTTCGGCCAGCGTGGCGGCGAGGTAGCGCGGCATGCCGCCAAGCCAGGCGGGCGAGCCGGCTGCGCGGCTTGCGACCGCCGCGTCGAAGCCGACCGACAGGCTGGACGCGAAGTGCGCGGTGCCGAAGGGCGTTCGCACCTCGCCCAGGTCGCAGGCAGTCGCGGGCGCGCCGAGCGCATGCTCCAGCGCCTTCTCAAGGCCCTGCCCGGACACGCCGATCGCCCTCGCGAAGTCGTTGCCGCTCCCCGTCGGGACCAGCCCCAGCTCGAGGCCACGCTCGACCAGCACCGGCAGCATCCGGTGGACGGTGCCGTCGCCCCCGGCCAGCACCACGCGGCTGCCGGCGGGAAGCGCGGCGGCGCGGGCCCGCGCCTCGGCCAGCCCGGCGACCAGCATCGGGGTTTCCGCCGAATGCCGCGCGAGGCACGCGGCGACCCGGTCGCGCAGGCGCCCTGCCCGGCCGCCGGCGGCGCTCGGGTTGACGACGACGATCGCGGAAGCGGGCATGACCGGCGCTGGTGAACGGAAGGCCCGGCGACGATAGCAGGAGGCGCCGCGAAACGGCCAGACCGGGAGCGAACGGGCCAGGCCGGGAGCGAACCGGCCGACTCGCGCGACACCGCGCTGGAACGGCGGCCGCTAACTAGTTAACATGCGAAACGATGAGACTGGTCAGCTTCGAACACTCCGGACGCGCAACCTTCGGCGCCGTGGTCGGCGCCGGCTCGACCTGGTCGCCCGATGCGGCCGTCGTCGACCTGGGCGCGCGCCTGTCCTGCCCCGACCTGCGCGCGCTGCTGGCGGCCGGCGAGCCGGCGCTCGCGCAGGCCCGCGACCTGGCCGAGCGCGCCGCCGCGAGCCCCGGTTCGGCCGACCTGGCAGCGTCCGACGTCGTTCTGTCCCGGCCGATCCCCTTCCCCGAGAAGATCGTCTGCGTGGGCGTGAACTACGCCGAGCGCAACGAGGAGTACAAGGACGCCAGCGAGCGTCCGAAGTACCCGAGCCTGTTCATGCGAGCGCCCGACTCGCTGGTCGCGCACGGCGCGAGCATCCTGCGCCCGCCGGAGTCCGAACAGCTCGACTACGAGGGCGAGATCGCGATCGTGATCGGCAAGGCCGGCCGGCGCATCCCGGCAGAGCGCGCGCGCGAGCACGTTGCCGGGCTCACGATCATGAACGAGGGCACGATCCGCGACTGGCTGCGCCACGGCAAGTTCAACGTCACGCAGGGCAAGAACTTCGCCGCCAGCGGCGCGATCGGGCCGTGGATCGTCACCGGGGACGAATGCCCGGCCTTCGACGACATGACCTTGTCCACCCGGGTCAACGGCGAGGTCCGCCAGCACGACAGCACGCGCCGGATGATGTTTCCGCTCGCCGAGCTGGTCCGCTACATCTCGACCTTCATGGTGCTGAAACCCGGCGACGTGATCGCCACCGGCACGCCGACCGGCGCCGGCGCGCGCTTCGATCCGCCCAGGTGGCTGGTGCCGGGCGACACGGTCGAGGTCGAGGTGCCCGGCATCGGGGTGCTGCGCAACACGGTCGACGATGAGTTCGCCTGAGCTGCGCGACTTCTCGCGCTCGCTGCCGATGCTGCTGCTGCGCAGCCACCAGGCGGTGATGGCCGAGTTCCGGCCGATCCTGCGCGAGCACGGCATCACCGAGACCCAGTGGCGGGTGCTGCGGGCGCTGACCACCGACGATTCGCTGCGCGCGAGCCGGCTGGCCGCGCTCACGCTGATCAGCGGCCCCAGCCTGACCCGCATCCTGAAGGCGCTCGACGAGCGGGGGCTGATCGCGAGGCGCGTCGAGGCCGGCGACCTGCGCGCCGCCCGCATCTCGATCACCGCCGCCGGACGGCGACTGATCGCCAGGGTGGCCCCGCACTCCGAGGCGCGCTACCGCTCGATAGGCGAGCGGATCGGCCCGACCCGGATGGACCAGCTCTACGCGCTGCTCGGGGAGTTGCCGGAGCGGCTCCGCAAGCGTCGGCCCAAGGGCTGAGGCTCCGGGCCTGACGGCCTGCCTCCTCCCGAAAGGCCTGCCCCCTCGGCCGAACGGCCCACGGTCTTCTGGCCGATGGCGGCCCGCGCTAGACTGGCGCAGCATGTCTCCGACAAGGATCCGCCCGACATGAACGCGGTCATCGAGCCCTCGCGGCACAAGCTGTCGATCGACGATTACATGCGCCTCGGCGAGGCAGGTGTCCTTGCGCCCGACGACCGCGTCGAGCTGATCGAAGGAGACCTGATCGACATGCCCCCGATCGGAACCGGCCACATGTCGGTCGCCAACCGTCTCAACCGGCTCCTGGTCCGGCGCGCCGGCGACGACGCGATCGTTTCGGTGGCGCACCCGATGCGCCTGCCGCCCTGGTCGATGCCGCAGCCGGACTTCATGCTGCTCGAACCCCGGCCCGACGATTACGCGTCGGCCCACCCCGGCGCGGCCGACGTGCTGCTCGCGATCGAGGTCGCCGACTCGTCGCTTCGCTACGACCGGGACACCAAGGCGCGGCTGTACGCCGGCCACGGCGTCGCCGAGTACTGGATCGTCGAGGTCGGCGCCCGTCGCCTGCATCGCTTCCGCGGGCCGCGGCCGGGCGAGGCGGGCTGGGCCTCGTCGGAAACGCTGGAGGCGCCGTTCGCGGTGGCGCCGCAGGCCTTGCCCGGACTGGTGCTGCACTCGGAAGAGATCTGGCCGGAAGGCCTCGCCGGCTGAGTGTCCAGGCCGCTCGTCACGTCGTCGACGGCCAGGCGCCGCGCCGATCGGAACGCCCCGTCGGTCTCACCACACGGAAACGAAGCTGCGCTGCGCTCAGCCGCGCGGATGGTGCCTGGCGTGCAAGGCCTTCAGTCGCTCTCGCGCCACGTGCGTGTAGATCTGAGTGGTGGAGATGTCCGCGTGGCCGAGCAGCATCTGCACCACCCGCAGGTCCGCGCCGTGGTTCAGCAGGTGCGTGGCGAAGGCGTGCCGCAGCACGTGCGGAGACAGCGGCGCGTGGATGCCCGCGGCGACCGCGTGGCGCTTGACCAGCGTCCAGAACATCTGCCGGGTCATCGGCCCGCCCAGCCTCGTCACGAACACCGCGTCGCTGGGCCGCGCGCCGAGCAGCTCGCGCCTGCCCTCGCGCAGCCAGCGCTCGATCCAGGCTCGCGCCTCCTCGCCGAGCGGCACCAGCCGCTCCTTGTCGCCCTTGCCGACGATTCGCACCACGCCCTCGTTCAGCCCGACCTCGACGGTTCGCAGGCCGACCAGCTCGGAGACCCGCAGGCCGGTCGCATAGAGCGTCTCGAGCATCGCGCGGTCGCGCTGGCCGAGCGGCGTGGCCGTGTCCGGCGCCGCCAGCAGCGCCTCGACCTGCTGCTCCGAGAGCGTCTTCGGAAAGCGCGGCGCCTGCCTGGCCGAGCGGATCTGCAGCGTCGGGTCGTCGCCGCGTCGCCCCTCGCGAACCAGCCAGCGGTAGAAGCGCCGGAACACGGTCAGCCGGCGATTCGCGCTGGTCGCCTTCGAGCCAGGGTGGCGCGCGGCGATGTAGCGCTGCAGCTCGCCGGCGCCGGCCTCGGCGAGCGCCGGGCCGCCTTCCCGCTCCAGCCAGCCGGCGTACAGCGTCAGGTCGCGGCGGTAGGCGTCCAGCGTGTTGCGCGCCAGGCCGTCCTCGAGCCAGAGCGCCTCGCAGAAGGCGTCGACGAGCTGCCGGCTCCCGACTGCTTGCTGCGGTTCGTCGGCGGGGCGCGGCATCGCGGTCAGTCGGCGCGGGCTCCGGCGCCGCCCGGCCCGGCGCCGGCCGCACCGCCTTGTTCCTGCACCGGAAGGCCGAGCAGGCCCTGTCGCAGGCCGGCGTCGATCGGCTGCTCGCCGACGAAGGCGCGCAGCAGCGCGTCGCGGAACAGCAGGCCGGCGATCGGCTCGCCGACCGCCATGCCGTTGAAGGACACCCGCGTGCTGCCGCCGGCCAGGTCCAGGACCAGCGTGTCGCCCTTCTGCGTGGGGCCGATCGCCCGAAGCGCGGCGACGAAGGCCTGGATCTGGGCGTCGATCGAAGCGAGCAGGATCGGATCGTGGTTCGCGCGCAGCGCGTCGAGGATTCCGCGCGCGATCCGGTCGATCGACACGTCGGCCAGCAGCGTGATCGCCAGCCGCCTGGGCCCGGGGTCGGCGATCAGCGCCTGCGCGCTTCGCATCGGCGACGGCGCGTAGAGCGCCGCGACCCAGGTCTTCACGATGTAGACCTCGCGCAGCCCGAGCCCGTTGAGCGCGAGCGGCACGCCACCGACCTCGACCCTGTCGTCGAAGCCGACGCCCTCGATCTCGGCGGCGAATCCGCGCGCGGGCGCGGCCGCCCAAAGCGACAGGCAGGTCGCGACCGCGAGGGCGATGAATCCGACTCTCATCCAGAAGACTCCGTTCCCGGACCGGGTCGATGCCGTTCCCGGACCGGGTCGAAGGATACACGCGCCGCCAGCCGCTACACTCTGCCCGCCGATGAACACGATCACCCTTCTCTTCCCCGACCTCGCGCTGATCGCGATCGGGCAACTGCTGTTCCGCGCAGGCATCTGGGGCCGGGGCTTCTGGCAGGAGCTCGAGAAGATGATCTATTTCCTGCTGTTCCCGGCGCTGCTGTTCAACACGATCCTGCGGACCAACCTGGGGTCGGCCGGCGCGCTGCCGGCGCTTTCGGTGGTGATGGGCGCGATCGCGGTCGGGATCTTCCTCGGCTTCCTGGCGAGGCCGGTGCTGAGGCCGGTTCCGGTGCAGTTCGCGTCCGGCGTGCAGTGCGCGTTCCGGTTCAACTCCTACATCCTGCTCGCGCTGTCGCAGCGCTTCGCCGGCGAGCCCGGCCTGGCGCTGGCGGCGATCATCATGGGCGCCGCGGTGCCGATCCTGAACGTGGCCGCGGTATGGCCGCTCGCGCGCAACGTGGGCAGCGGGCTGGCGCGCGAGCTGGCGCGCAACCCGCTGATCCTCGCGACGATCGCGGGGCTGGCCGGCAACCTGGCAGGCCTGTCGCTGCCCGAGCCGATCTCGGCCACGATCGGCCGGCTCGGCAGCGCGTCGCTCGCGCTGGGGCTGCTGGCCGCGGGCGCGGGCCTGCGGCTGGAGCGATCGCCGAGCTCGGATGCGGCCTCGCGCGCGAGCGCGATCAAGCTCGCGGCATGGTTCACCACGGTCAAGCTGGTCGCGATGCCGGCGACCGCGTTGGCGCTGTCGACCGCGTTCGGGCTCCCTCCGCTCGCCCAGCAGATCGCGGTGATGTACTCGACGATGCCGACCGCCCCGGCCGCCTACATCCTGGCGAGCCGCATGGGCGGCGACGGGCCCTTCGTGGCAATGCTGGTCACCGTGTCGATGCTGGCCTCGCTGGTCGCGATGCCGTTCTGGACCGGGCTGGTTCGCTGAGCTGGGCCAGCGCCCAGCCGACGTGCTCGCGCACCAGCGCCGAAGGGTCGTCGACGCGCGACAGCAGCGCCTGCCGCGCCGCATCGATCGCGGCCTCGTCGCCGCTCGCGTTGCCCAGCGCCACCGCGAGGTTGCGCAGCCAGCGCTCGTGGCCGATGCGCCGGATCGGCGAGCCGGCCAGCCTCGCGTCGAAGTCGCCGGCGCTCCACGCGAACAGCTCGGCCAGGCTCGCCGCGTCCAGCCCGTTGCGAGGCGCGAAGTCGGGCAGCGTTGCGGGACGGGCGAAACGGTTCCACGGACAGGCGAGCTGGCAGTCGTCACAGCCGTAGATCCGGTTGCCGATCGGCGCGCGCAGCGGCTCGGGAATTGCCCCCTTCAGCTCGATCGTCAGGTAGGAGATGCAGCGCCGCGCATCGAGCCGGTACGGGGCGACGATCGCGCCGGTCGGGCAGGCCTCGATGCAGCGCTCGCAGCTGCCGCAGTGATCGGCCTGCGGGTCGTCGGCCGGCAGGGCCAGGTCGGTGTACAGCGTGCCGATGAAGAAGGTCGAGCCGCGCTTCGGATGGATCAGCAGCGTGTGCTTGCCGCGCCAGCCCAGTCCGGCCCGGCGCGCCAACTCGACCTCCATGACCGGCGCCGAGTCGCAGAACACCCGGTGGCCGAAGGGGCCGACCGCGGCGGCGATGCGCTCGGCGAGCTTCTGCAGCCGGGATCGCACGACCTTGTGATAGTCGCGGCCCAGCGCGTAGCGCGACACGCAGGCGCGCTCGGGCGAGGCGAGCGTGCGCCACGCGCGCTCGATCCAGTCGGGGTCGTCGGGCGCGTAGTCGAGCGTGACCATGATCGCGCTGACCGTGCCGGGCACCAGTTCGGCCGGTCGCGCCCGGGCCATGCCGTGGCGGGCCATATAATCCATCTCGCCGTGCCAGCCGGCCGAGAGCCAGGCCTGCAGCCCGCCTTCGACCGACGACAGGTCGACGCCGGCCACGCCGAGCGACGCGAAGCCCAGCTCGGCGGCCCACTGCCGCAGCGTTGCGGTTTCCAGATCCGGCGTCGACGACATGACCCGAACATTCTACGGGGCGCACCGATGCCCGCCGAAGCCATCCCAGACCCCGAATCCCTGAGCCTGAAACTGGCCGACGAGGCCGCCACCGCGAGGCTGGCCCAGGCGATCGCCGGCGCGCTGCGTGCCGGCACCACGATCCACCTGTCGGGCGACCTGGGCAGCGGCAAGACCGCGTTCACCCGCGCGCTGCTGAGGTTCCTCGGCCACACCGGCCGCGCGAAAAGTCCCACCTTTTCGCTGCTCGAACCTTATAATCTATCGAGCTTCGACCTCTATCATTTTGATTTTTATAGGCTCTCTTCCGAACGGGCTTGGCTGGATGCAGGCTTCGACGAATATCTCGACGGGCGTGGCGTGGTCGTCATCGAATGGCCAGAGATGGCCGGCGACACGCTGCCCGCGCCCGACCTGCTGCTGCGGATCCGCTGCGATCCGACGGCGGGGGCCGACGCGCGCCTCGTCGAGGCGGTGGGACGCGGGCCGAGGGGTCGCGAATGCCTGAACGCGATTCGCGCCGCCGGCTTCTGCGGGCCGGATTCAGGGCTGGCAGCGGCGCCGCGCTGAGCCGCGCGGTGGCGGCCGCGCTGGCCGCGCTGGGCGCGCCGGCCGCGCGCGCCACGACGATCGTCGCGGTCAGGGTATGGCCGGCGC
Source organism: Zeimonas sediminis (assembly GCF_023721795.1). Taxonomy (NCBI): domain Bacteria; kingdom Pseudomonadati; phylum Pseudomonadota; class Betaproteobacteria; order Burkholderiales; family Burkholderiaceae; genus Zeimonas; species Zeimonas sediminis. The sequence goes on from NZ_JAMQYE010000001.1 coordinate 1,817,232, forward strand.
GCGACTACACCCGCGTCACGCTGGAGCTCGACGCGCCGCTTAGATCGACGCACCTGCTGCTGTCGGATCCGCCGCGGCTGGTCGTCGACCTGGAAGGCCTGGAGATCGACCTCGCGCTGCGCGAACTGATCGCGAAGGTGCAGCCCGACGATCCGTACATCGCGCAGGTGCGGATCGGCCAGAATCGGCCGCGGGTCGCGCGCGTCGTCTTCGACCTGAAGTCCGAGGTCGATCCGCAGCTGTTCACGCTGCCGCCGATCGGCGAATACCGGCATCGGCTGGTGCTGGACCTCTACCCGGCGGTTCCCCACGACCCGCTCGCGGCGCTGCTCGAGCAGATGAGGCCGCCCGGCGGCCCGGCCATGCCGGCGCCCGCCGCGCGGGATCCGCTCGCCGCGCTGCTCGGCGGGCACTTGCCGGGCAAGTCGGCCGTGGACGAAGTCCCGCGGGTGCCGGCGCCCGCGCCCGGAGCCGAGGCTCCGGCGCCCTCGGGCGAGGCCGGCGCCGCCGCGTCGCGGCACGGACCGGCTAAGTCGCGCGCGCCCGGGCGCTCGGGCGGGCAGGCAGCGCCGGCGGCCGGCGAGCCGCGGCGGCTGGTCACGATCGCGATCGACGCCGGCCACGGCGGCGAGGACCCCGGCGCGATCGGGCGCGCCGGCACCCGCGAAAAGGACGTCGTGCTGAGGATCGCGCAGCTGCTGCGCGAGCGGATACAGGCCGACCCCGAGATGCGGCCCTACATGACCCGCGACGGCGACTACTTCGTTCCGCTGGCCACGCGGGTCGCCAAGGCGCGGCGCGTGCAGGCCGACCTGCTCGTGTCGATCCACGCCGACGCGTTCGTGAGGCCCACCGCGCGCGGCGCGTCGGTCTACGTGCTGTCCGAGCGCGGCGCCACCAGCTCGGCGGCGAGTTGGCTGGCCAGCCGCGAGAACGCGTCCGACCTGATCGGCGGCGTGAACCTGAACGCCCGCAACGCGGAGGTCAGGCAAGTGCTGCTCGACCTGTCCACGAGCGCCCAGATCCAGGCTTCCAGCCTGATCGGCCAGCGGGTGCTGGGCGAACTCGGCGAGGTCGGCCAGCTGCACAAGCCGCGAATCGAGCAGGCGGGCTTCGCGGTGCTTAAGGCCCCGGACATTCCGTCGATCCTGGTCGAGACCGCCTTCATCAGCAACCCGCACGAAGAGCGCAGGCTGCGGGACCGCCGCTACCAGGCGCAGATCGCCGACGCGATCTACCGCGGGATCAAGGCCTGGATACGCAGCCATCCGCCGGCCTCGCGCGGCCGGCTGGTCTGAACGAAACGCCCCGGCAGCGGCCCCGGGCGGGTCCGACAAAGGGCTCAGGCGGCCTCGACGGGCTGCTCCAGCCGGTAGCCGACGCCTCGCACCGTGCTGATCCGCGCGCCGGTTCCGGCGAGCTTGCCGCGCAGCCGCGACACGTAGACCTCGATCGCATTGGGCGCGAGCCGCTCGTCCCAGCCGGCGATCGCCCGCAGCAGCCTGTCCTTGGTGACCGCCGCACCCGCGTGCAACACGAGGAACTCCAGGATCGACCACTCGCGCGGAGTGAGGTCGATCGGCACTGAGCCGTGCCTGACCTCGCGCCGCCGGCTGTCGACGACCAGTTCGCCGCACACGACGACGTCCGAGCGCAGCACGCCCCCCTGCCGGCGCAGCAGGGCCTGGCAGCGCGCGACCAGCTCGCGCGGATCGACCGGGCGCACCAGGTGGTCGTCGGCGCCGGCCTCGATCGCGGCGAGCCGCGTGTCGACCGCGTCGAGCGCGCTGACCGTGACCACGCCGAGGCGCACCCGCCGCTCGCGCAGGCTGCGCAGCCAGGCGATCTCGTCGTCCGCCGACCCGACCAGGTCGACGACGATCGCGTCGAAGTGCCCACCGCGCAGCGCCTCGTCGGCCGCCGCGGTCGACGCGGCCGCCTCGACCTGATGGCCGGCCATCCGCAGGGGTTCGGCGAGCGGACCGAGGCCCGACTCGTCGCGGCTGATCGCGAGTATCTTCATCTGCGACTCCGGCCGTTTGCGGCCGGCCGACTGTGGAGCGCCGCGCCGCACGCCCCGGGTTGACCAGACTACGAGGCCGATGCTACGCGGGGCCGCGGCGGCGATCGCTGACATCGGTCAAGTGCATGCACGGATGCGGCGGCCGCCGCGTGCGGATGCGGCACCCACCGAGCGCGGATGCGTCGCCTACCTATAATCGCGCCATGAATTCCCCGCTGCCGCGGCGCCCGATCGCGCCGCTTCCCGACCGCCTGATCAGCCAGATTGCCGCCGGCGAGGTCGTCGAGCGGCCGGCCTCGGTCGTCAAGGAACTGCTGGAGAACGCGATCGACGCCGGCGCGACGCGGATCTCTTTGCGGATCGAGGAGGGCGGCGTTCGCCGCATCGTGGTCTCCGACGACGGCGCTGGCATCCCCGAGACCGAGCTGCCGCTGGCCCCGCGGCGGCACGCGACCAGCAAGATCGCTTCGCTCGAGGAGCTCGAGCGGGTGGCCACGCTGGGCTTTCGCGGCGAGGCGCTCGCCTCGATCGCCTCGGTGGCCCGGCTGGTGATCACGAGCCGGACCGCCGAGGCCGGACATGCCAGCCGCCTCGACGCCGACAGCGGGAAGATCGAGCCGGCCGCCGGCACTCGCGGCACCACGATCGAGGTGCTCGACCTGTACGCGGCCACGCCGGCCCGGCGCAAGTTCCTCAAGACGCCCGCCACCGAAGCGGCGCACTGCCTGGAGGCGCTGCGCCGGGTCGCGCTGGCGCACCCGGACATCGCCTTCGAAGCGATCAACGACGGCCGCGCCGCCGACCCGATGCCCGCCACCGGCTGGCGCGAGCGCGCGCTGGCGGGGCTTGGCGACGAGTACCGGAGCGCCCACCGGGTCGTCGACGCCGAGGCCGGGGGGTTGCGACTGCAGGGGGTGCTGGGCGCGCCCACGCTGAACCGGGCCCGCGCGGACCGCCAGTTCCTCTACGTCAACGGCCGCTTCGTGCGCGACCGCCTGCTCGGCTACGCGGCCAGGCAGGCCTACGCCGACATGATGCACGGCGACCGGCACGCGGCCTGGGTGCTCTACCTGTGGCTTGACCCGTCGCTGGTCGACGCGAACGTGCACCCGGCCAAGACCGAGGTGCGCTTTCGCGACGCGTCGGCCGTGCGCTCCTTCGTGTTCCACGCGGTCCAGGACGCGCTGCGCGAGGCGCACCGCGCGACCGGGGCCGAGGCCGAGCCTGGGGAGCGCGCCGGGGGCAGCTGGCCGGCCCCGGCCCCCGCCGCGGCCGCAGCGCCGGGCTTCGAGGCCTTCCGGTTCGCCGCGCGGGGCGGCGCGATCGGCTCCCGGCTCACCGCCGCCGACGTGAGCCGCAGCCTCGCCTTCCACGCGCCCGGGCCCGGCGGCGGTTTCCTGGACATGCTGGCCCGCGACGGCGCGGCGCCCGGGGCCGGCCCGTCCCCGTCGACCGGCACGGACCGGCTCGCCGGCCGCGACGCCGCTCTGCCGAGCGCGCACGACGAAGCACGGGCGGCCGCCATGCCCGACGACGCGCAAGGGGGGCCCGCCGGCATCCCGCCGCTCGGCTACGCGATCGCGCAGCTGCACGGCCTGTACGTGCTCGCCCAGAACGCAGCCGGCCTGGTCGTCGTCGACATGCACGCCGCGCACGAGCGGATCGTCTACGAGCGCCTGAAGTCGGCCGTCTCCGAAACGGGCCTGTCGCAGCAGCCGCTGCTGATCCCGGCCACCTTTCGTGCCGATCCGCTCGACGTGCGGGCGGTCGAGGACGAGCAGGACGCGATCGCCCGGCTCGGGCTGGAGATCACCGCGATGGGTCCCGACGTGCTGGCGGTGCGCGCGGTGCCGGCCGAGCTGGCCCGCGGCGACGTGGTCGGCCTGGCGCGATCGGTGATCGCCGAACTGCGCGAGTACGGCGCCTCGGCGGCACTGGCCGCGCGCCGCGACCAGTTGCTCGCCACGATGGCCTGCCACGCCGCGGTGCGCGCGAACCGGCGGCTGGGCCTCGACGAGATGAACGCGCTGCTGCGCGACATCGAGCGCACGCCGGCCGCCGACCAGTGCAACCACGGCCGGCCGACCTGGGTGCAGGTCGGCATCGACGAGCTCGACCGCCTGTTCCTGCGCGGCCGATGACCGCCGGCGACGCCCCGGTGGTGATGCTGCTCGGGCCGACCGCCTCGGGCAAGACGGCGGCCGCGCTGGAGATCGCCTCGCGGCTGCCGGTCGAGATCGTGTCGGTCGACTCGGCGCTGGTCTACCGCGGCATGGACATCGGCACCGCCAAGCCGAGCGCCGAGGAAAGGCGCCGGGTGCCGCACCACCTGATCGACCTGATCGAGCCCACCGAGAGCTACTCGGCGGCGCGCTTCGTGGCCGACGCCCGGGCCGCGATCGCGGCGATCCGCGACCGCGGCCGGCTGCCGCTGCTGGTCGGCGGCACGATGCTCTACGCGAAGGCCTTCGCCGAGGGCCTGCACGCGCTGCCGCAGGGCGACCCCGCCCTGCGCGACCGGATCGAGGACGAGGCCCGCGCGCTCGGCTGGCCGGCGCTGCACGCGCGACTCGCGGCGATCGACCCGCGCACCGCCTCGCGGCTCGCGCCGAACGACGCGCAGCGGATCCAGCGCGCGCTCGAGATCGCCGAGCTGACCGGCGTGCCGATGTCGGAGTGGCTCGAGCGACAGCGCCCGGCCGAGGGCCCCGGGCAGGCGATCGCGACGATCGCGCTGGAGCCCTCTTCGCGCGCGGCGCTGCACGAGCGCATCGCGCAGCGCTTCGAGGCGATGATCGCCGCCGGCTTCGTCGACGAGGTTCGACGGCTGCGGGCGCGCGGCGACCTGCACGCGGGGCTGCCGTCGATGCGCTGCGTCGGCTACCGGCAGCTGTGGCAGTGGTGCGATGCCGGCGAGCCGGGCGGCGAAGCCTGGCGCCAGACTGTGGCCGCCGGCATCGCCGCGACGCGCCAGCTCGCCAAGCGCCAGCTGACCTGGCTGCGCGCGATGCCCGGCCGCACGACGGTCGACTGCCTGGCCGCGAATGCCGCCGCGCAGGCGCTGGAAGCGATGCGCCGCGCGGTCGGCGCCTGACCGAGGGGCGCCCCCGGGCCGTTTCGCCGAAGCGCGCCCGGCGCGCCGCGCGCGAGCCGACGATAATCGCGAAAACGCGTCAGCACACGAGGCACCCGCAAAGGACGGACGGCAATGAGCGAAACGACCCACACGGCCGCGACGGCGGCCGGCGACTCCACCGCAGGCCCGGCGCCGATCGCGATGATCGGACTGGGCAGGATGGGCGGCAACATGGCGCGGCGCCTCGCGCGGGCGGGCATCGCGGTCGAAGGCTTCGACCCGCAGGCCGCGAGCCGCGACGCGCTGGCCGGCGAGCCGAGCCTGCGCCTGCACGGCTCGCTCGCCGACGCGGTGGCCGCGCTGCCCGCGCCGCGCGCGATCTGGCTGATGCTGCCGGCCGGCGAGATCACCGAGACCGCGCTGGCCGAGCTGCGCGGCCTGCTGTCGGCCGGCGACCTGGTCGTCGACGGCGGCAACGCGAACTACCTCGACTCGCAGCGCCGCGCCGCCGACATGGCGGCCGCCGGCATCGCCTTCGCCGACTGCGGCGTGTCGGGCGGCGTGTGGGGGCTCGAGAACGGCTACTGCCTGATGTTCGGCGCGGACGACGCCCGGGTCGCCGAACGCGTGGCCGGCTATGCCCGCGCGCTCGCCCCGGCGCCCGATCGCGGCTGGCTGCACTGCGGCCCCGCCGGCGCCGGCCACTTCACCAAGATGATCCACAACGGCATCGAGTACGGGATGATGCAGGCGATCGCTGAAGGCTTCGCGCTGCTCGAAGGCCGCGCGGACATGAAGCTCGACCTGGGCGCGATCGCCGAGCTGTGGCGGCACGGCAGCGTCGTGCGCTCCTGGCTGCTGGACCTGACCGCCGACGCGCTTCGCGAGCCCGGCGCGATCGGCTCGGTCGCCCCGCTGGTGCCCGACTCGGGCGAGGGTCGCTGGACCGTCGACGAGGCGGTGCGGCAGGGCACGCCGGCCCCGGTGATCGCGATGGCGCTGATGAGCCGCTTCGACTCGCAGGGCCGCGCCGATACCGGCAACCGCCTGCTCGCGCTGATGCGCAAGGGTTTCGGCGGCCACGCGGTGACCGCGGCCTCGGCCACGAAGGCGCAGCCGTGAGCGGGCCGGTCGACGCGATCGTCGTGATGGGCGTGTCGGGCTGCGGCAAGTCGACCGTGGGCGGCGCGCTCGCGCAGGCGCTGGGCTGGCGCTTCGCCGACGGCGACGACTTCCACCCGCCGGCCAACGTCGAGAAGATGCGCGCCGGGATCCCGCTCGACGACGCAGACCGGGCGCCGTGGCTGGCGCGGCTCAACGCGATGATGCGGGAATCGGTGGCCGCCGGCCGGCCGGTGGTGCTCGCCTGCTCGGCGTTGCGCCAGCGCTATCGCGACACGCTGGCCGCCGGCCTGCCCGGGCTGCGCTTCGTTCACCTGTCGGGCAGCGCCGAGCTGATCGGCGCGCGGCTGGCCGCGCGCCGGCACCGCTACATGCCGCCGGCGCTGCTGGCGAGCCAGTTCGCGACGCTCGAGCCGCCGCGCGATGCGCTGACGCTCGACGTCGGCGAGGCGGTGGACGCGCTGGTCGCGGCGATCGTCGCCGGCCTTCGCCCGGAGGCGGGCGCCGGGCCCGCCGGCGCGCCGGGCGCGGGCGAGCGGGCGGCGCCCCCTCGATAGCGACTCCGACCGGCACCCGACAAGGAAACGACACGATGCTGCGCAACCTCGCCTACGTCCTGATCGCCGGCTTCGTGGGCTGGGCGCTCGCCGCGCCGAAGCACTTCGAGGGCGTGGCCGGCGCGGCCCTCGCCTTCACCACGCAGAAGTTCAGCTGGTTCTACCTGTGGACGGTCTTCGCGCTGGTCGTCGCCAGCCTGGTTCTCGCCTTCGGCCGCTACGGCAGCATCAGGCTGGGCGACGACGACGAGGAGCCGGCCTTCTCGCGCATGTCGTGGTTCTCGATGCTGTTCGCCGCCGGCATGGGCATCGGCCTGGTGTTCTGGGGCGTCGCCGAGCCGCTCTCCCACTACGTGGCCCCGCCGCCCGGCATCGCGGCGAAGACGCCGGAAGCGGCGAACGCGGCGATGCGCTACGCCTTCTTCCACTGGGGCGCGCACCCCTGGGCGGTCTACAGCGTGGTGGCGCTCGCAATCGCGTTCTTCCAGTTCCGGCGCAAGCTGCCGATCACGATCGGCGCGACGATGTCGGGGCTGCCCGACCGCATGCAGGGCCGCTGGGTGCACGCGGTCGACCTGCTCGCGGTGCTCGCGACCGCCTTCGGCGTGGCGACCTCGCTGGGCCTGGGCGCGCTGCAGATCAACAGCGGCCTGGCGCGGGTCTTCGGGCTGCCGGTCGGGGTCGCCTCGCAGATCGGCATCATCGCGGTCACCACCGCGATCTTCCTGGCGTCGTCCGCCTCGGGCCTCGAGCGCGGCATCAAGTGGCTGTCGAACACCAACCTGATCCTCGCCGGGCTGCTCGCGCTGTTCGTGCTGCTGGTCGGGCCGACTGCCGCGATCCTCGACACCTTCACGACCACGCTCGGGCGCTACCTGTCGGAGTTCGTGCAGATGAGCCTGAGGCTCACGCCCTTCCGCGCCGAGTCCACCTGGGTCGGCGGCTGGACGGTCTTCTACTGGGCCTGGTGGATATCGTGGTCGCCGTTCGTGGGCCTGTTCATCGCCCGGGTTTCGCGCGGGCGCACGATCCGCGAGTTCGTGATCGGCACGATGCTCGTCCCCAGCCTCGCCGGCTTCGCCTGGTTCTCGGTCTTCGGCGGCACGGCCCTGCACGTCGAGATCTTCGAGGGCGTGGCGCTTTCCGAAGCCGCGGGGCAGAACGCCGCGACCGCGCTGTTCGCGCTGTTCGACACCCTGCCCGCGTCGCTGCTGCTGTCCGTCGTCGCGACGATCCTGGTGCTGGTGTTCTTCGTCACCTCGGGCGACTCCGCGACCTTCGTGCTCGGCATGCTCAGCGACCGGGGCAATCCCGACCCGTCGCTTCGGATCAAGCTCTCTTGGGGAATCCTGGTGGCACTGATCGCGGCCGCGCTGCTGGTCGGCGGCGGGCTGAAGGCGCTGCAGACGGCGGCCATCGTGATGGCCTTGCCCTTCGCGCTCGTGATCCTGCTGATGCTGGCTTCGCTGCTGCGCGCGCTGCGCGACGAGGCCGACCGGCTCGAGCGCGAGGAGCGCGCGATGCGCCGGCGGATCCGCGACCAGGCCCGGGCGGCCGAAGGCCAGGCCGCCGCGCCCGGCGCTCAATCGAAGGAATAGAAGTACAGCAGGTCGATCGCGGTGTCGGTGCCGGTCTGCGCGCGCACCGACAGCCGGCGCGTGATGTCGTACTGGAAGCGCAGCAGGCTCCAGATGCCGCGCAGGCCCTGCTCGTAAGTGACCATCATCCGCGAGCCGAAGCGCTTGCCCATCGCGATCACGTCCTGGGTCGCGCCGGTGGTCGGCGTGCTGCCGGTGCCCGCCTGGCCGGGAAAGCTCGCGCCGAAGTTCGCGTCGAAGCCGCTCGCCGCGGCGTTGCGGACGGTCAGCACGTCCAGGCCCAGCGTGCGCTGGATGTCCGACACCAGGCCGTCGCCGCCGCGGCCGAACAGGGTCGCCGCGGCCGCCTGCAGCGCGGCGACCTGGCCGCCGGTTCGGGCATCCTCGGGCCCCACGCCGAGCACCAGCCACGACAGCTTCTGGGCGTCGGGCACGTCGGGCTCCGAAACGAGCCGGACCCGCGGCGAAAGCGCGGTGCCGGTGACCGCCACGCCGGCCTCGACCGCGGGGCCTCGCCGCATCGCGACGATGTCCAGCACCGGGTTGTCCAGCGGGCCGTTGAAGATCACCCGCCCGCGGGCGATCTCGAGCTTCTGCCCGTAGGCGGTGTAGGTGCCGTCCCGGATGCGCACGGTGCCGGTGGCGCGCGGCGCGTCCGGCAGCGTTCCGGTCAGCCGCAGCGTGCCCGAGAGCCGGGCGTCGATGCCGCTGCCGCGCACGCGGATCCGCTCGCCCAGGTCGACCTCGAGGTCGGCGCCCAGGCGCAGCGGCGAACCGGCCTGCCCGGCGGCGTCCTTTCCGGCCGGCGGCGCCGAGGCATCGACGATCTCGACGTCGTCGGGCAGAGACGGCGCCTCGCCGCCGCGCAACTCGATCAGGCCTTCGTCGGCGCGGATCTCGCCGGTCCAGCGCAGCGACGCGGCCTCGCTGACGATCAGCGTGTCGCCGGACAGAACGATCCGCTGGCCTGGACCGATCGGCACCGGCAGCCGCTCGGCGAGCAGCCGGAAGCGTCCTTCCATGCCTTGCAGGGAAAGCGCACCGCGCAGGGTGACCGATCCCTCGCCCGAGGCCAGCCGCAGCGTCTCGACCTCGAGCGTGTCGCCGTCGAAGCGCGCGTCGAGCACGCCGTCCGAAAAGCGCCAGCCAAGCCGGCGCTGCACCATCGCCAGCTGCCGCCCGGAGAGCTTGCCGGCCAGCCTGGGCTCGCGCAGCGTGCCCGACAGTTCCGCGTCCACCGCCAGCCGGCCGGCCACCGCCCACTCGGGCCCGATCGCCCGGTTGGCCACGGCCAGCGAGGGCAGCACCAGGTCGACCTTGCCGGAAAGCCGGCCCCGGTCCAGCGCCAGCCGCGCCTGCCCGTCGGCATCGAGCCGCTCCGAGGTCGACACCTTCAGCTCGAGCTCGCCGTCGAGGTCGTCGATCGAGCTGCCGGCGAGCCGCCAGGCGGCGCCCACGCGCACCTCGTCGATCGCCGCGGCGTCGGCCGGAATCAGCCCCAGGCGCTCTGCCCAGCGCGACACCGGCAGCGCCCGCGCCTCGCCGACGGATTCGAAGCGGCCGTCGCGCAGCTCGACGCGCGCAAGGTCGAGCCGCCCGCCGTCTGCCTGCAGCGTGCCCGGCCCGGCCTCGACGCGCCCGGGCTCGACGGTGAGCGGCATCGACGCCGCCAGGCCGACGCCCAGCGGCGCCTCGGTCGCCAGCCGGTCGACGGCGCCGCGCCAGCGCCAGGCCGGCGCGCCGGGCAGCTCCAGGCCGCCCGACGCCGACAGCGAGCCGGCGACACGGGTGGCGCCGGCGCGGCCGCCGGCGAGCGCGAGCTCGGCGCGGTGGCTGCCGAGGCTGCCCTCGATGCGCGCGCGCGCCCTCTCGAGCGTGAACGCGGGATGGCGCAGCCGCTGCGCATCGATGCGGACCGCGATGCGCGAGCGCTCCAGCGCCGATGCGTCGAGCGCCGGGACGGACAGCTGGCCCTCGGCGACCAGGGAGCCGTCGATGCCCAGCCCGGAAGGCAGCATCGGGTCGACCGCGGCCAGCGAAGGCAGGCGCACGCTGAAGCCAAGCTGGTCGCCGGCGCGACCGGCGTCGCCGGAGAGCTCGGCGCGCAGCACGCCGAGCGACACGCTCAACGCGATGCCGGACAGTCGATCGGCCTCGACCCGGCCTCGCCAGTCGATCCGCAGCGGCCGGCCGTCGAGGCGCCCGTCGGCCAGCCTGAGCCGGGATTCGAGCGCGAGCGCCGGCGCCACCTCGCCGGTGGCCGACCATTCGCCCGAGAGGCCGCTCAGCGCGGCCGCCTGCGCGGGCAGTTCGAGTCCTGCGATCGCCGCCAGTCGCGCGGGTTCCAGCGCGTCGAAACGCCCGGCCAGGTCGACCTGCCAGGGGGCCTGCCAGCGGGCGCTGCCGGCGGCTTCGATCGAACCCGACGGTGTTCGCAGCTTCAGCGACGCGATCCGCAGCTGCTCGCCCTGCAGACTGGCCGAGCCGGCGAGCCCGACGCCGCCTCGCCGGGCGTCGGCCAGATCGAACTCGATCGCATCGGCGTCCAGCGAGAGCGTGCCGCTCAGCCGTGTGGACCAGGCCTGCCGGTGCAGCGCCGAGAGGTCGAGCTCGCGCAGGCTCAGCCTTGCTTGCGCGGCCGGCAGTTCCAGCCCGAACAGCCTGCGGGTCACGGTCGTGTCGATCCGCAGCTCGCCGGCCAGCTTGCCGGCGTCGACCTTCAGCGCGTCGAGCGCCAGCCGGCCGCGATCCCAGTGCAGGCCCGTCACCAGGTTCGAGAAAGGCAGCGCGCCTGCGTCGATCGGCCCGGCGAGCGCGTTGCGCAGCGCGATCCGCCCCCGCCATGCGGGCGCCGCCGGCCCGGCGCCGTCGACGGCCTCCAGCATCGCGCCCCCGCTCAGCCGGGCCCTCGGGACCGGCAGCCCGATCGCGTCGGGCTCGAAGCCATCGAGCGCCATCGCCAGCGCCCCCAGCGGCAGCGGCTCGAAAGGCCTGATCGTGGCCTGCGCGGTGGCCCAGGCCGACGGCGCTCCAGGCTCGCCGATGCCGGGCTGGCCGGCCGGGGCGAGCATGCGCACGCGCGCCTCCAGCGCCGCGAGCGGCCCGGACAGGTCCAGGAGCAGCCGCGGCAGCTTCGGGTACGCGGCGATCGCCGGGTCGATGCGCGCTGCCAGCTCGACGGCGAAGGGCGCAGCCGCCGCCACCCGCGCCTCGGCGTCCACGGCCGCCCAGCCGTCGACCCTGCCGGCCAGGCTCGGCACCTGGAGGCCGCGTTGGTCGAGCCGCAGCGAGGCGCGCAGTTCGCGCAGCGCCGGCGCCTCGAAGCCCTCGCCGCGCACCCGGATCTCTCGGACCTCGAGCGCATCGATGCCGACCGCGAGCGGCAGCGCGACGCGCTCGGGCAGCGCAGGCGGCCCGCCGCCGCCGTTGCCGCCAGCGAGCGCGACGTCCACCCGCGCCGCGCCCAGCTCGCGCAGGCGCAACTCGCCTGCCAGCAGCCGCTCGGGCCGCCAGGCCAGCCGCAGGTCCTCGATCGCGACCTGCAGGCGGGCGTCGCGCCACTCGACCCGCGACACGGTCACGCCGCCGATCAGCGAGCCGCGCACCTCGCCGGCGCTCAGGGCCCCTCCGGTCGCCTGCGAGGCGTGCGCGAGCGCCCAGCGCACGAAGGACGCGGTCTGCCCGACCCACCAGGCGCCCGCCGCCGCCGCGAGCAGCAGCAGGGCCAGAAGCCCCGCCGCGAGCCGGCCGATCACCCTGCCCGCCCGCATCAGAACGCGTACCCGACCGAGAGGTGGAAGCGGAACCGGCGGCTCTGGTCGGCCCAGGCCAGGTACAGGTTCACCGGCCCGACCGGCGAGCGCCAGCCCACGCCCACGCCGGTGCCCCAGGCCGGTTCCCAGTCGCCCCAGCTGTCGACCGCGTTGCCGACGTCGACGAAGGCCGCGCCGTACCAGTCGCGCGCCAGCGGGTGCTGGTACTCGAGACTGCCGAGCGCCATGACCCGGCCGCCGACGATCGCGCCGCCCTCGGGCACGCCCAGCGACAGGTAGGAGTAGCCGCGCACCGTGTGCGTGCCGCCGGTGCGGAAGAGGTTCTCGGTCGGAATGCCCTCGCGCGACGACGCGAAGACCTCGCCGGCCTCGACCAGGCCGACGAGCAGGCCGCCGTCGAAGGCCGAGTCCTCGGGCATCGGCCAGAAGCGCATCGCGCGCGCCCAGGCCCGCACGAAGCTTCGGTCGCTGAGCAGTTCGCGGGCGCCGCCTGAGACCTGGGCGCTGATCGTGTAGCCGCTGCGTGGATCGACCTGCGAGTCGACCCGGCGCAGGTTCCAGCTGTAGCCGAGCGTCAGCGCCTCGCGCCGGTCCGTCTCGGGATCCAGCGGCACCGTGCGCTGTTCGGTCTGGTACTGCAGCGACACGAAGTGGTCGATCTCCTCGCCCCGCTTGCCGCGCCCGACCAGCAGGGTCTGCCGGTCGGTCAGCTCGCCCTGGACCTCGAGCCGCTCGACGCGCGCGCCGACCTGGTCGAAGTAGCCGTCCTCGCGCTGCGGCGTGCGCACCGACGCGAAGGCGCGCCGGCGGACGTCCTGCCAGAGCAGTCCCGACTCGAGCTGCAGGTTCCGGCCGAACAGGTCGCGGTGCTCGTAGCCGACCAGCGCGCGCGGCCCCTCGTCGGAGCTGTAGCCCATGCCCAGCGTGACGCGCTTGCGCCGCCGCTCGCGCAGCACCGCCACGATCGGCACCTGCTCGAGCGACGGATCGGCCTCGACCGCGGCCAGGTCGGGCAGCACGTCGGCGCCGAAGAAGTAGCCCGAGCCGCGCAGCCTGGCCTGGAACAGCAGCAGTTCGTCGAAGTCGTAGGGGTCGCCCGCGCGGCCGGGGCCCGCTTCGTGCCAGGGCTTCAGCGCGTCGACGATCGAGCGGTCGTAGCGCTCGAGCCCGCGCACCTCGAGCGGACCGAAGGGCAGCCGCGGGCCCGCCTCGATCGCGAGCGACAGGCTGGCAGCGGTGGCCTGCACGTCGACCTGGGCGCGGCTGTCGGCGACCTTCGCGCGCACGAAACCGCGCTGCTGCAGCATCTCGAGCATCAGCCGCTTGCCCTGCTCCCACACGCTCGGCCGGAAGAAGCTGCCCTCGGGCAGCGGCCAGCTGTCGCGCAGCGCCTCGCGCAGGTCCTCGACCCCGTCCAGCCCGGCGAAGCCCAGGTCGAGCCGCGACACGGTCGTCCGGGCCCCGGCATCGACGACGATCGTCACCGTGGGCAGCGGCGCGCCGGCCGGCGGCGGCTCGGGCGCCAGCACTGCGGCAGGCTCGGCCGCCTCCGGCGGGTCGACCTTCACCTCGACCTGCGCCGAGAAGTATCCGGCGTCGCGGACGATCGCGGCGGCCTCCTCGCGGCCGCGTATCACGAACAGCGGCAGCTGCTCGCGCTCGAAGCCCTTCTCGGCGACCCAGCGCCCCAGGAGGGTGCGCTCGCGGATCGGCCCGACGAGCTCTGCGGGCGCCTCGATCTCGAGCCGGTAGTTCCCGGCGCGCACCGTCGGCTCCCGCCCGGCAGCCGGCTCGCCCGGCGCGTCTGGCGCCAGTTCCTGTGCGCCGGCCGGCAGACCCATGACGACCAGCAGGCAGGCTCCCAGAAGCCGCAGCCCGGCTAGAGGCGAGCGCGGCTGCGCGCGAGCCCGCTGCCGATCGTCCGGACGATCAGACGACCACGGTCTGCGGCGCATCGCCCCGCCGCTCGACGACCTCGCCGATCCTCCAGGCGGTCTCGCCGGCGTCGTGCAGCGCGGCCAGCGCGGCGTCGACCGAATCGGCCGGCACGATCGCGACCATGCCGACGCCGCAATTGAACACGCGGTGCATCTCGTCGTCGGCCACGCCGCCTTCTCGCTGCAGCCAGTCGAACAGCGGGGGCATGGTCCAGGCGTCGCGATGCAGCACCGCCTGCAGGTCTTCGGGCAGCACGCGCGGCACGTTGCCGACCAGCCCGCCGCCGGTGATGTGGGCCAGGCCGTGGACCGGCAGCGCCTCGAGCAGGCCGAGGACCGGCTTCACGTAGATGCGGGTCGGGGCGATCAGCGCGTCGGCGAAGCTGCGGCCGTCGAAGTCGGCCTGCATGGCCGGCGTGTCGAAGCCGCCATGGGCCCGCTCGACGATGCGGCGGACCAGCGAATAGCCGTTCGAGTGCACGCCGCTGGAAGCCAGGCCGATTACCGCATCGCCGGCGGCGACCTTCGAGCCGTCGAGGATGCGCGACTTCTCGACCGCGCCGACCGCGAAGCCGGCCAGGTCGTATTCGCCGTCGGGATACATGCCCGGCATCTCGGCGGTCTCGCCGCCGATCAGCGCGCAGCCGGCCAGCTCGCAGCCGCGGGCAATGCCGCCGACCACCTGTGCCGCGGTGTCGACATCGAGCCGCCCGCAGGCGAAGTAGTCGAGGAAGAACAGCGGCTCGGCGCCCTGCACCAGGATGTCGTTGACGCTCATCGCCACCAGGTCGATGCCGACCGTGTCGTGGCGGTTCAGCGCGAAGGCCACCTTCAGCTTGGTGCCGACGCCGTCGGTGCCCGACACCAGGACCGGCTCGCGGTAGCGCTTCGGAACCTCGAACAGCGCGCCGAAGCCGCCGATGCCGGCCAGCACGCCGTCGCGCATCGTGCGCCGGGCCAGCGGCTTGATCCGGTCGACCAGCGCGTCCCCGGCGTCGATGTCGACGCCGGCGTCCTTGTAAGAGAGAGATTCGGCCATCGTGGCGGTATCCGGTGGTGACGGTCGTGTGGCGTTCCGGCCGCGGGACGCCCCGCGCCCGATAAAATGGCGTTTTCCTGTCGGATTGTAGCCTCTTGCCCCTCACCGCCCGCCAGCGCCAGACCCTGCTGTGGACCGGGACAGGCGCGCTCTTCGTCTGGGCGCTGGTCGCGCTCGGCCCGGTGCTGACGCCCTTCGTCGCGGCCGCGATCCTCGCCTACGTGCTCGCGCCGCTGGTGGCCGCGCTGCAGCGCCGGCGCGTGCCGCGCGCGGTCGCGGCGGTGCTCGCGATCGCGCTGGCGCTGCTCGCGCTGCTGTCGCTGCTGCTGATCCTGGTGCCGATCGTCCAGAAGGAGTTCACGCTCATCCGCGCCGAACTGCCGGGCCTGGTCGCCTCGATCACCTCGCGGGTGCAGCCCTGGCTCGAGCGCACGCTCGGCGTCACGCCGCAGCTCGACGCGGCGTCGATCCGCGAGTGGCTGGCAGCCCAGCTCGCCGAGGGCGGCGACGACCTGCTCGCCACGCTCTTCGGCTATGCGAAGACCGGCTGGGGCGCCGCGCTGCAGGTCGTCGGCACGCTCTTCCTGGTGCCGGTCGTGCTGTTCTACCTGCTGGCCGACTGGCCGCAGATCACCGGGCGCGCGCACGACCTGATCCCGCCGCGCTGGAAACCCGAGATCGACGCGCTGCTGGGCGAGACCGACGCGCTGCTGGGCCAGTACCTGCGCGGCCAGATGCTGGTGATGCTGACGCTGTCGGTGTGGTTCTCGGCGGCGCTGCTGGTGGCCGGCTTCGAGCTGTGGCTGCCGATCGGCGTGCTGAGCGGGCTGCTGATCTTCATCCCCTACATCGGCTTCGCGCTCGGCTTCGTGTTCGCCGCGATCGCCGGCATGCTGCAGCTCGGACCGCTGGCCGGCTTCGTGTCGGTGGCGATCGTCTACGGCATCGCGCAGGTGGTCGAGAGCACCTGGCTCACGCCGCGCCTGGTCGGCGAGCGGATCGGCCTGCATCCAGTGGCGGTGATCTTCGCGCTGCTCGCCTTCGGCGCGCTGTTCGGCTTCGTGGGGGTGCTGCTCGCGCTGCCGATGGCCGCGATCGCTGCGGTCGGCCTGCGCCGGCTCAGGCGCGCGTGGCTGGACAGCGACTTCTACCGCCGCGAGTCTGGCCAGTGAATCGATCCGACCCGGGCCCGATGCGCCAGATCCCGCTCGAGCTGAGCGCGGCCGAGCCGGCCTCCTTCGACAACTACGTGGCCGGCGGCAACGCCGAGGCGCTGGCCGCGCTGCGCGCGCTCGCCGAGCCGGTGCCCGCCTCGACCGCCGCGCCGGCGACCGGCCGCGCGATCTACCTGTGGGGCGAGCCGGGCGTCGGCAAGACCCACCTGCTCGACGCACTGGCGGCCGCAGCGGGCGAGCGGGCCGCCTGCCTCGGACCGTCCTCGGAGGCCGAAGCCTTCGCAGAGGTGCTGGCAAGGCTGGGCACCGACACCGCCGCCCCGCAGGCGCCGGTCGTCATCGTCGACGACTGCGACCGCCTCGACGACGCGCGCCAGCAGGAAGTCTTCCACCTGTTCAACCGGGTGCGCGCGCTGCCCGGCGCGGCCTTCGTCGCGACCGGCACGCAGCCGCCGCTGGCGCTGGCCCTGCGCGACGAGCTGCGCACCCGGCTCGGCTGGGGCGTGGTGCTGCGGCTCGTGCTGCTGACCGACGTGGACAAGGCCGACGCGCTGCGCCGTGCCGCGCAGGGCCGGGGCATCGCGCTGCCCGACGAGCTGATTCGCTGGCTGCTCACCCACCGCTCGCGCGACATCCGCTGGCTGCTGCGCCTGCTCGACGCGCTCGACCGCTACGCGCTCGAGCGCAAGCGCGCGATCACCCTGCCCTTGCTGCGCGAATTCGAGAATGCCGAGCGGCTGGTAAAATCGCATTGAAATCATGCATTTAAAAGACACCCCCTCCAGCACTGCGCCGGCGCCCGGCGCCGGGCCCGCGCGGCTCGCGCTGTTCGACCTCGACTACACGCTGCTGCCGATCGACAGCGACTACGAGTGGGCGCGGTTTCTCGTGCGCATCGGCGTCGTCGACGGCGCCGAGTACGAGCGACGCAACGACGAATTCTTCCGGCAGTACCACGCCGGCACGCTCGACATCCACGAGTTCCTCGCTTTCCAGCTCGCGCCGCTCGGCGAGCATCCGCCCGAGACGCTCGAGCGCTGGCACGCGCAGTACATGGACGAGGTGATCCGGCCGCAGATCCGGCCGCGCGCGCTGGAACTGGTGCGCGGCCACCTCGACCGCGGCGACCTGTGCGCGATCGTCACCGCGACCAACGAGTTCGTCACCGCGCCGATCGCCCGCGCCTTCGGCATCGAGCACCTGATCGCCACCGGCGTGGAGCGCATCGACGGACGCTACACCGGCCGGCCGCACGGCACCCCGTCGTTCCGCGAGGGCAAGATCCTTCGCACCCGCGAGTGGCTCGCCGGCCACGGTCGCGACTTCGCCGACTTCGGCGAGAGCTGGTTCTACAGCGACTCGTCGAACGACGTGCCACTGCTCGAGCAGGTCACGAACCCGGTCGCCACGAACCCCGACGAGCGCCTGGCGGCGCTGGCCGGCGCGCGCGGCTGGCAGGTCCTGAGGCTCTTCGAATGATCCGCAAGCTCATCGACAAGCTGATCAACGGCCGCAAGGGGCCGCGCGCCGCGGTGCGGCGCAAGCCGAAGCAGTACCGCGCATCGGAACTCGGCGTGAGGATCGACAACGTGTCGCAGGGGGCGCTGCGCACCTGCGAGACGCTGCAGAAAGCCGGCCACCAGGCGTGGATCGTGGGCGGGGGCGTGCGCGACCTGCTGCTCGACCTGAAGCCGAAGGACTTCGACGTGGCCACCGATGCCACGCCCGACGAGGTGCGCGCGCTGTTCCGGCGCTCGCGGATCATCGGGCGGCGCTTCCAGATCGTGCACGTGATGCACGGGCGCGAGCAGATCGAGGTGTCGACCTTCCGCGCGATCCAGGAAGACGCCGAGACCGACGAGCACGGCCGCGTGCTGCGCGACAACGTCTGGGGCACCCAGGCCGAGGACGCCGCGCGGCGCGACTTCACGATCAACGCGCTGTACTACGACCCGGTCGCCGACCTGGTCCTCGACTACCACGACGGCGTCCGCGACCTGAAGGCGCGCACGCTGCGGATGATCGGCGACCCGACCACGCGCTTCCGCGAAGACCCGGTGCGCATGCTGCGCGTGGCGCGCTTCGTGGCCAAGCTCGGCTTCAAGGTCGAGCCGGCCACTAAGAAACCGATCGCGGGCCTCGCGCCGCTGGTGCGCAACGTGCCGTCGGCGCGACTGTTCGACGAGATGCTGAAGCTGCTCACGTCGGGACACGCGATGGCCTGCCTGCACGAGCTGCGGCGCGAGGGCCTGCACCACGGCATGCTGCCGATGCTCGACGTGATCCTCGAGCAGCCCGACGGCGAGAGCTTCGTGTCGATCGCGCTCGCGCGCACCGACGAGCGGGTGCGATCCGACCGCACGATCTCGCCCGGCTTCCTGTTCGCCACGCTGCTCTGGGAGCCGGTGGCGGCGCGCTGGCGCGAGCGCGTCGCGCGCGGCGAGCCCGCGATCCCGGCGCTGTCCGACGCGATCGACTCGGTCATCGACGAGCAGGGCAACCGGCTCGCGATCACCCGCCGGTTCCTCGCCGACATGCGCGAGATCTGGATGATGCAGCCGCGCTTCGAGCGGCGAACCGGCCGCTCGCCCTGGGGCCTGGTCGAGCACCTGCGCTTCCGCGCCGGCTACGACTTCCTGCTGCTGCGCGGCCAGGCCGGCGAGGTGCCCGACGAACTGTGCCGCTGGTGGACCGACTTCCAGGGCGCCGACGCCGGGCAGCGCGAGGCGCTGATCGCCCAGGCCCAGGCGGCCCGCGCCGGCGCCGGGGCCGGGGCCGGCGGTGCCCGCAAGCGCCGCCGCCGCAGCGGGCGCAAGGGCCGCGGCGAGGGCGGCGAAGGCCGGGCCGAGATCGGCGAGGCCCGCGACCAGAGCGATCCCGGCCAGGCCGCCTGAGCCCGGATCGCCCCGAATGGAAAGCCCGGCGCGCGCCTGGGTCGCCCTCGGCGCGAATCTCGGCGACGCCTGTCGGGCGCTGTCCGTCGCGCTGGCAGCGCTGGCGGCGCTGCCCGGCACCCGCGTGGCCGCGGTGTCATCGCTGTACCGCAGCGCGCCGGTGGACGCGGCCGGCCCCGACTTCCTGAACGCGGTCGCCGCGCTCGACACCGCGATGCCGGCCGGCGAGCTGCTGGCCGCGCTGCACCGGATCGAGGATGCGGCCGGCCGCGAGCGCCCCTACCGCAATGCGCCGCGGCTGCTCGACCTCGACCTGCTGATGCACGGCGACTCGGTGTCGAACTCGCCGGAGCTGTCGCTCCCGCACCCGCGCATGCATCTTCGCGCCTTCGTGCTGGCACCGCTGGCCGAGCTCGCCCCGGGCCTGGTCGTGCCGGGCCGCGGGCGGATCGATGCGCTGCTCGCGCGCGTGGCCGACCAGCGGATCGAACGCCTGCCCGCCGCGCCCGACTGGCCGGGGCCGACCAAGCTCGCGGCGCCGGGCGACCGCCCCGCGCCAACCACCTGAACGCCGCCCGGCAATCCATCCACTGCGCGAGAGTCGCGATGAGCACGCTGCCGATCCCCCTGCAGACGGTCCTGCTGCTGACGCTGTCGAACGTCTTCATGACCTTCGCGTGGTACGCGCACCTGAAGGACCTGGCGGCGCGACCCTGGTGGATCGCCGCGCTGGTCAGCTGGGGCGTCGCGTTCTTCGAATACATGCTCCAGGTGCCCGCGAACCGGATAGGATTCGGACACTTCACGCTGCCGCAGCTGAAGATCATCCAGGAGGTGATCACGCTCGCGGTGTTCGTGCCCTTCGCCGTGCTCTACATGAACCAGCCGGTCAAGCTCGACTACCTGTGGGCCGCGCTTTGCATGCTGGGCGCGGTGTACTTCATCTTCCGCTCGTGACGACTGCCTCTCGCTCCCGATGACCGACACCCCGACCTTCGCGCCGGGCGCCAGCCCCGATTCCGCCTCGCCCTTCGAACGCTTCCGGCACATCGTCGTCGAGGGGCCGATCGGCGCGGGCAAGACCTCGCTGGCGCGCAAGCTCGCCGAGCGCTTCGGCGCGCAGCCGGTGCTCGAGGAACCCGCGGGCAACCCGTTCCTCGAGCGCTTCTACCGCGACAGCCGCCGCTACGCGCTGCCCACCCAGTTGTTCTTCCTGTTCCAGCGGGTCAACCAGCTGCGCGACCTGGCCCAGCACGACCTGTTCTCGCAGGCGATGGTCGGCGACTTCCTGCTCGACAAGGACCCGCTGTTCGCGCGGCTCACGCTCGACGACGACGAGCTGAAGCTGTACCAGCAGATCTTCGACAGCCTGAGCCCGCAGGCGCCCACGCCCGACCTGGTCATCTACCTGCAGGCCCAGCCCGACACGCTGGTCGAGCGGGTGCAGAGGCGAGGCATCGCGATGGAGGCCGGCCTCTCCGAGCCCTACCTGCGCGCGCTGGCCGACACCTACAGCCGCTTCTTCTACCACTACGACGAGGCGCCGCTGCTGATCGTGAACACCGAGCACCTGAACCCGATCGAGCGCGACGAGGATTTCGCGATGCTGTTGCGCCAGGTCACCGAGTTGCGCGGACGGCGCAGCTTCTTCAGCATCGGCGAGTAGCGCGCCGCCTCACCAGCCCCGACCCGACCTAACCCGACCCGGTACCGTCACCGTCAACGCATGGAGTCTCCGCTCACACTGGTGCTGATCGCGCTGCTGATCCTGGCGAGCGCCTTCCTGTCGCTGTCCGAGATCGCGATGGCGGCGGCGCGCCGGCTGCGCCTGCAGCAACTCGCCGATGCCGGCGACCAGCGCGCCACGCGCGCCCTGGCGATCCAGCAACACCCGGGCAACTACTTCACCGTCGTGCAGATCGGCCAGAACATGGTGGCGATCCTCGGCGGCATCGTCGGCGAAGGCGCGCTCACGCCGTGGTTCGTGTCGCTGCTCGAGCACGTCGCCAGCCCGGCAGCGGCGGCCACGATCGGCTTCGTGGCCTCCTTCGCCACGGTGACTTCGCTGTTCGTGCTGTTCTCCGACCTGTTCCCGAAGCGGCTCGCGATGGTCAGCCCCGAGGCGCTGGTGCTGCGCGTGGTCGGGCCGATGCGATGGTGGATGTTCGTGCTGCGCCCCGCCGTGTGGGTCTTCGACGGACTGGCCAACTTCCTGATCCGCATCTTCCGCCTGCCCACCGAACGCGACGAGCGCGTGACCTCGGCCGACATCCTCGCCATGGCCGAAGCCAGCGCGCAGGCCGGCCTGCTGGCGGTGCAGGAGCAGCAGGTGATCGAGAACGTGTTCGAGCTCGACACCCGCACCGTGGAAAGCGCGATGACCGCGCGCGAGCGGATCGTCTACCTGCTGCTCGACGACAGCGACGAGCAGATCCGCAGCCGCATCGCCTCGGAGCCGCACTCCACCTACCTGGTCTGCGACCAGCACATCGACCAGGTGATCGGCTACGTGGACGCGCCCGACCTGTTCCAGCGCGTGCTGCAGAACGAGTCGATCTCGCTGAAGGACGAATCCGCCGGCGACCTGATCCGCAAGGTGCTGATCGTGCCCGACCGGCTCACGCTGTCCGAGGTGCTCGAGCAGTTCCGGCAGGCACACGAGGACTTCGCGGTCATCGTCAACGAGTACAGCCTGGTGGTGGGGATCATCACGCTGAACGACGTGATGAGCACGGTAATGGGCAGCCTGGTCGCCCCGGGTGACGAAGAGCAGATCGTGCGCCGCGACGACGGCTCCTGGCTGATGGACGGCCTGACGCCGATCGGCGACGTGGCCCGCGCGATCGACGCCGACGCCGCGCTGCTGCCCCACCGCGGCCAGTACGACACGCTTGCCGGCTTCCTGATGGTGATGCTGCGGCGAATCCCGCGCCGCACCGACACGCTCACCTGGGCCGGCCACCGCTTCGAGGTGATGGACGTCGACGGCTACAAGATCGACCAGGTGATGGTCACGCAGGTAAACCAGGCCGCGCCGGATTGAGCCCCGTGCATGGATGCGAAGGCATGCATCGTGGTGCGGGTCGACGGGCATGTCGAAGGCAGCGAAAATAAAGGTATCCCTGTGCCCCCGCTTCCTGTACTATCCGTTTTGTAGATCTGTTCAAGACTGTATTTCTGTAAGTCTCCTCTGCACCGGCCGGGTTCTCCGGCAGGCTCGGTCGAAATTCCCAGCGGTGAGTTTCTTGGCGTTTCTGCACTGCGTCGGCATGTGCTTGCGCAACACTCATCAAAAGGAAATCGACATGACCGAGACCGGTATCGTCAAATGGTTCAACGAAAGCAAGGGCTTCGGCTTCATCACGCCTGACACCGGCGGGAAGGACCTGTTCGCCCACTTCAGCGAAATCCAGGGCAGCGGCTTCAAGACCCTGGCCGAAAGCCAGCGCGTCCAGTTCGAAGTGGTCCAGGGCCAGAAAGGCCCGCAGGCCGCGAAGATCCGCGCGATCGACTGATCGGCATCGCGGCCCCTGCCCGGGGCACGCGAACGAAAACCGCGGCCCCGGCCGCGGTTTTTTTCTTTGGAGACGATCCGATGAAAGACCTGCAGGAAGCCACCGAGAGGATCTGCGACCTGAAGGGCAGCCTGATCGCGCTCGAGGCGCTGGTCACCGCGATGCTCCACGAGCTGCCGGCCGAGACCCGCGCCGCGCTCGGCACGACCTTCGAGCGCCACGCCGAGGTGGCGCGCACCGTGCTGCTGAACTCGCCGACCTCGGACCACACCCTCGCCGCCTTCGAGCGCGACGTGCGCCGCACGTCGGCGATGATCGCTCTAGCCTGACCCGCCGGCGATCATCCGCGCGCCGAGCGCCTCCGCCACCTCGATGCCGTCCACGCCCGCGGACATGATGCCGCCTGCGTAGCCGGCGCCCTCGCCCGCCGGGTACAGCCCCGCCACGTTCAGGCTCTGGTAGTCCTTGCCGCGCGTGATCCGCAACGGCGACGAGGTGCGGGTCTCCACGCCGGTCAGCACCGCGTCGGCCATCGCGAAGCCGGGGATCTGGCGCTCGAAGGCCGGCAGCGCCTCGCGGATCGCGGCCAGCACTTCGGCCGGCAGGCTCTCGTTGCCCGGCTCGGCCAGGTCGGTCAGCGTCACGCCGGGCTTGTACGAGGGCAGCACGCTGCCGAACTCGCGCGTGACCGCCTTGCCGTGACGTCCGGCCACGAAGTCGCCGACGAGCTGGCCGGGCGCGTGATAGGCGCCCCCGCCCAGCGCATAGGCGCGCGACTCCCAGAAGCGCTGGAAGGCGATGCCGTCGAGCGGCGACACCGGCCCGCTCGCGCCGCGATCCTGGCGGTAGTCCTGGGGCGAGATGCCCACGACGATGCCTGCGTTCGCGTTGCGCTCGGCGCGCGAGTACTGGCTCATGCCGTTGGTGACCACCCGCTCGGGCTCCGAGGTGGCGGCCACCACGGTGCCGCCCGGGCACATGCAGAAGCTGTAGACCGAGCGGCCGTTCTTCGCGTGGTGCACAAGCCTGTAGTCGGCCGCGCCGAGGATCGGATTCCCGGCGTTCGGGCCGAAGCGCGCACGGTCGATCAGGCTCTGCGGATGCTCGATACGGAAGCCCACCGAGAAGGGCTTGGCCTCCATGTAGACGCCGCGCGAATGCAGCATCGCGAAGGTGTCGCGCGCGCTGTGGCCGAGCGCCAGCACCACGTGGTCGGTGCGGATCTGCTCGCCGCCGGCCAGCACGAGGCCGCGGACCTGCCGGCGCGCGCCCCCGCCGGGCGCCGCGCCAGCGGCGCGCTCGCCGCCGGGGGCATCCTCGACCAGCAGGTCGACGACCTTCTGCCCGAAGCGGATGTCGCCGCCGAGCGCGAGGATCTCGGCGCGCATCTTCTCGACCATGCTGACCAGGCGGAAGGTGCCGATGTGCGGCTTGCCGACGTAGAGGATCTCCTCGGGCGCGCCGGCCTTCACGAACTCCTCGAGCACCTTTCGAGTGAGATGCCGCGGGTCGCTGATCTGGCTCCACAGCTTGCCGTCGGAGAAGGTGCCTGCGCCGCCTTCTCCGAACTGCACGTTCGACTCCGGATTCAGCACGCTCTTTCGCCACAGCCCCCAGGTGTCCTTCGTGCGCTCGCGCACCGCCTTGCCGCGCTCGAGCACGATCGGGCACAAGCCCATCTGGGCGAGCACCAGCGCCGCGAAGATGCCGCAGGGCCCGAAGCCGATCACCACCGGCCGCGGCCGCTGCGACGCGCAGAAGTCGGCCGGCGCCTGCGCGACAAGCCGGTAGCGGGTATCGGGCGCGGGGCGAACGTGGCGGTCGTCGGCTAAGCGCGCCAGCACCGCGGCCTCGCCGGCCACCTCGCAGTCGATCGTGTAGATCAGCACGATCGCGGTCTTGCGGCGCGCGTCGTAGTTGCGCCGGAACACGGTGAAGCCGAGCAGGTCGACCTCGTCGATGCCGAGCCGCGCGGCGATGGCCGGGCGCAGCGCGTCCGGCGCATGGTCGAGCGGCAGGCGGAGTTCGGTGATCCTCAGCATCGGGCGGGCACGATTCGAGGGCGAGAGCGTCGCATCGGGCGAATTCTGCCAGTTTGCCGCGACGCCGCCGCGCCAAGCGGCATCGGGCTCAGCCGCCCGCCGGATACCCCGCCGGATTCCCGCTCTGCCAGCGCCAGGCGTCGGCGCACATCCGCTCCAGCCCCAGCTCGGCGCGCCAGCCCAGCAGCCGTTCGGCCAACGCCGGATCCGCGTAGCAGGCGGCGATGTCGCCGGGCCGGCGATCGACGATCCGATAGGGCACCGGCCGCCCGCTCGCCTTCTCGAAGGCTCGGACCATGTCCAGCACCGAGTAGCCGGTGCCGGTGCCCAGGTTCACCGTGAACGCGCCTGCTTGCGTCTTCACCCGGTCGACCGCCGCGAGATGGCCGCGCGCCAGGTCGACGACGTGGATGTAGTCGCGCACGCCGGTGCCGTCGGGCGTGGGCCAGTCGCCGCCGAACACCGACAGCTGCGGCAGCCTGCCGACCGCCACCTGGCTCACGAAGGGCATCAGGTTGTTCGGGACGCCGCGCGGGTCCTCGCCGATCAGGCCGCTCTCGTGCGCGCCCACCGGGTTGAAGTAGCGCAGGATTCCGATCGCCCAGCGAGGGTCCGAAGCGGCCAGGTCGTTCAGCACCTGCTCGACCATCCACTTGCTGCGGCCGTACGGGTTGGTCGGCCCGGTGCGCGCGCCTTCTTCGATGGGCACCTTGTCGGGGTCGCCGTACACGGTGGCGGATGAGCTGAACACGAAGCGGGTCACGCCGGCCTCGCCGAGGCAGCGCAGCAGCGTGGTCGTGCCGCCCACGTTCACGTCGTAGTAGCGCAGCGGCTGCGCCACCGATTCCCCGACCGCCTTCAGGCCGGCGAAGTGGATCGCCGCGTCGAAGCGCTCGCGCTCGAGCAGCCGGCGCAGCAGCGCCTCGTCGCGGACGTCGCCCACGACCAGCGGCACCGGCCTGCCGACGATGCGCTCGACCCGCTTCAGCGACTCCGGGTTCGCGTTCGACAGGTCGTCCAGCACGACGACCTCGCGGCCGGCCTGCATCAGCTCGACCACCGTGTGCGAGCCGATGTAGCCGGCCCCGCCGGTCACCAGGATCCTGCCCGCCGTTTCGCCTGCCATCGCTCCGCGCCCCGTTCGCCTGCCGTTCCAGTGAGCGGAAGTCTCTCATGTCCCCTGCACAGGCGCGTGTGCGCAGTTGCACGGAAAGCGTCCGGCCCGCCCCGCCTTCGATCGCGCCGCGGGGAATGCCACCGGCGGGCCCGGCTACGTACAATCGACCGATGGCCGAACCGACCGCTTCGCGCTTCTTCGTCGCGCTGCGTCCCGACCCGATCGCCGCGAGGCGGCTCGGGCAGCTGGCGGCCGACCTCGCGCGGCAATGCCGCGGCAGGCCGCTCGCCGCGCGCGACCTGCACCTGACGCTCGCCTTCATCGGCGAACTGCCGTTCTCCGAGGGCGATCGCCTCGCCGCGCTGCTTGCCGGCCTGCCCGAACGCAACCCAGGCTTCGCGATGGACGAGATCGGGCGCTTCGGCCCGGCGCTGCTGTGGGCGGGCCCGGAGGAACAGCCCGTCTGGCTCGCGGAGATGGTCGCCGCGGTTCGCGAGCGCCTGAGCGGGGGGAAGGTGAAGTTCGACCGCCGCCCCTTCAAGGCGCACCTGACGCTGGTGCGCAACGCGCGCGACCGGGTCGGCGTCGAGCGGGCCGTCCGCCATCTGCACGCGAAGCACGCCTGCCCGGTCTCGCACTGGCGGCTGATCGTCGGCGGCTCTCATCCCGATCCATCTCCCGAGCGGCGCTACCTGTGGCGCAAGCTGCCGGCCGCGGCCGGCGGCGCCGACGCTCCGTGAGCCGGCGTCATCGTTCCGTCACCTGCCGGTCATAATCTGAAGGGCGTCGAAACCAGCAGGAACCGCCCTGTGTCCGCACGCATACTGATCGTCGAAGACGAGCCCGCCATCCGCGAACTGCTCGGCGTGAACCTGCGCCACGCCGGGCACCTGCCCACCGGCGTCGAGAGCGCGGAGGCCGCGCAGGCGCATCTCGACGTCATGATCCCCGACCTGATCATCCTCGACTGGATGCTGCCCGGACAGTCGGGCATCGACTACGCGAAGAGGCTGCGCGCCGACCCGCGCACCCGCGAGATCCCGATCCTGATGCTGACCGCGCGCGCCCAGGAAGGCGACAAGCTGCAGGGCTTCGACGTGGGCGCCGACGACTACGTGACCAAGCCGTTCTCCCCGCGCGAACTGCTGGCCCGGGTGCGCGCGCTGCTGCGGCGGGCCGCGCCGGAAACCGCCGAGGACCCGGTCGAGGTGGCCGGCATCCGGCTCGAGCCGGCGACGCTGCGGGTGTTCGCCGGCGACACGCCGGTCAGCCTGAGCCCGACCGAGTTCCGGCTGCTGCACTTCTTCATGAAGCACCCCGACCGGGTGCTGTCGCGCTCGCGCCTTCTCGACAATGTCTGGGGCGACCACGTGTATATTGAGGAGCGAACGGTCGATGTCCACATCCGCCGCCTGAGGCTGGCGCTGCAGCCCACCGGCCACGACAGGCTGATCGAAACCGTTCGCGGCGGAGGCTACCGCTTCCTGCCGGCCTGAACCGCGAACTCGCCATCCGCCGCAACACTTGGCCTTCTTCCTCCGCTATCTCGCCGCGATCGTCGCCATCCTGGCGGTCGGGCTGCTGCTGGAGCGCTTCGCGCGGCCGGGCCTGGCGTTCTGGTGGATGGCCACGGCCTTCGGCCTGCAGTCGCTGCTGTCGGCGGCGCACCTGGCACAGCTGAACCACTGGACCGCGCTGCCGCGCAATCGCGAGTTGCCGGCCGGCATGGGCCCCTGGCGCGGCACCTTCGACCGCCTGGCACGCTTCGTCCGGCAGGAAGCCGACGCGCGCGCCGAGATGCTCGGCGAGCTCGAGCGCATCCACGCCGCGGTCGACCGCCTGCCCGACGGCCTGGTCGTGCTCGACCGCTTCGACCACGTCGTGTGGAGCAACGTCGCCGCGCAGGAACTGCACGGCATCTTCGGCGCGCGGCGGCCGATCCACCACTTCATCCGGCAGCCCGAGTTCCACGCGATGCTGGCCTCGGGCGAGGCGGCGCAGCCGATCCGGCTGACGCTGCCGGGCCGCCCCGGGCGCATCTACGAATTGCGCCTGCAGGGTGCGCAGCGCGACCAGCGCCTGCTGATCACCCGTGACATCACCGAGCACGCGCGGCTCGACGCGATGCGCAGCGACTTCGTGGCCAACGTTTCGCACGAGATCCGCACGCCGGTCACCGTGATCGCCGGCTTCGCCGAGACCCTGCTCACGCTGGATCTCGACGAACGCGAGCGCAGGACCTACCTGGAGTCGATCCTGCGCCAGAGTTCGACGATGCAGCGGCTGGTCGAGGACCTGCTCACGCTGTCCACGCTCGAGGCCAGCATCGACCGCCCGCCCGACGACGAAACCGTCGACGTGCACGAGATGCTTCGCGCGCTGGTCGACGAGGCGAAGGTGCTGTCGAACGGGCGGCACGCCTTCGAGCTCGAGCTGCTCGGACCCAGGCGGGTCGACGGGATCGCCGCCGAGCTGGAGAGCGCCGCCCGCAACCTGCTGACCAACGCGATCCGCTACACGCCCGACGGCGGCAGGATCTCGGTCAGCTGGTCGGTGCACGACGGCGAGGGCTGGATCAGCGTCCGCGACACCGGCATCGGCATCGCGCCGGAGCACCTGCCCCGGATCGCCGAGCGCTTCTACAGGGTGGACCGCGGCCGATCGCGCGAAACCGGCGGCACCGGACTGGGCCTGGCGATCACCAAGCGGATCATGCTGCGCCACCAGGGCTCGCTGCACGTGGCCAGCGAGCTCGGCAAGGGCAGCACCTTCTCGCTGCGGCTGCCCGCCGCGCGGCTGCGCGCCGACGACGCCGGGGCGACGTAGCCGGGGCGACGTAGCCGGCCCGACAGCGGCCTGCGGCCCCGCCGGCTCAGCCCCCGGCCGCGATCCGGGCGATTTCCTCGGGCGTGGCGTGGCGAAGGTCCACACCCTCGACCACGTTGACCACGTACTCGGCGATGTTGCGCGCGTGGTCGCCGACCCGCTCGATCGACTGCACCACGAAGATCAGCGCCAGCGCCGAGGAGATCGTGGCCGGCCGCTCCTTCATCACCGCGATCAGGTCGGCGGTGAGCGTGTCGCGCAGGCCATCGACCTCGACGTCGCGCTCGCCCAGCGCGGCCGCCGCCCGGATGTCGTGGCGCACGAAGGCGTCGATCGCTGCCCTGACCATGTCGGCGACCACCGTGGCCATCCGCTCGATCCGATCCATCGCGATCGGCGCCTGCGCGTTCTGCAGGTCGCGGGTCTTCATCGCGATCTTCTTGGCCTCGTCGCCGATGCGCTCGAGGTCGTTGTTCGTGTGGATGATCGCGATGATCTCGCGCAGGTCGATCGCGATCGGCTGCTGCCGCGCGATCGTCTGGTGGCAGCGCAGGTCGGACTCCATGTGCAGCTGGTTGACGCGGTTCTCGTCGGCCAGCACCTGGGCGACGATGCCCAGGTCGCCCAGGCGGATCGCGTCGACCGAGCGGATGAACTGCCGCTCGACCAGCCCGCCCATCGTGGTGACGACGCTGCGCAGCGCCTCGATGTCGGTATCGAATTTCTTGAGGGTGTGGTCCTGAACCATCTGTGTGCTCCGCTCGCCGGCGCGCAGCGCGCTCAGCCGAACCGTCCGGTGATGTAGTCCTCGGTCGCCTTCTTCTTCGGCTTCACGAAGATCTGGTCAGTCTGCCCGAACTCGACCAGTTCCCCGAGATACATGTAGGCGGTGTAGTCGGAAATCCGCGCCGCCTGCTGCATGTTGTGGGTGACGATCGCGATCGTGTACTCGGATTTCAGCTCGTTGACCAGTTCCTCGATCTTCGCTGTCGAGATCGGGTCCAGCGCGCTGGTCGGCTCGTCGAGCAGCAGCACCTCGGGCTTGACCGCCACCATCCTCGCGATGCACAGCCGCTGCTGCTGCCCGCCCGACAGGCTCAGGCCGCTCTGGTCGAGCTTGGTCTTGACCTCTTCCCAGAGGGCCGCCTTGCGCAGCGCCCACTCGACCCGCTCCTCCATCTCGGCCTTGGACAGGCTCTCGTAGAGCCGCACGCCGAAGGCGATGTTCTCGAAGATCGTCATCGGGAACGGGGTGGGCTTCTGGAACACCATGCCGACCTTGGCGCGCAGCAGGTTGACGTCCTGCTTCGGGTCGAGGATGTTGCGGCCGTTGAACAGGATCTCGCCCTCGGCACGCTGGCCCGGGTACAGGTCGAACATCCGGTTGAAGGTGCGCAGCAGCGTGGACTTGCCGCAGCCCGACGGGCCGATGAAGGCGGTGACCTTGTTGCGCGCGATGTCGAGCGACACGTCCTTCAGGCCCTGGAAGCGGCCGTAGAAGAACGACAGGTTGCGCACCTGCAGCGCGGCGGGAACCTCGGTCGCCGCGGCGCCCGCGTTCGCGGGGCGGGCCGCGGACGTCGGCGGCGGGGTCTGGACGGTGGCGTTCATCGGACTTGCGTCTTCCTTGTCAGGCCTGGACCTTGCTGCGGAACAGCACTCGGGCCGAGATGTTGATGCCGAGCACGATCAGCGCGATCAGCGCGGCGGCGCCCCAGGCCAGGTGCTGCCAGTCCTCGTAGGGGCTCATCGCGAAGTTGTAGATGACCACCGGCAGGTTGGCCATCGGCTTGCTCATGTCGGTGCTGAAGAACTGGTTGTTCAGCGCGGTGAACAGCAGCGGCGCGGTCTCGCCGATGATCCGCGCGACCGCCAGCAGCACGCCGGTGATCACGCCGCCGCGCACCGCGCGCAGCGTGACCGCCAGGCTGACCTTCCAGCGCGGCGCGCCCAGCGCGAAGGCCGCCTCGCGCAGGCTGCCCGGCACCAGCTTCAGCATGTTCTCGGTGGTTCGCACCACCACCGGGATCGCGATCAGGCTCAGCGCCAGCGAGCCGGCCCAGCCGGAGAACTGCTTCACCGTCGCGACCGCGATCGCATACACGAACAGGCCGATCACGATCGACGGCGCCGACAGCATGATGTCGGTCACGAAGCGGGTGACTGCGGCGAAGCGCGACTTCGCGCCGAACTCGGCCAGGTAGATGCCCGCCAGGATGCCGATCGGCGTGGAGACCAGCGTCGCGAAGCCGACCATCATCAGGCTGCCGACGATCGCGTTGGCCATGCCGCCGCCCTCGCTGCCCGGCGCCGGCGTCGAGGCCAGGAAGAAATCGGCGCTGAACGCGCTCAGCCCGTTGTAGAACAGCGTCCAGAGGATCCAGAACAGGCCGATCAGGCCCGCCGCCATCGACACGTAGGAGAAGGCGAGGCCCAGCCAGTTGACCAGCTTCCGGCGCCGGTAGATTCCGCGGCTCATCGCGATCTCCTCAGCTGCCGGCCCGGGCCGCGCTGCGGTCGGTCAGCCACTTGGCCCCGATCAGCACGATCACGGTGATGACGAACAGAAGCAGGCCGAGCGCGAACAGCGCCGGGATGTGCAGGACCGGGTCGGCCTCGGCGAACTCGTTGGCCAGCGTCGACGCGATCGAATTGCCCGGCGCGAACAGGCTGGAGGCGAGGCGGTTCGCGTTGCCGATCACGAAGGTGACCGCCATCGTCTCGCCGAGCGCCCGGCCCAGGCCGAGCATGATCCCGCCGATCACGCCGACCCGCGTGTAGGGCAGCACGATGTTGCGGATCACCTCCCAGGTGGTGCAGCCCAGGCCGTAGGCGGACTCCTTCAGCACCGGCGGGACGGTCTCGAACACGTCGCGCATCACCGACGCGGTGAAGGGGATCACCATCAGCGCCAGCACCATGCCGGCGGTGAAGATGCCGATGCCCAGCGGCGGGCCGGAAAAGATCGGCAGGCCGGTCGCGCCGAGCAGCGGCTGGATGTATTCCTGCAGGATCGGGGCCAGCACGAACAGGCCCCAGAAGCCGTAGATGATCGACGGAATGCCCGCCAGCAGCTCGATCGCCGTGCCCAGGGGCCGGCGCAGCGAACGCGGACAGGTCTCGGTCAGGAAGACCGCGATGCCGAAGCTGATCGGCACCGCGAACAGCAGCGCGATCGCCGAGGTGACCAGCGTGCCGTAGATGCCGATGACCGCGCCGTAGACGTCGTCGGTCGGGCTCCAGGTGGTTCCCCACAGGAACCCGAAGCCGAACTCCCGGAGGGCCGGCCAGGCCTCGACGACGAGCGATGCCAGGATGCCGAGCAGAGCCAGCAGCACCAGCGCGGCGAAGGTGAAGGTGACCCAGCCGAACAGGCTGTCCTGGGCGGCGAAACGGCGCACGCGCCTGGCCAGCGCCACCTCGGCGGCATCGGCCTCGCCGGCGGGTGCCGGCCGAAGCTCGGCCGGGGTGGTGCTTGCCGTGGTCCCCATCGGTTTCTTCATTCCGTCATCTTGACAAGAAAACGGGCGGCGTGGCCAGCACCGGCCTCCGCCGCCGTTCCGGGAGCAGGCATCGGGCGGGCTTCAGCACCCCCGCCCGCGCCGACCCCAGCGAGGCTCAGTCGCCCAGCACCGGCTTGCCCGACGCGTCGCGGATCTGGGACCACGACGCCTCGATCTGCTTCACCACGTTGGCCGGCAGCGCCACGTAGTCGAGCTCGCTCGCCAGCTTCTGGCCGTTCTCGAGCGACCACTTGAAGAACTTCAGCGCCTCGGCCGAGCGCTCCGGCTTGTCGGCCTTCTTGTGCATCAGGATGAACGAGGCCGAGGTGATCGGCCAGGCGTCGGCGCCGGCCTGGTTGTTCAGGCTCACGCCGAAGCCGGGCGCCGAGTTCCAGTCGGCGTTCGCCGCCGCGGCCGCGAAGGTCTTCTCGTCGGGCTGGACCGTCTTGCCGTCGCGATTGACCAGCGCGGCGTGAGTCATCTTGTTCTGCTTGGCGTACGCGTATTCGACGTAGCCGAGCGCGCCCTTGATCTTGGTCACGCTGGCGGCCACGCCGGCGTTGCCCTTGCCGCCGATGCCGGAGGGCCAGTTGACCGTCTTGCCGGCGCCGACCTTGTCCTTGAACTCGGCCGACACCTCGGCCAGGTAGCCGGTGAACACCGCAGTGGTGCCCGACGAATCCGAGCGGTAGACCAGCGTGACCGCGGTCGACGGCAGCTTCACGCCGGGATTCAGCGCGGCGATCGCCGGGTCGTTCCACTTGGTGATCGCGCCGCGGTACAGGTCGCCCAGGACCTTGCCGCTGAGCTTGAGCTGGCCCGGCTGCACGCCCTCGAGGTTCATCACCGGCACCACGCCGCCGATGATCGCCGGGAACTGGACCAGGCCGTTCTTCTCGAGGTCCGCGCCCTTCATCGGGTCGTCGGAGGCGCCGAAGTCGACGGTCTTGGAGTTGATCTGCTTGACGCCGCCGCCCGAGCCGATCGCCTGGTAGTTCATCGCGTTGCCGGTGGCCGCCTTGTAGGCCTCGGCCCACTTCGCGTAGATCGGGGCCGGGAAGGTCGCGCCGGCGCCGGTGATGTCGGCCGCCTGGGCCGACAGGACCGCGGCGAACAGGCCGCCGGCCAGGATGGTGATCTTCGTCTTCATGGAGAGTTCCCTCTCGAGGTTGGGAGATTCGACAAGGGAAGACTAAGCGGGGGGGATGACGGTTATGTTACAGCCGTCACAATTTCCGGGGCGGCATTCGACTGACTCACATGTCAGATGCGCGCGATCTCCGGCGCGCCGCAACCGTCAGCCGGCCCGGCTGCTGCACCCGCCGCGGCCCCGGATACCGCAGAATCTCGCCGCGTACGCGGCGTCCTCGGTCTGCAGCGTCGCATGGGTGACCCCGAAGCGCCCGGCGAGAAGCTCGTTCGCCTGCTCCAGCAGCGCCGACGGGTTCCGCCCATCGGTGACCAGGTGCGCGGTCAGCGCGCGCTCGGTGGTGCTGGTCGCCCAGACGTGGAGGTGGTGGATGCCGGTCACGCCGGGCAGCGCCGCGAGCTCGCGACGAATCCCGGGCAAGTCGACGCCCCGGGGCACGCCGTCGAAGAGCAGGTGCAGCGAATCTCGCAGCAGGCCCCAGGTGCCGGCCACGATCACCATCGCGATCGCCAGGCTGGTCGCCGGATCGATCCAGGCCCAGCCCTGCCACAGGTACAGCGCACCGGCGACCACGACGCCGACCGACACCAGCGCGTCGGCCGCCATGTGCAGGAAGGCGCCGCGGATGTTCAGGTCCGTGTGGCTGCCCGACATGAACAGCCAGGCAGTGACCGTGTTGACGACGACGCCGATGCCGGCCACGAACATCATCGTGCCTCCCTGCAACGGCGATGGCTGCTGCAACCGAGCGATCGCCTCCCAGCCCAGCGAGCCCATCGCCACCAGCAGCACGACCGCGTTCACGAAACTGGCCAGGATCGAGCCCCGCCGCCAGCCATAGGTGTGGCGTTCGTCGGAGCGCAGGCGGGCGGCCCCGAAGGCGACCCAGGCGAGCAGAAGCCCGGCCACGTCGCTCAGGTTGTGGCCCGCGTCGGCCAGCAGCGCGAGCGAGTCGATTCGCCAGCCGTACCAGGCCTCGATCGCGACGAATGCCAGGTTCAGCGCGATGCCGATCGCGAAGGCCTTGCCGTAGCGGGTCGGGACGTGCCCGTGGGCGTGCCCGTGCGCGTGCGCGTGCCCGTGGCCATTGCCATGACCATGCGTGTCGCGGGCCGGGCCGCTCATGCCGTGCGGTCTCCTCGTGTCTCACCCGGGTTCGCGCGAACCGCGACTCCGGAAACGCCAGCGGGAACGACGACTGGAAACCAGTGACGCGTCCGGTTCGCGATCGCCACCAGCGACAGCATCACCGGCACCTCGACCAGCACGCCGACCACGGTGGCCAGCGCCGCGCCCGAGCTCAGGCCGAACAGCGAGATCGCCACCGCCACCGCCAGCTCGAAGAAGTTGGAGGTGCCGATCATGCAGGCGGGCGCCGCGATGTCGTGCGGGAGCCTCAGCGCCCGCGCCGCCGCGTAGCTGATCGCGAAGATCCCGTAGGACTGGATCACGAGCGGCACCGCGATCAGCGCGATCACAAGCGGCTGCGACACGATCGTGCCGGCCTGGAAGCCGAACAGCAGCACCACGGTGGCGATCAGGCCCACCACCGACCAGGGCTTGAGCGCCGCCACGCCGCGGGCGAGCCGCGCCTGCCCCTCGCGCAGCCACAGCCGCCGCGTGAGCACGCCGGCAACCAGCGGCAGCACCACGTAGAGCACGACGCTGAGCAGCAGCGTCTCCCACGGCACCGTCACCTTCGTGACCCCGAGCAGGAAGGCGGCGATCGGCGCGAACGCGAACACCATGATCAGGTCGTTCACCGAGACCTGCACCAGCGTGTAGTTCGGATCGCCCTTCGTGAGCTGGCTCCACACGAAGACCATCGCGGTGCAGGGCGCCACGCCCAGCAGGATCATGCCGGCGATGTACTCGCTGGCCGACTGCGGATCGACCCAGGGCGCGAACAGGTGATGGAAGAACAGCACCGCGAGCGCGGCCATCGTGAACGGCTTGATCAGCCAGTTGACGACCAGCGTGAGGAGCAGGCCACGCGGTCGCTTGCCCACGTCCTTCACCGCGGCGAAGTCGATCTGGATCATCATCGGGTAGATCATCACCCAGATGAAGACCGCGACGACCAGGTTCACGTGCGCGAACTCGAGCCGCGCGATCGATTCGAAGAGGCCCGGAATCGCCAGGCCCAGGCCCACGCCCGCAAGGATTCCCAGCCCGACCCAGACGGTCAGCCAGCGCTCGAAGAGACCCATCGTGATCTTCCGTTCTCGTTTTCAGTTCTCGCCGATCGCGAGCAAGGCCTGCCGCAGCTCGGCGCGGCTCATGTCGCCGATCGGCAGCGCAAGCAGCTGCAGCATCCGGTAACCGAGCGCCTGCCGGGTGAGCTCGAAGGCGCGCAGCTTGCCGTCGTGGCCGCCTTCCGCATTCGACGGGTCGGGATAGCCCCAGTGAACCTTGACCGGCGGCCCGCCGGCGCCGCCGAAGAAGACCGGGCAGGTCTCGCCCGCGGCACTGTCGCAGACGGTGATCACGATCGAGATCGGCGGCGCGCCAGGGCCGGTGAACTCGTCCCAGCTCTTGCTGCGATGGCCGGCGGTGTCGATGCCCGCCCGGGCCAGCGCATCGAGCGCGAACGGATTCACGCGACCGCTCGGCGCGCTCCCCGCGCTGTATCCGCGGACCGGCTTGCCGAGTCGGCTCGCCCAGTGGTTGAGCATCCCCTCGGCGAGCACGCTGCGCGCCGAGTTGTGGGTGCAGAGGATCAGGACGTTCGCCGTCATCCGGACCCTCAGCAGCAGGACGACGAAGCCTTGACGGCCACCGCGACCGGCTTGCCGCCCGGCGCAACCGGCGCGCAGCAGGCTGCCTGCGCGGCGCCCGCCGGCTTCGCCTCGTTGAACACCGGGATGTCGCCCAGCGTCTTGAAGTGCTCCCAGGCGATGCCCTGCGGGTCGGTCACCCAGTGCTTCTCGCTGCGGGCGTAGCAGCAGGTGGTCTCGCCTTCGTCGAGCAGGGCCAGGCCGGCCGCCTGCGCGCGTGCCTTCATCTCGGCGAGCTCCGCCGGGTCCTCGGTCTGGAAGCCGAGGTGGTCGACACCGGGCTTCGTGCCGCGCGTCGAGATCGCGAAGTTGACGGCCGGGTCGTCGAGCATCCACTTCGCGTAGTCGGCCTCGACTCGCGCGGGCTGCACGGCGAACAGCACGGAGTAGAAACCGATGCTCTTCTGCAGGTCCTCGACGTGCAGGTGAACGTGAAAGCGCTTCATGGCAGTGTCCTCTTCAGCAGTCGTTGCATGGGGCGGCCGACACCGCGCCGCAGGCCTCGCCCTGGCAGCAGTGATCGGTCAGGTAGCCGATCAGTCCGTTCATCCGGTCGATCGACGCACGGTAGATCAGGTGGCGGCCTTCGCGTTCCTGCGTGACCAGGCCCGCATGGGTGAGCTCCTTCAGGTGGAAGGAGAGCGTGGACGGCGGCACGTCGAGCAGCGCCGAAAGCGCGCCCGGGGTCATGCCGGTATGGGCGGCGCCGACCAGCGCGCGGAACACGCGCAGGCGCATCGGCTGGGCGAGCGCGGCGAGAGAGGCGATGACTTCTTTTTCTTCCATGTTTCTAGTTTCGTGGAACCTTTAACCGCCGTCAAGTCTCCCGTCAGTTCGGTCTTCGCATTCTTGCGTGCCCGCTGGGCGCGCGGCACCCGACCTGAAACGACGACGGCCGCCCGAAGGCGGCCGCCGGCTGGCTCGTCGCGCCCTGTGCGGCCTCAGGCCGCCGCCGCGAAGCGCTCCAGGTGCTGGTCGACGTCGCCGAACTGCTGGGCGATCATCGTCAGGCGCTTGAAGGTGTGGGCCACCTTCATCTCCTGCGTCATGCCCATGCCGCCGTGCAACTGGATCGCCTCCTGGCCCACGTGCCTGCAGGCGTCGGACACCTTGATCTTGGCCGCCGAAACGATGCGCCGGCGCTCGGCGGCATCGATCTCGCCGCGCGCCGCGGCGTCGACCCTGGCGGCCGCCAGCAGGCAGATCGAGCGCGACTGCTCGGCGCTGATCCGCATGTCGACCATCCGGTGCTGCAGCGCCTGGAAGGAGCCGATCGGCACGCCGAACTGCTTGCGTGTCTTCAGGTACTCGAGCGTGGTGTCGTTGGCGAAGCGCATCGCGCCGACCGCCTCGCAGCAGGCCAGCACGGTGGCGAAGTCGACCGCCTCGTCGATCGCGGCGAAGGCCTTGCCGGCCTCCCCCACCAGCGCGTCGCCCGGCAGCTTCGCGCCGGCGAAGCTCACCTCGGCCGCGCGCAGGTTGTCGACGGTGCGGTAGGTCT
The DNA here is from genome assembly GCF_023721795.1 of Zeimonas sediminis. Taxonomy (NCBI): domain Bacteria; kingdom Pseudomonadati; phylum Pseudomonadota; class Betaproteobacteria; order Burkholderiales; family Burkholderiaceae; genus Zeimonas; species Zeimonas sediminis. The sequence continues at coordinate 1,854,857 of NZ_JAMQYE010000001.1, forward strand.
TCATCGACACGCCCGCCGCCTTCGGGTCGACGACGAAAAGGCTGATGCCGTCTTCGTCGGCGGCCGCGCCCGCGGTGCGCGCCGACACGACCAGCAGGTCGGCCATCGGCGCGTGCAGCACGACCACCTTCTCGCCGTCGAGCTGCCAGCCGTCGCCGGCCCTGGTGGCCTTCGTCTCGACCTGCGACAGCGTGTAGCGCGCGGTGCGCTCGGTGTGGGCGAATGCGAGCTTCGTGGAGCCGTCGATCACGCCCGGCAGCAGCGCCTCGCGCTGCGCGGAGCTGCCGGCGCTGGCGATCAGCCGTCCGCCCAGGACCGTGGACAGGAAGGGCTCGACAACCAGGCCGGCGCCGATCGCCTCCATCGTGGCGATCATGTCGGTGGCGCCGCCGCCGAAGCCGCCGTCGGCCTCGGAGAACGGGATCATCAGCAGGCCCATCTCGGCCAGGCTGGCCCAGACCTCGGGGCTGAAGCCCTCGGCCGACCCGACGATCTTCTTGCGCGACTCGAAGTCGTAGCTCTTCTCGACCAGCCGGGCGACGGCGTCGGCCAGCTGTTGCTGTTCCTGCGTGTACTGGAAGTCCATGGTCAGAGTCCGAGTGACATCTTGGAGATGATGTTGCGCTGGATCTCGTTGGAGCCGGCGTAGATCGAGGTCTTGCGGAAGTTGAAGTAGCGCGCCGCGATCGACCCCATGAACTCGTCGAAGCCGTCGTAGTCGACCGGCTTGAAGCTCTGCGCCATCGGGCCCGCGACCTGCATCAGCAGCTCGGTGATCGCCTGCTGGATCTCGGTGCCCTTGATCTTGAGCATCGACACGTCGGCGCCGATCTGGCCGGTGCGGCGCATCTCGTCGACGAACTTCAGGTTGGTGATCTCGAGCGCCATCAGCTCGACCTCGACCCGCGTGACCTTGTCGCGGAAGCGCGGGTCCTCGATCAGCGGCCGGCCGTTCTTGGTGGTGCGCGCCGCCATGTCCTTGAGCTTGAGCAGCTCTCGCTTGGAGGCGCCGATCCGACCGGTGTTCAGCCGCTCGTGGCCCAGCAGGTACTTGGCGACCGTCCAGCCCTTGTTCTCCTCGAACACCAGGTTCTCGACCGGCACCTTGACGTCGTCGAAGAAGACCTCGTTGACCTCATGCCCCTCGTCGAGCAGGATCAGCGGCCGCACCGTGATGCCCGGCGTCTTCATGTCGATCAGCAGGAAGCTGATGCCCTCCTGCTTCTTGGCCAGCGTGCTGTCGGTGCGCACCAGGCAGAAGATCCAGTCGCCGTAGTGGCCCAGCGTGGTCCAGATCTTCTGGCCGTTGACCACGTAGTGGTCGCCCTGGCGGTCGGCCCGGCATTTCAGCGAGGCCAGGTCGGAGCCCGAGCCCGGCTCGGAGTAGCCCTGGCACCAGAAGTCGTCGCAGTGGTAGATGCGCGGCAGGAAGCGCTGCTTCTGCGCCTCGGTGCCGAACTTCAGCAGCACCGACGCGCACATCGTGGGCCCGAAGGGCGCGATCGGCGGCGCGCCGGCGTAGGCGTACTCTTCCTCGAAAATGTAGCGCTGGACCGGCGACCAGTCGGTGCCGCCCCACTCGACCGGCCACGACGGCGCGACCCAGCCCTTCTTCGCGAGGATCTTGTGCCAGCGCACCAGGTCCTCCTTCGAGAGCTCCTCGTAGTTGAGCACTTTGTCGCGCAGCTCGGGCGGGATGTTCGCCTGCAGCCAGCCGCGCACTTCGTCGCGGAACGCGAGCTCCTCGGCGCTGTAGTTCAGGTCCATGACGTCTCCATCTGTCGGGTCGACCGCAAGTTTAACGCGCGGGCCGGCGGCCCCGCCGGCTACCTGACCAGCTTCAGGCCGGCCTTGACCACCCGGCCGTCGGCGATCTCGCGCGCCACCAGCGCCAGGCCGGCCACCCGCACCTCGTCGCCCTCGACCAGCCTGGGCTGGAGCTGGCGCATCGTCTCGTCGAGCGAAAGCGACGCGTAGTCGGCCGGCGCTTCGCAGCCGTAGGCCGAGCACACGTCGGCCAGGCCGGCCGAACCGTCCAGCACGAAGTCGCCCCACGCCGCCCGGCGCACCGACGTCTCGACGCGGGTGAACATCTCCGACAGGTGGTCCACCTCGCTGTCGGGCGCGATGATCATCACCACGTCGTTCGCCTGCAGCGGGCCGGCCTCGGCGCCTGCCATCAGCTCGGACTCGCGCAACACGCCGACCACCCGCACCCCGGGCGGGAAGATCAGCGAGCCGAGCTCCACGCCGGACAGCGACGAGCGCTCGCCCACCGGGAACTCGAGCACCGCCAGCTGGTCGTTAGAGAGCGTCGGGCGCACCCTCGGCTCGTCGCGCGGCGGCAGCCCCACGCCGAAGCGCCGCGCCGCGAACGGCACCGACGCGCCCTGCAGCAGCAGCGAGCTGAGCACCACCACGAAGGCCACGTTGAACAGCAGCTTCGCGTCGGGCACGCCGGCCAGCAGCGGGAACATCGCCAGCACGATCGGGACCGCGCCGCGCAGGCCCATCCAGCCCATGAACCCGACCTCGCGCGGCGCGAAGTGGAAAGGCCACAGGCAGAGCCAGACCGACAGCGGCCGCGCTACGAACATCAGGAACAGCGACACCAGCAGCGCGGCGCCGAGGATCGCCGGCATCTCGCTCGGCGTGACCAGCAGCCCCATCAGCAGGAACATGCTCGACTGCGCGAGCCAGGCCATGCCGTCCATCGCCTTGAGCAGGTTCTCGCCGGTCCGGCGCATCCGGTTGCCCACGACCAGGCCCACCAGGTAGACCGCGATGAAGCCGCTGCCGCCGACCGAGTTCACCAGCGCGAAGGCGACCACCCCGCCCGAACAGAGCAGCAGCGCCGAAAGCCCCTCCCCGACCTGCGCCCGCTTCATGATCCAGGCCATCGCGCGGCCGAGCGCCAGGCCCAGCACCACGCCCAGGCCGAACTGCATCGCCAGTTGCGCAAGCAGCTGGCCGACGCCGAAAGTGTCCGGCGCCATCAGCACCTGGATCATCATCGTGGTCAGGAAGATCGCCATCGGGTCGTTGACGCCCGACTCGATCTCCAGCGTGTTGGCGACCCGCTCGTTGAGCCGGGTGCCGCTCGCGCGCAGCAGCGCGAACACCGCGGCCGCGTCGGTCGACCCGACGATCGAGCCGAGCAGCAGGCCCAGCCGCCAGTCCACGCCCAGCGCCCAGGCCGCGAACAGGCCGACCGGCACCGCGGTCAGCAGCACGCCGGCCGACGCGAGCACCAGCGAGGGCCTCAGCGCGACCCGGAAGGTCGAGAACTTCGTGCGCAGCCCGCCGTCGAGCAGGATGACCGCCAGCGCCAGGTTGCCGACGAAGAAGGTGGTGCCGTAGTCGGCGAAGCGGATGCCGCCGATGCCGTCCTCGCCGGCCAGCATGCCGACCACCAGGAACACGACCAGGAACGGGATTCCCTGGCGCGAGGAGACCGCGCCCAGCAGGATGCCGGCGAACATCACGAGCGCGCCGGCCAGCAGGACCTGGTTGACGATGTCCATCGCCGCGGATCGGCCAGGAAAGGGTGGGGAGGAGGAGGCCCGTCAGGATAGCAAAGCCGCGGCCTCGTCAGCGCGCGTCGTTCAGGGCCCAGTCGTAATCGAGGAACCCGATCCGGTAGTCGCCGGCGCGCAGCCTCGCCCGGTCGGCCTCGGCGTCGGCGAGCTGCTCGGCGTGCCTCGCGAACAGCGTCTTCAGCGAATCGATGCCGCGATGCCCCTGCTCGAAATCCCTGCCGTACCAGTCGAAGATCTTCGAGACTCGCAATACCCCTGCCGGCCCGTCGAAGCGGTTCCTTCCGCGGTCCGACAGGAAGCGCCGCATCGCGTCGTCGAGCTGGGCATCGAGGCGCGCCGCCGTGAAGGCCTCGTTGCGCAGCATCGGGCAACCGATCGACGCGCAGACCACCGCCACGTGGATGCGCGGATCGTCGAAGGCGCCGGGGGCGCGGATCATCTCGTGCTCGATCTCGTCGAGATGCCGGCTCTTTCCGAGAAGCGTGAAGAAGCGCTTCTTCCATGGCGACTGGAACAGGCTGCCGAGATCCTTGATCGAGCTCAGATCCGGATACTTCGTGAGGATCAGCTCGACGGTGAACGCGTTGTAGGCGTTGACCAGGAAAGCCAGGCGCTGCGCGCGGCTCCAGGCGTCGTACTCGGCCTGTCCGACCGCCGACAGCGAATCCAGATAGGCATGCAGGCTGGCGCGCTCGGCCGCGAAGCCCGCGTAGCGCACGGTCGAAGCGTTGCCGTCGGGCGCATAGACCACGTGGCGGGCGAGCAGTTCGTTCCACTGGCGATGCTCGTGGTCGAAGGCCGCGAGCCCGGGCAGCGACCACGCAGCCAGCAGTGCCAGCAGCCAGAGCCGGAAGGCGATCTTCATCGCGCATCTCCCGCGCCGGCCCCGCGGCGCCACGCGTGAAACCGCTCCAGCCAGCGCAGCACGCGCTCGGGCGCGTGCGCGCGCTTCCAGGCGCCGGCCGCGTACTTGTTCGCCTCGGCCAGCGTCGGATAGATGTGGATCGTGCCGAGGATCCTGTTCAGGCCGATGCGGTGCTTCATCGCGAGCACGTATTCGGCGATCAGGTCGCCCGCGTGCTCGCCGACGATGGTCACGCCGAGGATGCGGTCCTTGCCCGGCACGGTCAGCACCTTGACGAAGCCGTGCGCTTCCTCGTCGGCGATCGCCCGGTCGAGGTCGTCGATGCCGTAGACGGTCACCTCGAAGGCGATCCCCTTCTCCCTGGCCTCCTGCTCGTTCAGGCCGACCCGCGCGACCTCGGGCTCGACGAAGGTCGCCCACGGGATCACCGAGTAGTCGGCCCGGAACTTCCTGATCGGGTCGAAGAGCGCGTTGACCGCCGCGTACCAGGCCTGGTGCGAAGCGGTGTGAGTGAACTGGAAGGGGCCGGCCACGTCGCCGGCGGCGTAGATGTTCGGGTAGTTGGTCTGCAGGAATGCGTTGGTCTCGACGGTGCGGCCGACGCGCACGCCGATCTCCTCGAGGCCGAAGCCCTCCAGGTTGGCCGCGCGGCCCACCGCCACGAGCAGCGTGTCGAAGGGAATGCGGACCTCCTCGGCCGGGCCGGCACCGCGGCGCTGCGCGACCAGGACCTTCTCGCCGCCGTCGATCTCGAAGCGGGTCGCCGCGTGGCCCGCGAGCACCCGGACGCCCTCGGCGGCGAAGCGCTTCGCGACGATCTCCGATACCTCCGGGTCCTCGCGCGCCATGATCCGCGGCAGCATCTCGACCTGGGTGACCTGCGAGCCCAGGCGCGCGAAGGCCTGGGTCAGCTCGCAGCCGATCGGCCCGCCGCCGATCACGACCAGCCTCTTCGGCAGCTCGCGCAGCTCCCACAGCGTGTCCGACGTGAGATAGCCGACCTGATCGATGCCGGGAATCGGCGGCACGAAGGGCCGCGCGCCGGTTGCCACGACGATGCTGCGGGTGGTGAGCCGCTGCACGCTGCCGTCATGGCGCTCGATCTCGACCTCCCAGGGCGAAACGATCCGAGCGCTGCCCTCGACCACGTCGACGCCCAGGCCCGTGTAGCGCTCGATCGAGTCGTGCGGCTCGATCTCCCCGATCACCCGCTTCACGCGGTCCATCAGGTCGGCGAACTCGAACTCGGCCTCTGCGTGCCGCACGCCGAACTCATTCGCGCGGGCAACGTGCGAGAGCAGCTTCGCCGAGCGGATCAGGGCCTTGGACGGCACGCAGCCGGTGTTCAGGCAATCGCCCCCCATCCGGTGCTTCTCGACGAGCGTCACCTTCGCTCGCACCGCCGCCGCGATGTACGCGGTGACCAGGCCCGCCGAACCCGCGCCGATCACCACCAGGTTCCGGTCGAACCGGGCGGGCCGCTGCCAGCGCGCGTAGACCCGGCGGGCCTGGAAGAAGTCGAGCGCCTTGCGGGCGACCAGCGGGAACACGCCGAGCAGCGCGAACGAGCCCAGCAGCCCAGGCGACGCGATGCCGGCCAGCGAGTCGACCTGCGCGAGCTGCGTGCCCGCGTTCACGTAGACCACCGTGCCCGCCAGCATGCCGACCTGGCTGACCCAGTAGAAGGTCGACGCCCGGATCGGCGTCAATCCCATTGCCAGGTTGATCAGGAAGAACGGGAAGGCCGGGACCAGCCGCAGCGTGAACAGGTAGAACGCGCCGTCGCGCTCGACGCCGGCGTTCACCGCCCGCAGCCGATCGCCGAAGCGCGCCTGGACCCAGCCCCGGAACAGCGTGCGCGAGGCCAGGAAGGCCAGCGTCGCGCCGATCGTCGACGCGAACGAAACGATCAACAGGCCCCAGCCCAGCCCGAAGATCGCGCCGGCGGCCAGCGTCATGATCGTGGCGCCCGGCAACGAGACCGCGGTCACCGCCACGTAGACCAGGAAGAAGGCGGCAGCAGCGGCCAGCGGCCGCGAAGCCCGCCAGGCTTCGAGCTCGGCCTGCCGGGACTTGACGAAGTCCAGGCTCAGGTAGCTGCCGAGATCGAACCAGTAGTACGCGCCCGCGACGGCCGCGAGGGCGATGACGACGATCCAGCGCTTGTCGAGAGACATGGAGTCGGTTCCTGGGAGTCTGCGAATCGCGAATGCGCCGCCGAAGCGGCGCGCTCTCCATCAGACGCGATCGGCGCCGGCGGGATTACAGCAGGCGCCGCGCCGGCTCGCGCATCAGCACGAATTCCTCGGCGGCGGTCGGATGCACCGCGATCGTGCGGTCGAAATCGCGCTTGGTCGCGCCGCAGGTCAGCGCCACCGACAGGCTCTGCACGATCTCGGGCGCGTCGGCGCCCAGCATGTGCGCGCCCAGCACCCGGCCGCTCAGGCCGTCGACCAACAGCTTCATGTAGGCCCGCTGCTGGCCGCCCGAGAACGCGGTCTTCATCGGCCGGAATTCCGACTCGTAGACGTCGACCGGCCCCTGGGCGGCGGCCTGCTCCTCGGTGAGCCCGACGGTGCCGATCGGCGGGTCGGTGAACACCGCCGCGGCCACGACCCGGTGGTCGACCCGCACCGGCGCGCCGCCGAACTCTGTGTCGGCGAAGGCCCTGCCCTCGGCGATCGCGACCGGCGTCAGGTTGCGGCGATTGGTCAGGTCGCCGATCGCCCAGACGCCGGGCACCGAGCTGCGGCTGTCGGCGTCGACGACCACCGCGCCGGCGCGATCGGTCGCCACGCCGAGCGCCTCGAGCCCGAGGCCCTTCGTGTTCGGCCGGCGACCGGTGGCGTTGAGCACCGCGGCGGCACCGATCACGGAGCCGTCGATCCGCGACAGCTCGAAGCCGCCGGCCACGCGGTGCAGCTCGGCGAAACCGACGCCCGCGGCCAGCGTGACCCCACGGGCGGCGAGCGCGTCGGCCAGCCGCCGCCGCAGGTCCGCGTCGAAGCCGCGCAGCGGCAGCACGTCGCGATACGCGAGCGTGACCTTCACGCCCAGCCCCGCGAAGATGCTCGCGAACTCGACCGCGATGAAACCGCCGCCGATCACCAGCAACGACTGGGGAACCTCGGCCAGGTCGAGCACCTCATTCGAGGTCATCGCCTGCTCCAGCCCCGGGAAGGCATCGCGCGCCGGGCTTCCGCCAGTGGCCAGCAGGATGCGCGGGGCGCGGAAGCGCCGGCCGTCCACTTCCACCTCGCCCGGCGCGACCAGCCTGGCCCAGCCGCTCTCACGCGCGACACCGGAGCCCTCCAGCAGCTGGCGGTAGATGCCCTCGAGGCGATCGATCTCGGCCGCCTTGGCGCCCGCCCAATGCGCCATGTCGAAGCGCCCGCCGACCTCCTTCCACCCGAAGCCCTCGGCCTCGCGGAAGACCTGCGCGAAACCCGCCGCGTACATCATCAGCTTCTTCGGCACGCAGCCGCGGATCACGCAGGTGCCGCCGACGCGGTCGCCCTCGACGATCAGCACCTTCGCGCCGTGCGCGGCGGCGCGCCGCGAGGCGGCCACGCCGCCCGAACCCGCGCCGATCGTGATCAGGTCGTAATCGGTCTCCACCCTTCCCTCCAGCTTGTCATGGCAAACCGGCAGGCGCGCCGGCCGCGATCCTGTCCGAGACCGGCAAGGCCGGCCCGAGCGCCTGATGGGGCTCGAAGCCCGGCCCGCGCGCGATGCGGTCGAAATACGAGAGCCAGGCGGCCGAGCCCTCCGGCCAGTTCGCGAGGAAGGCCGCCTGCCACAGCGACTCGGCGTAGCGCACCGGCACCAGGCTCACGTGGGCGCCCGCCACTTGCACCTCGGCCAGCGACTCGTGCGGCGAAGGCGACTCGCCGATACGCACGCACAGGCCGTGCAGCCGGCCGCGGAAGTTGGGCATGCCGGCCGCGCCGTTGTTGACGATCCAGCCAGCCGCGCCGCCCGGCAACGCGAAGCGGCGCAGCGCCGGCAGGCAGGTGTGGGTGCTGGCGAACAGGTCGACGATCGCCGAATCGACCGAGTCCGGGTAGGCGCAACCGCAGCCGGCGTCGTCCGCCCCGGCGTCGAACTCGGCCTCCACATTGCCGAGCGTGGCGTCGTGGGCCAGCACCCTGGCGTTGACCTCGGCGAAAGCACCGTCGTCGACGTCGAACCAGTTGAAGTCGCCGTTGAAGCAGATGGTGGCGCCGGGTTCGGCGCGCGCCATCGCCTCTACCGCGTCGAGCGCGGGCAGGTTGCCGTAGAGTCCGCCGACCACGTAGAGCGCGCGGGCTCGCCGCTCGGGCGCCCGTGCGATCGCTCGCGGCCCGTAGCGATAGCGAAGCGGGCAGACGCGGCCCGGGCCGGGCGAGGCCTCGACGGCGGTCTCGTTCGCCCCGGCCACGGGTTCGCCTGCAACCGCGGCAGGTTCGTTCGAGATCATCCGGGCTTCGTCGATCCGCGGGCGGGGGAAGGCGCGATCAGGCGGCGCGCGACTCGGCCTCGGGCGCGTCGGCCAGCGCCCCGCCGCAGCTGGAGCCCTGCCCGGCGGTACAGCCGAAGCAGTGGTCGGCGATCCGAATCGGGTTTCCGTCGAGCGTGCCCCGCCCCAGCTCGCTGATGTGGATCCGCGACTCACCGGCGCCGCGAATCTGCAGGCCGAGCTGCTGGTTGAAGTCGCAGTCGTACAGCCAGCCCTGCCAGTCGACGCTGACCAGGCTGCGGCACATCACCTGCTCCAGGTTCTCGTCCCGGTGCGCGCCGCGCAGCAACTGCATGTAATCGTCGAACTGGCCCTTGGAAACCAGCGTCGAGCCGAAGCGCTGGATCGGCATGTTCGCCAGCGTGAACAGGTCGTCGAAGACCACGCCGTGATGCTGGAGAAGATGGGCCCGGTAAGCCTGCTCGAGCGAAGCCTGGGGCGGCGGCAGCACAGGGCCCTGGGGATTGAACACGAGGTTGAGCCGCAGGCCCGAGCCGGGCCGCCCGTACCCAAGCGAGTTCAGCCGCTTCAGGCCGCGGATGCTCGCGTCGAAGACACCCTTGCCGCGCTGGCGGTCGACGTTGTCCTCGAGATAGCAGGGCATGGACGCCACCACCTCGACCCGGTGTTCGGCGAGAAATTCAGCCAGGTCGTCCTGGCCGGGTTCCTCGAGGATGGTCAGGTTGCAGCGGTCGATCACCGTCACGCCGCGCGACCTCGCGGCGATCACGAGACGCCGGAAGTGCGGATTCAGCTCGGGCGCCCCGCCCGTCAGGTCCAGCGTCGTGATCGCCGGCTCGCGATCCAGGCAGGCGATGACCTCGTCGACCGTCTCGGCCGACATCTCCTCGGTCCGGTTGGGGCCGGCATTGACGTGGCAGTGCACGCAGCTCTGGTTGCAGCGGTAGCCGAGGTTCACCTGCAGCGTGGAAACCTCGCGCCGGCGCAGCGCAGGGAAATCGGTCTTGGCGAGAAGGGCCAGGGTCGGGCGCATCGAAAAGGGTCTCCTCTTGGTCAATTCACGGTTCGACGCGCGGCCCGGCCGGATGCTTACACGGTCGGTCGGGTCCCGGATACTTCCGGATCGCCGACCGCAGCATCTCCATCTGCCCGGAGAAGTTGGTGCAGCTCGCGCACATCCACAGGTGGACGCGAATCCGCATCCGCTCGACAGGCCGCAAGGACCGGTCCATGCCCTCGGCGACCAGCCTGTGGGTTTCCTTGCAGTCCGGCATCAACCAGCTCATTCGCCGCTCATCCTTTGCCTGCGTCGTGGCGGGCGCCGAACCAGTTCAGCGTCAGGCACTCGCGAAGTCGCATCCTGGCTCGATACAGAATCACCCAGCAATTCGACGGGGAAATCCCGGTTTCATGACAGATCTCCTCGGTCGACATCTCCAGCCACTCCCGCATCAGGAACACCCTGGCGGTCTGCGCAGGCAGCTTCTCGACGCAGGCTTCGAGCGTCTCGAAGAACTGTCGCTCCGACAGCGTGGCTTCCGGATCGCTCGCCCAATCGGCCGGCCGTTCCCGGAAATGCCCCGTCTCGTCGAAAAGCTCGTCGAAGCCGATGGCGTCCTCGACGCTGTCGTCAGCGTCGAGCCGGACCTCGCGCCGCAGGCGCCGAAAGTGATCGATGATTCGATTGCGAAGGATCGTCGTGACCCAGGTTCGAAGCGACGATCGACCCGCGAACTGGTGAGCTTGCTCCATCGCCGCCAGGATCGCCTCCTGCACGGCGTCTTCCGCGGCATGCGCATCCCGCAACTGGAGCCTGGCGAAGCGCAGCAGATTCGGGCGCATCGCCGCGAGTTCCTCGAGGAACGCGGAAGGCAGGCCGGCGGAGGGACCCGAAGTCATGCTTGCCATGCTGCGAAATCCGATGGACGCGCGGCGCGAGGGGGGCGGCGCGCGCCGGCCTCCAGATCGAACGAGGCTCGAACAGGCGCAGCGGGCGCGCGCGAAACCTTAACAGATCCGCACACGCCCGCTGGAGCATCCCGGCGAGAATCCCGGGATCGGCAGACAGGGCGCGAACGCGCCCTGGAGAAGGCCCTGGACCGGGGCGGAGCATCCCGCCCCGGCCCCGGCAGCCATCAGGCCGAGTGGCCCGGGCTCGGCACGCGGACGATCGCGTCGGCGGCAACTTCCTCACGCGACAGCATGCTGGCCTGCTCATAGGCCGAGTTCACGCGCACGCCTTCGGCGTTCGACTGGATCAGGAACGGCGTCGCATCGGACGAAGGCGCCGACGCGGCCTGCGCGGGGGCGGTCACCGCCGCGCCGACCGTGCCGGTGACGACCGGGTAGTCGGTCTCGACCGTCTGGGCGCTGACACCGGCGGCACCGAGGGCGAGGGCAGCGGGAACGAGGATGCGTGCGATCTTGATCATGACTAGCTCCTTGAGGACTTGGTGATGGGTCGACAGCACCGCGCTGCCGATGACCGAAGTCTGAAGGGGCGAAATTGCGCATCCGTGGCGGGATGATCGACAGAAGGGATCGTGTAGATAACGATCCTGTCTCGCGCAGGTGCTGCGCTCTCCGGGGCTGGCGCCCGCGAAATTCTTGGTGCCGGAGGCGGGAATCGAACCCGCACGCCCTTTCGGGCACCGGATTTTGAGTCCGGCGCGTCTACCAGTTCCACCACTCCGGCAAGGAGCGCCGGGCCCTGTCCCCGGCGAAGCGGACACGCATTATCTGCAATCGCCGGGCCGCGGGCAAACGGCGCCCGGTCGCGGCTCAGCTCGTCTCGAAACGCCTGACGAAGTCGAGGAACACCTCGGCCGCGACGCCGGCGTCGGCGGCGGTCATCGTCTCGAGCGGATTGTGGCTGATGCCGCCGTTGCCGCAGCGTACGAAGAGCATGCAGACGTCGGTCAGCCGGGCGATCATCATCGCGTCGTGACCGGCGCCGCTGGGCAGCCGGAACGGGGCCACGCCTGCTCTCGCCACGCAGGCCTCGAGCAGATCGGCCAGGCGAGGCGCGCACGGCGCGCAGGGCACCTGCATCGTCGTCGCCAGGTCGAGCGTCACCCCGCGCCTCTCGGCGATCGCGCGGCACTCGCGAACCACGTCCGCGACAGCCGCGTCGCGCGTGGCATCGTCCGCCGCGCGGACGTCGAGGCTGAAATCGCACCGGCCCGGCACGACGTTGGCCGAGCCGTTCGGCACCGACAGCATCCCGACCGTGCCGACCAGCGTCGGCGCCTGACTGCAGCGCCGCTCGACCGCGAGGACCATCTCCGCTGCTGCGGCCGCCGCATCCTTGCGCATGGTCATCGGCGTGGTGCCGGCATGCCCCGCGACGCCGGTCACCGTCGCGGTCATCCGCACGCTGCCGGCGATCGACGTGACGATGCCGACCGGAAGGCCCCGCTCCAGCAGCACCGGCCCCTGCTCGATGTGCACCTCGATGTAGCCGGCCGGCCGCCCGCGGTCACGGGCAAGTGCCTGGATCGACGCTTCGGTGCCGGGCAGGCCGGCCGCGCGGATCGCATCGCGCAACGAGATGCCATCGGCGTCCGTCCGATCGAGAACGCCCATGTCGAAAGCGCCCGCGATCGCGCTCGACGACAGGAAGCTCGTCCGGAATCGCAGCCCCTCCTCTTCGGCAAAGCCGACGATCTCGATCGCGCATCCGAGGCGCTCGCCGCGCGCGTGCAGCGCGGCGACGACCGCGATCGGCAGCAGGATGCCCAGCCGTCCGTCGTACTTGCCGCCGTTGCGCACGGTGTCGAAGTGCGAGCCGGTCATCAGCACCGGCGCGTCGGGCGCCGCGCCCGCGTAGCGGCCGACGACGTTGCCCAGCGCATCGATCTCGGCCTCCATGCCGGCCTCGCGCATCCAGCCGGCCAGGTCGCGGGCGGCGGCGCGGTGCGCCGCGCCCAGGTAGGAGACGGTCAGGCCGTCGGGCTGGTCGGAGTGACGGGCCAGCGCCTCGGCCATCTCCAGGATCCGGGCGCCCAGCGATTCGGGCGAAGTCGGGGTGACGTTCATCGGGCGGCATCCTCCGTGCCGGGGCTCGCCCCGAGCAGGTCGTGCAGCGCGCAGGCGACCACCTTGGTGGCCGTGCGCAGGTCCTCCAGAAGCAGGTTCTCGTCGGCGCGCTTGGCGTTCGCCTCCAGGATCGTCCGCGGCCCCGCGCCGTAGAGCACGATCGGCACGCCGGCCTCGCAGTAGAGTCTCGCATCGGTGTAGAGCGGCGTGCCGGTGACCGGCACCTGCTCGCCGAGCAGCCGCTCCGCATGGCGCTTCAGGGCCCCGACCAGGCGCTCGTGCCCCGGCAGCGGCGTGAGCGCGCGCGCCAGCAGCAACCTGCGGATTTCCACGCGGCAACCCGCCGGTGCGGACGCCTCGATCAGCCGGCGCAGCGAGGCCTCGACCTCGGCCGGATCCTCCTCGGGAATCATCCTGCGGTCGAGCCGGAAGCCGACCCGGTCCGGCACCACGTTCGTGTTGATGCCGCCCTCGATCCGCCCGACGTTGATCGTCGGGCATCCGATCCCCGGCACCTGCGAACGCATCCGCGCGTAGGCGTCCCGCTCGCCGTACAGCGCCTCGATGACCGCGATCGCGCCCGCGAGCGCATCGACACCGGTCTCCGGCATCGCCGCGTGGGCCGCCACGCCCCGCACGGTCACCTCGAGCTGAAGGCAGCCGTTGTGCGCGGTGACGATCCCGTAGGAGAAGCCTGCACCGATCGCCAGGTCGGGCTTGCTCAGGCCGCGGGCCAGGATCCAGCCGGGACCCAGCTCGCCGCCGAACTCCTCGTCGTAGGTGAAGTGCAGCTCGACGGTGCCGGCCAGCGGCAGCCCGGTCTCGCGCAGCGCCCGAAGCGCGAACGCATAGGTCGCGAAGTCGCTCTTGGAAACCGCCACGCCGCGACCGTACATCCGACCGTCGACGATCTCGCCGCCGTAGGGCGGGTGGGTCCAGCCATCGCCCGGCGGCACCACGTCGCCGTGCGCGTTCAGCGCGACGACGGGGCCGTCTCCGAACCGGTGGCGGACCAGCAGGTTGGTCAGCGACTTCAGCCCGCCGGCGGCCACCTCATGCGCCGGCACCGGATGGCGCTCGGCCGGAAAGCCCATCGCTTCGAGCAACTCTGCGGCACGCGCCGCATGCGGGGCGTTGTCGCCCGGCGGCGTGTCCGTCGGCACCCGCACCATCTCTCGCAGGAAGACGACCTGCTCTTCGAAGGCGCGGTCGACTGCGCGACAGATCGCGTCGTGCTGTTCGTTCATCGTTGGGGGCCCAGGTCGATCGTCGGGGGATGGGTGGCGTGCCAGTGTCGGGCGATGTCGACCCGTCTGCAGACCCAGACGTCCCGATGGCCCTGCAGGTGGTCCAGGAAGCGCGCCAGCGCGGCAACGCGGCCTGGCCGCCCGGCCAGGCGGCAGTGCAGGCCGATCGACAGCATCTTGGGGGCGTCGAGGCCGTCGGGATCGCCTTCTCGATACAGCGTGTCGAACGCGTCGCGAAGATAGTCGAAGAACTGGCTGCCGCTGTTGAAGCCTTGCGCGGTGGCGAAGCGCATGTCGTTGCTGTCGAGCGCATACGGGATCACCAGGTGCCGGCTGGCGGGCGCGAGGCCCTCGACCCAGTACGGCAGGTCGTCCGCGTAGGAGTCCGAGTCGTAGAGGAAGCCGCCGTGCTCGAGAACCAGCCGGCGGGTGCGCGGTGAGTCGCGACCGGTGTACCAGCCGAGCGGGGGGCTGCCGGTGAGCTCGCGCAGGATCCCGACCGCCTCGCCGATGTGCGCGCGCTCGGTGGCCTCGTCGACCGACTGGTAGGAGATCCAGCGCAGCCCGTGGCAAGCGATCTCGTGACCGAGCTCGACGAAGGCCGACGCGACATCGGGATGCCGCCTCAGCGCCATCGCGACGCCGAATATCGTGAGCGGCAGGCCGCGCTCCTCGAACAGCCGCAACAGCCGCCAGACCCCGGCGCGCGAGCCGTACTCGTAGATCGACTCCATCGAAAGGTGGCGGTCCGCGAAGGCCTGCGCGCCGATGATCTCGGACAGGAAGGTCTCCGAGGCCGGGTCGCCGTGCAGCACGCAGTTCTCGCCGCCCTCCTCGTAGTTCAGCACGAACGAGACCGCGACGCGCGCGCCGCCCGGCCAGCGCGGATGCGGCGGCCTGCGTCCATAGCCGATCAGGTCGCGCGGGTAGGCGGACGAATTCGCGTCGAGGCTCATGGCTTCTTCCTGGATGAGGCAGGAGCCCTCTTCGGCGCCGGCGCGGCCGCCCGGGCCGGCCTGCGGCCCGGCTTCGGGCCGCGCGCCGCGCCGAACAGGCGCAGGAAATCGATCTCGGGGCGGGCGGACCGCTCCCGAAGCTTCATCTCGCAGTGCTCGAGGTGATGCCCCATCAGCCGCGCCGCGGCCGCCATGTCGCCCGCGCGGATCGCGTCGAGGATCTCGCGGTGCTCGTCGAAGGAGCACACGCCGTGCCCGGGGGTTTCGTAGAGGGCGATCATCAGCGAGGTGCGGGCGACCAGCCCGCGCAGCAGGGACACCAGTTCCCGGTTGCCGAAGGCTCCGACCAGCCGCAGGTGGAATTCGCCCGACAGCCGGATCAGGCGGGACCGCTCCCCTTCGCGATGGGCTCGCTCCTCTTCGTCCACGAGCGCGGCCAGCGCCTGCTGCATCCGGGGCTCGGGCGCCGCGTGCGCCTGCAGCAGCGCGGTCTCGATCAGCCGGCGCGCCTCGAACACTTCCCGCGTTTCCCTGGGCGAGGCCTGGGCGATCAGCGCGCCGCGGTTGTGATGAAGCTCGATCACCTTCTCGCTCGCCAGCCGCACCAGCACCCGCCGCAGCAACGAGCGGTTGACACCGAAGGCCTCGCAGAGCGGCATCTCGACGAGACGGGTGCCCGGCGGCAGCTGATGGGACATGACCGCCTCGAGGATCGCCGCGTGCACGCGATCCTCCTCGGCGCGCTCGTGGCGCGCCGCATCGGCCGGATCGGCGCTGACCCGGCCAGGCGGTGCGGACCGCGGCGAAGGGGATGTCGAAGTGGAACGCATGGTGACGCGGGACAGGGCTAGCACGAGGCATGCCAGCCGAGAAGATTGTGACAAACCGTGCGTCGATTGTACCCGTCACCATGCTCGAAGGCGGGCCGGTGCACGCTCGAGTCGCCAACTGGCCCTCGCCCGCTTCCAAGGCGGAGAGCGCGTCCGAATGCCGCATCGCCCGGAGTACCGTCCACGATCCCCACAGCGGTGCGACAGGCACGAAGCGCTTGCGCTGGCATCCCAACTTGGTGCGAATGGGTGTCGGATCGTTACAAAAATTGCGCCGATCCCGGGGCAGCGCCCTGGCACGCCTCTTGCCTGAGTCCCTGCGGTTTCACTGTCCCTCATTCGCGTGAACAAGGAGGCTCGAATGGCTCGGAATCGATGGCACCTGAAGAAGCTGGCGCTGGCCGCGACGACCGTGGTGGCGCTGGCGGCAGGCTTGAGCGGGCCCGCCACCGCCCAGGAGAAGGTCCTGCGGATCGGCATGACCGCTGCGGACATCCCGCGCACCCTCGGCCAGCCCGACCAGGGATTCGAGGGCAATCGCTTCACCGGGATCCCGATGTACGACGCGCTGACTCACTGGGACCTGTCGAAGCGCGACGAGCCGAGCGTGCTGGTTCCCGGCCTCGCCACCTCGTGGTCGGTCGACGCCAGCGACAAGACCAAGTGGGTCTTCAAGCTGCGCCCCGGCGTCAAGTTCCACGATGGCTCGCCGTTCAATGCGGACGCGGTCGTCTGGAACGTCCGGAAGGTGCTGGACAAATCTGCGCCGCACTTCGACGCCAGCCAGGTAGGCGTGACAGCGTCTCGGATGCCCACGTTGCGCAGCGCCAGGAAGATCGACGACATGACCGTCGAGCTCACGACGAGCGAGCCCGACTCCTTCCTGCCGCTGAACCTGACCAACCTGTTCATGGCCTCGCCGGCGCACTGGGAGGCCAAGCTGAAGGCGGTTCCCGCCAGCGTCACCGATCCGGCCGAGCGCGCCAAGCAGGCGTGGACCGCCTTCGCCGCCGACGCCTCGGGCTCGGGTCCGTTCAAGATGGCCCGCTTCGTGCCGCGCGAGCGTCTGGAACTGGTGGCGAACAAGGACTACTGGGATCCGAAGCGCGTGCCGAAGATCGACCGCGTGGTGATGCTGCCGATTCCCGAGGCGAACGCCCGCACGGCCGCCCTGCTGTCGGGCCAGGTCGACTGGATCGAGGCCCCCGCCCCCGATGCGATGCCCCAGATCCGCAGCCGCGGGTTCGTCATCCACAGCAATCCGCAGCCCCACGTCTGGCCCTGGCAACTCTCCTTCGCCGAGGGCTCGCCCTGGCTCAACCGGGACGTTCGCCACGCAGCGAATCTCTGCGTCGATCGCGAGGGCCTCTCGCAGTTCCTGGGCGGCATGATGGGCGTCCCGAAAGGCACAGTGCCGCCCGGCCATCCCTGGTGGGGCGACCCGAAGTTCGACATCCGCTACGACCCGAAGGCCGCGCAGGCGCTGATGGCCAAGGCCGGTCACTCGGCCCAGAAGCCGCTGAAGGTCAAGGTCCAGATCTCGGCCTCCGGATCGGGCCAGATGCAGCCCCTGCCGATGAACGAGTTCGTCCAGCAGTCGCTCAAGCAGTGCTACTTCGACGTCGAGTTCGACGTCATCGAGTGGAACACGCTGTTCACGAACTGGCGGCGCGGCGCCAAGGACCCGACGGCCAACGGCGCCCACGCGATCAACGTCAGCTTCGCGGCGATGGATCCGTTCTTCGCGATGGTGCGCTTCACCAGCACGAAGGCCTTTCCGCCCGTCTCGAACAACTGGGGCTACTTCGGCAACGAGGAGTTCGACAAGCTGATCGCCGATGCGCGGAACACCTTCGAAGACAAGGCCCGCGACGCGGCCCTCGCGAAGCTGCACGCCCGGATCGTCGAGGAAGCGCCGTTCGTCTGGATCGCCCACGACGTCGGCCCGCGCGCGATGAGCGCGAAGGTCAAGAACGTGGTGCAGCCCAAGAGCTGGTTCATCGACATCGCCCCGATGACGATCGAATGAGCAGGTAGATCCGCGCGCCGCCCGTCCGCGGGCGGGCGGCGCCTCCGGAACCCCGACGATGCTCACTTATCTGTTCCACCGGATCCTCTACACGCTGCCGATCATGCTCGGCGTGGCGCTGGTCTGCTTCGCGCTGGTCCACCTGGCGCCCGGCGACCCGCTCGTGTCGGTGCTGCCGCCGGACGCCTCGGCCGATCTGCAGCAACAACTCCGCGTGCTCTACGGCTTCGACCGCAGCTACCCGGAGCAGTTCGCGAGCTGGATCTGGCGCGCCATGCAGGGCGACCTCGGCACCTCGATCGCGGCAGGACGGCCGGTGGCCGACGAGGTCCTCAGGGCCGTCGGCAACACGCTGATCCTCGCCGGCATCGCAACGCTGATCGGCTTCTTCCTCGGCAGCCTGTTCGGCTTCGTCGCCGGCTACTTCCGCGACTCCTGGGTCGACAAGCTCGCCTCGCTCCTCTCCACGGTCGGCGTCAGCGTTCCGCACTACTGGCTGGGCATGGTCCTGGTGATCGTGTTCGCCTCACAGCTGAACTGGCTGCCGGCGACCGGCGCCGGGCCAGGCGGCTCGTCGGAATGGGCCTGGGACTGGGAGCACATGCGCCACCTGATCCTTCCGGCAATCACGATGAGCGTGATCCCGATGGGCATCATCAGCCGAACGGTGCGTGCCCTGGTGGCCGAGATCCTCGCCCAGGAATTCGTCGTCGGCCTGCGCGCGAAGGGGCTGACCAACCTGGGGATCTTCCGCCACGTGGTGAAGAACGTCGCCCCGACCGCGCTGGCCGTCATGGGCCTGCAGCTGGGCTACCTGCTCGGCGGATCGATCCTGATCGAGACCGTGTTTTCCTGGCCCGGCACCGGGTTCCTTCTCAACAGCGCGATCTTCCAGCGCGACCTGCCGCTGCTGCAGGGAACGATCCTGGTGCTGGCGATGTTCTTCGTGCTGCTCAACCTGATCGTGGACATCCTCCAGAGCCTGCTCGACCCGAGGATGTCGAGGACATGATGACGACCGCGATCGACGCTTCGAAAGTGCCGGCGCCCGCCTTCGACCGCAGCCCGGGCTACTGGACGACGGTCGGCCGCCGCTTCATGCGCGACCCGGTCGCCGTGACGGCCGCCGCGGTCGTGCTGCTGCTGATCCTGCTCGCCGTGTTCGGTGGCTACCTGACGCCTGCCGACCCGTACAAGGCCTCGATGCTCAGCCGCCTGAAGCCGATCGGCACGCCCGGCTTCCTGCTGGGAACCGACGAGCTGGGCCGCGACATGCTGTCCCGGCTGATGGTCGGCGCGAGGCTCTCGCTGTTCATGGGGATCACGCCGGTGGTCGCTGCCTTCGTGATCGGCTCGGCGCTCGGGATCCTCGCCGGCTATGCGGGCGGCTACGTGAACACGGTGATCATGCGCACGATCGACGTGTTCTACGCCTTCCCGTCGGTGCTGCTGGCGATCGCGCTGTCGGGCGCGCTCGGCGCGGGGATCTTCAACGCGCTGCTCAGCCTGACGATCGTCTTCGTCCCGCCGATCGCAAGGGTCGCCGAGAGCGTGACGACACAGGTGCGCGCGCGCGACTTCGTCGAGGCGGCGCGCGCCTCGGGCGCCGGCGCCTTCACGATCGTGCGGGTGCACGTGCTCGGCAACGTCCTGGGCCCCATCTTCGTGTACTCGACGAGCCTGATCGCGGTCTCGATGATCCTGGCCTCGGGCTTGTCGTTCCTCGGACTGGGCGTCAAGCCGCCCGAGCCGGAGTGGGGGCTGATGCTCAACACGCTGCGCACCGCGATCTACACCCAGCCGTGGATCGCCGCCCTGCCGGGCGTGATGATCTTCGTCACCTCGATCTCCTTCAACATGCTTTCCGACGGACTGCGCTCCGCGATGGACGTCAAGCAATGAGCGCGACCCGGCACCACGACGTGGGCGGGCCCGCCCAGCCACTGCTGACCGTGCGCGGCCTGTTCAAGCACTTCCCGCTGAAGTCCCGCCTCGCCGGCAAGGGCGCGGTGGTCCGCGCGGTCGACGGCGTCGACTTCACCGTGCTCAAGGGCGAGACGCTCGGCGTGGTCGGCGAGTCCGGCTGCGGCAAGAGCACCACCGCCCGGCTGCTGATGCACCTGATCGAGCCCGACCGCGGCGAGATCGTCTTCGACGGCCGGATCGTGGGCTCGCGCGACCTGCCGCTCAAGGAGTTCCGGCGCCAGGTGCAGATGGTCTTCCAGGACAGCTACTCGTCGCTGAACCCGAGGCTCACGATCGAGGACTCGATCGCCTTCGCCCCCCGCGTGCACGGCGTGCCGCACCGCGAGTCGGTCGAGCGTGCCCGCGATCTGCTCGCGCGGGTCGGCCTCGAGCCCGCGCGCTTCGCCGAGCGCTACCCTCACGAGCTCTCGGGCGGCCAGCGCCAGCGGGTCAACATCGCGCGCGCGCTCGCCCTGCAGCCCCGGCTGATCATCCTCGACGAGGCGGTTTCGGCGCTGGACAAGTCGGTCGAGGCCCAGGTGCTGAACCTGCTGCTGGACCTCAAGGAGGAGTTCGGGCTCACCTATGTCTTCATCAGTCACGACCTGCACGTCGTACGCTACGTGTCCGACCAGGTGATGGTGATGTACCTGGGCCGCGTGGCCGAGGTGGGCCCGACCGAATCGCTGTTCGACGCGCCGCTGCATCCGTACACGCGGGCGCTGCTTTCGTCGATGCCGTCGATGGATCCCGATCGGCGCACGACCGAGGCGCCGCTCAGCGGCGACCCGCCGAACCCGATCGATCCGCCGCCCGGATGCCGATTCCACACCCGCTGCGCGCTCGCCGAGGCGGTCTGCAGTGAACGCACGCCGGCCCTGCCCGGCACCGCCGCCGGTCACTACGTCTCCTGCCTGGTCCACGAGGCCGGTTCCGGGCACTCGCGCGCCCCGCATCCGACGGTAGTCCGATGAACGACACGCCCCCGACATCGATGCCCAACTCCCCCCTGGTCAGTGTCCGCGGCCTGCAGGTCCTCTTCCAGGGCGGGCGGCGCCCCGTTCAGGCGGTCAACGGCGTGGACCTCGACGTGGCGCGCGGCCAGACCGTCGCGCTGATCGGGGAGTCCGGCTCCGGCAAGAGCGTCACGCTGCGCACCCTGCTCCGGCTTCACGACGCGAAGCGCACCCGGGTGACCGGCGAGATCCGGGTCGCCGGGCTCGACGTCCTGGGCCTGGACGGCCGGGCACTTGCCGATTACCGCGGCAAGGTCACCTCGATGATCTTCCAGGAGCCCCTGCTGGCCCTGGACCCGGTCTACACGGTCGGCAGCCAGATCGTCGAGAGCATCCGGCGACACGAGCGGGTTTCGGTGGCCGACGCGCGCCGGCGCGCCCTCGAGCTTTTCGAGCGCGTGCGCATCCCGAGCCCCGAGCGCCGCCTCGATGCCTACCCGCACGAGATGAGCGGCGGCATGCGCCAGCGCGCGATGATCGCGCTCGCGCTCGCCTGCCGGCCGCAGCTTCTGCTGGCCGACGAGCCGACCACCGCCCTGGACGCGACCGTGCAGATCCAGATCCTGCTGCTGCTCAGGGAGTTGCAGAAGGACCTCGGGCTGTCGATCGTCTTCGTGACGCACGACATCGGCGCTGCGATCGAGGTGGCCGACAGGATCGCCGTCATGTACGCGGGCAGGATCGTCGAGGAAGGCCCGGCGGCAGCGATCGTCCGCCAGCCCCGCCATCCGTACACGATCGCCCTGCTGCAGGGACGCGCGAGCAGTGGTGCAGGACACGGGCTCGCACGCGGTGCAAGGCTCCGGACGATCGGCGGCTCGCCGCCCGACCTGTCGGACCTGCCGCCGGGTTGCGCGTTCGCCGCGCGCTGCGCCTACGCGCAGGCCGAATGCCGGCAGGTTCGACCCGATCCGGTGCGGATCGCGGCCGATCACGGCGTGCGCTGCCTGCGCACCGACGCCACGCTCGACGCGATGGCAGGCGCGCACGGATGAAGATCGTCGTCGTCAACCCGAACACGACCGCGTCGATGACTCGCGCGATCGGCGAGACCGCCGCGCGGGTCGCCGCCGCCGGGACCGACATCGTGGCGGTCAACCCCGCCGACGGTCCGGCGTCGATCGAGGGCTTCTACGACGAGGCCTTCGCGGTGCCCGGGCTGTTGCGCGAGATCGCCCGCTTCGAGCGCGACGCGCCGGCCGATGCCTACGTGGTCGCCTGCTTCGACGACACCGGCCTCGAAGCCGCGCGCTGCCTCGCGCGCGCGCCGGTCGTCGGCATCGGCGAGGCCGCGTTCCACATGGCCTCGCTGCTCGCCGCCCGCTTCAGCGTCATCACCACGCTCGGTCGCTCGGTGGTGGCCCTCGAGCACAACCTGTCGAAGTACGGCCTGTCGAGTCGCTGCGCCCGGGTTCGCGCCGCCGAAGTTCCGGTTCTGTCGCTCGAGCAGCCCGGATCGCCGGCCCGCGCGCGAATCGACGCCGAGATCGCCCGCGCGCTGTCCGAGGACCGCGCCGAGGCGATCGTGCTGGGCTGCGCGGGCATGACATCGCTGGCGGCCTCGCTGTCGACGACCCACGGCGTTCCGGTGCTCGACGGCGTCGCCGCCGCAGTGAAACTCGCCGAGGGCCTGGCCGCGCTGGGACTACGGACCTCCAAGGCCTGCAGCTATGCGCCGCCGCTGGCGAAGACCTTCGACGGGGTTTTCGCAGGCGATGCGCCCCGCTGAATAGAGGAGAGGCCACGATGCTGCTGCCCGAGGATCCCGCCCACGCCTTCGTACCGTACCCGGCGGTGCCGGTGCCCCATGCCGGCGGAGGGCCGCTTGCCGGGCTGAGCTTCGCGGCGAAGGACCTGTTCGACGTCGCGGGATATCCGACCGGGGGCGGTTGCCCTACCGTGCTGGCCATGTCGGGCATCAAGACGAACAGCGCGCCGATCGTGCAGAGACTGCTCGACGCCGGCGCGCGATTCGTCGGCAAGACCCATACCGACGAACTCGCCTTCAGCATGAACGGCCGGAACGCCCACTTCGGCACGCCGCGCAACGGCGGCGCACCGGAGCGGATCCCGGGCGGCTCGTCGAGCGGCTCGGCATCGGCGGTCAGCAATGCGCTCTGCGACTTCGCGCTGGGCACCGACACCGGGGGCTCGGTCCGCGCCCCCGCCAGCCACTGTGGCCTTTTCGGCATTCGCCCGACGCACGGCAGGGTGCCCCTGGAGGCTTGTCTCGATCTCTCGCCCAGCCTCGATACCTGCGGCTTCTTCACCCGGGATGCCGGGACCTTCGCGCGGGTCGCCGATGTGATCCTCGGCCCGGACCCGGCGCCGCTGCCGCGCGTGGTTCGACTGCTGCGGCCCGACGATGTCTGGCACCTGCTCGCACCCGAAGCGAGGGCGGCGCTCGAGCCGGCCCTCGCCCGCGTCGAGCAGGCCCTCGGCGAGGCGGCCCCCTGCAGGGTCGCGCGCGACGGATTCGACACGATGTACTGGAACTTCCGCTACATCCAGGGTCGCGAGGCCTGGGTGGCCGACGGACCGATGATCGATCGCCACGCGCCGCCGCTCGGGCCGGGGGTGGCCGAGCGATTCGAGTGGTCCAGGCGCGTCACCGACGCGCAGTTCGACGGAGCAACGGACTTCCGCAAGGCATTCTCGGCACAGCTCTCCGGCCTGCTCGGCGCCGACGGCATACTGGTCATGCCGACCATGCCCGACGTTGCGCCGCTGCTGTCGGCCGACGAGAGCCGCCTCGAGGACTATCGCAACGCCGCGATCCGGATGCTCTGCATCGCCGGGCTGGCCGGCTTCCCGCAGGTATCGATGCCGCTCGCGCGCCGGCTCGGCGCGCCGCTCAGCCTCTCCCTGCTCGGCCCGGCCGGCAGCGACCGCTCGCTCGTCGCGCTGGTCGAGCGTATCGCGGGTTGACCGCGAATCGGCCACGCATCACGCATTTCTCGTCGAGTCCGGGCCTGCGCAATCTCGTGCGGCAGGCCGGGCGCCGTCGACGGAAGAAGCTGGCCATTCGCCCATGACCAGCGTGCAAAGCACGAGCCAGGCGAGCCCCTCGGCAACGCCCGCGACCACGTCGGTCGGATAGTGCGCACCCAGCACGACGCGGCTGGCCGCCACGGCCAGCACCATCGCGACCGCGACGGCGGCGACCGTCGCGCGGACGGCCCTGTTCCTGGCCCGGCAGGCGAGGAGGACCACGATCGCGCCGTACAGCAGCGTGACGTTGGCGGCATGCCCGCTCGGGAACGCATAGTCGCCGACGCGCGGGGCCAGCGCGTCGAAGCTCGGCCGGGCCCGCTCGAACGCGTGCTTGAGCAGCGCGTTCAGCGCGGCGCCGCCGACCACCACGGCCAGCAGCCATCCGGTGGCGCGGAGTTCGCGCCGCCACGCGAGCGCGAGCGCCAGCACGCCGGCCGCACCCATGACCCACGGCGCGGCATGCGCCGCCGAAAGCGCCTCGAGCCAGCCCGTCCCGGCCGGCCCGACCGCGGCTCGCGCCCAGGCGATGAGCCGCAACTCCGCGGCGGCGAAGGGCGCGCCCAGCGCCACGTACGACGCGAGCGCGGCCAGCACCGTGGCCGCGACCGCGAACACCACGAGCGCGCCGCTCCGACTCATGCCCGCAGCACACACTTCTCGTACAAGCCGAGCATGCGGCCCTGCGGGTCGTAGCGCGCCTTGAGCGCCGCGTAGTCGCGCGTGCCGTAGGCCCGATCGAACTCCTCGCGCGTGAAGAAGCTGTCCGAATACAGCGACTTGATGCCGCCCAGCCGCATCACCTCGCGCTCGACCAGCCGGTTGAAGTGGCCGGCCTCGCGCGGCGCATCGGTCTCGACGACGTCCCAGAACCCGAAGTTCACGTAGCGCACGCCGGGCTCGAGCGGGTACAGCGCGTGCCGGTGCGCGCCGTCCGCCGGCCGGATCGGGCAGGTCCACACCGGCAGGATGCCGATCTCGCGCAGCAGGAAATCGAGGAACTCGCCGGCCCGGTCCAGCGGGACGTCGACGTCCTGTATCACCGACTCGGTGAAGCGCCCGCGCAGCCGGGCCAGGCCGCGTGTGAGCCCCAGCCGCGAATTGAGCCGCATCACCCTCGTGTAGAAGCGCGAATTCAGGCGCTTGCGGCCGAGCAGTCGCCGCACGATCGGGTTCTGCGCGCCGAGGTTCCTCGAGCACCAGAACCAGTCGGTGTCCCAGCGCCAGATGTAGTCGTGCGTGCTCAGGTAGTCGGTGTCGCGCGCGCGCAGCGAGCGCCAGTAGATCCGCTCGTAGCCGTAGTCGCTGGTCCAGGGCGCCTCGTCGACGAAGCGGCCGACACTGAGCACCGCCTCCTTGCCCGAGAAGACGACCCCGTCGACGAAATCGGCGTCGCCCTCGCATTGCCGGGCCAGGTCATCGAAGAAGGCGACCGGCGTCGGGTGCCGGCGGTGCTCGACCCGCACGAAGGGACGGACCGGGATCGTCCTCAGCTTGAGCCGGATCGCGTAGCCGAGCGTGCCGTAAGAGTTCGGGAAGCCGAAGAACAGGTCGCGGTGCTCGTTGTCCGGCGAGCAGGCGACGATGCGGCCGTCTGGCAGCAGCACGTCGAAGTCGAGCAGCGTATCGTGCACCAGCCCCTGCCGGAACGAGGTGGCCTCGATGCCGACCCCGGCCGCCGCGCCGCCCGCGGTGATCGTCTTCAGCTGCGGCACCACCGCCGGCATCACGCCGTGCGGCAGCGTTGCGTCGACCAGCGCCTCGTAGCGGATCGTCCCCTCGACGTCGACCCAGCCGGCCGCCGGATCGATCCCGAGAACGTTCGTGAACTCGCCCAGGTCGAGCCGTCGCTTCGGCCCGGCTGCGCGGTCGCGAAACAGATTGGACGTGCGCTTCGACAGGCCCAGCGGCGCCGCCTGTCCGGCGCCGTCCCCTCGAAGGTCGGCGAGGACCCGGGCCAGGCGCGCCTGGTGCGCCTGGCGGGCCGGCTGCCCCAATCGTGCCTCGTGCGCCGCGCCGCCGGCGGCCATCGGCTCAGTGCCCATGCCCGCTCCCTTGCGCCTCGCCCTCGCCCGCATAGAGGAAGCCGCGCCCCATGGGATAGTTCTCGCGCGTGACGTTGCCCTTGCTGAACACGATCTGGAACAGGTGCGTGTAGCCGGCGGGCGAGCGGAACATCTCGGCACAGCCGATCAGGTAGGTCAGCCAGATTCGCCGGAAGCGCTCGTCGAAGCGCCCGGGATCCAGCGCCCGGATCGCCTCCCAGTTCCGCTGGAAGCGCTCGGCCCAAGCGTCCAGCGTCGGGGCATAGTGCCGGCGCAGGTTCTCGATGTCGACGATCTCCAGCCCGCAGCGCTCCATCTCGACGAGCACCTCGGCCAGCGACGGGATCCAGCCGCCCGGGAAGACGTGCTTGCGGATGAAGAGCTCGGTGTCGTAGCGACCCACGTGGCCGATGAAGTGCAGCATGCCGAGCCCACCCGGCTTCAGGAAGCCTGCGTGCGCGCGAACCACATCGGCCAGCTGGTCTCGCCCGGCATGCTCGAGCACGCCGATCGACACGACCTTGTCGTACTGCGCGTCGACCTCGCGGAAGTCGGCCTCGCGCACCGCGAGCCGGTCCTGCAGGCCGCGCCGGTCGATCTCGCCGCGCAGCCAGTCCACCTGCTCGGTGGTCGTGTTCACGCCCACGCCGGTGGCGCCGGTGGTCTCGGCGGCTCGGAACATGAAGCCGCCGAAGCCGCAGCCGATGTCGACGAAGCGTTCGCCGGCCTCGAGCCGGATCTTGCGGCAGACGTGGTCGATCTTGTTGCGCTGCGCCTGCTCCAGCGTGGCGGTGCCCTCCGGCCAGTAGCCGCAGGTGTACATCATCAGCGGATCGTCGAGCCAGAGCCGGTAGAAGTCCGTGCCCAGCCCGTAGTGCGCGCGGGCGTTCGCCCTGGCGCGCGCCGGATCGCGGTTCGACGTCCGCCACTCGAGCAGGTCGTTCTCGACCTTGGTGACCGCATGGGACTCCAGTTGCTCGAAACCGGTCATCCCGGCGGCGAACAGCGCGCCCAGGTCGCCTTCGACGTCGATCTTCCCGTCGAACCAGGCCTCGAGCAGCCCGATGTGACCGCGGGTGAAGGCCGCGACGAGCGCGGCCTCGCCGCGCAGCACGATCGAGAAGCGCGGCTCGCCGGCGCCGGTGCGGTGGCGGGCGCCGTCCGGCATGACCACTTCGAAGGGCGTGCCGGTCCGCTCGCCGATCGAATCGACGACCCCCTGGATCGAAAGTCGCATCGGTTCTCCTCCGTGCGGCAAGGCCGCTGCCTCAATCCTGCCTCCCGAGCCCATAGAATTCCAGCCCATGCGACTTTCCGACTTCGATTTCGAGCTGCCCGAGGCGCTGATCGCCCAGCATCCCCCGCCCGAGCGCGGCGCCTCGCGGCTGATGGTGGTGCGCGGCGACGCCCTGGAAGACCGCCGTTTCGCCGAGCTGCCCTCGCTGCTGGCGCCCGGCGACCTGATGGTGTTCAACGACACCCGGGTGATCCGCGCGCGGCTGTTCGGCACCAAGGACACCGGCGGGCGGATCGAGGCGCTGGTCGAGCGGGTCACCGGGCCGCACGAGGCGATCGCGATGCTGCGCGCGAGCAAGCCGCCGAAGCCGGGAAGCCGGATCGCCTGGCGCAGCGGCGGCGCCGAGGTGATAGGCCGGGCCGACGAGTTCTGGCAGCTGCGCTTCGACGACCCGGTCATGGAGGTGCTCGAGCGCGAGGGCCGGCTGCCGCTGCCGCCCTACATCACCCACGCCCCCGGCGAAGAGGACGAGCGGCGCTACCAGACGGTGTACGCCCGCGAGGCCGGCTCGGTGGCCGCGCCGACCGCGGGCCTGCACTTCGACGACGCGATGCTCGCCCGGCTGCGGGAGAGCGGCGTGCGGATCGAGTGGGTGACGCTCCACGTGGGCGCCGGCACCTTCCAGCCGGTCCGGGTCGAGGACCTTTCGCAGCACCGGATGCACGCCGAGCGCTACGAGGTTCCCGAGGCCACCGCGCGCGCGATCGCCGAGACCCGCGCGGCCGGCGGCCGGATCCTGGCGGTCGGCACCACCTCGCTGCGCACGCTCGAGGGCGTGGCCGCCGCGCACCACGGCGAGGTGGTCGCCGGCTCGGGCGAGACGCGCCTGTTCGTTACGCCCGGCTTCCGCTTCCGGGTCGTGGACCTGCTGCTCACCAACTTCCACCTGCCGAAGTCCACGCTGCTGATGCTGGTGTCGGCCTTCGCCGGCGTCGAGGAGATCCGGCGGGCCTACGCGCACGCGATCGGGCAGCGCTACCGCTTCTTCAGCTACGGTGACGCGATGCTGCTCGAGCGCAGGCGCGGAGACGCCGGGCCGGCCGCCGCGCCCGTCGGGGAGGCGCCTGCCGAACCGCTATGATCCGCCGATGCTGAAATACGAACTGCTGGCCACCGACGGGCTGGCCCGGCGCGGCCGGATCACGCTGAACCACGGCGTCGTCGAGACGCCGATCTTCATGCCGGTCGGCACCTACGGCGCGGTCAAGGCGATGTCGCCGCGCGAGCTCGACGAGGTCGGCGCCCAGATCATCCTGGGCAACACCTTCCACCTGTGGCTGAGGCCGGGGCTCGATGTCTTCGCGAAGTTCGGCGGCCTGCACCGGTTCAACGGCTGGAACCGGCCGATCCTGACCGACTCCGGTGGTTTCCAGGTCTGGAGCCTGGGCGAACTGCGCAAGATCACCGAGGAAGGCGTGCGCTTCGCCTCGCCGGTCAACGGCGACAGGCTGATGCTGACGCCCGAGGAGTCGATGCGGATCCAGCGCGCGCTCGACTCCGACATCGCGATGATCTTCGACGAGTGCACGCCCTACGAGACCGGCGGCGTGCCGACCGGCCACGACGAGGCCGCCGCGTCGATGCGGCTGAGCCTGCGCTGGGCGCGCCGCTCGCGCGACGAGTTCGACCGGCTGCAGAATCCGAACGCGCTGTTCGGCATCGTGCAGGGCGGCATGTACGAGCCGCTGCGCGACGAGTCGCTGGCGGGCCTGGTCGACATCGGCTTCCACGGCTACGCGATCGGCGGCCTGTCGGTCGGCGAGCCGAAGGAAGAGATGCTGCGGATCCTGTCGCACACCGCGCCGCGCCTGCCCGCCGACAAGCCGCGCTACCTGATGGGCGTGGGCACGCCGGAAGACCTGGTCGCCGGCGTGGCCGCCGGCATCGACATGTTCGACTGCGTGATGCCGACCCGCAACGCGCGCAACGGATGGCTGTTCACCCGATTCGGCGACCTGCGGCTGCGCAACGCCCGCCATCGCGAGGACACCCGCCCGATCGACGAGACCTGCGCCTGCCACGCCTGCGCGAACTTCTCGCGGGCCTACGTGCACCACCTGCAGAAGGTCAACGAGATCCTCGGCGCCCGGCTGGCGACGATCCACAACCTGCACTACTACCTGATGCTGATGGGCGAGATGCGCGAAGCGATCGCCGAAGGGCGCTTCGAGGCCTGGCGCGCCGGCTTTCACCGCGACCGGGCGCGCGGCATCGACTGAACGTCGCCGGCGCCCGCGCGGCTCATCGGCCCGTGGCGCGGGACCAGCGCGACGCGCGCCGTTCGAGCAGCGCGAAGCCTCCCTCGACCAGGAAGGCGAGCGCGGCCGAGGGCAACGCCCCGGCGAGCAGCAGGCGGTGGTCGTTCAGCGCCAGCCCGGTCGCGATCCGTTCGCCGAATCCGCCCGCGCCGATGAAGGCGGCGATCGTCGCGGTGCCCACGCTTATGACGGCGGCGGTCCGGATGCCCGCCAGCAGCGTCGGCAGCGCGATCGGCAGGTCGACGAGCAGGATCCGCTGGCCGGGCCGAAGGCCGAGCGCGCTCGCAGCCTCGCGCAGTGCGACCGGCACCTGCGCGACGCCCACGCAGGTGTTTCGAACCACCGGCAGCAGCGCGTACGCAAACAGCGCGACGAGCGCCGGCAGCGTGCCGATCGCGCCGATGGCCGAGATCAGCAGGGCCAACAGCGCGAGCGAAGGGATCGTCTGCAGCGCGCCGACCCCCGCGAGCAAGGCCGCCCCGAAGCGCGGCCTGAACGCGGCCGCCACGCCGGCGGGCACCCCGACCGCCACCGCGCAGAGCACCGACACCAGGACCAGCGCGACGTGCTGGCGCGCGAGCCGCCAGAAGTCGTCGGCGAACAGGGCCTGCCACAGGCCCCCTCGTCCCGTGTCTACCCCCTTGCCTTCCCCCGTGTCTGCCCCCTTGCCTGCCCCCGTTTCGGCCCCCGCCCCGGCGCCGCCCGACACCCCGCTCTCGGCAGCCACGAAGGCCGCCGCGATTTCGTCGAAGGATCGTCCCCGCAGCTCGGCGGCTGCGTTGAGCTCGATCATCCGCCGCTCGTCGATCCTTCCGGCGAGCCGCTCGAGCGCGCGCCAGGCCTCGGGAAAGCGCGCCGGCACGTCGGCACGGTGCAGGATCAACGCGTCGTAGCGCGGGAAGTAGCCCAGCTCGTCGCGCAGCACGACGAGACCGTAGCGGCCGATCTTCGCGTCGGTCGAGTAGACGTCGGTCAGGTCGATCGAGCCGGCGGCGAGCGCCTCGTAGGCGAGGCCGTGGTCGAGGCCGGCCGGCCGTTGCGGCAGGCGGTAGCGGTCCCTGAGGCCGGCCCAGCCATCGGCGCGACCCAGGAACTCGTGCGACAAGCCGAAGCGCAGGCCCGGGTGTGCGGCGAGCGCGCCGATCGAATCGAGCCGGAGCGCCGCGGCCGTTTCGGCGCGGACCGCGAGCGCATAGCTGTTGTTGAAGCCGAAGGGGACCGACGCCACCAGGCCCAGCGGCGCCAGCTCGCGGTTGACGGCCTCGAGCGAGCCGGTCGCCACGGGCCGCTTCAGGATCTCCAGCTCGATCGTGCCCAGGTATTCCGGGTAGAGGTCGATGCTGCCGGCGCGCAGCGCCTCGAACAGGATCGCCGTGTTGCCCATGCCGGGCAGGTGCTCGACCTCGGCGCGCCCCGCCGCGGTGGCGGCCAGGATGCCGGCGAGCACATAGGATTCGGTGAAGCGCTTGGAGCCGATCCGAAGTGCGTCGCCGGCGCTCGCCGGAACCGCGATCGACAGTCCGCCCAGGATCGCCAGCGCAACTGCCAGTCGCCAAAGCATCGAATCGCCCCCTCGGCCGTCTTGCGGCGCCCTTTGCATCGGTCCGCGCGAGGAGAATAATTGGCGATCGGCTTCGCGCGCAAAGCGCCCCGCCTCCGCCAGAGTCTCGCCTGAGCCCTTCGCCGCGGCGCCCGGGACCGGCGCCGCAGCCGGCCTCCGCGGGCGATTGCGCCTGCAAGGGCGCCGGAAAGCGGCGGGTATAATCCCGCGTTCGCTAAAAGGGAGACTTTCGTGTTCATTTCAACGGCTTACGCACAGGCTGCAGGCGGTTCCACCGAGCAGCTGGTCGGCTTCCTGCCGATCATCCTGATGTTCGTGGTGCTGTACTTCCTGATGATCCGGCCCCAGATGAAGCGCGCCAAGGAGCACAAGGCGATGCTCGAGGCCCTGAAGAAGGGCGACGAGGTGATCACCGCCGGCGGCGTGGTCGGTCGCATCACCAAGGTCGGCGAGGGCTACGTGACCCTCGAGGTCGCGCGCAGCGAAGGCAAGGGCGGCGACGCCGCGATCGAGATGCACTTCCAGAAATCGGCCGTGCAGACGCTGCTGCCCAACGGCACGATCAAGGCGATCTGAGCGCATGAACCGATACCCGGTCTGGAAATACGCGATCCTGGCGATCGCGGTCGTATTCGGCCTGCTCTACACGCTGCCGAACTTCTTCGGCGAGGCGCCGGCGATCCAGGTCTCCAGCGGCAAGGCCACGGTCCGGCTCGAGCCGGCCATGGCGGGCCGGGTCGAATCGGCGCTTCGCGGGGCCGGGATCGAGCACACCGGGCTGTTCGTCGACGCGAACTCGGTCAAGGTGCGCTTCCGCGACACCGACACGCAACTCAAGGCCAAGGACGTCGTCAGCGGCGCGCTGAACCCGGACCCGGCCGACCCGACCTGGATCGTCGCGCTGAACCTGCTGTCGAACTCGCCCAACTGGCTGACCAGCATCGGCGCGCTGCCGATGTACCTGGGCCTCGACCTGCGCGGCGGCGTGCACTTCCTGCTGCAGGTCGACATGAAGGAAGCGCTCAGCAAGCGGGTCGACGCCACGGTCGGCGACCTGCGCACGCTGATGCGCGACCGCAACATCCGCCACGCCGGCATCGCGCGGGTGGGCGACAACGTCGAGATCCGCTTCCGCGACGCCCAGGCCCGCGACCGGGCGCGCACCCTGATCACCGACAGCCTGCCGGACCTGGCCGCGGTCGACGCAGGCGAGGCCGACGCGCTGAAGCTGGTCGCTTCGTTCCGCCCCGAGGCCGCCCGCCGCATCCAGGACAGCGCGCTCAAGCAGAACATCACCACGCTCAGCAACCGGATCAACGAACTCGGCGTGGCCGAGCCGGTCATCCAGCAGCAGGGCGCGGACCGCGTCGTCGTGCAGCTGCCGGGCGTGCAGGACACCGCGAAGGCCAAGGACATCCTCGGCCGCACGGCCACGCTCGAGGTCCGCATGGTCTGCGAGTCGCCCGAGGAGCTGGCCGCGCTGAACGCCGGCACGGTTCCCTTCGGCTGCGAGCGCTACAGCGAGCGCGGCGGCCGGCCGATCCTGGTGCGCCGCCAGGTCATCCTGACCGGCGAGAACCTGAACGACGCGCAGGCGGGCTTCGACTCGCAGACGCAGGAACCGGCGGTCCACCTGAACCTCGACGCCAAGGGCGCCCGGATCTTCCGCGACGTGACCCGCGAGAACGTCGGCAAGCGGATGGCGATCCTGCTGTTCGAGAAGGGCAAGGGCGAGGTCGTGACCGCCCCGGTGATCCGCTCCGAGATCGGCGGCGGACGCGTGCAGATCAGCGGCCAGATGAACACGCAGGAGGCCAACGACGTCGCTCTGCTTCTGCGCGCCGGCTCGCTCGCCGCGCCGATGGAGATCATCGAGGAGCGCACGATCGGGCCCAGCCTGGGCGCCGAGAACATCGCGAAGGGCTTCCTGTCCACCGTCTGGGGCTTCGTGGCGGTGGCGGTGTTCATGTCGCTGTACTACATGCTGTTCGGCCTGATCTCGTCGATCGCGCTGTCGGTCAACCTGTTGCTGCTGGTCGCCCTGCTGTCGCTGCTGCAGGCCACGCTGACGCTGCCGGGCATCGCGGCGATGGCGCTGGCGCTGGGCATGGCGATCGACGCCAACGTGCTGATCAACGAGCGCGTGCGCGAGGAGCTTCGCAGCGGCGCCACGCCGCAGGCGGCGATCGCCGCAGGCTACGACCGCGCGTGGGCCACCATCCTCGACTCGAACATCACCACGCTGATCGCCGGCGTCGCGCTGCTCGTGTTCGGCTCGGGCCCGGTGCGCGGCTTCGCGGTCGTGCACTGCCTGGGCATCCTGACCTCGATGTTCTCGGCGGTCTTCTTCTCGCGCGGCCTGGTCAACCTCTGGTACGGCGGGCGGCGCAAGCTGGCGAAGATCTCGATCGGCCAGGTCTGGAAACCGACTACCTGAAAACCGGCGGCAGAGACCATGGAATTCTTCCGGATCAAGCGCGACATCCCGTTCATGCGGCACGCGCTGCTGCTGAACGCGATCTCGATCGCGACCTTCCTGCTGGCGGTGTTCTTCCTCGCCACCCGGGGCCTCAACCTGTCGATCGAGTTCACCGGCGGCACGGTCATGGAGGTGTCCACGCAACAGGCGGCACAGCTCGAGGACATGCGCGGGGCGATCGGCGGGCTCGGGTACGCCGACGCGCAGGTGCAGAACTTCGGCACTTCCCGCGACGTGATGATCCGCCTGCCGTTGAAGGACGGCAGCAACGCGGCCGCCACGAAGCAGAGCGAGCAGGTGATGCAGGCCCTGAAGGGCGTGGACCCTTCCGCGGAGCTGCGCCGGGTCGAGTTCGTCGGCCCGCAGATCGGCGAGGAGCTGTTCACCGACGGCGCGATGGCGCTGCTGTTCGTGATCGTCGGCATCATGATCTACCTGGCGATCCGCTTCGAGTGGAAGTTCTCGATCGCGGCGATCGTCGCCAACCTGCACGACGTCGTCATCATCCTGGGCTTCTTCGCCTTCTTCCAGTGGGAGTTCTCGCTGTCGGTGCTGGCGGCGGTGCTGGCGGTGCTCGGCTACTCGGTCAACGAGTCGGTGGTCATCTTCGACCGGATCCGCGAGTACTTCCGCAAGATCCGCAAGGCCGAGCCGCGCGAGATCATCGACAAGGCGATCACCAGCACGATCTCGCGCACGATCATCACCCACGGATCGACCCAGATCGTCGTGCTGTCGATGCTGATCTTCGGCGGCCCGACGCTGCACTACTTCGCGCTGGCGCTCACGATCGGCATCCTGTTCGGCATCTACTCGTCGGTCTTCGTGGCCGCCGCGGTCGCGATGTGGCTCGGCATCCGGCGCGAGGACCTGGTCAAGCCGCAGAAGAAGAAGGACGACGGGCAGCCCGAGCTGCCCTGAGCCGGCGCGACCGGCCTTCGACCCGCAAGGCTTTCACGCGCGATGCAGGCCCCGAACAGCCAGCCCGGAAGGACCGCGACGGCCCGTGTGTGGGACCTCCCCACCCGCCTGTTCCACTGGAGCCTCGCCGCCTGCATCGTCGGCTCGCTGGTGTCGGTGAACCTGGGCGGCAACGCGGTCGCCTGGCATTTCCGCTTCGGCTACGCGATCCTGGCGCTGCTGCTGTTCCGGCTGGCCTGGGGCTTCGTGGGCCCGCGCTACGCGCGCTTCTCGTCCTTCCCGCCGAATCCGATGGCCGCGCTGCGCTACCTGCGCGGCGCCGAGGCCCCCGCGGCCGGCCACAGCCCGCTCGGCGCGCTGTCGGTCTACGCGCTGCTGCTGTCGCTCGCCTTCCAGGCCGGCACCGGGCTGTTCGCCAACGACGCGATCATGTGGGACGGGCCGCTGCGCAACCTGGTGTCGAACGCCAGCAGCGACTTCATCACGAAGCTGCACAAGCTCAATCGGATCGTGCTGCTGTCGCTGATCCTGCTGCACCTGTGCGCGATCGCCTTCTACGCACTGAAGCGCCGCCGTTCGCTGGTGAAGCCGATGATCGTGGGCGACGCCGAGCTGCCCGCCGAGATCGCCGCCGGCGCGGCGGCGGCCGACGGTTGGCGCGAGCGGCTGCTCGCGCTGGCGGTGCTCGCCGCCGCGGCGGCGATCGTGTGGGCAGTGGTCACGCTGCTGCCCTGAGCGCGGGCGACGGCCCGTCGGCAGGTCGCCTGGCCGGCCCTCTTGCCGGCACTGCTGCCGGCCCCGTTGCCGGGACCGGCGGTGCCGCGGTCACTGCGCGCGATACTTGTCGTGACAGGCCTTGCAGGAGGCGCCGGTCGCGCCGAGCTGCTTGCGCAACGTTTCCAGGCTGCCGGCCGACTCGGGCAGCTTGGCGGTCTCGCCCATCAGACGGTCCTGCAGCGACTTGAAGTCGGCCGCGTTCTTCCAGGGATCGCCCTTCACGTTGGCGAAGCCGCCGTCCGAGCCCGGCGTGAACGCTTCCCAAGGGAGCTTCGACATCGTCGCGATCAGCTGCGCCGAGGCCTGCGCGGCAGCGGCATCGAAAGGCTTCTCGCCCTTCGCCATCGCCGACAGGCGGCCCATGTGGTTGGCCATCACGGTGAAGGCCGACTGGCGATAGTCGATCGCGTCCTCGGCCTTGGCGAACTGGGCGAGCGCCGGCGTGGCGACGAGAGCGCCGCCGGCAAGGGCGGCGGCGGTTGCGAATGCTGCGAGCTTCCGGTGCATGAACGAGGTCTCCTGCGAAGGCATCGGTGGGAACCGGCCCGACGATCGGGGCCAGCCGACGGAGGGGTGCCGCGCCGCGCGCACGCCCCTCGCCTGCACGCAAACGCGCGCAGCACGCCGATTATTCCCTACAAGGCTTATCCCCGTGTCCCGGTCGGAATCCGGGTCATTGGCGGGACAGCGCCCCGCCCCGCATCGGTGCCACCGGGGCCGCCCGGCTCAGGCGCGCCGCGCGAGCTCCGCGGCCTTGCCGACGTAGGAGGCCGGCGTCATCGCCTTCAGCCGGGCCTTCGCGTCGTCGGGGATCGCCAGACGGTCAACGAAGGCGGCCAGGTCGGCCGCGGTGATCCGCTTGCCGCGGGTCAGCTCCTTCAGCTGCTCGTACGGGTTCTCGACGCCGTAGCGACGCATCACCGTCTGGATCGGCTCGGCGAGCACCTCCCAGTTCGCGTCGAGGTCGGCCGCCATGCGCTGCCCATCGACCTCGAGCTTGCCCAGCCCGCGCCGGCAGGCGTCCCAGGCGAGCAGCGAATAGCCGAGCGCCACGCCCATGTTGCGCAGCACGGTGGAGTCGGTCAGGTCGCGCTGCCAGCGCGACACCGGCAGCTTGGCCGACAGGTGGCCGAGCAGCGCGTTCGCCAGCCCGAGGTTGCCTTCCGAGTTCTCGAAGTCGATCGGGTTGACCTTGTGCGGCATCGTCGACGAGCCGATCTCGCCGGCCTTGGTGCGCTGGCGGAAGTAGCCGAAGGCGATGTAGCCCCAGACGTCGCGATCGAAGTCGAGCAGCACCGTGTTCAGCCGGGCGATCGCGTCGAACAGCTCAGCCATCCAGTCGTGCGGCTCGATCTGGATCGTGTACGGGTTGAAGGACAGGCCCAGCGACTCGACGACGCCCCGGCAGAAGCCCTCCCAGTCGAAGTCGGGCCAGGCCGAGAGGTGCGCGTTGTAGTTGCCGACCGCGCCGTTTAGCTTGGCCAGCGGCTGCACGCGCTCGAGCGCGGCGATCGCGCGCTCCAGGCGCGCCAGCACGTTGGCGACCTCCTTGCCCAGCGTGGTCGGCGACGCCGGCTGGCCGTGGGTGCGCGAGAGCATCGGGACCGCGGCGTGCTCGTGCGCCATGGCCCGCAGCGTGGCGGCGATCTCGCGCGCGGCGGGCAGCAGCACCTCGTCGCGCGCCGCCTTCAGCATCAGCGCATGCGAGGTGTTGTTGATGTCCTCGGAGGTGCAGGCGAAGTGGATGAACTCGGAGGCCGCCACGAGCTCGGGATGCTCGCGCACCGAATCCTTCAGGAAGTACTCGACCGCCTTCACGTCGTGGTTCGTGACCCGCTCGATCTCCTTGATCCGGGCCGCGTGCGAGGCGTCGAAGCGCTCGACGAGCGCGCGCAGGAAGTCGCGCGAACCCTGCGAGAACGGGGGCAGCTCGCCGAAGCCCGCGTCGGACAACGCGATCAGCCACTCGACCTCGACCTTCACCCGGTGGCGCATGAAGCCGGCCTCGGACATCAGCGCGCGAAGCGGCCCCATCCGCGAGGCGTAGCGGCCGTCGAGCGGCGACAGCGCGGTCAGTTCGGAGAGTTCGGTCAGCGAGGCGTTCATGGCGGTAACCGGTGCCGGGCGGAAAACCCTCGATCCTAGCATTCGCCCGCGAACCGGCGGATTCCCGGGGCAGCCAGCGGCCGGCGCCGGCGGCGTTTCCGGGCCGATCCGCAGGCAGGCCGTTTGCTATACTGCCCTCCGCCCTCAACCTCCGGCGGTTGCCAGATGAAGCTCCTCGGATCGAATACGAGCCCTTACGTTCGCAAGGTCCGCGTCGTCATGGCCGAGAAGAAGATCGAGGCGCAATACGAGCTGGTCGACGTCAACGCCCCCGACTCGCCGATCAACGACTCCAACCCGCTGGGCAAGATCCCCTGCCTGATCATGGACGACGGCGGCGCCGTGTTCGACTCGCGGGTCATCGTCGAATACCTCGACAACCTCACCCCGGTCCACCGCCTGATCCCGCCCAACGGACGCTCCCGCGTCGAGGTCCGTACCTGGGAGGCTCTGGCCGACGGCCTGCTCGATGCCGCGCTGCTGGTGCGTGCCGAGCAGACCCAGCGCGCCGAGGGCCAGCGCAGCCCCGCCGTGATCGCCCGCCAGATGGGCAAGATCGAGCGCGCGCTCGCCGCGATGTCCGCCGGTCTCGCCGACAAGCCCTGGTGCGCCGACGGCAAGTACTCGCTGGCCGACATCGCGGTAGGCTGCGCGCTGGGCTACCTGGACTTCCGCTTCCCGCAGCTCGGCTGGCGCGCGCAGTTCTCGAACCTCTCCGCGCACGCGGACAAGCTGTTCGCGCGCCCCAGCTTCGCCGACACCCGCCCGGCCTGAACGCCCGAATCAATCTGCTGCGCGGCCTGCGCAGCGCGGCGAATCACGCCTCGGCGTCGGCCGCGGCGATGATGCCGCCCCCCAGGCAGACCTCGCCCCGGTAGAGCACCGCGCTCTGACCCGGCGTGACCGCCCACTGCGGCGACGCGAAGCGCAGGCGGAAACGGTCGGCGTCCGCCCGCTCGAACGCGCAAGGCGCGTCGGTCTGCCGGTAGCGGGTCTTGGCGCCCAGCCTGCCGTCGTCGACCGGAGGCTCGCCGGCGATCCAGCTGGCGCTGTCGGCCTGCAGCCCGTCGCTCATCAGCCAGGGGTGATCGTGCCCCTGCACGACCACCAGCGTGTTGCGCGCGAGGTCCTTGCGCGCGACGAACCAGGGCTCGCCGCTGCCCTCGCGAAGGCCGCCCACGCCCAGCCCCTTGCGCTGCCCGAGCGTGTAGAAGGACAGGCCGACGTGCTCGCCGACGACCCTGCCCTCGTCGGTGACGATCGGGCCGGGCTGCGTGGGCAGGTAGCGGTTCAGGAACTCGCGGAACGGCCGCTCGCCGATGAAGCAGATGCCCGTGGAGTCCTTCTTCGCCGCGTTCGGCAGGCCGATCCGGCGCGCGATCTCGCGCACCTCGCGCTTGTGCAGGTGGCCGATCGGGAACATGGCGCGCGAGAGCTGCGCCTGGCTGAGCCGGTGCAGGAAGTAGCTCTGGTCCTTTCCCGGGTCGACGCCGCGCAGCAGCTCGAAGCGGCCGTCGGCTTCGCGGACCCGCGCGTAGTGGCCGGTGGCGATCCGCTCGGCGCCCAGCGCGATCGCATGGTCCAGAAAGGCCTTGAACTTGATCTCGGCATTGCACAGCACGTCGGGGTTCGGCGTGCGGCCGGCGGAATATTCCCGCAGGAACTCGGCGAAGACCCGGTCCTTGTACTCGGCGGCGAAGTTCACCGCCTCGAGCTCGACGCCGACCACGTCGGCGGCGCTGGCCGCGTCGATCAGGTCCTGCCGCGTGGAGCAGTATTCGCCGTCGTCGTCGTCCTCCCAGTTCTTCATGAACAGGCCGATCACCTCCCAGCCCTGCTGCTTGAGCAGCCAGGCGGTGACCGAGGAGTCGACGCCGCCGGACATGCCGACGACGACGCGACCGCGCGAGCCGGGGGCAGGCCCGGCAGCGCCGGAAGCGATATCGGAGGCCATTTCGGCGGCTCGTGGCTCGGAGGTTCTCGCCCTGCTCAGCGGCTCAGCGCAGGCAGGACGGGTCGGTGTGGATCAGCTCGAGCGGGAAGCGCCGGCCGGCCAGCCAGTCGTCCACCGTGCGCATGACCAGCGGGCTGCGGTGGCGGTCGCCCGCCGCGCGCAGCTCGTCGGGGCTCAGCCAAAGCGTGCGGACGATGCCGGCGTCGAGCGCCCGGCCCGGCTCCTCGGCGAGCAGCCGGCAGTCGAAGGCGAAGCGCAGGTAGCTGACGTCGATGCCCAGCGCCGGACGATGGAAGCGGGTCATGTAGACGCCGACCAGCGCGCGCGGCTCGACGCGGCAGGCGGTCTCTTCGAGCGCCTCGCGGGCGACCGCCTGCGGCAGCGACTCGCCGGGGTCGAGATGGCCGGCGGGCTGGTTCAGGCGCAGGCCGTCGGGGGTCTCTTCCTCGACGAGAAGGAAGCGGCCGTCGCGCTCGACGACGGCGGCGACCGTGGTGCTGGGCTTCCAGATGCTCATGCCGCGAGGATACCGCAGCCCGCGCGGCGCCGGCCGGGCAACTGTCCCGGCCGTGATATAAAGAAAGGTTGATGAGCCCTCTGGGCTTCTTCCTTTCCAGGAACAGGATCGTCTGGGCCCCCTGCCGGGCCCGCCAACGGAGGGTGCATGCGCATCGGCATTCCCGCGGAAACCCGGGCCGGAGAGACCCGGGTCGCCGCCACGGCGGAAACCGTCAAGAAACTCGTGGCTGCCGGCCACCAGGTCGTCGTCGAGCGCAACGCCGGCGTGCGCGCCAGCCAGACCGACGACGCGTACGCCGCCGCCGGCGCCTCGATCGGCAGCGCATCCGACGCGCTCGGCGCCGAACTGGTGCTGAAGGTTCGCGCGCCCGGCGAGCAGGAGCTCGCCGCCATGCAGCGCGGCGCCGCGCTGGTCGGCATGCTGAACCCCTTCGATCGCGAAGGGCTCGAGCGCCTGGCCGCCGCCGGGCTCACCGCGTTCGCGCTCGAGGCGGCCCCCCGCACCACCCGCGCGCAGAGCATGGACGTGCTCTCGTCGCAGGCCAACATCGCCGGCTACAAGGCGGTGCTGCTCGCGGCCAACGTCTACCAGCGCTTCTTCCCGATGATGATGACCGCCGCGGGCACCGCCAAGGCGGCCCGCGTGGTGATCCTCGGCGCCGGCGTCGCCGGCCTGCAGGCGATCGCCACCGCCAAGCGCCTCGGCGCCGTCATCGAGGCCTCCGACGTGCGGCCGGCGGTCAAGGAGCAGGTCGAGTCGCTGGGCGCCAAGTTCATCGACGTGCCCTTCGAGACCGAGGAAGAGCGCGAGATCGCCCAGGGCGTGGGCGGTTACGCCCGGCCGATGCCCGAGAGCTGGATGAAGCGCCAGGCCGCGCTGGTGGCCGAACGGATCCGCCAGGCCGACATCGTCATCACCACCGCGCTGATCCCGGGCCGCAAGGCGCCGGTGCTGGTCACCGAGGAGATGGTCAAGTCGATGAAGCCCGGCTCGGTCATCGTCGACATGGCGGTCGAGCAGGGCGGCAACTGCCCGCTGTCCGAGGCCGGGCGCACCGTCGTCAAGCACGGCGTTTCGCTGGTCGGCGAGACCAACCTGCCGGCGATGGTCGCGGCCGACGCCTCCGCGCTGTATGCGCGCAACGTGTTCGACTTCCTGAAGCTGATCGTCACGAAGGAAGGCGCGCTGAGCGTCGACATGGCCGACGACATCGTCGCCGCCTGCCTGATGACCCGCGACGGCCAGCTGTTGCGCCAGTGACCCCGCAGGGCGGCCGGCCGCGCGCGAAGCGCGCATGGCCGGACGCCGCAGACGAGCACTTCACCGAGGACATCCGATGGAAGCCATCTCCCCCACCATCGTCAACCTGATCATCTTCGTGCTGGCGATCTACGTCGGCTACCACGTGGTCTGGAACGTCACGCCGGCGCTCCACACGCCGCTGATGGCGGTCACCAACGCGATCTCCGCGATCGTCATCGTCGGCGCGATGCTCGCCGCCGCGCTGACCGAGACCGGGCTCGGCAAGACCATGGGCGTGCTGGCGGTGGCGCTCGCCGCGGTCAACGTCTTCGGCGGCTTCCTGGTCACGCGCCGGATGCTCGAGATGTTCAGGAAGAAAGAGCCCAAGGCCAAGGCGGAAGCCTCGAAGGCATGACCCGCAACGGCTTCATCCTGCTGATGCTCACGACGGTCGTGGCGATCTTCATCGGCGCCGAGATCGCCGAGCGCTACACCGACGAAGGCTTCGGCCGCACCCTGATGGTCGGCGCGATCGCCGCGGCGATCGTGTTCCCCGTTTCCTGGCTGGCCGAGAAGTTCGGCCTGGTCAAGGGAAAGTTCGATCCCTCCAAGCTCGGAGCGCCGCGTGACGGCGATGGCCGCGATGCGCGCGGCGGAGACCAAAAATGAGCCTGAATCTCGTCGTACTCCTCTACCTCGTCGCATCGGTCTGCTTCATCCAGGCGCTGAAGGGCCTGTCGCACCCGACCACCTCGCGGCTTGGCAACACCTTCGGCATGGTCGGCATGGCGATCGCGGTGCTCACCACGATCGCCCTGATCGTCGAGCTCTCCGGCGAGGCCGGCGCGCTCGGGCTCGGCTGGGTGATCCTCGGCGTGGCGATCGGCGGCACCGCGGGCACGATCATGGCCAAGCGGGTCGAGATGACCAAGATGCCCGAGCTGGTCGCTTTCATGCACTCGATGATCGGCCTGGCCGCGGTGTTCATCGCGATCGCCGCGGTGGCCGAGCCCTGGGCCTTCGGCATCGCCGAGAAGGGCCAGCCGATCCCGCTGGGCAACCGGCTCGAGCTGTTCATCGGCACCTTCGTCGGCGCGATCACCTTCTCGGGCTCGGTGATCGCCTTCGGCAAGCTGTCGGGCAAGTACAAGTTCCGGCTGTTCCAGGGCGCGCCGGTGGTCTTCGCCGGCCAGCACATGCTGAACCTGGCGCTGGCGCTGGCCATGCTCGGCTTCGGCCTGTGGTTCTTCCTGACCCAGCAGTGGACGCCGTTCTGGATCATGACGATCCTGGCCTTCGTGCTGGGCGTGCTGATCATCATCCCGATCGGCGGCGCCGACATGCCGGTGGTGGTGTCGATGCTGAACAGCTACTCGGGCTGGGCGGCGGCCGGCATCGGCTTCTCGCTGAACAACAGCATGCTGATCATCGCCGGCTCTCTGGTCGGCTCGTCGGGCGCGATCCTGTCGTACATCATGTGCAAGGCGATGAACCGGTCGTTCTTCAACGTGATCCTCGGCGGCTTCGGCGGCGATGCCGGCGCGGCCGCCGCGGGCGGCGCGGCCGAGCAGCGCCCGGTCAAGTCGGGCTCGGCCGACGACGCGGCCTTCCTGCTCGGCAACGCGGACAGCGTGATCATCGTGCCGGGCTATGGCCTGGCAGTGGCGCGCGCCCAGCATCCGCTGAAGGAGCTGACCGACAAGCTGATCGAGCGCGGCATCTCGGTGAAGTACGCGATCCACCCGGTGGCGGGCCGCATGCCCGGTCACATGAACGTGCTGCTGGCCGAGGCCGAGGTGCCCTACGACCAGGTCTTCGAGATGGAGGACATCAACAGCGAGTTCGGCGACACCGACGTGGTGCTGGTGCTCGGCGCCAACGACGTGGTGAACCCGGCCGCCAAGGACCCGAAGTCGCCGATCGCCGGCATGCCGATCCTCGAGGCCTACAAGGCCCGCCAGGTCATCGTGAACAAGCGCTCGATGGCCTCCGGTTACGCGGGTCTGGACAACGAGCTGTTCTACATGGACAAGACGATGATGGTCTTCGGCGACGCGAAGAAGGTCGTCGAGGACATGGTCAAGGCGATCGAGTGACCGGCGCAGCCAGTATCATCGGCCGATGATCTGGCTGTTCTCGGACATCTTCGCGACCTTCTTCCTGGGCTCGTTCGTGAGCCTGGTCACGATCATCAACCCGCCGTCGGCGATCCCGCTGTTCAATTCGCTGAGCGCGGACCTCGACGACGACGAGACGGAAAGGCTCGCCCGGCGCGGCCCGCTATATGCGTTCGCGATCCTCACGGTGAGCCTGTTCGCCGGCTCGCTGATCCTCAACACCTTCGGCATCTCGCACGCCGCGCTAAGGGTCGCCGGCGGCATCGTGGTCGCGCTGCTCGGCCACGAGATGCTGTTCCGCCGCGAGCAGCGCCGCGGCGACCCGGCCGTCGAAAGGCCGCACAATCCGGCCTTCTTCCCGCTCGCCCTGCCCGGCATCAGCGGTCCCGGCACGATCGCGGTGGTCATCGGCATCTCCACCGAGATCCAGGAGCTGGGCGGCTGGGGCGGCGTCGCGATCGCGTCGATCGCCACCGTCGCCGCAATGGCCCTCACCTGCGTTCTCAGCTGGCTCACGCTGCGCAGCGCCCGGCAGATATCGAATAGACTCGGTCGCAGCGGCATCGAGGCGATGACCCGGCTGATGGGCTTCCTGCTGATCTGCATCGGCGTGCAGTTCATCGCCTCGGGCATCCGCAGCTTCGTCTCCGGCATCTGAACCCGCGGCCCGCGCGCGTCAGGTTCCCCGCCGTCGCCGCGACGCAGCCTGCAAGGAGAAGGAATGAACCGCGCAGTCACCGTCCGCTCGGCCGAAGAGGAGTCGCTTCGCAAGTACGCGATGCTCGGCTACGCGATGCACCTGTTCGGCCTCGTGTCGATCGTGGGCTTCGTCGTCGGCCTGATCGTGGCCTGGATCAAGCGCGACGACGCCGCCGGCACCGTGTACTACAGCCACTTCGCCTGGCAGAGCCGCTCGTTCTGGTGGTT
Organism: Zeimonas sediminis; assembly: GCF_023721795.1. Taxonomy (NCBI): domain Bacteria; kingdom Pseudomonadati; phylum Pseudomonadota; class Betaproteobacteria; order Burkholderiales; family Burkholderiaceae; genus Zeimonas; species Zeimonas sediminis. The sequence continues at coordinate 1,898,996 of NZ_JAMQYE010000001.1, forward strand.
CCTGCTCTGGTTCGTGCTGCTGCTGGTGCCCACGCTGATCACCGTCGGCTTCGTTCCGTTCTTCGTGCTCGCCCAGATCTGGTTCGCCTACAGGATGATCAAGGGATGGATGCGCCTGAACGACGACCGCGAGGTGGCCTGACCGTCGTCCGGGCCAAGGACGCGCCGACGGCATTCGAGCCGCCGGCGAGCACCGGCTCCCCGGGCGACTCGCCGTCGCGGCTGCGCCGGCTGCTGCTGGCCGGCGCAGCGGTCCTGCCCGCCGCCTGCGCCGCGCCGCCCCGGCTGCCGGCGCCTGCCGTGCCGCCGCCGCGCCCGAGCGTGGCGGTCGGCCAGCGCTGGCGCTACGAAACGATCGACCTGTACCGGCGCGAGCGCATCGGCGAGCTGGTCGCCACGGTGAGCGGCGCCTCTCCCCTGCTCGTCGCGCTCGCCGGCGCCGACGGCGCGCCGATCGGCGAGGAGCGCTGGGCCCGCCCCTGGGACGTCGAGCTCGAGCTGGCCTTCGACATGCCGCAGCGCTACGAAAGGCCGATGCCGCTTCTGCCCGACCGGCTCGAGCCGGGAGCGACCCGCAGCGACACCACCTATTTCCGCGTGCCGGGCTCCGACGACCGGCTCTACTGGCAGCAGCGGGTCAAGGCGATCCGCTGGGAGCGGATCGAGGTGCCGGCCGGCGGCTTCGACACGCTGCGCATCGAGCGCTTCGTCAACTTCCGGCACGTGGACATCTGGCGCGAGTACCCGTGGCGGCTCGACACGCTGTGGTACGCGCCGGCGGTCGGCCGATGGGTGCAACGGGAGTGGACCGGCGAGTACCGCTGGCCGGGCGGGCGCTCGCCGGCGATCCTGCGCGAGGACTGGGTGGCCTGGCGGCTGCTCGACTGGCAGCGCGGCGCCTGATCAGGACTTGTCGATCCTCTGGTAGCGGAAGACCGGCTTGCGGTCCGGCCGGACCTTGGGCACGACCTTCGTCGGCGACAAGGGCGTCGGCCCCGGGCCCCCGATCACGAAGGGCACCAGCTTGCCGTCGACCAGCACCACGCCGCCGACCGGCGACGGCGGGATGCCCTGCGACACGAAGGTCGTCACCAGAGGCTTGTCGGGAAGCCGCGCGCCGGTCTGGAAGTCGATCTGGTAGGCACGCGCCGTGCCCAGGTTCAGGCACGAACTCGCGGCGGACTTCGCCTGGAAGGTGCTGAAGTAGGTGACGCCCGCCAGCGTGAGCGGAGCGGTGACGACCTGCTCGTAGGGCTCGACCGTCGTCGACAGGTCGCGGAACCAGCCCTTGAAGCTCGCGATCGTCGTCGGATCGATCGGATCCATGTCGGTGACGTTCTTCAGGTCGGCAAGGTCGATGCCGCCGGCGCTGCTGCCGTAGCCCCGCGCGGCCACCACCCCGGACGTCACCGCCACGTTGTCGCGGATGCCGTAGAAGCGGTTCAGCACCTTCGCCGCGTTCGACGATGAGGTCGGCTTCTCACGATCGCCGGTGCCCACCAGCACGGTGACCTGGTTGCCCAGCACGACCGTGCTCGGCGCGTACATGAACTTCCGGCGCTCGGACAAGTCGCCGCCCCACTGCGACACCTCGGCGATCTTCACCATCGGCCAGTCGGCCACGCCGCCCGGATAGGCCCGGTAGCCGTCTGCCGGATTGCTGGTGTTGATCCGCCAGACGTTGCCTCGCGTGTCGACCGCATAGAGCGCATCGACGAAGCCGTCGCGGTTCACGTCGACCGCGGCGACGTCCGCCGCGAAGCGGCCGCCGTCCGCGCCCGGATCGAAGAAACGCAGGTGGGACGGGCTGGACGCCGCCGCGTCGCGGACCACTACGCCGCGCCCGCGGGTGACGCCGGCGCAGGCGGCGGCCGGGTCCTCGCTGTCCTCGCAGCTGTCGTAACCGGCCCCGAAGACGACCAGGGGCTCGGTGATGCCCTTGACGCGGAAGGCCGTCGGCGTCGACCAGCTCTGGCCCATCCGGGGTTCGTTGGCGTCGCTGTAGCGCCACATCAGCGTCGGCTGGTTCGCGCCGGTGCCCGGCTTCTTCGACACGTCGAAGGCGTAGACGGCCCGGCCGCCGCGGCGCATCGTCGGGAAGACGTAGACCTTGTCCACCGAGCTCGCGCTGCGCTCCTGGTAGCCGCCGATCGAACCGTCGAAGAAATAGGTCTTCGGCTTGGGCGCCGGCGTCAGGTCCGGGTCCACGTTCGGGAAGGAGACCAGCGGCGAGTTGCTGCGCAGCCGGGTCAGGCCGCTCCAGTGTTCCGGCGCCACGAAGGCCCACAGCTCGTTGCCGTCGGCGGCCCCCTGGTTCCCGTTGATCGCGCGCAGCATGCCGTCGCCGGCGCCGTAGAACACGACCACGTCGTCGACGCCGTTCACGCCGTAGTTGACCGCCAGCGGCCTCGAGTGGACGACCTCGCCGTGGACCGTCGGGCGCGTCGCGCTGGCCGCCAGGCCATAGGCGGTGTAGTCGCTTGCGCCGGTCCCGGCGTTGTAGACGCCGTCGCCGCGGTTCTCGCCGCGCACCCACTTGACCAGGTCCTCGCTGAGCCCGAAGGCGCCGCCGCTTCCCGAGGTGAAGTCGACGATCGAGGCGCAGGTCGCGTTCGAGCAGGTCCGGATGTTGCGCGCGGCGTGCCCGAGCGCCCGCAGCCGCTGCGCGGCCCCGCCGCGCTCGACCATCGGCCCGTCGGGGCGGTCGGACCACGGCGACAGCGCCGAGGTCTCGCACGCGCTCGGCAGGTTCATGCCGGTGATGCTCTCCCAGTACGTGCCGCTGTCGCTGGTCCAGTAGCTGACCGCGCAGTTCTGGATGAAGCCGGTGTTCACCGCGTCGACGGCGACGGCCCCGAGCGAATCCGCCAGGTACATCGTGCCGCCGTCGAGGCCGAAGCGGTACTGCTTCAGGTTGCCCTGCCAGCGCTGCTGGGCGTTCGCGTCGGGCCGGAACACGCCCATGAACACCTGGTTCAGGAAGGTGCCCTGCGTGTTCACGCTGACCGGCAGCGAGGCCGAGGCGAACACGCTGTTGACCGACGCGATCTGGGTCAGGATGTTCGTGAAGGCCGAGACCAGCGCGTAGAGGTCGCCGCCGACGGTGAAGTAGCCGCCGACCCCGCTCTGGTCGGCCATCGACTTCAGCAGCGCGGACTGCTTCAGGTCCTGCGCCTTGTTGAAGACGTCGATCGTGAACAGCCGGACGTTCTGCGCGCCGGGCGCATCGCTCACATCTGTCGTGTACAGGAACTTCGCCCACTCGTCGCCGAAGCGCACGTCGCTCTTGTCCCTGTTCAGCAGCGGCTTCGGGTAGATCTGCGGGCCCGGGTCGTGGCCCAGGCGGCTCATCAGCGTGTTGCTCGGGTACGGCGACGCGTTCGCGTTCGTGCCGTAGTCCGAGTTCGGCCAGGTGTTGCCGACCAGCACCATGTAGTTGTTGCCGCAGGAGGCGTCGCCGGTCAGCGGGCTCCGGTAGGTCATCCGCGAGCCGTCGGTGAAGGCATCCGGGTCGTCCGCCGGCGTCGGGTCGCCGTAGCGCTCGGGCCCGTAGCCGGTGCGGCCGACCGGCGTGCCCGGCGTGCCCGATGCGTAGCCGCCCGGGCTGGTCCAGCCGCCGAAGTACTTGAAGGCCTCGTACATGCCGTTGCCGTAGCCGGCCGACGACGAGGTCTTCAGGCTGCTGTCGGTCGGGTTGCTCGCCATCCACTCCAGGTCGGCGAGCATCGTCGCGCAGCGCGCCGCGGTCATCGGGGCCACCCGATGCCGGATGTAGGTGCTGGTGACCGAGCTGCCGTCCGCCGCGCCGACGTTCGAAGGCGAGAACATCATGATGCCGACGTTCACCGACAGCTTCTTGTCGGCGCCGCAGACGAGCTCGTTGAGCACCAGCTTCAGCGCCCGGGCCTCGACCGCGCCCTGCACCAGCGACGAGTTGGCGCCGAAGACCTGGTCGACGTAGCCGCTGCACACCGCGGCCTTGGTCGGATCGGCGAGCGCGCTGCACTTGGCCAGGACGTCCGACTTCTTCCAGGCCTGGTTGTTGGCCGACCAGTTCGAGGTGTTGTCCAGATAGAACAGCACGTTCGGCGCCACCGCGCCGCCGTCGACGCCGGCGTACAGGTCGATGTCCTCGGCCGACGCGGGAAGGATGGCCGCCGCGGCCAGCGCCGCGAGCAGGCACGACTTCGATCGATTCTTCTTCATCGCAGGAATCTCCCGGCCTGTTTCGAGGCTGGCCCGTTGCCCGGTCGCGTCAGTCGCATGAATCGAGTTCGTCGACGCCGCGCCGGACCGCGACGCCCTGCCTGACCGCGACCGACGCGGCCAGCAGCTGGTCGTCGCTCGCGGCGGCCTCGAGCTGGTAGAGCACGTCGGCGCACAGCGATTCGTCGTTGGCCGAGCCGAGCGCGGTCGGATCGACGATCGTCAGCGGCGTCCCGCCCCCGCCGAAGCACGACGAGTCGCTGGCCGCCACGTAGGAAACGCCGGCGCCGGTCGTCTTGATCAGCTCGCCGTTCTTCAGCACCCTCGAGCGCACGCAGCGCATGTTCCTGACGCTGACGTCGATCGAGGCCGCGGTGCCGTCGGCGGAAGTGGACAGCCCGAGGTTCACCGGCAGGACAGCGCCGGCGCCGCGATAGACGTCCCAGGTGTCGGCCGGTGAGTTCAGCACCAGGTCCAGCGCATAGTTGGCGGCGGTGGTCGCCTCGCTGCGGACCTGCTCGTTGCCGACGACCTGCGTGTGCCGCATCGACAGCCGGATGACGCCCACCGCGATCAGCATGACCATCAGCAGCATCACCATGCCGACCAGCAGGGTGGCGCCGCGCTGGCCGGGGCGGGATCCCGCAAAGTGCCCGTTCGCGCTCATCACTGCTCCCGCCGCGATTTCGGCGTCACGAATGGGACGTAGGTGCTGTACACCCGGCGCTTCACGTTGCCGGAGGCGACGGCGGGCACGTCGAGCGTCACGTCGTCCATCACGAACTGCATGGCCGCGCCGGTGTTCCGGCTCGCGACGTCGGAGCGCGCCAGCAGCCAGACCTTCGCGCCCACGACCTGCGGCCACTGCGCGCCGGCACAGCCGGCCAGCTTGGCCGCGAAGCAGTCGGCAGTGCCGTCCCCGTCGGCGTCGAACCCGTAGCTGACCTGCATCTGCTCGATGCCCTCGACCAGCGGCGCCGCCGCGGCCGGCCCGGCGGGAAGGATGTCCACCCGGGTCAGCACGTCGTTGCCGTCGACGTAGTAGAAGCGCCGGATCAGCTTTCGCTTCTCGGCGAGCACGCCGCCGCAGTCCTTGTCCCTCAGCGGGAAGGAGCCTCCGCCGACCGCCAGGACGAAGGGCGTCGTGCTGTACTCGGGACCGCACTCGGACACCTGCAGGTAGGCATTGGTCGCGGCCTCGGCCTCGCACGCCGCCTCGCCGACCGCGCAGGTGCTGGCGCGCTGGATGAAGATCGCGTCGGTGCCGGCCTTGCGGACCACGCACCCGGGATCGGCTTCGTCGTTGTTGATGCCCACCGCGTGAACGGCCAGGGAGTCCGCCCAGTCGGCCAGGTCGACCGAGCACACGGAAGCGTTGCTGCCGATCGGCTGGGCCAGCGTGCCCAGGAAGCCGGCCTGAGACAGCTCCCGGGCCAGCAGGTCGGTCGCGTAGCGACCGTTCTCGATGACGTCGGCGCTGAGCTGGACCTCTCGGCGCGACGAGGAGCTGCCGACGAAGATCGCGGTCATCGCGACCAGGATCAGCAGGCCGATCGTCATCGAGATCATCAGCTCGACGAGGGTCAGGCCGAACTGCCGGCGCGGGCGAGCGAAGCGTTGCGGGCGATGCGGTCTCATGCGGCCGGCCCTCAGAGCGTCAGCTTCAGGTCGGGCACGAGCACGCGCAGCGAGACGCCGCGCCGAAGCCCCGCGCCGAAGTCCACGCCCGACGCGCAGCGGTTCGCCCCCGCCGGAGAGTCCGCCGGCGGCTCGGCGCCTGCCTGCAGGCCCTGCCAGACGACGACCAGGAAGACGTCGGCCAGCGCATTGGCCTGCGGCGGCTCGACGCGGATCAGGCAGCCGCGGGCGCCGATCATCGCGCCGACCTTGCTGCCGCCCTCGATCGCCGCCGCACCTTCCAGCGAGCGAGACCATTCGCACAGCTGCGCCTTCGCGCCCGCCGGGGCGCCGGAGCAGTCGAGCAGCCCGGCCTCGCCGGCTGCGCCGCCGCCCACGTGGACGCTGCCGTCGGTCGAGCTGAGATCCGCCGCGAGGAACTCGTCGATCACGCCGCGCGAGCTCGCGAGTCGCGATTCCATCTCGCGCAGCAGCGACAGCGCCTGGCCGCGCTGGTAGGACTCGAACTCCACGCTGGCGGCGCGCGTCTGCATCGCGACCACGCCGAGCAGCCCGATCGAGACGACGACGATGGTGACCAGCACCTCGATCAGCGTGAAACCGCCGGACGCGAGCCGCGCCCGCGCGAGGCGGGATTCGCCGCGCGGCATCCGCCTGGCTAGCATTCGCCGTCCTCCGCCGACGTGCGGCCGGTCGAGGTGACCGTCACGCACTGCGCGACCCCCGCATTCGACACCTCGACCGTGAGCGGAACGCCATCGCGCTCGGTCAGGCGACCGTAGCCGTTGAACACGAAGCGGGCCGCCCCCGAGGCGACGCCGGAGAACGGATCCTGGGTGTGCAGCGTGGCGCCGCCCGACTGGATGGTCCAGCCGTCGGCGACGTCGTCGAATTCGAATGCAACGTCGGCGTTGCGCTTGATCGCCTCGCTGCGCGCGAGCCAAAGCGACTCGTTGAGCGCGGACACCGCCGAGCGCACCTTCTGGGTCGCTGTCAGCTCCCTGAAGGACGGGCCCGCGAGCGACGCGAAGATCGCGACGACCGCGAGCACGATCATCAGCTCGACGAGCGTGAAGCCGCGCGCGCCTGCTGCGGCCCGCGCGGCGCGGGCGCCGGTTGCGGGCCGAGGATGCGCGACGCGTCCCGGAGCCGTCATCACTTGCCCCAGTAGCCGCTGGTATCGGCCGGCGTCTTCGCCCCGGTCTCGTCGACGGTCAGAGACTGCTCGCCGTGCGCCTGCAGCGCGGCCGAGGGCGTGGCCTGCACGGTGAACTGCGGCGGCACCGCCGTCGAGTCGAAGCCGGGGAAACTGAAGGTGTAGTCGCTGGCGATCTCGGAGGGCACGGCGAATCCGAGCGCCGACAGGTCGCTCGTGTAGACGCGCCGGTCCAGCAGGTAGGCCTGCTGCCGGCTCGCGATCTCCATCAGCGCCGCCTGGGCGGTCGCGCGCTTGCCCTTGCGGATGTAGTCCACGTACGACGGGTAGGCCACGGCAGCGAGGATCGCGACGATCGCCACCGCGATCATCGCCTCGATCAACGTGAAACCGGCATTGCCCGGCGGTCCGGATGGTCGGCGATAGGGGTTCATCTCGGGCCCTGTCATGGAATGCCCCGATTGGACCCCGTGCGCGCCGCCGCTGTCCGGGTCGACCGGACGAGCGGCGGCGCAGGCCCGGTGAACGTCAGCCGGGCGCCGCCATCGCCTCGTCCAGCCACTCGATCCAGTGGCGCACCGGGGTGCCGGTCCCGGCCTGCAGGTGGGCCAGGCAGCCGATGTTGGCCGACAGGATCAGGTCGGGCTGGCCCGCCTGCAGGTTGGCCAGCTTGCGCTCGCGCAGTTGTTTCGACAGCGCCGGCTGCAGCACCGAGTAGGTGCCGGCCGAGCCGCAGCACAGGTGCGAATCCGCCACCGGCAGCGACTGCACGCCCAGCGAGGCGAGCAGCTTCTCGACCGCGCCGCGCACCTGCTGGCCGTGCTGCAGCGTGCACGGCGGATGGAAGGCGACCTTCGGGGCGCCGCGGGCGGCGAGCTTCTCGCGCAGGGCCGGCGCCGCATCGGCGATCACGGCGGGCAGCCACTCGGCGAGGTCGCGGGTCAGCGACACGATGCGCAAGGCCTTCGGACCCCACTCGGGATCGTCGCGCAGCAGGTGGGCGTAATCCTTGACCATCGCGCCGCAACCCGACGCGTTGATCACGATCGCCTCGGCACCGGCCTCGACGTGCGGCCACCAGGCCGCGATGTTGCGCCGCGCGTCGGCCAGCGCGCCGTCGGGGTCGTTCAGGTGCTGCCGGATCGCGCCGCAGCAGCCCGAGCGCGGCTCGACCACGACCTGCACGCCCAGGCGGTCGAGCACGCGCGCGGTGGCCGCGTCGATCGACGGCATCATCGCCGGCTGCGTGCAGCCGTTCAGGATCAGCACGCGGCGCTCGTGCCGGGCGGTCGGCCAGGCGCCGGCCGGACGGCGCGCCGGCACCTTGTCGCGCAGCGTGGCCGGCAGCAGCGGCCGCACCGCCTGCCCGACCCGCATCGCCGGGTCGAACAGCCAGCGCCGCGTGAGCCCCTCGCGCAGCGCGGTGCGGACGATCCGCTCGCCCAGCGGGCGCTTCACCTGGCGCTCGACCAGCTTGCGGCCGACGTCGACCAGGTGGCCGTATTGCACGCCCGACGGACAGGTGCTCTCGCAGTTGCGGCAGGTCAGGCAGCGATCGAGGTGGCTCATCGTGGCCGCGGTGGCCGGCTTGCCCTCGACCACCTGCTTGATCAGGTAGATGCGCCCGCGCGGGCCGTCGAGCTCGTCGCCGAGCAGCTGGTAGGTCGGGCAGGTCGCGGTGCAGAAGCCGCAATGCACGCACTTGCGCAGGATCGCTTCGGCCTCTTCGCCATCGGGCGTTCCCTTCAGCCAGTCAGCGAGATGGGTTTCCATGTTCGGCGCGTCCGGTTCGGATCAGAGGTCGGGGTACATCCGACCGGGGTTGAAGATGCCCTTCGGGTCGAGCTCGGCCTTCAGCCTGCGGTGCAGGGCCATCAGCGCCGGCGACAGCGGCGCGAACACGCCGGCCGACCGGTCGCCGCCGCGGAACAGCGTCGCGTGGCCGCCCACCCGCGCCGCCGCCTCGCGGACGGCCCTCGGCTCGGCATCGCTGCGCCACCAGCGCAGCGCGCCACCCCATTCGATCAGCTCCTCGCCCGGCAACGCGAGCGGCGGCGCGACCGAGGGCACCGACACCCGCCACAGCGGCAGCGAGGCCGCGCCGCCAGCGCCCGGTTCGGCGCCGGCGCTTCCAGCGCCGGGCAGCCCGTCGAAGAAGGGCAGCGTCTGCTCGCGCACCGCCGCCCAGAAGCGGTGAACCTCGCCGTCGAGCTGCTGGGCGCCGTGCTCGCGCGCGAAGAAGGCCACCGCCGCGTCGACCGCCGCGCGCGCGCCGGCCAGCCGCAGCGCGAGCGTGCCGCCCAGCCACGCGCTGGCCGAGATCGGCAGCGGCCTGCCGGCCCACTCGTTGAGCAGGCGCAGCGCGGCCGGCCGATCGAGCGGCATGCTCACGGTGGCGGTCGCCGCCGGCCGCGGCAGCACCTTCAGAGAAACCTCGGCGACCACGCCCAGCATGCCGAGCGAGCCGCACAGCAGCCGGGACACGTCGTAGCCGGCCACGTTCTTCATGACCTGCCCGCCGAAGTTCAGCGCCCTGCCCTGGGCGTCGAGCATCGCCGCGCCGAGGACGAAATCCCGGACAGCGCCGGCGGACTGGCGCCCCGGGCCCGACAGGCCGGCCGCGACCATGCCGCCGACCGTGGCGCCTTCACCGAAGGACGGCGGCTCGAAGGGCAGCCACTGCCCCTTTTCGGCCAGCGCCGCCTCGATCTCGGCCAGCGGCGTGCCGCAGCGGGCGGTGATCACCAGTTCGGTCGGCTCGTAGGCCACGATGCCCCGGTACTCGCGCGTGTCGAGCGAATCGCCGCGCGGCTCGCAGCCGTAGAAGCCCTTGGTGTCGCCGCCGCGGATCCGCAGCGCCTTGCCCGCCTCGTGCGCGGCAAGGACCTGCTCGCGCAGCCGGGCCAGCGCCGCCTGCGAGGAAGAATCGCTCATCGTTTCAGAACCTCGGCAGGTCGGGGAAGGCGAGCCGCCCCGCGTGGACGTGCATCTTCCCGTACTCGGCGCAGCGCGCGAGCGTGGGAATGCCCTTGCCCGGGTTCAGCAGCCCCGGCGGATCGAAGGCGCGCTTGACCGCGAAGAACGCCGCGCGCTCCTCGGGCGAGAACTGCACGCACATCGAATTGATCTTCTCGATGCCCACGCCGTGCTCGCCGGTGACGGTGCCGCCGTATTCGACGCAGAGCTCGAGGATCTCGGCGCCGAAGAGCTCGGCCCGGTGCCATTCGTCGGGATCGTTCGCGTCGAACAGGATCAGCGGGTGCATGTTGCCGTCGCCGGCATGGAACACGTTCATGCAGCGCAGCCGGTACTTGTCCTCCATCGCCGCGATGTCGGCGAGCAGACGGCCGATGTTCTTGCGCGGGATCGTCCCGTCCATGCAGTAGTAGTCGGGCGACACGCGGCCGGCGGCCGGGAACGCGTTCTTGCGCCCCGACCAGAACAGCAGCCGCTGGGCCTCGGACTCGGAGACCTGGATGCGGGTGGCGCCCGATTCGCGCAGCACCGTCTCCATCCGCACGATCTCCTCGGCGACTTCCTCGGGCGTGCCGTCGGACTCGGCCAGCAGGATCGCCTGGGCGTCCAGGTCGTAGCCGGCGTGGACGAACTCCTCGACCGCGACCGTGGCCTTGCGGTCCATCATCTCCAGCCCCGCAGGGATGATGCCGGCGGCGATGATGCCTGCCACCGCGTCGCCGGCCTTGACCACGTCGTCGAACGAGGCCATGACCACGCGCGCCAGCTGCGGCTTGGGCACCAGCTTCAGCGTGGCCTCCATCGTGACCGCCAGCATGCCCTCCGAGCCGATGACCAGCGACAGCAGGTCCAGCCCGGGCGAGTCGAGCGCCTCGCTGCCGAACTCGACCGGCTCGCCGTCCACCGTGTAGCCGCGCACCCGCAGCACGTTGTGCACCGTGAGGCCGTACTTCAGGCAGTGCACGCCACCGGAGTTCTCGGCGAGGTTGCCGCCGATCGAGCAGGCGATCTGCGAGGACGGGTCCGGCGCGTAATAGAGATCGTAGGGCGCCGCCGCCTCGGAAACCGCCAGGTTGCGCACGCCGGGCTGCACCCGCGCGGTGCGGGCCACCGGGTCGATCGCGAGGATGCGGTTGAACTTGGCCAGCGAGAGCACGACGCCGGCCGCGTGCGGCATCGAGCCGCCCGACAGGCTGGTGCCGGCGCCTCGGGCGACGATCGGGACCTCGAGCTCGTGGCAGGCCTTCAGGATGCCGACGACCTGCTCCTCGGTCTCGGGCAGGGCCACGACCATCGGCAGCTGCCGGAAGGCCGACAGCGCGTCGCATTCGTAGGGGCGGACGTCTTCCTCGCGAAACAGCAGGGCGTGCGGGGGCAGGAGCGCCTTCAGGCGCTCGACGACCTGCTGCTGTCGGCCCGGCGCCGGCGCAGCGGCCAGGTCCGCGAAGCGGTCCTCGTAGACGGTGCTCATGTTCGATTTCTCCCGATTCCCGACAGTATCGCCGCAGGCGGCGCCGGGGAAGATACCCGATCGTCGAAGATCTTTTACACTGGCCGGCCGATATGCCGCCCGACTCCCCGTCGACCCGCCGCCTGCAAGGCTACGCCCTGCTCTTCTCCGGCATGGCGCTGGTCGGCACCTACGTGGCGCTGAGCAAGCCGCTGACCGGCGCGTTTCCGGTCTTCCTGCTGGCCTGGCTGCGCTTCGCGATCGCGGCGGCGGCGATGCTCCCCTGGCTGCGCCGCCGGCCGGGCGAGGCCCCGCTGGACGGCCGGCTGCTCGGCACGATCTTCGTGCAGTCGCTGTTCGGCAACTTCCTGTTCTCGATCCTGATGCTGACCGGCGTGTCGATGACCTCGGCCGCCGCGGCCGGCGTGATCCTGGCGATGCTGCCGGCGGCCGTCGCGCTGCTGTCCTGGCTCGTGCTGCGCGAGCGCCTGGGGCCGCGTACCTGGACGGCGGTCGCACTGGCCGTGGGCGGCGTCGTGGTGCTCACGCTCGGCCGCAGCAGCGGCGGGGGCGCGCATTCGGTCGTCGGCAACCTGCTCGTGCTGGGCTGCGTGTTCTGCGAGGCAGTCTACGTGATCCTCGGCAAGCGCCTGACCGCCAGCCTGTCCGCCAAGCGGATCTCCGCGCTGCTGAACCTCTGGGGGCTCGCGCTGATGACGCCGCTCGGCCTGTGGCAGGCAGCCGGCTTCGACTTCGGCGCGGTGGGCGCCCGGGTCTGGTCCCTGCTGCTCTTCTACGCGCTGGCCGCCAGCATGTTCTCGACCTGGCTGTGGCTGAGCGGGCTGCGGCACGTGCCGGCCAACCACAGCGGCGTTTTCACGATCGCGATGCCGCTGGCCGCGAGCGCGGTCGCCGCGACCTTCCTCGGCGAGAGCCTGGGCCCGGCGCACGCGGTGGCCTTCGCCTGCGCCGCCGGCGGCATCCTGCTGATCGCCGTTCCGGCTCGGGCCGCCTCGGCGTCGACGCGCAACGGCCCGGACATTTGACATCGCCCCGCCCGGTTGGCATCCTCCCGCGAGCCGAACAACCGCTGTGGAAGAGATCGCGCAGGCCCCGCAGGCCCCGCGCGGCGCCGAAGGTGTATCGCCCCGGAAACTCTCAGGCAAAAGGACTTCAGCGGTTCGGCGCTCTGGAGAGAAGCCGCGCCCCGTGGTGAACGGGTCCCGGCTCGCCGAAGGAAACAGGCGGCGCGCCTCGCGGCGCGCAGCTGAATGTCTCAGGCAAACGGACAGAGGGGGCTCCCGGCCGGCTCGTTGCGGCCGCCCTTCGTCTTTTCCGCTTTCGCATCCGCTCGATCCGCCCGAGCACGAACGCCCCAGGAGCCAGCCTTGGACAACCCCACCGACCTGAAATACACCGCCTCGCACGAGTGGCTTCGCCGCGAAGGCGACGGCACCGCCACCGTCGGCATCACCGACCACGCCCAGGACGCGCTCGGCGAGCTCGTCTACGTCGAACTGCCCGAGGTCGGCCGCCGGGTCGAGCAGGGCGAGGCCTGCGTCGTGGTCGAGTCGACCAAGGCGGCCTCCGACGTGTACGCGCCGGTGGCCGGCGAGATCGTCGCGGTCAACGAGGCGCTGTCCGACGCGCCGCAGACGGTCAACGAGGCTCCGTTCGCCGGCGGCTGGCTGTTCCGGATCAAGCCCGACGACGCGGCGCAGGTGGACGGCCTGCTCGACGCCGCAGCCTACGCCGCCGGTCCCGGCGCGGCCTGACCCCGGCAGGAGCGATCACACGATGACCCCGCACGACCGGGCGGGCGACAGCGTTCGCGCGCTGTTCGCCGCCGACGAATTCCACGGCCGCCACATCGGGCCCTCCGAGGCCCAGCAGGCGGCGATGCTGGCGCTGCTCGGCCATCCGAGCCGCGACGCGCTGATCCGCGCCACGGTGCCGCCCTCGATCCTGCTCGACGCCCCGCTGGCCTTCGAGGGCCCGGCCTCCGAGGCCGACGCGCTGGCCGAGCTGCGCGGGCTCGCCGCCCGCAACCAGGTCTGGCGAAGCTACCTCGGCGCCGGCTACCACGACACGATCGTGCCCGAGCCGATCAAGCGCAACGTGCTCGAGAACCCCGGCTGGTACACCGCCTACACGCCCTACCAGGCCGAGGTGGCCCAGGGCCGGCTCGAGGCGCTGCTGAACTTCCAGCAGATGGTCATCGACCTGACCGGCCTGCCGGTGGCCAATGCCTCGCTTCTCGACGAGGCGACCGCCGCCGCCGAGGCGATGGCGATGGCGCGCCGCGCGTCGAAGTCGAAGTCGATGCGCTTCTTCGTCGACGCCGACGTGCACCCGCAAGTGCTGTCGGTGATCCGGACCCGGGCGCAGTGGATGGGCTTCGAGGTCGTGACCGGCCACGCCGAGACCGTGCTCGGCGGCGATGCGGACTTCTTCGGCGCCCACCTGCAGTCGCCCGACACGCAGGGCCGGCTGCGCGACTTCACGCCGCAGATCGCCGCGCTGCACGAGGCCGGCGCGCGGGTCTCGGTCGGCTGCGACCCGCTCGCCGCGATGCTGGTCAAGTCGGCCGGCGCGATGGGCGCCGACATCGCGATCGGCTCGGCGCAGCGCTTCGGCGTCCCGCTCGGCTACGGCGGCCCGCACGCCGCCTTCATGTCGGCGCGCGAGGAGCTGGTGCGCACGATGCCGGGCCGGATCATCGGCGTGTCGAAGGACGCGGCCGGCAACCCTGCGCTGCGCATGGCGCTGCAGACGCGCGAACAGCACATCCGCCGCGAGAAGGCCACCAGCAACATCTGCACCGCGCAGGCGCTGCTGGCCAACATGGCCGGCTTCTACGCGGTGTGGCACGGACCGCAGGGACTGCGCCGGATCGCGCTGCGGGTCAACGCGATGGGCCGCCTGCTGGCGCGGCTGCTCGACGACGTCGCCCGGACGCAGGGCGGCGCGGCGCTTCAGCCAGCGCACGCAGCCTGGTTCGACACGCTGGTCTTCGACGTCGGCACGCTGCTCGCCGACATCCGCGAGCGCTCCGCTGCGCTGCGCATCAACCTGCGCGAGCTGCCGGTGGCCGACGGCGAGCCGGCGCGCATCGGCATCGCGCTCGACGAAACCGTGAAGCCGGCCGACGTCGTCGACCTGGTGTTCGTGCTGACCGGCCAGCACCTGGACTCGGCAGCCGTCGAGTCCGCGCTCGACGCGATCGGCGCCGACCCGGCGTCGATCCCCGCCGGGCTGCGCCGTGCCGACGCGGTGCTGACGCACCCCGTGTTCAGCCGTCACCACAGCGAGAGCGAGTTCGTCCGCTACCTGAAGAAGCTGGAGAACCGCGACATTTCGCTGGTCCACTCGATGATCCCGCTCGGCTCCTGCACGATGAAGCTGAACGCGGCCTCGGAAATGGCGCCGGTCACCTGGCCGGAGTTCGCCGCGATCCACCCGTTCGCGCCGCGCGAGCAGGCCGCCGGCTACGCCGCGATGCTCGATCAGCTCGGCCGCTGGCTGGCCGAGATCACCGGCTTCGATGCGGTGTCCTTCCAGCCCAACTCCGGCGCGCAGGGCGAGTACGCCGGCCTGCTGGCGATCCGCAACTTCCTGGCCGCACAGGGCCAGGGCCACCGCGACGTCTGCCTGATCCCGGCCTCGGCGCACGGCACCAATCCGGCATCGGCCCAGATGATGGGGATGAAGATCGTCGTGGTCGCCTGCGACGACGACGGCAACATCGACCTGGCCGACCTCGACGCGAAGATCGCGAAGCACCGCGACGCGGTGGCCGCGCTGATGGTCACCTACCCGTCGACCCACGGCGTGTTCGAGGACACGATCGTCGAGGTGTGCCGGAAGGTCCACGAGGCCGGCGGGCAGGTCTACATGGACGGCGCGAACCTGAACGCGCAGGCCGGGCTGACCAAGCCGGGGCTGATCGGCGCCGACGTCTGCCACATGAACCTGCACAAGACCTTCTGCATCCCGCACGGCGGCGGCGGCCCGGGCATGGGACCGATCGCGGTCGCCGCCCACCTGGCGCCGCACCTGCCCACCGATCCGCTGACCGGCGGGACGGGCAGCGTGTCTGCCGCGCCCTTCGGCAGCGCGCTGATCACGACGATCTCGTGGATGTACATCCGGATGATGGGCGCGAGCGGCATCCGCAAGGCCACCGAGGTCGCGATCCTGAACGCGAACTACGTGGCCGCGCGGCTCCAGGACCACTTCCCGGTGCTGTACCGCGGCGCCTCGGGCAGCGTGGCCCACGAGTGCATCCTCGACATGCGCAACCTGAAGGCCGAGTACGGCGTGTCGGCCGAGGACATCGCCAAGCGGCTGATGGACTACGGCTTCCACGCGCCGACGCTGTCCTTCCCGGTGGCCGACACGCTGATGGTCGAGCCGACCGAATCGGAACCGAAGGCCGAGCTCGACCGCTTCTGCGACGCGATGATCGCGATCCACGGCGAGCTGCAGAAGATCCGCAGCGGCGAGTGGGACCGCGAGGACAATCCGCTGAAGTGCGCGCCGCACACCGCCGCCGAGATCGCCGGCGAATGGCGGCACGGCTATTCGCGCGAGACGGCCGCCTTCCCGCTGCCCTGGGTGCGCGAGGCCAAGTTCTGGCCCTCGGTCAAGCGGGTCGACAACGCGGCCGGCGACCGCAACCTGGTCTGCAGCTGCCCGCCGATGTCGGACTACGAGGAAGACGACGCCCCCGAGGCGCACCCGGCACCTGCCGCGGAACTGGCTGGAGCGAACCGATGACCGAGACCCGACGCGTCCCGCTCGATGCGATGCACCGCGCCGCCGGCGCGAAGATGGGCCCCTTCGCCGGCTGGGAGATGCCGATCCAGTACCCTGCCGGGCTGAAGGCCGAGCACCTTCACACCCGCGAGGCGGCGAGCCTGTTCGACGTCTCGCACATGGGGCAGCTGCGGGTCGTGGCCGCCGACGGGCGGGCGTCGACGCTGTACGCGCAGCTCGAGGCCGCGCTGCCGGTCGATTTCGAGGGCTGGCAGAGCGGGCAGCAAAAGTACTCGTACCTGCTGAACGACACGGGCGGCATCGAGGACGACCTGATGCTGGTGCACCTGACCGACGGCAGCCAGGCCGAGGTCCGGATCGTGGTCAACGCCGGCAATCGCGATGCCGACCTGAAGTGGTTCCACGACCATTGCCCGAAGCTGCGCTTCGAGTGGATCCCGGCAGCGCTGGTCGCGCTACAGGGCCCGCAGGCCGAGCAGGCGCTCGCGGCGCTGGACCCTGAGGCCGCGACGCTGCGGTTCATGCAGTCGGCCACGCTGCACCTGCTCGGAGCGGCCTGCTTCACGACGCGCTCGGGCTACACCGGCGAGGACGGCTACGAAATCTCGATACCGCTCGACAAGGCCGAGGCGGTGGCCGGGCGCCTGCTCGAGATCGACGAGGTCCGCTGGGCCGGGCTCGGCGCGCGCGACACGCTGAGGCTCGAGGCCGGCCTGCCGCTGCACGGCAACGACATCGGGCCCCAGACTTCGCCGGTCGAGGCCGGGCTCTCGTTCGCGATCCCGAAGTCGCGCCGCGCCGGCGGCCTCAAGGCGGGCGGATTTCCTGGCGCCGACACGATCCTGCGGCAGTTCGCCGAGGGGCCGCGCCGCCGCCTGGTAGGCCTGGTGTCGCACGACCCGGTGCCGATCCGGGCGCACGCAGCGATCGTCGACGCTCGCGACCGGCAGGTGGGCGAGGTCAGCAGCGGCACCGTGTCGCCCACCCTCGGGCACCCGGTGATGCTGGCCTGGATCGAGCGGCAGGCGCTCGAGCACGAGGCCACCGAGCCCCTGCGGGCGGTGGTCCGCGACAAGCGGTTGGCGGTCCAGGTGACCGGCCTGCCCTTCGTGCCCAAGCGCTACAAGCGCTGACCGTCTCTCCGCGAGCGGCTGCCGGTCGCTCGCGGCTCCCGGCCGCGGCGCGTCGCGCGTCGCGGCGGCCGCCCCTCGGTGGCCCCTCGGTGGCCCACGTCTTGCTTGTCCAATCCACGGATATCTGGCTAGACTGCGCGCCGGGACCTCCAGACGCCCCGTCAGGAGGGCGCGCGGTCCCGACCTTGGAGACGACCGAATGACCCGACGCTTTCTCATCGGCCTGGCGACCGCCACGGCCCTGCTCGCCCCCACGCTCGCCTCGGCGGGCCCTACCATCGATTCGATCAAGCAGCGCGGCGCGCTGCGCTGCGCGGTCAACACCGGCCTGCTCGGCTTCTCGGCGCCCGACAGCACCGGCAAGTGGACCGGCATCGACGCGGACTTCTGCCGCGCGGTGGCGGCTGCCATCCTGGGCGACCCCGACAAGGTGCAGTACGTGGGCACCAACGCCCAGAACCGGTTCACCGTGCTGCAGTCCGGTGAAGTCGACATGCTGTCGCGCAACACCACCTGGACCTCGTCGCGCGACTCGACGCTGGGCTCGGTGTTCGCCGGCGTGCTCTTCTACGACGGCCAGGGCTTCATGGTGCCGAAGAAGCTCGGCGTGAAGAGCGCCAAGGAGCTCGACGGCGCGACGATCTGCGTGCAGCCCGGCACCACGACCGAGCTGAACGTCAGTGACTACTTCCGCTCGCGCAAGATGAACTTCAAGCCGGTGGTGATCGCCGAGCTGAACCAGATCGAGCAGGCCTTCTTCGCCGGCCGCTGCGACGTCTACACGACCGACATCTCGGGCCTGGCGGCCACCCGCCTGAAGGCGCCCAACAAGGACGACTACGTGATCCTGCCCGAGGCGATCTCGAAGGAGCCGCTCGGCCCGATGGTCCGCCGCGGCGACTGGGAGTTCTTCACGATCGTCAAGTGGACGCTTTTCGGCCTGCTCGAGGCCGAGGAGATGGGCGTCACCAAGGCGAACGTCGACGCGAAGAAGGGCGAAGCCGGCAACAATCCGCCGCTTCAGCGCCTGCTCGGCCTGTCGGGCGACGCCGGCAAGGGCCTGGGCCTGGACAACGACTGGATGGTCCGGGCGATCAAGGCCGTCGGCAACTACGGCGAGATGTACGAGCGCAACATCGGCCCGCTCGGCATCCCGCGCGGCCTGAACGCCCAGTGGACCCAGGGCGGCCTGATGTACGCGCCGCCGATCCGCTGATTCCGCGCACTCCCCGGGGAAGGGGCCGGCCGGTCCCTTTCCCTTCCTTCCAGACCCTCACCGTACCTGGCACAGGAGACCGCCCATGCTCTCCAGCGAGCGCGCACGCGGCATCTTCTACCAGTTCCTGCTGCTCGCCGCGGTCTTCGGCCTGGGCTGGTACCTAGTCGGCAACACGCTGCACAATCTGTCCACCCGGCAGATCCAGGTCGGCTTCGAATTCCTGGGGCGCGAGGCCGGCTTCGAGATCGCCGAGTCGCAGATCGCCTACGCGCCGAGCGACTCCTACTTCCGCGCCTTCCTTGTCGGCCTGTTCAACACGCTGCACGTCGCCCTCCTCGGCATCGTGCTCGCCACCGTGCTCGGCACGCTGGTCGGCATCGCCAGGCTGTCGTCGAACTGGCTGATGTCCCGGCTCGCCTCGGCCTACGTCGAGACTATGCGCAACATCCCGCTGCTGCTGCAGCTGTTCGTCTGGTACGGACTGTTCACCGAGCTGATGCCGCCGGTGCGCCAGGCGATCGAGCTCGGCGGCGGCATCTTCGTGACCCAGCGCGGCCTCTACTATCCGTGGCCCGAGCCGCACGCCGCCTGGAGCGCGGCGGGCTGGGCGCTGCTGGCCGGCGCGGCGCTGGCCTTCGCCTGGCGCGGGCACGCGCGCAGGGTGCAGGAGCGCACCGGCAGGCAGCTGCCGGTCGGCCTGGTGGCTGCGGCGCTGCTCGCCGGCCTGCCGCTGGCGGCGTGGTTAGCGCTCGGCGCGCCGACCCAGCTCGTTTACCCGGAACTGCGCGGCTTCAATTTCCGGGGCGGCAAGGTCCTGTCGCCCGAGTTCCTCGCGCTGCTGATCGGCCTGTCCACCTACACCGCCGCCTTCGTCGCCGAGATCGTGCGGGCCGGCATCCTGGCAGTGGACAAGGGGCAGACCGAGGCCGCGATGTCGCTCGGGCTGACCCGCGGCCAGGACCTCCGGCTGGTCACGCTGCCGCAGGCGTTGCGGGTGATCATCCCGCCGATGACCAGCCAGTACCTGAACCTGACCAAGAACTCGTCGCTGGCGGTGGCGATCGGCTATCCGGACCTGGTGGCAGTGGCCAACACCACGATGAACCAGACCGGCCAGGCGATCGAGGCGATCGCGATCCTGATGGCCGTCTACCTGACGATCAGCCTGCTGATCTCGCTGTTCATGAACTGGTACAACAACCGCGTGCGCCTGGTGGAGCGATAGCCGATGGCCGATCCCGCGACCCGAGCCGCTGCCTCCGCCAAGCCGCCCGCCTCGCGCGGCGGGCCGTTCGCCTGGATGCGCACGAACCTGTTCGCGACGCCGTTCGACGCGGCGCTGACCGTGCTGCTGCTCGCGGCGCTGGCCTGGCTGGTGCCGAAGGCCTCGGGCTGGCTGTTCGTCGACGCGGTCTGGGGGCGGCAGCCGCTCGAGGCCTGCGACGCGGTGCGCGGCCAGGGCGCCTGCTGGGCCGTGGTGTGGGAGAAGTTCCGCTTCATGATGTTCGGGGTCTACCCGTTCGACGAGCAGTGGCGGCCGGCGCTCGCGATCCTGGTGCTGACGGGACTGCTGGTCGTCTCGGCCTTCCGCGCGTTCTGGAACAAGCGGCTCGCGCTGATCTGGACCGCCGGCATCGCGCTCACCTTCTGGCTGATGGGCGGCGGCCTGGGCCTCACCCCGGTGCGCGCCGAGCAGTGGGGCGGGCTGCCGGTCACGCTGATCCTGGCGATCTTCGGGATCGCCTTCGCGTTCCCACTGGGCGTGCTGCTGGCGCTCGGCCGTCGCTCGCAGCTGCCGCTGGTGCGCGCCTTCTGCGTCGTCTACATCGAGGTGATACGCGGCGTTCCGCTGATCACCGTGCTGTTCATGGCCTCGGTGATGTTCGCGCTGTTCATGCCGGAGGGCATGCGCATCGAGCAGCTGCTGCGCGCGCAGATCGCGATCATCCTGTTCGTGGCGGCCTACCTGGCCGAGGCGGTGCGCGGCGGCCTGCAGGCGGTGCCCAAGGGCCAGTACGAAGCCGCCGAGGCGCTCGGCCTGCCCTACTGGAAGTCGATGGGGCTGATCGTGCTGCCGCAGGCGCTGAGGATCTCGATCCCGCCGATCGTGAACAGCTTCATCTCGCTGTTCAAGGACACCTCGCTGGTCGTGATCATCGGCATCTACGACTTCGCCTACGCGGTCAAGAAGTCGGTCGAGACCGATTTCGCCTGGAAGAAGTACTTCATCGAGGCCTTCCTGTTCTCGATCGTCATCTACTGGATCTACTGCTTCGCGATGTCGAAATACAGCCAGAAGCTGGAACGCGACTTCGCGCGCGGCCACCACCGCTGAGCGCCGCCCGCGCGACGCGAGACACCGACGAAGCCCCTGCGAACGGAGCCCGACACGTGAACCAGAACGCCCAGGCCGGCGCCCAGCCGGTGCCTCACCGGGTCGAGGCCGGCGGTCCGCCGGCCATCGTCATCGAGAAGCTGAACAAGTGGTACGGCGACTTCCACGTGCTCAAGGACATCGACCTGAAGGTGTCGCGCGGCGAGCGGATCGTCGTCTGCGGGCCGTCGGGATCGGGCAAGTCGACGCTGATCCGCTGCATCAACCGGCTCGAGACCCACCAGCAGGGCACGATCACGGTCAACGGGATCGCGCTGACCGACAACCTGAAGAACATCGACCAGGTCCGCTCCGACGTGGGCATGGTCTTCCAGCACTTCAACCTGTTCCCGCACCTGACCGTGCTCGACAACTGCACGCTGGCGCCGATCTGGGTGCGCAAGAAGCCGCGCGCCGAGGCCGAGGCCATGGCGATGCAGTTCCTCGAGCGGGTCCGGATCGCGGACCAGGCCCGGAAGTACCCAGGGCAGCTGTCGGGCGGCCAGCAGCAGCGGGTCGCGATCGCCCGGGCGCTGTGCATGACGCCGTCGATCATGCTGTTCGACGAGCCGACCTCGGCGCTCGACCCCGAGATGGTCAAGGAGGTGCTCGACACGATGATCATGCTGGCCGGCGAGGGGATGACGATGCTCTGCGTGACCCACGAAATGGGCTTCGCGCGCGCGGTCGCCGACCGCGTGATCTTCATGGACCGCGGCGAGATCGTCGAACAGAACGCGCCCGAGGCCTTCTTCGACGCCCCGCAGAACGAGCGGACCCGCCAGTTCCTCGGGCAGATCCTGCACCGCTAGGTCACGAGGGGGCGCAGCAGGGCCGGCCCCGGCCACCGGGCAGCATGTTCCCGGCGCAACGGGCCTTCCCGGGACCCCTCAGATGTGCGCGACCACCTTGTCCAGCGCGTGGCGCAGGTGCAGCGTGAGCCCCAGCGCGGCCATGTCGTTGGGCTTCAGGATGCGCTCCGACAGCGGCAGCCAGACGGTTTCCTCGAAGTGCGCGTGCTCGCCGTAGGCGCGGCAGAGCCGATCGACCGCCTTCGCGTCGATCTCGACCGTCTTGCCCCGGGCAAGGTTCTTCATGGCGGGCTCGAGCCCGGCCCACAGCGCCTCGAGCTCGCGGTGCTCGCGGGTCAGCCGGGCGACGAGCGAATCGACGAGCTGGCGCTCGTCGCCGGCCGCAGCGCTGCGGGCGACCGCCGGAAACAAGGCCTGCTCCTCCTCGGCGTGGTGCTCGAAGACCGCGTCGCGAACGAAGCGGACCATCCCGTCGGCGAACTGGCGGGCGGCCGGAAGGTCGGCCGGATCGGCGAGCAGCTGCGGCAGGCGCCGCAGGCGCTCGAAGCGCGACAGGATGCCGGCATGGCAGTTCGAGAAGCCGGCGATCGGCTCCGGCGTGGGGACGTTCTTGGCGTTCATGGTCGGCGGGCCCGGACGGAAAGTTCGGGCCAGTCTGACCTCATGCCGCCGGCATGGTCTTGACGCAGGACAAGCCCCCCGCGGGGGCCGCGCCGCGCCGCGGCCACGGAGGCCGCCGCTTTCACTCGAGCCGGAAGATCTTGCCCGGGTTCAGGATGTTGTCGGGGTCGAGGGCTCGCTTGATCCGCCGCATCAGGTCGATCGCGTCGGCGCCGGCCTCTTCCTCGAGGAATCCGATCTTGTGCAGGCCCACCCCGTGCTCGCCGGTGCAGGTGCCGTCCATCGACTGGGCGAGGCGGACGATCTCGTCGTTCAGGCGCTCGGCCTCCTCGGCCTCGTGCGCGTCGTTCGGGTCGATCAGCAGCACCGCGTGGAAGTTGCCGTCGCCGACGTGGCCGAGCAGCATCGTCGGGAACTTCGCCGTGTCGAGGATGCGGCGCGCGCCGGTGATCGAGTCGGCGAGCCGCGAGATCGGCACGCAGGTGTCGGTCGAGATCGCGCGGGAGCCGGGCCGCGCCTGCAAACAGGCGAAGTAGGCGTTGTGCCGGGCGTTCCACAGGCGGGTGCGGTCCTCGGGGCGGCTGGCCCATTCGAAGTCCTGTCCGCCGTGGTCGCGGGCCAGCTGCTGGACCAGCTCGGCCTGCTCCCTGACCGAGGACTCGGTGCCGTGGAACTCGAAGAACAGCGTGGGCGCCTCGCGCAGCGCGGTCTTGCTGTGCGCGTTGATCGCGCGGATCGTGTGCTCGCACAGGAACTCGCTGCGCGCGACCGGCACGCCGAGCTGGATCGTCTGGATCACCGTGTTGACCGCGTCGGCCATCGTCGGGAAGTTGACGACCGCCGCCGAGACCGCCTCGGGCACCGGATACAGCTTGACCGTGACCTCGGTGATCACGCCCAGCGTGCCCTCGGAACCGATGAACAGCCGGGTGAGGTCGTAGCCGGCCGAGGACTTCTTCGCGCGGGTCGCGGTGCGGATCACCTTGCCTTCGGCGGTGACCACGGTGAGCCCCAGCACGTTCTCGCGCATCGTGCCGTAGCGGACCGCGTTCGTGCCCGAGGCCCGCGTGGCGCTCATGCCGCCGATGCTGGCATCGGCGCCCGGGTCGATCGGGAAGAACAGGCCGGTGCTCTTGAGCTCCTCGTTGAGCTGCTTGCGGGTGACCCCGGCCTGCACGGTGACGGTCAGGTCCTCGGGGTTGACCGCCAGCACCTTGTTCATCTGCGACAGGTCGATCGTGAGGCCGCCCTGAACCGCCAGCAGGTGGCCCTCCAGCGAGGAGCCCACGCCGAACGGGATCAGCGGAACCTTGTGCGCGGCGCACAGCCTGACCACCTCGGCGACCTCGTCGGTGCCGTGCGCGTAGACGACCGCGTCGGGCGGAATGGCCGGGAACGGGGACTCGTCGCGGCCGTGGTGGTCGCGCACCGCCTGGGCGGTGCTGAAGCGATCGCCAAATCGCGCGCGCAGCGCGGCGACCATGGCGTCGGGCAGCGGGCGACGCAGCGCGTCGGTGAAGGCGTAGGGGTGGTTCATCGCGGGTCTCCTGCGTTCCCGCGATTGTAGCCCCGCCGGCTCTCAGAACCGGTGCCGCATCCCCACCGCGACCACCCGCTCCTTCTGCCCGGCCGGCGCCTTCAGCGCGTCGCGGTAGAGCATCGCGTACAGGTCGGTGCGCTTGGACAGCCGATAGTCGTAGCCGACGGTCCAGGTGTCGCGATCGTCCGGCGTCAGCGGGTCGGCGTCGTCGAGGCTGGAGCTCGCCCAGGAGGCGAGCACGTTGCCCGCACCGAGCGGCACCGCGGCCCCGAGCTGCCAGGTGCGCACGTCCAGCGCGCTGGCCGGCCCCGCGCCGCTGTCGGCGATGTCCTGGTACTGGCCGAACAGCTTCGCCGCCTTCAGGTCGTAACTGGCGCCCAGCAGCCAGGCTTTCTGGTCGCGGCCGTCGGCCGGCGCGATCGTGCCCGACAGGTCGATCGAGCGGTAGGCGAGCGAGGCCTCGAAGGGGCCGGACGCATAGTGGATCGCCGCGTCGAAGGCGCGGCCGCGATGGCCGTCGGGCTCGGTGCCGCGCTCTTCGCCGGCCGACCAGAGCAGGTCGGCGCGCCAGGCGCCGCGGCCGGCCGCCTGCAGGCGGACCGAGTTGTCCATCGCGGTGTCGCCGGCCAGCGGCCCGCGGAAGGTGTGCGCGATCATCGGCCCGACGACGAATGAATCGGCGAGCGGATTGAACTTCAGCGTGGCCGCGAAGTACGGCGTCGTGTTCCGGCCGAAGGTGCTGCGCCCGAACTCGCCCTCGAAGCCGACGGCCGCGCTGCGCGCCCAGAAGGCGTCGCCGTCGAAACGGCCGGCCGCGCCGGCGTCGACGCGCAGGAAGGCCTCGAGCTGGAAGACCGCCTTCAGGCCGCCGCCGAGGTCCTCGGAGCCGGCGATGCCGACGAACGAGGTCTGCATCCCGCCCGAGTCGACGGCGGTGCGCGACGCGGCCGGGGCGCCGGGCGCCTCGGTCCGGATCGAGCCGGCGAAGGCGTCGAGCACGCCGTAGACGACGGCCTGTTGCGCGGCCGCGGACGTGGCCGCCAGCGCCAGGGTCGTCCCAAGCGCGAGGACCGCCACGCGGGGAGCGAATCGGTTCTTCTTCATGTCGGTGCCGTGCACGGATCGGTCCGGAGGCGGAATTCCCGCGCGCCGGGAAGTGGTGTTCGTGCCGGCGATCTTAGCCGACCCGCCGCCGCGGCTAAACTCGAAGGCTTTTCCTCCCCCTTCAGGACCACCGAGATGGGACACCGACTCTCGCGCATCGCCACCCGCACCGGCGACGACGGCACCACCGGACTGGGCGACGGCAGCCGCACCGGCAAGGACAGCCTCAGGATCGCGGCGATCGGCGACGTCGACGAGCTGAATTCGACGATCGGCCTGCTGCTGGCCGAGCCGTTGCCCGACGCGATCCGCGACGAGCTTGTGGCCATCCAGCATGACCTGTTCGACCTGGGCGGCGAGCTCTGCATTCCCGGCTTCGAGAACGTCCACGAAGCGCAGGTCGCCCGGCTGGACGCCCTGCTCGAACGCCACAACGCCGAGTTGCCCAGGCTCCAGGAATTCATCCTGCCCGGCGGCGCCCGCACCGCGGCGCTCGCTCACGTGGCGCGCACCGTGTGCCGGCGCGCGGAAAGGGCGGTGGTGTCGCTGGGCCGGGAAGACGGCGTGCGACCGGTCTGCAGGCAATACCTGAACCGGCTGTCGGACCTGCTGTTCGTGCTCGCCCGGGTGCTGAACCGGGAGGCCGGCCGCGGCGACGTTCTCTGGCAGAAGGACCGGGTGAAGGACGCCTGAGGCGGCTCAGGCGTCGCGCGCCGCCTCGAGGTAGGAAACCAGCTTGGCGCTGGTCTGTCGCAGCCGGTCGGAGAGCAGCTGGACCAGCTTGAGCAGGATCTTGTTGCCCAGCGCAGGCTCCTCGCTCAGCACCAGCATCAGCGCGTCGCGCGACAGCACCGCAACCCGGCAGTTCTCGAGCGTGACGCAGGAGGCGAAGCGCGGTTCGCCGTCGAACATCGACATCTCGCCGAGCGCGTGCCCGACGTGCGCGACGGCGATCCGCGACGGATAGTTGTAGCGGTTGCGCCGCAGGACGTCGATCATGCCGTCCATCAGCAG
The DNA here is from genome assembly GCF_023721795.1 of Zeimonas sediminis. Taxonomy (NCBI): domain Bacteria; kingdom Pseudomonadati; phylum Pseudomonadota; class Betaproteobacteria; order Burkholderiales; family Burkholderiaceae; genus Zeimonas; species Zeimonas sediminis. Next base: position 1,925,018 of record NZ_JAMQYE010000001.1, read on the forward strand.
CATCATGAAATCGCCGGGCTCGCCCTCGTTGATGATCGTGACCCCGGGCGGCGCCTCGTAGACGTACATGAAGCCGCCCAGCTTGCGGGTCTCGTCGATTTCGAGCCCCGAGAACAGCGGCGTGCGCGCCATCAGGCGATGGATCTCCTCGGCGTACTCGTTCGCCCGGCCGACCGGCACCAGCCCCAGCGCGGTCAGCCGCTCGTGGGGCGTGCGCGCCTGGCCGCCCGCCGGCGCGGTCTTGTCGGGGGCCGCCGCTTTCGTCGTCTGCATTTCCACCTCCGGAAGCAGGCCCGAAGTCTAAAGCACCAATGGGAACCCGGTCACTCCTCGAGCGCAAGCCTGCGCTGACGAACGGCATCGGCGAGGTGCTCGAGGATGGACGTGGTTTCGTCCCAGCCGATGCAGCCGTCGGTGATGCTCTGGCCGTAGGCGAGCGGCTTGCCCGGCACCAGGTCCTGGCGGCCCGGGTTCAGGTGGCTCTCGACCATCACGCCGAAGATCCGCATGTCGCCGGCGGCAAGCTGTCCGGCGACGTCCTTCAGCACCGGGATCTGGTTCTCGGGCTTCTTCTGGCTGTTGCCGTGGCTCGCGTCGATCATCAGCCGGCAGGCCAGCGCGGCCCCCGCGGCCTCCTTGCAGGCCGCGTCGACGCTGGCCGCGTCGTAGTTGGGCGCCTTGCCGCCGCGCAGGATCACGTGGCAGTCCTCGTTGCCGTTGGTCGACACGATCGCCGAGTGGCCGCCCTTGGTCACCGACAGGAAGTGATGGGGCTGCGAGGCGGCCTTGATCGCGTCGAGCGCGATCTTCAGGTTGCCGTCGGTGCCGTTCTTGAAACCGACCGGGCAGGACAGCCCCGAGGCCAGCTCGCGGTGCACCTGCGACTCGGTGGTGCGCGCGCCGATCGCGCCCCAGGCGATCAGGTCGGCGATGTACTGCGGCGTGATCATGTCGAGGAACTCGGTGCCGCAGGGCAGCCCCATCTCGTTGATGTCGAGCAGCAGCGAGCGGGCGGTGCGCAGGCCCTTGTTGATGTTGAAGGTGTCGTCGAGGTCGGGGTCGTTGATCAGCCCCTTCCAGCCCACAGTGGTGCGCGGCTTCTCGAAGTAGACCCGCATGACGATCTCGAGATCGTCCTTCAGCCGTTCGCGGAGCCCGGCCAGGCGCTGCGCATACTCGAGCGCGGCCTTCGTGTCGTGGATCGAGCAGGGCCCCACCACGACGAGCAGCCGGTCGTCCATCGAGTGCAGGATGCGGTGGATCGCCTGGCGGGATGCGAAGGTCGTGGCCGCCGCCCGATCGCCGATCGGGTATTCGCGAAGCAGGTGGGAGGGCGGCGCGAGCTCCTTGATCTCGCGGATCCGGACATCATCGGTGGTGACGGTCATGACGGGCCTTTGTTGACTGTGCTCTTCGGGATCGGCGCGGCGGCGCAAAAAAAAACCGCCGGGTTCGCCGGCGGTCTTCATCGGATTCGGTTCAGTCCTGCTTGTTACGAACGCGCTCCCGACTCGTCCCGCCGCTGGCGGAAAAAGCCGAAAAAATAAAAGAAGTAGAACGCGGTGCGATGCAGCATGACGGATCGAGTGTATGCGTTCGAAGCCCGGCGCGCAAGTCGGCCCGCGCGGTCGCGCCCGCAGCAAGCCGGCCCGCCGCGGGTCGGCGCGCGCCGGCCGCGCTACTTCAGGCTGAGCTCGACACCGGCAGCCTGCTCCGGGTCCGCGGCGCCGCCCTCCTTCGGGGCGGTCAGGAACAGCCGGCCGGGCTCGATGCCGCCGTCGGCAGCCAGCCAGTCCTTGACCGCCTGCGCCCGCCGGTTCGCGAGCTCGCGCAAGGCCCCGTCGGGCAGCGCGGTCGCCTCGACCAGTTCCTTCTGCATCGCCTCGGCGGAAGGCAGATCCTTCGGGGCCGGCGCCGGGACCCTGCCCATCAGCCAGGCCTGCGACAGCAAGGCCGGGCGCTGCTCGGCGGTGATCGGCAGCTTCTCGTCGGTGCCGGCCATCGCATGCCGGATCCGCTTGAGCCGCGCCTCGAGCTGGGCCAGCTGCATCGCCTGCCGATCGGCGGCGGTCCAGCGTCCCGCGACGTCGAGCTTCAGGCCCGGCCGCTCGGTCAGCGCCTTGGCGAGCGCGGCGAGCCGCTCGCGCGCCTTGTCGTCGAGCGCGGCCCCGGCTGGCGCGAAATCGAGCCGGGACAGTTCCTCGGCCGAACCGCCGACCAGCCCGGCGATCAGCGAGAACGGCGCGGCGACCGCCTTCACGATCAGGTTGCCGATGATCCGCAACACGATGCCGCCGATGCTGAACTGCGGATCGTCCAGGGAGCCGCTGATCGGCAGGCGCACGTCGATGACACCGTTGCGGTCCTTCAGCAGCGAGACCGCGAACAGCACCGGCAGCTTCAGCGCGTCGGGGCTCTCCACCGGCTCCCCGAAGGTGAGCTGGTCCAGCACGATCTGGTTCTGCGCGCTGAGCTGGCCGCTCTCGACCCGGTACTCGACGCTGGCCGACAGCTTGCCCTTCTTGATGCCGTAGCCGACGTACTTGCCCGAGTACGGCGACAGCGCCGGCAAGTCGATGTCGCGCGCATCGGCGCGCAGGTCCAGGAACAGCGGCTCGCCGATCGGGTCGATGCGCCCGGCGATCGTCACCGAGCCGGTATTGTCGATGCGGCCGTCGAGCTTCAGATCGGCCACCTTCCCGCCGCCCATCTCGCCGACCGAGCCGGCCAGCCCGGTCAGGTTGGCCGAATAGTTCGGCTGGATAAAGTAGTCGCTGAAGTCGACGTTGCCGTCGGCCAGCTCGATGCGCCCGATCCGCAGCGGCGGCGGGTCGGTCTTCGGCGGCGGCTCGCTGCGCGCGGCGGGCGCCTCGGCGGCCGGCATCGGCGGCCCGTCGTCGGCGAGCGGCGGGCGGCCGTCGGGCGAGCCGTCGGCAATGCCGGCGCCGCCGGCGGACGCCGCCGCCGAGGCTGCGCCACCCGCCGGGGCAGGCTTGCCGTTCGCGCCCCCGGCGTTCGGGCCCTCGATCACCTCCTGCAGGTTGAAGCGCCCGTTGGGCTGGATGACCAGGCGCGATCGAAGGCCGGCGAGCTCTATGTCGCCGAGATCCACGAACAGCGGCGAGAACGTGACCCGCGTGGCCGATAGCCGCAGCGATTTCCAGCTCAGCAGGTCGGCCGGATCCGCGCCCTCGCGGACCATGGCGGCCGGGATCGCCGCCGCGGCTTCCCGTTTCAGGCGCGCGTTCAGGTCCGTCACCGCCAGCGCGCCTTGCCAGTCGCCGCGCGGCTCGCGACCGGCAGCGACGGACAACCGGAGCCGGCCGTCGGCGGACAGCGCGCCGGAGGCGAGCGACGCGTTGACCTGGGGAGGCAGCCAGGGCTGGGCCGCAGGCAGTGGCAGCGACCGCGCCGCCAGGGTCAGCGAGACGGCGCCGGTGGCCGGCATGACGGTACCGCGCGCCGACAGCCTGCCGCCCTGCCCGACCGTGGCGGAAGCCGTCAACTGCACAGGCCGCTTCGAGTCGGTCGCGAAGTCGCGAGCCTCGACCGCGATCGCGCCGACGCGCAGCGGAGGGAAGCGCTCGCCCCGCACCGCCGCGTACTCGAGCACGACCTCGGAGCCGTCGATCTCGACCCGATCGACCGCGACCCGCCAAGCCTCGTCGTCGCCCGTCGGCGTCGCGCCGCCTTGCGAGCCGGAGCCGCCCGGGTCACTGGAGCCGCCCTTGCCCGCGCCTTCGCCCGGCGCGCCGGCTGCCCGCCACCAACCGGCGGCATCGAACGCAGCCGTCGCGTCGCGCCGAAGCGCGATCCGGGCATCGCCGAGCGCGACCGAGCCGACCGAAACGCTGCGCGAGGCCGGATCGACCGCGACCCGCTCGACCGAGAAGCCCCCCGCGCGCACGACTTCCCGCTTGCCGTCGGCGAGCGCGAGCGAGCGCACGCCCAGCTTGCCGTCGGTGAGCTTCCAGCCGACCGCCTGGCCGCCCGAGCCATCGGCGGCGCGAACCTGGAAGCGGGTCGACGCGGCGAGCTCGCCTGCCCGCACGTCGAGCGCGAGCGACGGGCCGACCAGCCAGGCCCACGGGACCGCTGGCACCTCGGCGAGCGACGCCTCGCCGTCGACCGCGAGCGGCGCAAGCGCGAGCTGCGCGCTGCCGGCCAGCATCTCGCCGTTGCCGCCGCGGGCCGAGAGCTTCAGCGCCGCCGGCTGCGCCTGCGGCTGGCCGAGGCCGCTGGCCTCGAACTGCAACGCGCTCAACTCGAAGCGCAGGGGCTTCGGCGAGAAGGCCCGGTCGTCGAACAGAAGCCGCCCTTCGTCGACCGCGATCGTTCCGATGAACCAGGACAGCCTACCCGCCGGAGAGTCGGCCTGCGCGGCAGGCGGGGCGCCCGCGCCAGAGACCGGCCGTGTCTCCAGCGCGCGCATCACCGGCTCGAGGAATCTCGCCTCGCCGGCGCGCCGCTCGATCGCGATCTCGGGCCGGCCGATCGCCAGCCTGCCGACCGAGAGCCGCGAGCCCAGCAGGTCGAACTCGACATCCGCGAGCTCGAGCGCGGGCAGCTTCAGCAGCGCGCGATCGTCGGGCTGGCGCAACTCCACGCCGCCGAGCCCCGCCTTGCCCCGCACGGTCACCTGGGCCGGCTCGCCCTCGGGCGCGGCGAAGGCCACGGTGAGCTCGCTCGCCAGCGCGGCCGAGACCAGCTTGACCGGCAACTCGGGCAGGTGCGGCAGCCAGCGGGTCAGGTCGAAGGACTCGAGCTTGACGGCGAGCTCGCCGGTGCGCGTGTCGGCGAAGGGCAGCAGCTGGCCGTTCGCCTGGATCGGCGCCCCGTCGAGCGTGAGCTCGAGGCCGGGCTCGACCCGGATCTCCTGGTCGACCGGCAGGCTCGACACGAAGGGAATTCGCAGCCCGATCGCCGTCGCCTCGTGCCTGACGTCGAGCTTGCGATCGTCCAGGCCCGCGCTGCCGTCGCGCAACTCGATGTTGGCCACCGAGAAGCGGGCGGGCCCCGTCTCCGGCGGCGCTTCCGGCCCGGGCGCGGCCAGCCGCTCGACGATGTCGGTGCCGTCGTAGACGCCGTCGGCGTCGCGCGCGACGAACACGGCCGGCTCCACCAGCACGAGCCGCTCGAGCACCGGCGCCAGGTGCCGCAGCGAGCGCCACGACAGGTCGGCCTCGAGCAGCGCGAGCCGCGCGTGGCTGCGGGCCGGCGCGCCCGCGCTGCCGTCGCTCTGCTCGCCGACCTTCAGGCCGTGCAGCCTGAAGACCAGCGCATAGGGCTCGATCTCGATCCGCTCGACGCTCGCCGGCCGGCCGGTCAGCTCGGCGAGCTGGGTCCCGATCGCGTCACGCAACAGCCCGGGCGCGACGAAGCGCAGCAGCAGCCCCCACAGCGCGACGAGCGCGACGGCCACCGCGAGCGCCCGGAACCAGCGGCTGCGAAGCCAGGATCGCGGCGCCGGCGGGCGTGCAATGGCCGGCGCATCGGCCGGCGCCTCGCCTGCCGGGGCGGACGCTGCAGCCCCGGGCGCCGCCGGCCCTGCGGCGGGCTCGGGCTGCCGCGCGCTGTCAGGCGGTCCCGCCAACGGTGAGGCCCTCGATCCGCAGCGTGGGCTGGCCGACGCCGACCGGCACGCTCTGGCCGTCTTTCCCGCAGACTCCGACGCCCGGATCCATGCTCATGTCATTGCCGATCATGGTGACGCGGGTCAGCGCGTCGGGGCCGTTGCCGATGATCGTGGCACCCTTGACCGGGTACTGGAGCTTGCCCTTCTCGACCCACCAGGCTTCGGAGGCGGAGAACACGAACTTGCCGTTCGTGATGTCGACCTGGCCGCCGCCGAAGTTGACCGCATAGAGCCCCCGGTCGATCGACGCGAGGATCTCGGCCGGATCGCGGTCGCCGTTCAGCATCAGCGTATTGGTCATGCGCGGCATCGGCAGGTGCGCGAAGGACTCGCGCCGCCCGTTGCCGGTGGCCGGCACCTTCATCAGCCGGGCGTTCAGCGAGTCCTGCATGTAGCCGCGCAGGATGCCGTCCTCGATCAGCACGTTGCGCTGGGTGGGGTTGCCCTCGTCGTCGATGTTCAGCGAGCCGCGCCGGTCGGGGATCGTTCCGTCGTCGACCACGGTGACGCCCTTCGCCGCGACCCGCTCTCCGATGCGCCCCGAGAACACCGACGAGCCCTTGCGGTTGAAGTCGCCCTCGAGCCCGTGGCCCACCGCTTCGTGCAGGAGAATCCCGGGCCAGCCGGGCCCGAGCACGACGGTCATCGTGCCGGCCGGGGCGGGCCGCGACTCGAGGTTGGTCAGCGCGGCGTGGACCGCGTCGTCGACGTAGCGGGTGATGACCGCGTCGTCGAAGTAGGAGAGGTCGAAGCGACCGCCGCCGCCGCCGTGGCCCTGCTCGCGCCGGCCGGCCTGCTCGGCGATCACGGTGACCGACAGTCGCACCAGCGGCCGCACGTCGGCGGCGATCAGGCCGTCGGAGCGCGCGACGAGCACCACGTCGTACTCGGCAGCCAGCCCGGCCATCACCTGCGTGATGCGCGGATCGCGCGAGCGGGCCAGCGTCTCGACGCGGCCCAGCATCTCGACCTTGGCCGCCGCCTCGTGGCGGGCGATCGGGTCGTCGGCCGGGTAAAGGAAGCGGCCGCGGTACGGGTTCATGCCGGTGGCCACCTTGACCCTGCCCGCGCCGTTGCGCGCGATCGTGCGGGTGGCGCGAGCCGCCGACAGCAGCGCCTGCTCGCCGATCTCGTCGGAGTAGGCGAATGCGGTCTTGTCGCCCGCCACGGCCCGCACGCCGACGCCGCGGTCGATCGAGTAGCTGCCCGACTTGACGATGCCTTCCTCGAGGCTCCAGCCCTCGCTGCGGGTGAACTGGAAGTACAGGTCGGCGTAGTCGACGCGGTGGCGGAAGATCTCGGCCAGCGCGGCCGACAGGTGGCTTTCGTCGAGCCCCGCGGGCTCGAGGAGGAGGCGGCGGGCCACCGCCAAGTGTTCGATGGAGGTGTCGATCGGTTTCATGGGGTTCATCCTACCCGAGCCGGCCGGCGAGCGCGCCGAGGCTTCAGAGCACGCGGTGCGACAGGGCCGGCAGCGTCGCGCGCACCCGCTCGATCCGCTCGCGGGCGATGTCGCCGACGACGATGCCCTCGCCCTCGGGCAGCACCTGCAGCACCTCGCCCCAGGGGTCGACCAGCATCGTGTGTCCCCAGGTCCGGCGCCCGTTCTCGTGCGTTCCGCCCTGCGCGGGCGCGAGCACGTAGCACTGGTTCTCGATCGCGCGGGCGCGCAGCAGCGTTTCCCAGTGCGCGCTGCCGGTGGTGAAGGTGAACGCCGACGGCACCAGCAGCAGGTCGACCGGGGCGAGCGCCCGGTACAGTTCCGGAAAGCGCAGGTCGTAGCAGACGCTGAGGCCCACGCGCCAGCGTGCGCCGCCCTCGTCGACGTCGACGACCGCCGGCGTGCGGCCCGCCTCGATCGTGGCCGCCTCGTCGAAGCGCTCCTCGCCGTGCTTCAGGCCGAACAGGTGGATCTTGTCGTAGCGGGCCACCCGCGAGCCGTCGGGCCCGTAGACCAGCGACGCGTTGAAGACCTTGCCGGGCTTCGGCGAGGCCAGCGGCACCGTGCCGCCGACCAGCCATATCCGGTGCCTGCGCGCCTGCTCCGACAGGAAGGCCTGCAGCGGGCCGTCGCCGTCGGGTTCGCGGATCGCGAGCTTGTCGCGGTCGCTGCGGCCCAGCATCGCGAAGTACTCGGGCAGCGCGACCAGCCGCGCGCCGGCGCCCGCCGCCTCGGCGATCAGCGGCGCGACGGCCGCCAGGCTCGCGTCGACGCTGGCTGCCGTGACCGTCTGCACCGCGGCCACCCGCAACGCGGCCGTCCCGTGGTTTCGCTGTACTGTCGTCATCGCTGTGTTCCTCTGTCCGGGTGCGGGCGGGCCGGCGCGCCTCCGGGCGCGACGCCCTCCCGAACTCAACCGCCGGGCGGCGGGGTTTCGATCGTGGGCCGGGACTTCGTGCTGACCACCGGATCGTCCCAGGAGCCGGAAACCTCGTACTCCCAGGCAAAGATGTCCTTCAGCGGCTCGCGCAGCAACAGCTGCGCGAGGAAGGTGCCGAGCCCGATCGCCGGGTTGGCCAGCGCCGCGTAGGCGAGCGACGCGAGGCCGGCGTTCAGCTCCGGGCGCACCTCGACCACCAGGTTCTGCTTCTCGGCGGCGAGATTCGCTTCGCCGGCGATCCGGACCTGCGCGGTGACGCCCCGCATCGAGAAGTCGTCGGTGCGCAGGATGCCTTTCGAGACCTTCGCGCTGGCGGAGATCTCGTCGAACGCGAACCCCTCGGCGAACAGGTCGCGGAAATCGAAGGCCAGCCTGCGCCTGAGCGACTGCAGGTTCAGCACGCCGATCAGCTTCGCGATGCCCGGGTCGGTCTTCAGGAAGTCTCCCTTGCCGAGCTTCAGCGCAAGGTCGCCACCCAGCGACGGATAGTCGATCGAGAAGGGCGAGCCGGCCCAGGCGATGCGCCCGGTCAGGCTGCCCGCTCCGGCCTTCATCGTGCCGGGAAAGCCGTAGATCTCGAGCAGTTTGCCGGCATCGCGGATCGCGAGGTCGAAGTCGAGCGACATGCTGCGGCGCTGCTCGCCGCGCGGCGCGCGCCAGTCGCCGCTGGCCCGCAGCGTCGCGCCCGCGTTCTCGACGCTCAGCGACTCGAGCCGCCACACCGGCGCCGCCTCGGCCCCCGCATTCACCGCCCTGAGCGCGAGACGGCCGAGCCGGCGGTCGTTCAGCACGAAGTCGTCGGCCGCGACGTCCAGCGCCGGCATCTGCTTCGGCGCCCGGTCGAGCAGCGACGCGACCTCGTCGCCGCTGCCGCGCGGGATCTCGAGCTTGCGGAACCGGGCGGTCAGCGTGCCGATCGGCTGCCCGGGCAACGCGGCCAGCCAGCTGAAGAAGCCGTCGACCTCGCGCGAGTGCACGTTGGCGCGCCAGAAGCCGCCACTGCGGGTCGCGCCGACCACGACCTCGTTCAGGTCCTTGCCCGCCAGCCGCAGCTCGCGGGCGACCAGCGAGACCTCGCTCGGCAGCAGCGAGAACGCCTGCCCCGCGTCGCCGGACTCGGCCTCGAGCGCCGGGCCGAGCACCGCCGCCCACGCATCGATGTCGACCCGGGGCGCGACCAGCCGGGCCGCGAAGCCCGCGGCCGGCATCAGCGGCTCGGCCGCCAGCGCGAACACGCCCCGCCTGACCCGCATCGCCCGCGCCCCGGAGTCGCGCTCTCGCTCGAACACCAGCCGGACGTCGTCGCGCATGGCGATGGTCAGCGTGTCGCGGCGAGCGCCCGGATCGCCGCGGGGCGCCGCGGCCGGCACGGTCTCGATGCGCAGCGGCCAGCGCTCGCCGGCCTGCTTGGCGAAGGGCGCCGGCAGGCTGCTCGACAAGCCGGAGAGGTCGGACTCGAGGCTCATCGCCACGCTCTGCCCGCGCACGTCGAGCGTGCCGCGCCAGGTCGTGGCGCCGTCGAGGGCACGCGTCAGCGCATTGTCGGCCAGCAGGCGGATGCCGCCGGCGCTCGCGCTGCCGCTCGCCCTGAGCGCGAAGCGGCCTGCCTCCGGCGTCTCGCCGTCGACCCGGACCGTGCCGCCCAGGAAGCCGCCGGACATGCCGCGCAGCGCAAGCGCCCGCTCGCTGAACTCCAGCGTGCCGGCGACCCGGGAGAACGGTGGCACCGCCGGGTCGACGACGACGTCGTTGCCTTCGAACCGCACCGCGCCGGCGACCCGGGTCGCGTCGACGTCGTCGAGCGGAATGTCGAGCTTCAGCGCGAGCTTCGCGGCGCCGGACACCGCGATGCCGCGGGTGAAGTCGTCGATGCGGTTGCGCAGCGGGCTCTCGTCGATGAAGCGCATCATGTCCTGCGCCGGCCCCTCGCCGCCGCCCTCGATCCGCAGCAGCTCCTCGCGAAAGTCGGCGATCGTCGCGCGGGTGCGGCCGAGCGCCACGCCCCACAGCCGCCCCGACTGCGCGTCGATGTCCATGCCAGCGCCCTCGAATACCAGGCGCCCGCCGATCTTCTCGATCGCCGGCCAGCCCGGCGCGTAGGCGAGCGTTGCATCGCGCAGCGCGGCCTCGACCCGGAACAGGCCGGTGCCGGGCTCGCGATACGGGAAATCGGCGAGGTCGCCGCGCAGCACGAACTTCACGTCGTCGGAGCGCCCCGCCCGGATCGCGCGCGCCACCCAGCCGCGCACGCCCTCGGGGATCTTGAGCGGCAGGTAGCGTGCGACCCGGGTCGCGTCGGCCCGGCTCAGCGTTCCGCTCAGGTCGACGATGCCGGGCCCCTTGCCGCCGCTGGTGTACCGACCCGAGACCTCGCCGGCGGCATCGGCGGCGGCGAAGCGGACCCGCTCGACGTCGACCTCGACGCGGGCAGGCGCCTGCGCGTCGGCAGGCAAGCGGCGCCACGACACCCGCGCGTCGAGCGCCTCGAGCGGTACGGCCGGGTCGGCGAACATTCCCGGGAAGCGCAGCACCGCCTTGCGGCCGGCCACCGCGAGCGTTCCGCCCGCCTCGTTCAGCGAGACGGTCCCGGAAAGGTTCCGGAAAGAAGGCAAGCCGAGCTCGCCGCGCGCCGGGGGCGGGGCGTCGAGCCCGAAGGACAGGCCGTCGAGACGCGCATCGGCCCGGTAGCGCAAGGCCGGCGTCGCGGCCGGATCGGCCGGGTCCGCTTCCCAGCCGATCGCGAGTCGTTCCACGTTTCCGTCGAGCCGCACCGCCGCGAGCCGCGCGCGCGCGGCCTCGGGCCAGGGCAACCGCCCGGCCAGCCCGAGCAGGCGGCCCGCGTCGAAGCGCCCGAGCACCAGCTCGCCGCCGAGCAGCCGACCGTCGCGGTCGAAGCGCAGCGCCTGCATCTCGCCGGGCACCGTTTCCAGGCGCAGGCCCTCGCCGCCATCGACCGACAGCCGCCGCAGGCGCAGCGTCGATTCGCCGTCGCCGCCGCGGCGCAGCTCCGCGTCGGCGTTTACGCTGGCGAGCGCGAGCGGGCCGTCGTCCAGCTCGAGCTCGGCGTCGACGGCGGCGAGCCTGACCAGTGCGTCGACCGGCGCGCCGCCTTCGAAGCGCGCCCACAGCTGTGCGGCCGCCCGGCCCCGGGAGAACGACGGACCCGACGGCGAGTCCTCGCCGAGCAGCGCCGCGTGCGACTCCCGCGCGAATCTCGCCAGCACGGGAAGCTCGGCCTGCGCCACCGACAGGTGAAGCTCGCCGCCCCAGCTTCGCCAGTCCCGGAGCTGCGAGAAGGCCGGGCGGCGGATCTCGATCGCAGCGTCGACGCCCGCGCCGATCCCCGGAGCCTGCGCCACCTTGATCGACAGCCGGTGCCGTCTTCCGACGGCCCCCAGCGCGAGGTCCGCGCCCTGCAGCCGCAGGGTGCGATCCGCGACCCGGTCGATCAACTCGAGGTCGATGCCGCGCAGCACGATGCGGCGCTGCGCGAAGAGCCAGTCGGCGGCGCCCGCGTCCTTCGCGCCGGCGCCGCCGCCGAGGTCCACCTCAACGCCGCCGATGCTCAGGCGGTCGGCGGCGTGCCGTTCGATGCGCAGCGAGGGGGCGTCGATGTCCAGCCGCGCGAAGCGCAACTGGCCGGTGGCGAGGCTGGAGAGCGACAGCGTGGCCCGGATGCGGTCGACCGAGAAGCCCGGCGTTCCGTCGGCAGCGAGCACCTCGACGCCCTCTACCTCGAGCGACGGCCTCAGGCCTTCGAACCCGGCGCGCACCGGCCCGATCCGCAAGGGCCTCCCGACCGACTCGACCAGCACGCGCTCGACGTACGGCACCCACAGGCCGGTGTTCGGCCACAGCAGGTAGCGCAAACCGAGGTAGCCGAGGCCGGCGACGAAATAGCCGACGACCAGGAGCCAGGCCAGCGCGCGGAGCACGCGAGTGCCGGCCGGGTGGCGGGCGGGCGGATCGAAGGCACTCACGTGGAAGGGGGCGAAAGCGACGGCGTCCGGTTTTGCGACAATGGCTCGTGGCGAGGGGCAAGCCCCTCTCGTTAGCATAACCGGCGCCTGCCCGCCCCGTGGCACGGCCGACGAATGGAGATTGCGGTCGATCATGCGGTTCGAAGCGGAACGGCTTTCCGGATTCTTCAGGCGCTCGCTGGTCGCCCTCGGCGCCAGGCTGGGCGAACAGGCGACAGGCGACCGGCTCGAGGCGCTCGTCGGCGCCCCGGTCGACGCGGCGGCGATCGAGCGGCTCCAGGACGAGGAGCTCGCCGACGGCGGGGTGTCGATCGAGACCGGCCTGCGGCGGGCGCGGCAGTGGCTGATGCTCGCGCTGATCGAGCGCGACGTCCGCGGCGCCGCCAGCCTCGACGAAGTCTGCCGGGCGATGACCAGCTTCGCCGGGCAGGCCACCGGCCGCGCGATGCGCGACGCCGCCGCCACGCTGGCCGAGCGGCACGGCCGGCCGCTCGACCGCGAGGGCCGCCCGCAGGACCTGCTGGCCGTCGGCATGGGCAAGGCCGGCGGCGACGAGCTCAACGTGTCGTCCGACCTCGACCTGGTCTTCGTCTTTCGCGACGAGGGCGAGACCGAGGGCGTCGACGGCGTGGGCCGGATCCCCTCGAGCGACTGGATGCACCGGCTCGCGCGGCGCACGATCTCGGTGCTGTCCGAGATCACCGCCGACGGCTTCGTCTTTCGCGTCGACACCCGCCTTCGGCCGAACGGCGACTCGGGACCGCTGGTCGTGCCGCTCGGCATGCTCGAGACCTACTTCTACGCGCAGGGACGCGAGTGGGAGCGCTTCGCCTGGCTCAAGGGCCGGGTCATCGCCGACTCCGGCGCGGCGGGCGCCGAGGCGCGCCGCGCCGACGAGCTGTCGCTGCAGAGGATCGTCGAGCCCTTCGTGTTCCGGCGCTACATGGACTACGAGGCCTTCGCCGCGCTGCGCGACCTGCACCGCCTGATCCGCCAGGAAGTCGCGAAGCGCGGCGCCCGCGACCCCGAGGCGATCGACGTCAAGCTCGGGCGCGGCGGCATCCGCGAGATCGAGTTCACCGCCCAGCTGTTCCAGGTGGTGCGCGGCGGACGCGACCCCGGGCTGCGCGACCGGCGAACGCTGGTCACGCTTGCCGCGCTGGCCGAGCGGGGCCTGCTGCCGGCCGACGACGCCGCGCGGCTCGACCGCGCCTACCGGCTGCTCAGGCGCACCGAGCACGCGATCCAGTACCGCGAGGACGCGCAGACCCACCGCCTGCCCAACGACCCGGCGGTGCGCGCCGAGGTCGCCGCGATGCTGCGCCTGGCGCCCGCCGACTTCGACGCGGCGATCGCCGAGGCGACCGATGCGGTCGAGGCGATCTTCGATCGCCTGCTCACGCCGACCACTGCCCCCGCCAAGGAATCCGCGCCGGCGGCCGGCGCGACCGGCGAGCTGGATCCGGAGGTGGCCCGCCGCTTCGAGGGCCTGCGTGCCGGCCCGCGCTACGCGGCCGCCAAGGCCACGACCCGCGAGGCGATCGAACGGCTGCTCGCCGACGCGGTGCGGCTGCGGACCGGCAGTGCCGGCCTGGTCAGGCTGGTCGACCTGCTCGAGACCGTGTGCCGGCGCCCAGCCTACGTGGCCTTGCTCGCGCAGTTCCCCGAGGCGTTCCAGCGCGTGCTGCGCATCCTCGACTGGTCGAAGTGGCCGGCCGAATACCTGATGCGGCATCCGGTGGTCCTCGACGAGTTGCTCGACGGCGAGCTGCTCGAGCCGACCGACTACGACGAGTGGGCGGCCGAGCTGGCCCGCCGGGTCGACGCGGCCCTGATCGACGGCCAGCCCGACGTCGAGCGGCAGATGGACATCGTCCGCGAGGCCCACCACGCGCAGGTGTTCCGGCTGATGGTCCAGGACCTCGAGGGGCGGCTCACCGTCGAGACGGTTTCCGATCACCTGAGCGACCTGGCCGACCGGGTGCTCGACCTGGCGATCCGCATCGTCTGGTCGCAGCTTCGGCACCGCTTCCGGGACACCCCCCGCTTCGCCGCGATCGCCTACGGCCGGCTGGGCGGCAAGGAGCTCGGCTACGCGTCGGACCTCGACCTGGTGTTCCTGTTCGACGACGACGACGAGCGGGCACCCGAGGCCTACGCGGTGCTGGCCCAGCGGCTCGCCGGCTGGCTGTCGACCCGCACCGCCGCCGGCCTGCTGTTCGAGATCGACCTGCGGCTGAGGCCCAACGGCGCCGCCGGGCTGCTGGTCTCGACGCTGTCGGCCTTCGAGGCCTATCAGCGCGAGTCGGCCTGGCCCTGGGAGCACCAGGCGCTGACCCGGGCGCGGTTCTGCGCCGGCGACCGCGCGATCGGCGAGCGCTTCGAGGCGATCCGTCGCGAAGTGCTGGCGCGGCGGCGCGACCTCGCCAGGCTCGGAGAGGAAGTCGTCGCGATGCGCCGCAAGATGCACGACGGGCATCCGAACCGCAGCGAGCTGTTCGACATCAAGCACGACCGCGGCGGCATGGTCGACATCGAGTTCATCGTGCAGTTCCTGGTGCTGGCCCATTCGGCCGACCACCCCGAGCTGCAGGCCAACCGCGGCAACATCGCGCTGCTGGGCATGGCGGCCGACGCCGGCCTGATCGAACCCGCTCTCGCCGGCAAGGTGGCCGACGCCTACCGCCGATATCGGCGGCTGCAGCACAAGCTGCGACTCGACGACGCCGAGTACGCGCGGATCCCGCCCGAAGAGGCGAAGGACGAACGCGAGGCGGTCACGCGCCTGTGGCAGACCGTGCTGGGCGCCGACCAGCGGCCGGCTTGAGCCGGCCGGGCCGCGAGGCAGGCCCGGGGCGTTCGCTCAGCCGAGCGCGAAGAAGGCCGCGACCCCGGCGGCCAGCGCGGCCAGCGCGTTGCGGGTGACGCGGCTGACGACGATCACCACGACTGCCGACAGCACGCGCGGATCGACGAAGCCCGCCCACGAGAAACCGGGGGCACGCAGGATCGGCTGGGCCAGCTCGGGTGCCAGCAGCGCGACCAGCGCGGCCAGCGGCGCGTAGCGCAGCGCGCGCTCCAGCGTGCCGCGCGGCAGCCAGTCGCGCGGCAGCACCAGGAAGGCGTTGCGCAGGCCGACGATGACCAGCGCGAGCATCAGGATCGTGGTCCAGATCTCGAAGGCCGGAAGCGAGATCGGCGCGCTCATGCCGCGCCCCCGCGGTCGTCGGCGCGGCTCATCGCGGCTGCACCCCGGGGTCGGGCCGGCCGACGAAGCGCTCGATCGCCAGCGCCGCCGCGACGCCGGCCAGGATCGCGAGGAACATGCCGAGCCGCCACGGCCAGTGCCAGCCGACGATCGCCACGAAGGCGCTCGCGGCGGCCGCGCCGATTGCCGCGCGCGACGCGACCATCGGCACCGTGATCACCAGAACCGCCAGGATCCCCAGCCAGGCGTAGCGCGGATCGGCCGGCAGGGCGGCCGCCAGGCCGATGCCCGCCAGCGAGCCGAGGTGCCAGGCGACCCACACCGGCGCGTTGTAGCTCATGTACAGGAAGATCCGCTGCGGCGGCGTCTCCCGCGCCCGCCGCATCTGGTAGACGGCCATGCCGGAGTCGCTCATCAGGTAGCCCCACATCAGCCGCTTCGGCAAGGGCAACCGGCCGATGTCGCGCGACACCGAGGCGCTGTAGACGATGAAGCGCAGGCCGGTGAGGATCGCGGTCAGCGCGATCATCGCCTGCGAGGCGCCGGCCGCCATCAGCGGCAGCGCCGCGAGCTGGGTGGTGCCCGAGTAGACGAGCAGCGACATCCCGATCGCCTGCGGCAGTGTGAGCCCGGACTGGACCATCGCGATGCCCGCGATCAGCCCCCAGCTGCCGGTGCCGAAGGCCGAGGGCAGGATCGCGCGCAGGGCCTGCCGCCGGTGCTGCCGCCTGATCCGCGCCACGCCGGGCGCAGGCGCCCGCCGTTGCCGGCGGCTCACGCCGCCACGGCCTTGGGCAGGGTGCGGCCCAGCCTCCAGCCCTCGCGCGTTCCGAGCCACAGCACGGCGGCCAGCACGAACAGGACCGCAGGCAAGGAAAGCAGGTTCAGGATCGACCAGCCGTTCACGAAGAGCAAGGCCCCGGAGCTGGCCGACGACGTGACCATCACGCCGAACACGCAGAGATCCATGAAGCCCTGGACCCGGTTCTTCTCGGAGGGACGGTAGGCCGACGTGAGCAGCGCGGTGCCGCCGGTGTACATGAAGTTCCAGCCGATGCCGAGCAGGATCAGCGCCGAGGTGAAGTGCATCAGCTCGACGCCCGACAACGCGATCCCCACGCAGGCCAGCATCAGCAGGCAACCGGTCACCACGATCTGCAGCGTACCGAAGCGCGCGATCAGCGCGCCGGTGAACAGGCCCGGCGCGAACATGCCGACCACGTGCCACGAGATCACGAAGGCGGCCGCCTCGTAGGGCAGGCTGCAGACCTCCATGGCCAGCGGCGTGGCGACCATCAGCAGGTTCATCACGCCGTAGCCGAGCGCCGCGCAGACGATCGCGACCCAGCAGGCCGGCTGGCGAAGGATCTCGGCCAGCGGCCGCGCCGCCTCGGCGCCGGCGGCTGCCGCCTGCTTCGAGACCGGCAGCCTGAGCAACTGGGCCAGCAGCATCGACAGGATCGCGAAGCCGACCAGCGTGAGGTAGGTGCCCGCGAACTGGGCGGGCAGCCAGCCGCGCGACCAGGTCGACAGCGTGGGGCCGATGATTCCGCCGGCGATGCCGCCGGTGATGACCAGCGAGATCGCCCGCGCCTTGAAGTCGGGCCGGTAGGCGTCGGCGACGTCGGCGGCGGCGAAGCGCAGGCTTGCGCCGAAGGCGTTGTACAGCCCGCACACGAAGGTGGCCAGGCAGAGCAGCCACAGGCTGCCCACGGTCAGCGCGAACCAGCCCAGCGCGGCGCCGCCGATCGCGACCATCGAGCCCAGGGTGTAGCCGGCGCGGCGGCCGAAGCGGCGCATGAACGCGGCCGCCGGCATCGCCCAGAAGGCGCCGCCCAGCACGTAACCGGTGACCGGCAGCGTGGCCAGCAGCTTGTTGTCGGCGAGGCTGAGCCCGGCCAGGCCGTTGACCGCGACCAGCGTCACGTTGTTGGTGAACAGCAGCGCCTGCATCAGGGCAAGCAGGCCGACCTGGAATCTGAGATTGGCGAACATCCGGCAAGTTTAGCCCTGCGCCGATCAGGGGCTAAAATAATCAGTTGCTTGAAAATTCCGGAAGCCGGCGGATCGGGCCGGCGCCCACGTAATCCGAAAGTTCCCTCTGGAGAGACTTCCATGTCGATGGCCGACCGCGACGGTCTGATCTGGTACGACGGCAAGATGGTCGATTGGCGCGACGCCAAGCTTCACGTGCTGACCCACTCGCTGCACTACGGGATGGGAGTCTTCGAGGGCGTGCGCGCCTACAAGACCGACGCCGGCAGCACCGCGGTCTTCCGGCTGGCCGAGCACACGCGCCGGCTGTTCAACTCGGCCAAGATCTTCCAGATGAAGCTGCCCTTCTCGTTCGACGAGATCGTGCAGGCGCAGAAGGACGTGGTGAAGGCCAACAAGCTCGAGTCCTGCTACATCCGCCCGATCGCCTGGATCGGCTCGGAGAAGCTGGGCGTTTCGCCGCGGGGCAACACGATCCACGTGGCGATCGCGGCCTGGGCCTGGGGCGCCTACCTCGGCGAGGAAGGCCTGGCCAAGGGCATCCGCGTCAAGACCTCGTCGTTCACCCGGCACCACGTCAACGTGTCGCTGGTGCGCGCCAAGGCGAGCGGCTACTACATCAACTCGATCCTGGCCAACCAGGAGGTCACCGCCCACGGTTACGACGAGGCCCTGCTGCTCGACACCGAGGGCTACGTGTCCGAGGGCGCCGGCGAGAACGTCTTCATCGTGAAGGACGGCGTGCTGTACACGCCCGACCTGGCCTCCTGCCTCGACGGCATCACCCGCAACTCGGTGATCCAGATCGCGAAGGACCAGGGCATCGAGGTGCGCGAGAAGCGGATCACCCGCGACGAGATGTACTGCGCCGACGAGGCCTTCTTCACCGGCACCGCCGCCGAGGTCACGCCGATCCGCGAGCTCGACGACCGCCCGATCGGCGAAGGCCGTCGCGGCCCGGTCACCGAGAAGCTGCAGTCCACCTTCTTCGACATCGTGGCCGGGCGCAACCCGAAGTACGCCGGCTGGCTGTCGCCGGTCTGACGGAGGGCGCAGCGATGTCCGCCGCCACCGAAAGCCCCGCCGTCGTCGAGGTCGAGGGCAAGGACCTTCCGGTCCACTGCCCGAACCCGAAGATGCCGGTCTGGTCGTCGCACCCGCGCGTGTTCCTCGACATCGTCCACACCGGCGAGGCCAAGTGCCCGTACTGCGGCACGCTGTACCGGCTGCGCCCGGGCACGGTGATCAAGGGCCATCACTGAACGGGCGGGCCGCCGCCGGAGTCCCGGCGCCCGCGGCCTGCCCGTCCGCCTTCGCGGCCCCGTCATGCTCACGCTGATCGTCGCCCCGAACTGGATCGGCGACGCGGTGATGGCCCAGCCGCTGCTGGCGACACTGCGGCGGCAGCAGCCCGAGCAGCGCATCCATGCGCTGTGCCCGCCGCACATCGCCCCGGTCTTCGCCGCGATGCCCGAGGTCGACTCGGTCGTCGAATCGCCCAACGTCCACGGAAAGCTCGACCTGGCCGCCCGCTGGCGGCTGGGCCGCGCGCTGCGGGCGAGCGGCTACGACCGCGCGATCGTGCTGCCCAACTCGGCCAAGTCGGCGCTGGTGCCCTGGTTCGCCGGAATCCCCGAACGGATCGGCTATCGGGGCGAGGCGCGCAGCCTGCTGCTGAACCGGGTCCACGAGGACCGGCCGGGCCGGCGCGGCCAAGCCTCGGGCAGCGGGCGCGGCCCAGGGGCGGGCAGCGGGCGCGGCCCGCGGGCGAGCGGCGCGCGCGGCGCCCCGGAGCGGCCGCCGATGGTCGAGCACTACGCCGCGCTGGCCTGGGCGCCCGGCCAGGCCCCCGAAGGCCCCGCGCCGGACCCTCGCCTGGCGATCGACCCGGCGCTCGCGCGCGCCGCCCGGGAGCGCCTGGGCCTTCCGATCGACGCGCCGCTGTACGCGCTCTGCCCGGGCGCCGAATACGGCCCGGCCAAGCGCTGGCCGGCCCGGCACTACGCGGCACTGGCCGGGCTGATCCGGGCCGACGAACCGGCCGCGGCGGTCGTCGTGCTCGGCGGCCCGAAGGACCGGCCGGTCGGCGACGAGATCGCGGCGCTCGCTCGAACGCCGGTGCGCAACCTGTGCGGAGAGACCACGCTGGCCGAGGCGATGGCGCTGCTCTCGCAGGCAGCCGGCGTGGCGTCGAACGACTCCGGCCTGATGCACGTGGCGGCCGCCTTCGACCGGCCGATGGTCGCGCTGTTCGGGTCCTCGGACCCTCGGCACACGCCGCCGCGGTCCCGGCACGCCCGGGTCGAGTGGCTGCATCTCGACTGCAGCCCCTGCTTCGAACGAGAATGCCCGTTCGGGCATCTCGACTGCCTCGAGCGGATCGAGCCCGCGCGGGCGATGCGCTCGCTCAAAGATGCAATGGAAGGCTGACCCGATGCGCCGCACCCCCTTGTTCGACACCGCAGAATCGGTCGAAGAGGCTTTCTACGACGCGATGCGACGCGGCGACCTGCCGGCGATGATGAGCCTCTGGTCGAGCGACGACGAGGTCGTCTGCATCCATCCGGGCAGCGCACGGCTGACCGGACTCGACGCGATCCGCGCCTCGTGGGAATCGATCTTCTCGGGCGGAGGCGTGGCCGTGCGCACGCGCGACGCGGTCGTGCAGAGCAGCGGCGTCGTCTCGGTGCACAACCTGGTCGAGCAGGTCACGATCACCGGCCGGATGGGCAGCCAGGTCGTCGAGTGCGTGGTCACCAACGTCTACGCGAAGACCGCGGCCGGCTGGCGGATCGTGCTGCACCACGGCTCGCCCGCCGCCGAGGTCGAGCCCTCCGCGCCGGCCGGCGCCGTGCTGCACTGATGGCCGCGCGCGCCCCGCGGGCGCAGGGTCCGGGACCGGGCGCGGGCGCCGCAGGCATGCCGGGGAGCGAGGGCTACCGGCCGCCTGGCTGGCTGCGCGGCGCCCATCTGCAGACGATCTGGCCGGCAAAGCTCGCGCCCAGGCCGCGCGTGCGCTACCGGCGCGAGCGCTGGGACACGCCCGACGGCGACTTCATCGACGTCGACTGGCTGGCCGACGACCGGGCCGACGACGCGCGGCCGCTGGTCGTCCTGTTCCACGGACTCGAAGGCGATTCGGACAGTCACTACGCCCGCGCGCTGATGGCCGCCGCTCGCCGCCGGGGCTGGCGCGGCGCGGTCGCGCACTTTCGCGGCTGCAGCGGGGAGCCGAACCGCCTGCCGCGCGCCTACCACTCGGGCGACTCCGACGAGATCGACTGGGTCCTGCGGCGTTTCTCGGCGCTGCACGCGCGGGGCGCGCCGCTGCACGCGGTGGGCATCTCGCTGGGCGGCAACGCGCTGCTCAAGTGGCTCGGCGAGCGCGGCGAGTCGGCCGGATTCGTCCGCTCGGCCGTCGCCGTGTCGCCGCCGCAGGACCTGGCGGCCGGCGCGCAGGCGCTGGCGCGAGGCTTCAACCGCGTGTACACCGCCAACTTCCTGGCGACCCTGAAACGCAAGAGCCTGCTGCAGCTGGAGCGCCATCCGGGCCTGTTCGACCGCGCGCGGGTGATTGCGGCGCGCGACTTCTTCGACTTCGACGACGCGGTGACCGCGCCGCTGCACGGCTTCGCCGGCGCGCGCGACTACTGGCGGCGTTCGTCCTGCAGGCCGCTGCTCGGCGGCATCCGGGTGCCGACCGCGATCGTCCACGCGCTGAACGACCCCTTCCTGCCCGCGCGGGCGCTTGCCGGGCCGACGGATGTCTCTCGCGAGGTCAGGCTCGACTACTCGCCCGAGGGCGGGCACGTCGGCTTCGTGACCGGCGCGCCGCCCGGCCGGCTCGACTGGCTGCCGGCGCGCATCCTGGAGCACCTCGATGGATGAGCAGGTCCTGAAGGCGATGGCCCGTTGGCCGAACGTGCCGGCGGTCCACGGCTGGCTGCGGCTCGACCGCCGCGGCGGCTGGCATCTGGTCGACCGCGGCCGGCCCGGCTTCGACGAGTCGCGCGATCGCGCCGGCAGCCCGATCACCAGTCCGCCGATCGTCGACTTCATCCACCGCAACTACACGCACGACGAGAGCGGCCGGTGGTACTGGCAGAACGGGCCGCAGCGCGTGTACGTCGACCTCGACTGCGCGCCACTGGTCTTCCGGGTGTTCGGCGAAGGCCGCGACGCGCGGCTGGTCGCGCACACCGGCGAGCCGGTGTCGCGCGTGGATGCCGCCTGGACCGGACCGGCCGGGGAGATCCTGCTGGCCACCGACATCGGGCCGGGGGTGGTGCACGACCTGGACCTCGGGGCGCTGGAGATTCACGAGGGCGCAGGCGGGCTCGAGCTGGCGCTCGGCGAGCGGCGCCTCGCTCTCGGGGAGACCGAAGATCCGCCGCGCGCGCTGGGCTTCGCGGCGCGTCCGCGTCCGTAGGCCCGCCCGCGGACCCGCGCGCGAGCCCCAGGCCCGCGCCGCTACTGCCGCTCGCGCTCTTCCCGCTCGCGCAGGTATTCCTGCTGCAGCTCGCGAAGGCGCGCATCGACCTGCGAGCCGGTGTAGAAGTCGAGCGTGCCCGCCTGCCGTGCGCGCCTGAGCTGCTCGATCGCGGCCGGCAGGCCGCCGAGCAGCGCGAAGTGCTCGGCCGACGCCCTGTGCGCGCGCGCCGGATCGCCGGCGCCGCTCCAGGCCTCGGCCAGCAGCCGCCACAGCGTCGCGTCGCCGCGATGGATCTCGACCGCCTTGCCGAGCGCGTCGGCCGCGTCGCGGTGGCGGCCGGCCGCGAGCAGCGCCTGCGCCCTGACCCGGATCAGCGCCCGGTTGGACGGCTGCTGGGCGAGCGCGGCCTCGGCGATCGCGCGGGCCCTGCCCGGCAGGCCTGCGTCGAGCTCGATCTGGGCGGCTAGCCGCTCGACGAAGGGATGCGGCCCGATGCGGCTGCGCACCTCGGCCAGCGCCGCGCGCGCGCCATCGGGGTCGCGCTGCGCGTTGCGCACGGTGGCCAGGCCGAACCAGCCCGCCGCCTCGTTCACGGTGCGATTGCGCAGCTGCCGCTCGAAGGTGGCGGCCGCGCGGGCCAGCGCGTCGACGCTGCCGTCGGCCAGCGCGCGCAGCCTGGCCTGCACCAGCAGGAACTCGGTGCTGTCGGGCCGCTGCCGGTAGCGGGTGTCGCGCAGGCGGTTCTGGATGTCGGCCATCCGCTCGGAAGTGACCGGATGGGTGCGCAGGTAATCCGGCGCGCCGTTCTCGTACAGCCGGCCTGCCTGCTGCAGTCTGCCCAGGAAGCCGACCATGCCGTTGGCGTCGTAGCCTCCCTCGATCAGCATGTCGAGGCCGATCCGGTCGGCCTCGCGCTCGGCGTCGCGCGAGAATCCGAGCATCTGCTGGCGCGCGATCGTGCTGCCCAGCGAGGCCACGCCCATCGCGGCCTGCGGGTTCGAGCTCGCCGCCAGCGCGGCGAGCACCAGCGAGGCGAGCATGACCACCGAGGTCTGGCGGTCGCGGGCGAGCATTCGCGCGATGTGGCGCTGGGTCACGTGGCCGATCTCGTGCGCGACCACCGACGCGAGCTCCGACTCGCTCTGCGCGGCCACGATCAGCCCGCTGTGCACGCCGATGAAGCCGCCGGGCAGCGCGAAGGCGTTCAGCGTGCCGTCGCGCACCAGGAACAGCTCCAGGCTGTGGCCGGCGGCCGTCGTCGTCGAGGCCAGCCGCTCGGCGAAGTCGTTAAGCCAGTCGGTGATCTCGGGATCGTCGGCGATCACGCGCTCGCGGTGCATGTCGCGGACGATCTGTTCCCCGATGCGACGCTCCATGGCCGGCGACAGCTCGTCGGCGGCGGCGTCGCCGAGCCGCGGCAGGTTGGCCGCCGACGGCGCCGGCTGCGCGAGCCCGAGCGGAGGCGCGAGCGCGAGCGCGGCCGCGACCAGCGCGGCCATCGTGCGGCGGGCCGCCGGGGCGGAAATGACGGGGTGACTGCCGACTGCCAAAGAGGAAACCCTGGAGCGCGCCGACCGTGGCGCAGCGCATTGATATGATAGTTCCCGAACGAAGTCGACCGATGAAACAGACACTTACCCATTTCGATGCGGCCGGCCACGCGCACATGGTCGACATCGCCGACAAGGCGGTCACCCACAGGGTGGCCGTGGCCCGCGGCACCATACTGATGAAGCCCGAGACGCTGGCGCTGGTCAGGAGCGGCACCGCCAAGAAGGGCGACGTGATCGGCATCGCCCGGATCGCCGCGATCCAGGGCGCCAAGCGCACCGCCGACCTGATCCCGCTGTGCCACCCGATCCCGATCACCCGGGTCGCGGTGGACTTCGAGATCGACGAAGCCGCCAGCGCGGTCCACTGCACCGCCACCGTCGAGTGCGACGGCAAGACCGGCGTCGAGATGGAGGCGCTGACCGCGGTGCAGGTCGGCCTGCTCACCGTCTACGACATGTGCAAGGCCGCCGACCGCGGCATGACGATGACCGACGTGCGGCTGATGGAGAAGCACGGCGGCAAGAGCGGGAGCTTCGTGGCGGGGGAGTGAGCCCGGCGGACGTGTGAGCCGGTCCGTGGATCGAGCCCTGTCCGTCGGGCGCTCGGCGCCGGGCGTCGGGCGCCGCTCGGCAGGGCCCGCCCGCTCGTGTTCGGATCGCAGGCGTCCGTGCGGCGCGGGCGCCGTCCGCCCCCGTCGATTACCGAACCGCTGAAGGATCCAAGACATGAAGCGTTTCCTCCTCGCCGCAGGCCTGGCGGCCTGCGCGCTGCCCGCGCTGGCGGCCGACGTCGGCGTGTCGGTCAGCATCGGCCAGCCCGGCTTCTACGGCCGGATCGACATCGGCGACTTCCACCGCCCGCCTCCGCTGCTCTACCCGCAGCCGGTGATCATCCAGCAGGCACCGGTGGTCGTGGGGCGCCCGCTGTACCTGCACGTGCCGCCCGGTCATGCCAAGAACTGGGGCAAGCACTGCCACAAGTACGGCGCCTGCGCCCAGCCGGTGTACTTCGTCGACGGGGGCTGGTACGAGCGCGAGTACGCGCCGCGCTATCGCGAGCATGCCCGCGCCCGTCAGGTGGAATACCGCGGCGACGAGCGCGGCAGGGGCCGCGGCCGCGACGACGACCACGGCCCCGGGAGGGGCAACGGCAAGGGACGCGGCCACGATCGCTGAGAATCGCCTGCATGCAGCAAGCGGGCGACAACGACGGCATCGGGATCGACGCGACCGACGGGATCGTGTTGATCCGGAATGCCAACACGACGATCGGCTATTGCCGCTTCGACGACGCGGGCGACATCGAGTACATCTTCGTCAACCCGATGTACCGGCGCCGGGGACACGGCACGCGGCTGGTCGACGAAGTCCGCCGCCTGACCGGCGGCGCATGCAGGCCCCTGGAGCCGATCTCGCCGCTGGGCCGGCGATTCTTCGGCCTGCCCCCTGAAGCCGGGCAGGCCGGCGACCGCCAGCAGCCGGCTCAGAATCCCTGTCCTGCCCCCTGATCGATCGTCGCGCGGCCGAGCAGCCCGTAGACCCGGTTCCTGCGGGGCTGCCTGCCGCCGCAGACGAGCACGACGTCGGCGCGCGACTTCTCCAGCGCGGCGCGCGCCTCGCGCAGGGTGGCGTTCAGGTCGACGGTGGCGAACGCGGGCAGCACGTCGGGCAGCGACCAGGGCGTTGCCTCGTCGACGTCCTGACCCGAGAGCGCGGGCAGGTCCGCCGCCCTGAGCGCGCCGACGACCTCATCGCCCTTGACCACCAGCAGCCAGTCGGGACGGCCCGAGAGCGCCCGCTGCAGCGCCGCCTCGTCCGCCCCCTGCTCCACCGCGACGAAGCGCCGGCTCATCACCGCGCCGACGCCGGTGCGCTCGAGCGCCTGCGCCACCGGATCGAAGCGGAAGTCCATGCCGCGCGAACGCAGGATCGACACGAACATCGGGTCCTGCCGGAAGACCACGCGCGCGACAAGGAAGGCGGTGATCACCGCCACCATGCCCGGCAGCATCGTGTTCGGGTTCGCGGTCAGCTCCAGGATCGCCATCAGTGCGGCCAGCGGCGCCTGCAGGCTCGCGCCCATCATCGCCACCATGCCGAGCGCGGCGTAGAAGGCCGCCGACGCGCTCGCGTCGGGAACGATCGCATGGCCGACGACGCCCAGCGCGCCGCCGGCGGTGGCGCCCATCACGATCATCGGGCCGATCAGCCCGCCGGGCAGGCCCAGCCCGCCGCAGGCGATCGTGGCCACCAGCTTGGTCGCGGCGATGACGACCAGCGCCCCCAGGCCGATGCCGCCGATCAGCGTGAGCTGAACCGTGTCGTAGCCGAGCCCCATGATCTCCGGCGCGACCAGCGCGCACAGCCCGCAGATGGCGCCGGCGAGCGTGGTCCTCAACACCAGCGGCAGGTGGCGGAAGCGCTCGTCGACGCGACGCACGCCGGCCACGTACGCCGCCGCCATGCAGCCGATGACAACGCCGAGCAGCACGATCCAGGGAAGCTCGAGCAGCGAGACCAGGTGCAGCTCGGGCACCGCGAAGGCCGGGTCGGGGCCGTAGACGAGCCGGCTGAGCGAGGTCGCGGTGACCGCCGCCAGGATCACCGGCGCGAAGCCGAGCAGCGTGTACTCGAGCATCACGACCTCCATCGCGAACACCACGCCGGCGATCGGCGTGTTGAACGACGCGGCGATCGCGCCGGCCACGCCGCAGGCGACCAGCGTGCGGATGCTGTTGTTCGGCAGGCCCATCCACTGGC